>NZ_BAABHG010000011.1:0-355351 GCF_039541975.1 Amycolatopsis samaneae
TGCTGCACCAGCGCCTGCCCGGTGGAGCCGAGCAGCATCCCGGTGAAGCCGCCACGCCCGTGGCTGCCGACCACCACCAGCCGGGCCCGCCCGGACAACTCCAGCAGCGCGTGCCGCGGCCGGTCGAGCCGGAGGTCGCGGCGGATCTCGACGCCGGGGTACTTCTCCTGCCAGCCCGCCAGTCGCTCGGCCAGCAGCCGTTCCTCGTCGTCCCGCAAGGATTCCCACTGCGGCAGCAGCCGGGCCGTGCCCCGCGTCGACTCGTAGACGACGTCACTCCATGCGTGCAGTGCCACCAGCGGCGCGTTCCGCAGTGACGCTTCCTCGAAGGCGATGGCGAGAGCGCGCTCGCTGATCGGGCTGCCGTCGATCCCGACCACCACCGGGCCGTCCACCGGCACCTCCTCGGCAACGCCCCGGCCCCGGACCACCGCGACCGGGCAGTGCGCGTGCCCGACCACCGCCGAGATCGTCGAACCCAGCACGGTCGAGAGGAACTGTCCGCGTCCGGCACTGCCCATGACCAGCATCCGCGCGTTACGGGACTGCTCGATCAGCAACGGCACCGGTGCCTCCGCCCACGTCCTGCCCTCGACCCGGAGGCCCGGACGCACCGACAGCGCGGTGCCCTCCGCCTGCCGGACGAAACCCTCACTCGCCTTCCGCAGGTCGTCCAGCATGCTCTCGCCGACGGCGAGACCACCGCCGTAGTACAGCCCGGCGATGTTGGCCGCGCTCACGATCCGCAGCACATCGCCGTGGATCGCCGCCGTACGCGCTGCCCAGACCACGGCCCGTTCCGCGCCGGCCGAGCCGTCGGTACCCACCAGGATGGTGTCGCTCATCGAGAACTCCCTTCGTGTTCGGAAACGACCTGGGCAGCCACCACGCCGGGCACTGCCTGGGCCAGCAAGGTCGCCACGTGCCGGTCGGTTTCGTCGTCATAGGCGTCGACCACCCGGACGACGCCGTCCTTCACCCGCACGTTCCAGCGCCCCTGCCCGCCATAGATCTCCAAGTGGTGACGGACGTCGGCCAGGATCGCCCGATCGTCCCTGGCCAGCACCCGGACGATGTCGCCACGGGTCACGATGCCGAGCACCTTCGCCCCGTCCACGATCGGCATCGCGCGGATGCCCGCGTCGACCAGTGCCCGGCTGAGGTCGGCGACATCGCTGCCCGGCGACATCCCGGTCACCGGCGTGGTCATCAGCGCCCCGACCGTCGTTCCGGGATCCTTGTGCGGGGGCTGCCGCTCCCCGCCGGAGCCGTGGCGCGCATCGGCGGGCACCCGGTCACGGATCAGATCGGCTTCGGTGACGATGCCGATCAGGCACTCGTCGTCGTCCACCACCGGAAGTGCGGTGAATCCATGCAGTGAAAGGATTTCCGCCGCCTCCTTAGCCGTCGTCGACGGGGTTACGGTGCGCACTGGTGAGGTCATCACGTCACGGGCTCGCATGGGCTACCTCCCTGCTCGCGGCCTTATTCCGACGGTATTCCAGGCGGTTCCCGCCACGCCGCGTGCCTTCGTCACCACCGGCCGGGACCTACGTCCCTTCAGTCCACAGTGGACTTGAAGCCGAATGCACCGCCCGCCAGGCTCCCGGGATCCGTGCCGCTGTTTCCTCGACGGCTTCGCGCTCGGCGCGAAGGAGCTTCTCGAACGTGACCGGGTCCTCGCCTGCCTCGATGGCCTGCGCGGTGAGCCTGCGCAGGTGCGCTTGCGCCAGCACCGCGGTGTGGTGCTCTTCGAGCAGGGCCGTGACAGCGTCGAGCCGCGCGGCGACCTGCGAGGGCTCGGCTCCGGCCGGAAAACTCGCGTCGCGGAGGCAGCGGAACTTCTCGACGGCGTGGCGCACGTGACTCAGCTCGCGGTCCCGCCCCGGCGTGCGCGCGGCCGCGCGGAGGTGCCGGGTCGCCTTTGCCGCCCACGGCGCGGCCAGGCCGGGAAGCTCGGTTTCGGCCGGACGCCGTGCGGCTTTCGCCCACCGCCTCGACGGCGTCTCCGCCAACACCACCTCCAGCACGTCGAGCGCATCGAGCACCTGGAGGTAGCGCCTCGACCCGATCGCGCCGAACACGCGGGCCCGGCCGTCGGTGACGAAGGACCCGGCGATGCGCTCTCGCGTGTGGTCATGGGCCGAATGCGCGGGCACGGCGGTCAGCCGTCGCCGCAGGCGCGGAGCCAGCACCTCGGTACCGCGGGCCGGTGCGAGTTCACCGGCGAACCAATGCAACTCCCGCCGGATTCCCGCGCCCAGTCGTCGTCCCCCGAGTACCGGAGCGCCGGCACCGAGCAAACCGCGAGTCCGTCTGGCGGCATCTCGCAGGTGGGTGACCGCGGCGGGCTCACCGAGCCGGACATCGACATCGGCCTCGGCGAGCGTATCGATCGAGGAACGCAAGGCTACGAGAAGCCTACCCCGTGCCGAGCCGTCGGGCGGCCTCTCGGGGCGCACAAGCCGCTGTCCGAGGGCATGTACGACCGCCGCGACCCCGGCACATTCCCCGGCTTGAACAGCCTCCGTAGCAACCGGTTCGAGTCCGGCGCCCCGGGTGAGCGCCCCGACCAGCCAGGCCACCCCCGCGGTATCGGCCGCGGCGTACGGCAGCAGGACGCAACGCCGTCGCGAATACAACCGCCACTCCCCGTTCTGCCGCGACAGCGCGAAACCTCGCCCGAGCAGCCCGAGCCCGGCGGTATCGAAGAATTCGGCCACCGAGCCCACGGGCAGCGGCCGCCGAGGCGCGGGGAGCGCCGTCATGACCCCGCGTCCACCGAACGGACGACCGCCACCGGACACGGCGAATGGGCCAGCAACGCCTGGCTCGTCGAGCCGAGCATCATGCCATCGAACCCACCCCGGCCTCGCGAGCCGACCGCGAGCAGCCGCGCGCGATCGGCGCGGGCCAGCAGTGTCCGAACCGGACGTCCACACGCGACAACCCGCTCGATCACGACGTCCGGATACTTCTCCTGCCAGCCCGCCAGCTGCTCGGCCAGCACCCGGCGCTCCTCCTGCTCGACCTCGACCGGGTCGAGCGCCAAGGGGTGTGGCCGTGGCACGCCGTCGATCAGCGCCGGGTTCCAGGTATGCACCGCCACCAGCGGCGCCCGTCGCCACGATGCCTCCTCACAGGCGAACTCCAGTGCGTTCGTACTGTCCGCCGCCCCGTCGAGCCCGACGACGACGGGGCCGGAGGCCGCCGCCGGAGAACTCTGCGTTCCGCCGCGTACCACGATCACCGGGCAGTGACCGCGCATCGCCACCGCGGCCGCGGTCGCCCCCGCCTGCCGACCGGTGCGGCCGCCCAGTCCCCGGGAACCCAGGATGACCAGACTTGCCCGCTCGGACTCCTGCACCAGCGCGGCGACCGGGTGCCATTCCCGCGCCGCGAGCTGTACGGGTCGCTGCGGGTACAGAGCGGTCACCGACTTCCTCACCGCTTCCAGCCGGGTCCTCGCCCTGGCTTCCAGCCCATCCCGCATCCCTTGGACGGCACCGGTGATCGAACCCACCCCGGCTTCCGGCACCGTATACACACTGACCAGCCGCAGGGGCAGGCCGCGGTGCGCCGCTTCCTCGGCTGCCCAGACCGCGGCCAGCCGCGCGGCCTCGGAACCGTCGACGCCGACGACGACGGCGCGCTCGCTAACGGGTCGCATGGCTCGGCTCCACCACCGCGTCCGGGCCGGGAAACACCGTCGACACGTGGTCGTCGCTGAGCCAGCGAACCACATACGGCGGCGACCCGTCCTCGGACCGGACCTCGAGGATCTGTCCGCGCTGCACCGGGCTGTCGACCCGGTATCCCTTGATCACCAGCCAGTCCCCGGGATGGGCACGCATGACGCCTCCTGTTCGCCGATTCACCTCAGGCTCGCTCGTACCGGCGTGGGTGACCTAGAGCAGAACGGCCCGCGACAGACGGCGAAAGTCACCGGCCTCTCCACCGAACACGCGTGTCGTCCGGCTGAGTACGCGTGTCGTCCCTTCCCCAGCGTCGGGAACCGGACGACACGCGTACCGGAACGGACGACACGGCACCTCGGACCGGCTCCGGAGGTCCCCGCTATCCGGGACCAACGGCTCCAGAGCGCTCGTCCCCGGCGGACCTAGCGTGGCATCAGGCAACGGCCGGGAGCCGGATCGGGCTCGTGGCGGGCCGATCGGAGGACATGATGCACGAACCCGTTTCCGACGTCATGACGGCGAACCCGGTCACCGTGACCCCAAAGACGTCCTACAAGCACATCGCGCGGCTGCTGGCCGAACGACGGATCAGCGCCGTGCCCGTCGTCGACGACGACGGCGCGCCGCTCGGCGTCGTTTCCGAGGCCGACCTGCTCGCCCGGCTCCGCGCCAACCCGGCCGAGCCGCGACCGGGACTGCTCGCCTGCGGCCGCACACGCCGGGAATGGACCAAGGCACACGCACTCGTCGCCGAAGACCTGATGACCGCCCCCGCACACACCATCGCCGCGGACGACGCCGTCCAGGTCGCGGCGATCCGGCTCGCCCACGCCGGCCTCCGCCGTCTGTTCGTCGTCGCGGACGGCCGCCTCGTCGGTGTCGTTTCCCGGCGCGACCTGCTCGGCCGGTACTGCCGACCCGACCAGGACATCCACACCGACATCCAACGCACCGTCCTTCAGCAATCCCTTTGGGCGACACCCGAACAAGCCACAGTCACCGTCGACAACGGCGTCGTGACCCTCGTCGGACGACTCCAGAGCCGCGGTGAGGTCACCCGGGCCGGTCTGCTCGCCGCCCGGGTGCCCGGCGTCATCGACGTCCACAACCGGCTCGACTTCGTCTGGGACGACGAAGGTGACCACCACTTCCAGCCATCCACGCAGGGCAGCTGAACCACCCATTTCGAGGAGGAAGCCAATGTCCGTCACCAAGAATCGCGCGCACCACGAATCCGCCCACGTACCCATCCAGCGGCCCGGCCCCGACAACGGCCGTCGCGCGCTGGCCGTACTCCGCGTCGCGACGGGGCTGCTGTTCCTGTGGGCGTTCCTGGACAAGACCTTCGGGTGGGGGTATTCGACCACCTCGGCCAACGCCTGGGTCAACGGCGGCTCCCCCACCCGAGGTTTCCTCGGCCACGTCGATGTCGGCCCGTTCGCCGGCACTCTGCGCTCCTGGGCCGGGGACTGGTGGGCCGACTGGCTGTTCATGATCGGGCTGGCCGGGATCGGCGTGGCGGTCACGCTCGGGATCGGGCTGCGAATCTCAGCGACGGCCGGGACGATCATGATGCTGCTGATGTGGGCCGCCGAATGGCCGCCGGCCCGCACCACGGCCGGCGGCAAGCCCAGCCTTTCGACCAACCCGGTCATCGACTACCACCTCGTCTACGCCCTCGTACTCATCGCACTCGCGCTGACGCTGGCGGGCACCACCTGGGGATTCGGCCGCCGTTGGGCCGAACTGTCCTTCGTGGACCGGAACCGGTGGCTCCGCTGAGTCGGCAGGGAAGGTGACGGCGGTGTGCGCACAGGCACACCGCCGTCACCCGTTCACCCGGTCCGAGCGTGCGTGAGCGTCCGCTCGGCACCGCGTGCGAGCTCGAGATCCTCCCGCGCCATCAGCACCATCGACGCGACCGAAACGCCGTCGGGGCTGATGACCCGGTCCCCCGTCCCGGCGCAGCGGGCCGGGTCCACCACGATTCCCAGCAACCTCAGCCCGTCGGCCAGACGTTCGACCAGTTCGGGACAGTGCTCGGCTACTCCTCCGGTGAACACGATCGCGTCCAGCCGCGGCAGGCTCATCGCCACACCGCCGATCTCGCGGCGCAGCCGGTGCAGGTAGACCTCCAGCGCCAGCACCGCGTCCGGCTCGCCCGCCTTGACAGCGGCCCGCACCTCCCGCAGATCCCCGCTGGTCCCGCTCATCCCGGCCAGCCCCGACCGCCGGTACAGCGCGTCGGCCATCCCGGCGGGCGACATCGACGCCGCCTCCATCACATACAACAGCAGCCCCGGATCCACCGTCCCGGACCGCGTCGCCATCGCCGGCCCCTCCAGCGGCGTGAATCCCATACTGGTGTCGACACCGCGGCCCCCGTGAATCGCGGTCACCGAGACCCCTGCCCCGAGATGGCAGCACACCAGCCGCGCCACGGCGGGATCGAGATCGAGCATGGCCACGGCCCGGCGCGCGACGTACTGACACGACAGGCCATGAAAGCCGTAACGACGGAGACGGCCCTGCCGGGTCCACTCGCGTGGCAACGGATAGTGGGCAGCGGCCTCCGGCAGGTCGACGTGGAACGCCGTGTCGAAGCACGCGACCACCGGCGTCGCCCGGTACACGTTTCGCGCCGCGCGGGCGATCGCGACCGACTGCGGCTGATGCAGCGGCGCGAACCGGCCGAGTCGCTCCAGCGCGTCGAGCAGTTCTTCGTCCACGAGCGCGGGCTCGCGACGCGACCCCCCGTGCACGAACCGCACGGCCACCGCGTCGACCTCCCGCCACCGCCCGACCGCGTCGGCGATGGTCCTCTCGTCCACTGTGGACCCATTGGTCTCCCAGGCCGACCAGCCCACCGCCGTCCCGTCGACGACCAACGCGGCTTTGACGCTCGAAGAGCCCGGGTTGAGGGTAAGTACACGCATCACGACCTCCTCGACCTGCCTCCGCGCACAACGCCGGACGGGTACGGCCGTCCAGCCGCACCCGCCCGGTGTGCCCGATCTCAGGCCTTCGTCACGTCGATCTTGACTTCCTTCTGCTGTGTCTGCTCGTGGTGCGGCATCGTGACCTCGAGGATGCCGTCCGCGTAGCTCGCGCTCACCTTCGCCGTGTCGACGCCCTGTGGCAGGGGCAGCGTGCGGCTGAACTTGCCGTAGAAGAACTCGCTGCGACCGTGCTCGATCTCCCTCGCCTCCCGTTCCGCGCTGATGGTGAGCAGGCCGTGGTGTGTGGTCACCGAAATGTGTTTCTCCGGGTCGAAGCCCGGCAACTCCGCGCGGACGACGTACTTGCCGTCAGTGTCGGACTCCTCGACCCGAACCGGGTTGTGCCCGGCGAACGGCCACGGATTCTCCAACCAGGCGGCGATGCTCGGCAGGGCGAACCGGGGCGCCGGTACCAATGCGGTCATGATCCCTTCTCTCCTTCGTGGCAACGTCCTTCCGGCCTCCAGCCAACTCCGGGACACGACCGAGCGCAGCAGCCGGAAGTCCCTACGCGATGGGACCAACGACAGTCGTCCGCGCCCCGGCACGTGTCTAGCTTCGAAGCATCAGCTGCGCGGAGACAGGAGCACAGGATGAACACCCCGGAATCCGGCACCGCGGCGATCGTCGCCGGGGTCGACGGCACCCCTGGATCGACCGACGCCGTGTGCTGGGCCGCCACCACCGCCGCGAACCGGGGCGTCCCGCTCGTCCTCGCCCATGGCCTCGGCACCGCCGAGCTGTACCGCGGGCAGGTGGTGCCCCCGCCCGAGCACCTGGTGCTCGAGCTCCGCAACCGCGGCCATCAACTGCTCCGGCAGGCACGGAACGCCGCGAAGGCGACGGCCGACGCCGAAGTCCACCTGCGGTTGAGCGAGGACACCGCGGCGGCGGCCCTGCTCGAACTGTCCGGAGAGGCGCGGATGATCGTGCTGGGCGCTTCCGAGCACACCCGGGTGGGCGCCGTCTTCGGTGATTCGGTCACGCTCGCACTGGCGGCGCACGCGCACTGCCCGGTCGTCTCGGTTCGCGGCGGCGCCCCGGCCGCCTCGACGGCCACACTGCCGGTGGTGGTCGGCGTGGACGGCACCCCACTCAGCGAACACGCGGTCGCGACCGCGTTCGCCGAGGCGTCCGCCCGCGACACCTACCTCGTCGCCGTGCACGCCTGGGGAACCGATCAGACCACCCGCGTCTTCGGCGAAGTCGCGGCCTACTACGCCTGGTCCCCCTCCGTCGAAAGTGAAACCGCCGTCCTGGCCGAGCGCCTCGCCGGCTGGCACGAGCGTTATCCCGACCTCGACGTCCAGCGCGTCGTCGTCCGCGACGAACCGCGCACCGCGCTTCTCCAGTGGAGTCACAAGGCTCAGCTCCTCGTGGTCGGCAGCCGAGGTCGCGGCGGATTCGCCGGGCTCCTTCTCGGCTCCACCAGCCAGGCTCTCCTCCGCCACGCCTCCTGCCCCGTACTCATCGCCACCGAGGCCGCGACGATCTGATTCGCGTCCGGTCACCTTCCTGAGACCGCCGCCGGTGCCTGGCCGGCATCGCGGACGACTTGACGGTGACCCGCATCGGACAGCCACCTTTTCCAGCGGCGCTCTGGCATCTGGGCTTGGCGGCGGAGCGCAGCGCACGTCGGTAGCCGGGCCGAGAAACCCTTGGCCGAACGCGCCGAGCAGGGGAGTCAGCCCCCTGTCAACGGAAAACGACCGTGCATCGGGCCGGACCTGTTTGTGCTGCGCCTCGGTATCGGACACGCGCCTCTTCCTTTCGGTCTCCCGTCACGGACACGCCCATTGATCCCGGTTTCGAACACGGTTTCGTACCACGGGACTCGCTTTTTTGCCCCCGAGGAAGGCGTCCGGTGCTCCGCGCGCCCTCCCGGTGCCGTCAACACCTTCTTCCTGATCGGGGACAGTCAGGAAGAAGGTGTTGACGGCAGACCGTCGGCCCGGCCGTCGGCCGGCGCGACGTGTGGAATTGGCGTGTCGCTTCGTGTCCTGTCAGCTGGTTCGGCGCCTGCTGCCCAGGAGGAGGGCCACACCGGTGACGAAGGTCAGCAGGCCACCCAGGGCGAGCCAGCCGACGCTTACGCCGGTCGTGGCGAGCGGTTGTGGCTGGGTGAGCACCGCTGGTGCCGGCACGACGTCATGGGCAGGCCGCACGGGCGCGGGGGCGGGTGGTTCGGCGCCGCGGCCGGGTGGTGGGCTCGGCGCCGGCTCCGGGTCGGGCTGGTAGGGACCGGGTTCCACGATGACGGTGTAGGGCGGTCTGGAGCCGTCGTCACCGCCGTGGACGAGGAAGACGGGCGTCCTGCCGTAGTGGCCCCGCCAGGGGCCTATCAAGCCGAGATCGTAGCGGTCGGCAGGCAGGTCGTAGAAGACGAACAATCCGTTCGTGTCGGTCACGGCACGGGCCACGATCTGGCCGCTGACCTGGTTGCGCAGGTAGACCTTGACCGAGGGAACCGGGTCGTAGCGCGGCCAGCACCCGCATGGGGACGGGACCGGGGTGAGAAGCAGTCCGACCACTTTGGACGCACGGGCGCCGGGGACCCGGGCCGTCGCCGTCACCGTCACGACGCCGCCGTGGCCCGCTGCCTGCCAGACCCAGCAGCTCAGCTCCAGGTAGCCGTCGTTCGCAGCCGACGCGTCGACCGGGACGGTGAGCTGGAAGGTCCGTGAGGACGCGGCCGGGAGGGTCGCGCCCGGTCCTGAACTGTCGAGCTCGCCTGCGTCGACCGGCCCACCGTTGCTTACCAGGCAGCGGGCGGTCAACCCGGGGACCGAGCCGCGGCCGCTGTTGGTGAGCGTGATCGCCATCCGAGCGATGTCACCCCGGGCGTAGGTGGGGGCGGCGAACCGGGCACTGCCGGCCAGCCATCCGGTGGTGTCGTACTCGCCGCGTAGTGCCACGTCGGGCACATGCGTGTCGTCCACCTCAACGGTGGCGCCGGTGAAGATCCAGTCGTGGTTGTCGACGTAGACGCTCCAGGTGCCGGCGAGCAGATCGTGGAAGGCGAAGCGACCCTCGTGGTCGGTCACCGTCTCGTAGAAGCCCAGCGGGCCTCCCGAAGCGAGCACACGGAGACCGGCGAGCGCTTCACCCGGATCCAGCGTGTGATTCCAGTTGCGGTCGCCATAGGCGACGCCGGTGAAACCGCCGCGCACCACGATGAGCGCCGCGGTGACGGTGACCGTGTTGTTCGCGGGGTTCGCGTCCGGTTCCGCGGAGCCGACCGTGACGGTCAGCCGCACCACGCCCTCGGACACATCCGCCACCCAGGCCAGGGCGGCGCCCATCGCCGATTGGCCGGGTGCGAGGGTGACTTCCCTGCCGGTGAAGCCATCCCAGTCGTGGTTCGTCAGGTTGCCGGACGAGGACAGTCTCACCGCGGTCGCCGGCCCGGTCCCGGCGTTCACGACGGTCGCCGTGGCCCTGACCAGGTCCTGCGGGTGGTAGGAGGGTCTGTCGAGCACCACGGTGAGGCGCAGGTCAGGCTGTTCCCGCGGGGCGGTGGGGGACGGTTTGACCGAGGTGCCAGGAGCGGTGGTCGGTGCCGGCCTGGCAGAGGGTGCGGCCACCGCCGACGATGGCGCCGGCGCCGACGGTGGCACCGTCTTGGCCGGTGGCGCCGGCTTCCCCGAAGTCGGGGGCAGCGTGGGCTTCGAAGGCGGGGCCGGTGCCGAGGGCGCCGGCGGCTTGGAGGCCGGCGAACCGGCCGAGGGCGTGGGCGGGGAGACGGATGCGGTTCCCTCGCCGAACGCCGGTCCCGCCGACACTCCCAGAAACACCGCGACGGCCAGCGCGAGAGCAGTAGCCGTCCGGAACGACCGTTCCATGCGCCCTCCTCTTTTCTCGGCCACCAACGTTCGCAGGCGACCCAGTCCGGGCGAAGAGCCCATCGACCCATGGGACAGGGACCTTCTTCCCCACCTCACCGGCGGACCTCACACAAGACGCGAGACCCGGCTCCGCAGTGACCACCATGGTCCACGTCCGTCACACCGACAGGACCGTTCCGGTGTTCGGTCGCCGACGAAGCGAAGACGTGCGATCGCCTCGTTCGCACCAGGCGGAGAACCGGTCGTCAACCTTGTCGGGCCACTCGCCGAACATGGCGCGGCACGGGGCGGGCGGAAGAACAGTATTGTCTACTATGGACTCCGATCATGCCGGGCCGTGGAGATACCGGGGCTATCCAGAGCTTGGGCCTGGTCGGCGTGCTTGCGTGACAGGCCTTGAAGAACAGCAGGCTCTCCCGCCAGGAACGGCCGACTCCGGCGACGGCGACGCCGGGGAACCGAACCCGAGGCCGTGGTCACGTACGGTCGTAGCGAAGGCGCTGCGGGGAGGCGCCCTTCGACCATGCCGAGTGGCCCACTTCGCCGCCGGTTGCCGGAAGTCCTCCGCCCGGCGGCATTATCGGCCGACGTTATGAGTACCGGGGGTACTCACGCCAAATGTCGCACATAGGACATGCTTAAGGTGTCGCGCAGTCTCGCGAGGCGCGATGTCACCAGGAACCGCCCTGGCGGACTTCGCGTCACACGGAAGGTAATGGGCATGCTCGTGACCTCGGCCGCGGCGAACCGTTCCCGAAACGCCGCGCCGGCAACCGATGTCGCCCTTCTCTCCGCCGATGGCGTCTCCTCACGTTCCTCGCACGGACGCGGGCCGGGCCTCGACGGGTACCTCCCGGCCGTACGGCGCGCGCCTCTTCGCACGCATCGGCGAAGAACTTCGCCGTACCAGAGTCGCCGGCTGTGCCAGGTGCCCGCCAGGCCGACCGGGCGAACCGGGTCCACATCGGACTGAACGGTCGCACGGGTACCACTCGTTCCGCTCAAGGCGCGGCAGCTGCGCGAACCGCTACCCCGCGGGGCGACCGCCCGCGTGCCTTCATGAGTTTCCGCTTCCCGAGACAGGGTCTAGTCGTTGCACTGCGAAACCGTGGCCGACACCATCCTCGGCACCAGCGAATGGCGTCCAGGCTCACCGACGCACCGGGAAGCGATCCGCCTGTTGCTCGGCCTTGCCGACGCCGGCGCGATCACCGACCACGACGACTTCCTCCGCGGGCTCGCCCACCAGTGCGTCGACCTGGTCCCGGCGATCGCCGCGACGGTACTGGTGACCGATGCTACCGTCCGGTCCATCGGCTACGGAGCCTATCCCGGCTGGGCGCAGGCCGAGCGCGTACTGTGCCTCACCGGACCGGTGCTCGAAGCCAGCAGGACAGGCGCCGCGGTGGAGGTCCTCGACCTCGATTCCTCGAGCCGGTGGCCCAGCTTTCCCAGCCTGACCAGAAGATACGGCATCAACGCGGTGCGCGCGCTGCCCATCCCACTGGGCGAGCACCGACGCGGTGCCATCGCGCTGCTGGCCAAGAGCGCCGATTTCAGCCATGCCGCCCGCGAGCGGGGCGCACTGCTCGCCGAAGCGGCGGGCATCGGCCTGCGTAGCTGGTACGCGCTGCGTGGGCCGCGAGCCGACCAGGTGCGAGACGTCCCTGCGTCGTGACGATTCGGCCGCACGCGCGCACCGTGGTGCAGTCACGGCGATCCCGCCCCTGAGCCGAAGCCGTCCCGAGGACATGGCAGCCGCGAGCATTTTCCGGCGCACCACCACGCGGCGATCATGCGCATATCGGATATCCAACCGCCCGGAACCACCGATACGGCTACCTGGCCAACACACGCAAGCGCATTCCCGTAGCCGGCATCACACACCAGGCTATTTATGCCGTCACCGAACACAAGACACACGACAACAAGTCTCCTGAAAATCAGTCGACATCGACTTTTGGTCACCGCCACGTATACCAAATCGTTGCCGCTTCAACGTGATCAACAAGGCGTCCGAATGCCATAGCCCATTGCCCACATTTGGCCGATACGGAAGGATGATCTCAGTCGCGCGAGGCGCCCGAGACCCCGACGTTCGCGCACTCCCCCAGCAGGTCCGGACCGGCCGATTCAGGAGATCGGCCGGGGAGAAGGGATGCCCGAAAATGATTCAGAAACTCGGTCAGGCCCCACTCCCAACCCAGCGATCCGCGAACACGGTTTCTCCCGTTGACTCCTCACTCCTGCGATCAGCCGCACGCGGGGAACCAGCCGCCGTGCACTCTCTGATACAGCAAGTACGCCCCATTGTCTTTCGTTACTGCCTACACAGGATGCGCAACCAGGAAATCGGCTCGTTCGGAGTCGAGGACTGCGTCCAGGAGATTCTGCTGGCAGTAACACTGGCTCTGCCCCATTACGAGAAGGAGGCCGACAAATTCTTCGCGTTCGTCTTCGGCATCGCCGCGCACAAGGTCTCCGACTACTACCGGAGACGCGCGCGCGAAGTGCACACTTTCCCTACTGACATTCTCGACTTCGTGACCCCGAGCCCGCATTCCTCCCCTGACACGATCGGCTTTCTCGAACATAAAATCGCGGCCCAGGATCTACTCACCAAACTGCCGAAGCTGCACGCACAGGTGCTCGCGCTCCGCACGATCTTCGGATTCACGGCCGAGGAGACGGCCAGGCTGCTGGATATGCCGAGCGCGGGCGCGGTCCGGGTCACCCAGTGCAGGGCGCTGTCCCGGCTCCGCCAGTTGCTGACGGCGCAAGGCTTGTCCAGCCGAAACAGCTGAAAGACCACTGTGGACAATTGACTTCCCGGCCTGGCCGGCGCTCACGGATCCGCGGCACGACGCGTCGCCGAACGGCTACTGCTCTCAGCCGGCCTCCCCCGCCGCCGTGGGAACGCGCGTTCCCGCGGCGGCGCGAACATCGCGCAGCCGCTCACGCTGCTGCCGAACCAGCAGGGCGAGCAGCACCGTCGGCGCACCCCCTCCACCGGCCCGGCGACCGCCCGGATAGTCGTCGGCGTCGCCGACATGCCACGAGTCGGCGTCGCGGTAACCGAGCCGGCGAGCGAGCGAACGCCATTCGACACCGCGGACGTCGACCAGCTCTTCCCCGAAACAGGCCAGTCGTTCGGCGTGCCTGCGCTGCCAGGCCCCACGACCGGCCCGGCGGCGTCGTGCGCGTCCAGCAGCACCTTGATCATGCGCCGGGTCTGCGCGTGCGGCTCCTCGGTACCGGACATGCACCTCTCCCTCTCGATCTCCCATCACGGACACGCCCACTGATCTCGGTTTCGAACACGATTTCGTGTCACCGAATTCACCTCGCACCCAGACCTGTCGCCGAGCGGTCGAGCCGGCGGTGACCTCCGCCCCTATCCACCGCCGGCCGCGACAAGGAGCCTGGAAAGCCCATCCCCGAGGAGATGTCATGCCCAGCCGCCACGGTCCCGCCGGACACACCAAGCACGAACACCTCATGCTGGCATTCGCCACCGGCGTGCAACTCACCCTCGCCGCCCTCGCCTGGACCGACCTCGCGATAAGGCCCGCCGCCGAGATCCGCGGGCCGAAACGCCGCTGGGCGTGGATCATCGCGATCAACTTCGCGGGCCCGCTGGCCTATCTCGTCTACGGCCGCAGGCCGATCGACCCCGCCGCGCCGGGGCCGGCTGCCCCGCCCATCCCGGCACCGAGACCACAATGAGCGCATGAACGCAGCCGCGCCGAGTGTCCTGCTGGTCGAAGACGAGACCCGGCTCGCGGACATGCTGTGCCGCCTGCTTGTCGACGAGGGCTATCGGGTCGACATCGCCGCCGACGGCCAGCGCGGGCTCCACCTGGGACTGACCCGTGGCTACGACGTCCTCGTACTCGACCGCGGGCTGCCCGCGATCGACGGGCTGGACCTGCTGACGCGGCTTCGGCTCAAAGGGGTGACCACGCCGACGCTGGTGCTCTCGGCGCTCGGCCTTCCCGCGGACCGGGTGGCCGGTCTCGACGCCGGGGCCGAGGACTACCTCGCCAAGCCGTTCGACATCGACGAGCTGCTCGCCCGGCTCAGGGCGCTGCGGCGACGTCATCTCGACGCGGCCCGCACGCTCCCCCTCCCCGGCGGCGCGCTCGACCTCGACACCCGCCTCGCGTCCGTCGGCGGCCAGCCACCGGTCCGGCTGTCGGAACGGGAGTGTGCCTTGCTGGCATCGCTCGCGGCCCGGCCATCGCGGGTCTTCTCGCGGGCCGAGCTGCTGGAACTGGTCTTCGATGACGCGGACAGCGAGGTCACGGTCGACACCTATGTGCACTACCTGCGCCGGAAACTGGGCACACGGGCCGTGGACACCGTGCGTGGCCGCGGCTACCAGCTCGGGACCCGGTGATGCGGCGGCGCCCGGCACGCACGGCCGACGCGGCGATGGTGCGCCGTGCCTCCCTGCGGGTCGGTCTGCAGACCGCCGGGGCCGTGGCACTGACCGTGATCGCACTGGTCGGCGTCGCCGTGCTGGTCGTGCTGCGCGACCAGCACCAGTCCCAGAACGAGCTGCTGAGCGCCACGATCGCCAGGGCCGACGACGTGGACGATCCGCCGGCCGGTGTCTGGCTCGTACTCCAGAACATCCGCGGGCGCCAGGCCACCGCAGGACTGCCCGCCGGGTTCCCCCAGGAGGACGACCTGCGCGCCGCCTCGGCCGGAGAGGTCCGGAGCCGGGAGGTGACCACGGAACGGGTCGAGTACGAGGTGCGCACCGAACCCCACGACGGCGGTGTGGTCCAGGCGATCCTCAGCCTGCGCACGGCACACCGGGAGCGCGACCGGCTTGTCCGGATCCTGCTCGGCTGCGGGGTGGCCGGGCTGCTTCTCGCCGCCGTCGCCGGTGCGTGGCTGGGCCGTCGCGCGGTCATCCCGCTGGCGCGGTCCCTGTCCCTGCAGCGGCGGTTCGTCGCCGACGCCGGACATGAGCTACGGACGCCGCTGACGTTGCTGAGCACCCGCGCGCAGCTCATCCGGCGAGAGCTGGACCGCGACGACGGACGCGCCACCGTACGGTCCGAAGTGGACGGTCTGGTGACCGACGCGGACCGGCTGGCCGCGATCCTCGACGATCTCCTGATCGCCGCGGACCCCCGCGGCGGCTCCGCCCGGGGTCCGGTGCGGTTCGCCGATCTCGTCGGCCAGGAGGTCGAGGCGGCGAGGCCACTCGCCGATCAGCGGGGCATCCGGCTGCGCCTCGAACGGGAACCCGGCGATCCCGTCGTCGACGGGTTCGACGCGGGCCTCCGGCGCGCGGTCGGCGCGCTGCTGGACAACGCGATCCGGCACGCCGCCGGTGAGGTGGTCGCGACGGAGACCACGCAGGGGAACCGGATCGTCCTGACCGTCGCCGACGACGGCCCCGGCATCGACCCCGCCGTCCTGCCCCGGCTGTTCGAGCGGTTCGTGTCCGGTGAACGGAGGCACACCGGTACCGGGCCCCGGCGCTACGGCCTCGGCCTCGCGCTGGTCGCCGAGGTCGTGGCCCGGCACGGCGGGACGGTGTCCGCGCACAACGAGAACGACGGTGCGGTCTTTCGGGTCACGCTTCCGCGTGGGTGAACCCGCAGGGCCGTTCGGCCGCGCCGTTCCAAGAATTCTCCCAAGATCACCCGGCAGACTCGGGTGTGCCGGATCACCGTCCGATCGGAGTCTCCGCATGCCCGTGTTCATCACCGGACTTCCCCTGCACGTCCTCGTCGTGCACGCCGTGGTCGTGCTCGTCCCGCTCGCGGTGCTGGCTTCGATCGTCGTGGCGGCCTGGCCGGCGGCACGACGGCGGTATGGCTGGCCGGCAGTGGGCTTCGCACTGGTGGCGACCGCGCTCATCCCGATCGCCACCGGGAGCGGCGAGGATCTGCGGGACCGCCTCGTGCCCACCGACCTGATCCGCCAGCACGCCCATCTCGGCGACCAGCTGCTCGTGTTCGTGGCCGCGCTGTTCGTTCTCGTCACCGCCCTGGTCGGCTTCGATCACCACCGCCGGCGGCTGGCCGAAAAGGCCTCGGTCGAGCAATCCGAGCCCGTCCCGGCTCGGGGCAGAAAAGCGGTGGTCGTCGTGCTGGCCGTGCTCACCGTGGGTTTCGGCGCGACGTCGGCGGTGCAGGTCGTACGTATCGGGGACTCCGGTGCGCGCGCCGCGTGGGCACGGACCCAGTACGTCGCACCGCAGCCCCACCACCGCAACGGCTGACCGCGCAGTAGAGCATTCCGGCCCGGCCGGATGGGCCTTGGCCTCTATCTCGTTCGGGCCGGTCCTCGGGATTCTCGGCGCATGACGATCGACAGCGACGTCCAGGCCGAGGATCCCCGCGAACCGACCGACCGGTTGCTGCGCGACCTGCGAACCCGTCCGGAAGGACTCTCCCACCGCGAGGCGGCCCGGCGCCTGGTGGTGCACGGGCCGAACGAACTGTCCCGGCGTCGCCAGGGCAACTGGGCGACCCGGCTGCTTCGCCAGTTCACCCATCCCCTCGCCCTGCTGCTCTGGCTCGCGGCGGCACTCGCGGTGATCTCCGGCACGACGGTGCTCGGCATCGCGATCGTGACCGTCATCGTGCTCAACGCCGCGCTCGCCTTCCTCCAGGAACGCCAGGCCGAGCGAGCGGTCGAGGCGCTGGCCGGTTACCTCTCGGCCAAGGCCAAGGTGATCCGCGACGGCACCCGAACCGTGGTGGAAGCCCGAGACGTGGTCCCCGGCGACATCCTGCTCGTCGAGGAGGGCGACCGCGTCCCGGCCGACCTCCGGATGCTCCACGGCGCCGTGGAGGTCGATCTGTCCACTTTGACCGGAGAGTCCCTGCCGGCCTATCGCGCGGCCGACCTGACCGATGTGGACGGTTCACTCCTCGACGCCCGCGACCTGCTGTTCAGCGGAACCAGCTGCACCGGCGGGGAAACCACGGGCGTGGTCTTCGCCACCGGCATGCGTACCGAACTGGGCCGTATCGCGGCGCTCTCCCAACGGGTCGGCCGCGACGAAAGCCCGCTCGAGAAGCAGGTCAAGCGGGTCGCCTGGCTCATCGCGCTGGTCGCGGTGGGCGTGGGGGCCGCTTTCCTGCCGCTCGGCGCGTTCATCGCCGGCCTGCCGCTGACCGACGCCGCCAACTTCGCGATCGGGCTCCTGGTGGCGAACGTCCCGGAAGGACTGCTCCCCACCATCACGTTGGCGCTGGCCGTGGGTGTCCGGGTGCTCGCCCGAAGCGGTGCTGTGGTGAAGCGGCTTTCCGCCGTCGAGACGCTCGGCTCGACGTCGGTGATCTGCACCGACAAGACCGGGACCCTGACCCAGAACCGCATGCGGGTCACCGAGGTCTGGACCCCGGCGGGCGACTTCGAGCCCGAGCGCGCACCCGGGTCCCCCGCCGCCTCGTCGCTGGCCGAGACACTCGCCTCGTGCACGAGCGCGGAGTTCGATCCGGACCACCCCGGCACGGCCACCGGGGATCCGACCGAGATCGCCCTGCTGCGCACCGCCGCGGCCTGGGGAGCGGATGTCTCCCTCGCCCGCCGGGACCGGCGACGGGTGCGGTTGTTCCACTTCGACCCCGCACTCCGCCTCATGTCCACTGTGGACGATGAAGGGGGAGGGAAGTCGGTCAACACCAAGGGCGCGCCCGAGGAAGTACTGGCCAGAGCCACCCGGATCGTCACCGCGGACGGCTCATCGAGGCCCTTGGGCCCCGCCGACCGGGTGGAACTCACCGAGCTGATCACCCGATACGCTTCGCGTGGGTTACGGCTCCTCGCGATAGCCCGGCGCGACCTCCGGCCGGACGAGCCGGTGCCCGGCAACCGGGAAGACGCCGAACGCGATCTGGTCCTGCTCGGCGTGGTGGCGATGTTCGACCCGCCCCGGCCGGAGGTGGCCGACGCGGTCGCCCGCTGTCACACCGCCGGAGTACGTCTCGTCGTCGTCACCGGGGACCATCCGCTGACCGCGGCCGAGATCGCCCGGCAGGTCGGTATCGCGCGCAACGGCAGCACGGTGATCACCGGCGCCGACCTCGACGCGATGAGCGAAGAAAAGCTCGACGAACTCCTCGGTGATGGGCAGGAACTCATCTTCGCGAGGACGTCGCCGGAGGCGAAGCTGCGGATCGCCGACGCGTTACGCGCCCAGGGCAACGTCGTCGCGATGACCGGCGACGGTGTCAACGACGCCCCCGCGCTGCGCCGGGCCGACATCGGCGTCGCCATGGGCCGCGCGGGCACGGACGTCGCGCGGGAGTCGGCCACGATGGTGCTCACCGACGACAACTTCGCGACCATCGTTTCCGCGGTCGAAGAGGGACGGCGGGTGTATGACAACGTCCGCAAGTTCATCGTCTACATCTTCGCCCACGCCACGCCCGAGGTCGTCCCGTTCCTGCTGTTCGCCCTTTCCGGCGGCCAGATCCCGCTGCCGCTGACCGTGCTCCAGATCCTCGCCATCGACCTCGGCACCGAAACACTGCCCGCGCTCGCGCTGGGCCGGGAACCGGCCGAGCCCGGCTTGATGCGGCGCCCGCCGCGGCGCCGCACCGCCGGGGTCATCGACGCCCGGATGCTCGGCAGGGCGTGGGGCCTGCTCGGCGGGGTCTCCACCGTGCTGGTCCTCGGCGGGTTCTTCCTGACGCTGCTGGCCGGTGGCTGGTACCCGGGCGCCCCGGTCGGCGAGGGCCAGCCGTTGCACCACCTCTGGGAGCAGGCGACCACCATGACGTTCCTCGGAATCGTGGCCTGCCAGCTCGGCACCGCGTTCGCCGCACGCACCCAGCACGCCTCGCTGCGCGCGATCGGGTTCTTCAGCAACCGGTTGCTGCTGTGGGGCATCGTGTTCGAAGTGCTGTTCGCGGCGGCGGTCGTCACGCTCCCGCCGCTGCGGCACGTGTTCGGAACCGCGCTCCCTTCGGCGCGGGACCTCGCGCTCCTGCCGTTGTTCGCCCTCCTGGTCTGGGGAGCCGACGAACTCTGGCGGTGGCGCGGACGCTCCCGTACGGAACGGCGCCTCGGCTGATTCCCGGTCCCTGTCCATCCACTTCGGACACTCCGTGCCGCTAGCGCCGCCTCCGTCGTTGCGCGAGGCCGAGAACCAGTCCGAGCCCGATGGCGAGGACGAACAAACCTACTCGCAACGGCCAGCTCGTCTCGCTCCCCGCCTCGGCCGGTACGGCGGGCGGTACGGGCGATGAAGGCCGGGATACCGCGGCCGGGGTCGTGACGGCCCCGGTGGTGGCGCTCTCCACCTCCTGACCCGGCTCGACCCGCCCGCCGGACGGGAACAGCGGCGTCCCCACCCGGCTCGGCAGGTTGCCGGCGGAGGCTGTCGGCGCGCCGGACCGGGCGTTCCCGGCCGGCACGGGCCCCGCCGAGGCGGCGAGGCACAGCATGACGATCGGCACCACGAGCGCGGCGAGCCGGGGTGATCGGGACATCGGCTTTCCTCCTGTCTGGTTCGATCCGACGGTGCCGGAGGCGGGAACGCGTCGATAGAGCCGAATAGCCCCGGCTCGGCGGACGAACAGTGCCTGGCCGCACCCGTCGCGAACGGGACACTGTGGACAGTCGAGCCCCGGCGACCGGCGTACTGGCCCCTTGTCCTCGGGGTGTTCCCTGCCGCAGCATGGAAACCGAGGAAGCCACCACGGGAATCGGATTCATCACGCGACAGGTCGCCCCCGCCCGCTTGGCGCCGCCGGTGCCGGACGAATCGATGTCCCGTGCCTTCCTGGACACCGACACGGCCACCGACCGGCACGATTTCCCGCTTCGGTGCCGATCTCCCGGCGTCCCCTGAACACGTCGGTGCGGGCGGGCCGCGCGGGCCCGAGACGCCCCGCCCGCACCGGCCTTCCAGCTAGTCGCGAACCCGCGGCGCGAGGGTGAAATACGCCTCTTCCTCCTGGGTGAAATGCAGTGTCAGTACCGCGTCCAGGCCGTAGAGCGTGGCCCGCAGATCGTCGACCTGGTCGGGCTGGATGCCGGCCGGGGCCTCGGCCAGGTGCCTGCCGAGTCGGCGCACCAGCCGCTCGATCTCGGTGTGGGCCCTGCTCATCGTCATCGTGCTCTCCGGCCCGCCCAGCACGCCGGCCAGCGCCGGGTACAACTGGGTCTCCTCGGCGAACTCGTGCGGCAACAGGCGGTCGGTCAGCAGCCGGTGTGCCTCCCGCACGGCCTCGTCCGCCGCGGGACCCGCGCCCTCGGCGAGGGCGTCCGCAGCCCGCCGGACCGCCGCACGCGTCGGCAACAGGGTCTCGTGCTCGTCCGCGAACCGGCGCAGCAGCACCGTCGGACGTGCCGGAGGGCGCCACGTCATCGGCCCGCGAACGGCACGCAGCGCGTTGAGGATCACCGCGACGTCGATGGCCTCCTGCACCAGCGCGCCCGCGACGGGAACGAGCAGGCCGAACGCGGCCAGCGCCATGGCGGCCACCGAAAGGAGCGTGCCCAGTCCCGCGCTCTGGACCGCGAGGCGCCGGGCACGGCGGGCGATCTCGACGGCGTCGGCCAGCCGGTCGATCCGGTCGTCGACGATCACCGCGTCCGCCGCCTTCGCGGCCGCGGTCGAGCCCCGGGAGCCGAGCGCGATCCCGATGTCGGCCGCCGCCAGCGCCGGAGCGTCGTTGACGCCGTCGCCGACCATGGCGGTGGTCCCGTGTTCGCGTTCGGCACGGACCACGGTGATCTTGTCCGCCGGGGCCGCCTCGGCCTTGACCTCGTCCAGCCCGAGCAGCGCCGCGACCTCCGTGGCGTTGTCCACCCGGTCGCCGGTGAGCAGCACGATGTGCCAGAGCCCGGCCGCGCGCAGCCGCCGGATCGTCCGGGCCGCGTCCGGACGTACCCGGTCACGGACCAGCAGAGCGGCATAAGGCTCGTCGTCGGTCACGACCCAGATCACGGTGGCGAGGTCGAGCCGTCCGCGCCGCGCGGCGCCCGCGGCCCACGGCGGAAGCACAGTGGCGTCTTCGAGCTTCCCGACCCACACCGGACGTCCCTCGACGATGCCGCTCGCACCGTGTCCGGCCCGCTCCGTGACGGACTCCGCGGCCGGTGGTGTCACGCCCGCGCGACGCGCTGCCCGCAGCACCGCGCCCGCGAGTACATGCGGCGAGTACCGCTCCACCGCCGCTGCCTCGGCAAGAGCCTCGTCCGGCCGCACTCCCGGCGCACACACGATGTCGACGACCTCCGGCCTGCCCGCGGTCACCGTGCCCGTCTTGTCCATGGCGAGACTGCGGACCCGCCCCAGCGTCTCCAGCGCCGCCCCGCCCTTGACCACCACGCCCGAACGCGAGGCCCGGGACAGCCCGCCGGTCACGGCCACCGGGACCGCGAGCAGCAACGGGCACGGCGTCGCGGTCACCAGCACCGCCACCGCGCGCTCCGGGTCCCCGGTGAGCACCCAGGCCACCGCGGCGATCAGCAGCGAAGCGGGCAGGAACCACACGGCGATCCGATCCGCCAGCCGCGCCACCGGGGCCGTGTCCACCGCCGCCTGCTCGGCCAGCCGCACCATCCCGGCGTAGGTGCTGGCCTCCGCCGTGGCGGTGGCGCGGAGGTCGGCCGCACCGCCCGCGTTCACCACCCCGCTGCGGACCGGCTCCCCCGCCGTGCGGGAGATCGGGACCGCTTCGCCGGTCACCGCCGACTCGTCGAACTGCCCGCCGTCCAGCACCACGCCATCGACGGGAACGATCTCACCGGGAAGGACCACCACCACGTCGCCGACGGCGACCTCGGCCACCGGGACGACCTCCACCTCCGCGCCCGACCGCACACGTGCCCGGCTCGGCGCCCGTTCCAGCAACGCGGAAAGGTCCCGTCCCGCCCGCCGAGCGGCCCCCGCTTCCAGCATCCGGCCGGTGGCGACCATCGCGGCGATGATCGCGCCCGCCAGGTACTCGCCGACCGCGACCGTGCCGCCGAGTGCCAGGACCGCGAGCAGGTCCGCGCCCCACCGCCCGGCGCGGAGGTCGGCGACCACCCACACCACCGCGGGCACCAGCGCGGCCGCCGCGGCGCCCGCCCACAGCACCGAAGCGGTCACCACCGCCGAACAGAGCCATGCCAGCCCGCCGAGGGCGAGGAGGAGCACGACACCGGTGAGCAGCACCAGCTCAGCCGGGTAACGCCGGACGCCGCCCACGCTCACCACCGCCTCCTCGAAGATTCCGCCTCCAGGGTCGGCGCGATCGCGCGCGCCGTTCCAGGGCACCGAGTCCCCGGAGACGGGGACGTTCTGCCCTAACCCCGGAGTGCCGCCGGGGCGAACCCTGGTCCGGTCGGCTCCGGCGACGACCGGAGCCGAACATCCATAGTGGACAGTAAGTACGATGGACCTGTTCCGCCGGACCTGGACTGCCTCCCGCAGGCAGGCCGCCCCGCGTTCGACGAGCAGTTAGTCCATAGTGGACTGATGTGCCGCGCGGGCGCCGGAGATCACCGGCGGTCCGCGAGCGCGGTGTAACGGGTCCCGAGGTCGTCGCCCCAGGCACGGGCGCGATCCTGCTCGCCTTCGGCCAGCACGATGTGCGAGCTGCTCGAGTCGACGAAGAAGCTCTCCGGGGGCACCACCAGGGTGTGCCCCAACCTGCGGAGCCGTCTCGCCACGCCGAGTGCGGCGGAACCGGTGATCCAGCGCGGCTTCGCCACCCGGGTGTCGAACACCGCCACGGAGCCCGGGGCCTGCTCGAGCGTGCCCAGCCATTCCCGCAGCCCGGTCCGCCGGGACTGGGCTGCGGACGCGGACTGCCGGGCCGCCTCCGCCCGCGTGTTCGCCCTGGACATCCCGTGCGCGTGGGTGGGCCCGCCTAGCACCAACAGCTCGGCCTCCGGCCAGGCCGACGGCGCGTCGTCGACGTTCACCACCTCGACCGGCACGTGCGGTGCCAGCCCGGCGGCGACCGATTCGGCCACCAGCTCGGTGTTCCCGTACATCGATTCGAACACCACCACCGCCTTGGACCCGGACGAACTCATCAGGCACCTCCTCAGCACGGGGCTTCCGACCGTCACATCCCACGATCCGGCACCCGCCCACGCGTGAACAGCGACCTACGGCCCTCTGGCCAGGGCACTCCGGCTCTGCCACGCGCGGCACCATCCGTGAACGACGCGAAGACCGGCATCGCCCGTGCCGACACGGCTCAGGTGGCCGGGACAACGAGGAGAACCCATGTCGCGCACCGTGGCCACCCCGACCCACCGCCCGCGTCCCGCCGCCGCGCGGTTCCGCCCCACCAGTCCTGCGGGGTGGCGGCCTCCCGCGAGGCCGCCTCGTCATACTCGGGGCTCACGAACGTCGTGAGCCGCGCGAACGCGGGATCATCGGACCGCACCCGGGTGCGCGTCAGCACGCAGGCGGCGGTGAGCCCCGCGGCGGCACGGAGAGCGTTCACCAGCCAGTAGCCGATCATGCCCTGCGTCTGTGCGCCCAGTACGTCGAAGGGGTACGGGCGGCCCAGTGCCGGGTCGTTCTCGTTCTCCATCGCGAGCAGGCCGACCTGGGGCCCGTTGCCGTGGGTGAGCACGAGCCGGTGCTCCCGCGCGAGCGGGGCGAGTGCCTTCGCGGCGGCGAGGACGTGCCGCTCCTGGATCGCCGATTCCGGCGCCTCGCCGCGGCGCAGCAGCGCGTTCCCACCCAGCGCCACCACGATCCTGAGCCCCTTCTCCCCCGGCGGACGACTCTTCCCACGCGAGCTGTGTCTCGCCGGGTTCACGCCGGATCACGCTCGACGGGGCAGCTCATGCACCGGGGTCCCCCTCGCCCCCTGCCGAGTTCGCCGCCGGGCACCGTGATCACTTCGACGCCGTGCTTGCGCAGCATCGTGTTGGTGGCGACGTTACGGTCGTAGCCGACCACTACTCCCGGCGCGACGGCGAGGTAGTTGTTGCCGTCGTCCCACTGCTCCCGTTCGGCGGCGCGGACGTCCTCGTCGGTCGACAGCACTGTCACCCTGTCCACTCCGAGCGTCGCGGCCAGGGTGCCCCACAGGTCACGGTTCGGCCGGACGCGGACCTCCCCCTCGCTCTCACCGGGAGTGACCGTCCAGGACCGCAGAGCCCGGTCGAAGTAGGGGTAGAGGACGAACGTGGCCTTGTCCACCATCGTCATCAGCGTGTCCAGGTGCATCGTCGCGTGGGAACGCGGCAGTTCGACGGCGAGGACGGTGTGCGCCCGGTGGCCGGCGAACAACGCGCGGGCGAGCAGTTCCACCGCCATCGGTGTGGTCCGCTCCCCCAGCCCGATCAGCACCGCGCCACCGCCGAGGACATGGACGTCGCCGCCTTCGATGGTGGCCGGGTAACGCACGCCGTCGTCGCCGTAGTACACGGGGAACCGGGCTCCGCCGAACAGCGGGTGGTACCGGTAGATGGCGCGGACGTTCAGCGTTTCCCGCTGCCGAGCCGGTTTCGCCATGGGGTTGATCGACACCCCGCCATAGATCCAGCAGGAGTTGTCCCTCGGGAAGAGGTGATTGGGCAGCGGCGGCAGGAGGAAGTCGTCGGCGCGGAGCATATGCCATTTCAGGCTTTCCGCCCGCAACGCGGGCAGCTCGGCCTTCAGCACACCGCCGACCAGCGAGGTGGCCAGACCGGCGCCGTCCAGGTCCTCGAACAGTTCGCGCAGCGGTCCGGCCAGTGCGGGACCCACGACTTCCGGGGTGCACACCCGGTCCAGCACGAATCTCCGGCCCGCCGCCGTTTCGAGCGTTTCGGCGAGCAGTTCCCCGAAGTAGTGCACGCGTACCCCTCGTTCGCGCAGGGCTTCGGCGAACACGTCGTGCTCCTCCTTTGCCTTCTTCGCCCACATCACGTCGTCGAAGAGCAACTCGCCGACATTGCGCGGGCTGAGCCTGGCCAGCTCCACCCCTGGACGGTGGACCACGACCTGCCTCAAGCCGCCCACCTCGGAAGCCACACCGAATCCCATCGCCGAAGCTCCATTTCTCGTCGAACCGTCAGGGTCCCGCCACGTGATAACAGCCCGTGGACACCAGACAGACACCCGGGCGGCCGGCTGTCCGAAAAGGACGGCGAGCGGTGTCTCCCCCGCGCCGTGGCCGCGACGAGCACCTCACCCCTCAAGAAGACGGGGCGCCGCTCTCGCGCGCGGGTAAGGGGACACGCCATTCCAGCGAGGCCCCTTCGCCCGCTGTTTCGGTGATCGTGACCGTGCCGCCCCGCTCCGACATCCGCGCTCGGACCTCGTCGGGCAGTTCGAGACGGCCGGGCGCCACGTCGAGTTCGACGCGCAATATCAGGCCCGTGTCGGCGTGCACCGTGACCTCGACTCCCCCGACGCCGCGAGAAGCGATGTCACGCAACATCCCCCGGGTGACCGCCAGCAGATCGAGCGCGAGGTCGTCGGGGACCACCGCGTCGATCGGTCCTTCGAACACGAGGGCCGCGACGGCACCGGATTGCCGTTCCACCTCGGCGATCAGATCGGACAACGCCACCCGCAGGCTCGTGGCCCGCCGGGGCTGGTCGTCGAGGCCGAAGATCGCCGTGCGGAGTTCGCGAAGGGTGGCGTCCAGCTCGCCGATCACGGCCTGGACGCGCCCGGCGGCGCGGGGGTGGCCGATGAGACTGACGACGCCCTGCAGATTGAGGCTCGAACCGAAGACCCGCTGGATGACCTCGTCGTGCAGGCGGTTCGCGATCCGGTCCCGGTCGGCCAGCACCTCCTGGCTGGCCAGTGCTTCGGCCTCGGCCTCGCGAGCGGCGTCGAGCTGGGTGTGCAGCGCGATGATCCCGCGGTTGGTGGTGTCCAGCTCCTCGGTGAGTTCGGCGACGCGCTGCCGAGCGGCGTCCAGCTCGGCCTGGCACGACGCCAACGCGTGTAAGGCTTCGCGTTCTTCGGTGAAGTTCACCTTTCGCTCTTTTCGTCTGCCCCGGGCGGACATCGTGGACCACGAAGACGGCGTCGTCGTCGGTCTTCCTGGTGCGGTCGCGGTGGAGGACGACAGCGACCACCGTGGGAGGGCGCCGCAGGAGCCCGGGGCGCACCCGGGGGTCCCACGGGTGTCGATGCCGTCGGACGCCAACACCATGGCAGTTCCGGCCGCCCAGGGGAAGACTTCCCGCGCTGCTCGGGCCGGGCCGGCTCCGCCGCGGGTACCCACGCGACGAACCCGGTGGCTCCTCCTCGGCGCGGGTCACTTCTTCAGCATCGCCCCCAGCACTCCGACATTGCCCCGCGCCGCCGCGCCCTCGTCGAGGCGGGTGTCGTCCAGTTTCGCGGTGAGCTGGTTCCGCACCTCGACCACACCGTCGACCCGGCGGGCGAACTCGAGCGTCATCGCCATAAGGCTGGCCCGTTCCAGCTGCCCGCCCAGCGTGACGACCCCGTTGTGCACCGACACGAACAACGTCCGCGGGTCGATACACAGCACGCGCTCGATCACGTCCTCCCGGATCTCCGTGCGGATCTCGGCGTCCGGCCGCAGGAAGACCCGAAGGAGGTCGCCACGGGTGACCAGGCCGACGAGCCCGCCTCCCGAATCGACGACCGGCAGCCGGTGGATCCGGTGTTCCTCCAGCAGTTTCGCGGCGCGCGACACGTCCGCGTCCTGCTCGACCGTCACCGCGGGCGCGGTCATCAGGTCGGCGGCGAAGATCCCGGCCGCCTTGCGGTACAGCCGACGGCGGCCCCGGCGACGGCGGGCCGGCCAGGTCCGCCGCTCCAGCAGGTCCCCCTGTGACACCACACCGACGACGCGGCCCTCGTTGTCCACCACCGGGGCGCCGCTCACTCCCCACGCCGCCAGCAGAGCCGCCACCGCCTTGAACGGTGTCTCCGGGTGGACGGTCGCGACGGTCGTCTTCATCACCGAACGCACCTCGTGCCGCCTGGTCATCTCGCGATCCTTTCCGTCCGCACGCTCACTCCCGCAGGTGCGCGGGTTCGGCCGTCACACCCTCGATATCCGTCGCCGCGGCTTCGAGCAGGCCGTGCGCCAGATCGGCGAGCGCCCGGGCCGCGGCCAGTTCGTCCCCGATCTCCGGCACATCGGTGTCACGCGGGCTCAGCCGGGCGAGCCCGGTGCCGACCAGGCCGGTGTGATCAGGGTTCTCCAGGCGCGCGACGGCACGAGTCCGTGCTTCGTGCTCGTCGATGAAGATGTCGACCTTCCAACGCTTTTCCCGCATCAGGGCCTCCCTGTTCCGTCCCTCCACGATGTGCGCCGGAGACCGGCGGGAGAAAGGCCGAACGTCCCCGGTCGCCGGATTCCGGGCCCGCCACGCGAGGCGGTTCGGCTCTATCGACACCCGTGGTGAGGACGAAGAGTGGATGACGACCGGAGTCCCACGCTCGTCGGCCCTCCTGGCCGGGAAGTGAGGTCCCGCATGTCCCGCACCGTGATTCCCCTGGGCCGCTGGGCGGGCGTCGCCATCGATGTCCACTGGTCGGTACTGGTCGCCTTCGCCCTGCTCACCGGATCGCTCGCCACCGATCTCCTGCGTCGTACCGTCCCGGACCAGGACATGGCCGCCTACTGGGTCGTGGCCGTGATCATCGCCGTCGGCTTTCTCGCTTCGCTGCTGGCGCACGAACTCGCGCACGCGCTCGCCGCCAGGCGGGAGGGCGCCCAGGTCCGCCGCATCACCCTGTGGATGCTCGGCGGGACCACCGAACTAGACGGCGAACCCGCGAATCCGCGGACCGAACTGCTCGTCGCCGTGGCCGGACCGATCGCCAGCCTGGTGTGCGGCGGGGCCGGCCTCGGCGCGGCCTTCGCCCTGCGTGGTCCGGCGATCCCGCTCGTGGTGGCCGGGCTCGGCTGGTTCGGCCTGACGAACGTCGTGCTCGGTGTCTTCAACCTGCTCCCCGGTGCCCCGCTGGACGGCGGGCGGATCCTGCACGCCGTGCTCTGGCACCGTTCCGGCGACCGGGCCCGCGCCGCCGAGATCGCCACGCGCGCCGGGACAGGGGTCGGCCTGCTCGTCGTTGCCATCGGAGTCGGTGACCTGCTCTTCGGCAGTTTTTCCGGACTGTGGCTGGTGTTCGCCGGCGTGTTCCTGCTCGCCGCCGCCCAGGCCGAACTCGCCGGATCGCCCGCGCGGGACCGGCTCGGCGACCTCCCGGTCGGCGCCATCATGGACCCCGCACCGGACACCGCGCCCGAATGGCTCACCATCGAAGCCTTCCTCGACCAGGTCACCCCGGGCACCCGGCGACGTGTCTTTCCCGTCGTTTCCTTCGAGGGACACCCGGTCGGGGTAATCAGCCTCGCCGAACTCACCCAGGTCGCCCCACGGGAGCGCCGGTTCACCCGCGTCACCGATGTCTGCCGCGCCACGCCAGGAGCGTCCATAGTGGACATCGGGACCCCCGTGGCCGAGCTGCTGTCGAAAACCACCCTGCGACGGGGGCGGGATCTGGCCATGGTGGTCCGGGACGGCAGGCTGACCGGGGTCGTCGACGCGGACGATCTCACCCGCGCCGTCGAGCTGGCCCTGCTCGGCAGGAGTACGTACGCGGACCACTGAAGTGGTCCCACGTCGCGGGGACCTTCGGCCCTTCAGTTCGTTTGTTCCCATATGAAAAATGACGAAGTGAGGCCGTCCCGGGCAGTTCCCGGACACCGCGGACCTCAACGGAATCCGTTCTCGTCCCAGAAGGAGATGGTCATGATGGAGTTCTCCCCGAAACTCGCGGCCGCGGCCGGGATCGGCCTGCTCAGCGGACTGCTGTTCGCCACGCCGTCCGCGGCAGCGCCACCGACCACCGTCCCTTCCACTCCCGGGACCACCGTGACCACGGGCCCGACCTCCGGTCCCACCACGGGCCCCACCACGAAGCCGACTTCGCCGACGACGACCTCCTCGCCGTCCACGCCACCGAGTTCGTCGACGACGCCGCAGGTGCCCAAGGTGCCCGCCGGTGGTGTGGCGACCGGCGGTGGCGGCACGGCGCAGTGACGCCATGAGCGGTTCGAAATCCCTCCGCGGCTGCTGGGGCCTGGCGCTCTCGGCGGCCGCGGCGCTCATCGCACTGATCTGCCTGGCGGTGGTACTGGCGACCGGTCAGAGCACCACTCCCGCACCGACGACGCCGTCCGCCCCTCCCTCGTCGGCGACCGCGACTTCGCACGAAACCCCGGCGCCCCGCTCGGAGCCCGCCTCGGTCGAAATCCCCAAGATCGGCGCCGACTCGACGCTGGTCCGGCTCGGGCTCAACCCCGACAACACACTCGAGGTGCCACCGGTGAGCCGCCCGATGCAGGCCGGGTGGTACGCGCTCGGCCCCGCCCCGGGCGAGAAGGGCCCCGCCGTGGTCGTCGGCCACGTCGACGGCAACAAGGAGGCCGGGATCTTCTTCCGGCTCAAGGAACTCGTACCGGGCGACCAGATCGCTGTGACACGGAAGGACGGCACGAAACTCGTCTTCGTCGTTTCCCGCGTGGCCGAAGTCGCCAAGGACCGGTTCCCCACCGACGCGGTCTACGGCGACACACCCGGCCCGGAACTGCGGCTGATCACCTGCGGCGGCAGCTTCGACCGCGCGGCGCGGAGCTATCGCGACAACATCATCGTCTACGCCGCCCTGCGGCGCTGAGCGGCCCGGTGCCCGGCCTCAGCCGGGACCCGGGTGTTCGGCGAGGATTTCCCGCAGCGCCGCGACGAACCGCAGCGACTCGTCGTGCTCGCGCTGCCAAACGTTGCGGCCGAAGATGAGACCGGTCGCCCCGGCCGCCATCGACTCCCGCGCCTTGTTCAGCATCGCCTCGTCGCTTGTCTTACCACCACCCGAGACCAGCAGCAACGTCCGGCCCGCGGAACGCACGACCGCGTCGATCGCCTGCCGGCTGGTGAACTCCCGCGCGTAGGTCGCCGGGACGCCGTCGGTCTTCTCCGGATGCGGGAAATTCACCTTAACGACGTCGGCGCCGAGTTCGGCCGCGGTCCTGGCCGCGTAGTCGACGGCGTAGAAGGAATCCCGGCCTCCCTTGGCCTCGACCGCGGAGCCACGCGGATACGCCCACACGATCAGCGGCATGCCCAGCCGCTGCGCGTCCGCCCGCACCCGCCGGTACTGCGCGAAGTCCCGCTCCTGCGCGGGAGTCCCGACGTAGAGCGTGTAACCGACCGCGTCCGCGCCCAACCGTACGGCCTCCGCCACACTGCCGTGCAGCGGGGAAAGCGCCTCGGCGTCGGACGGGATCTCGGTCTTGCCGTTCAGTTTCAGTACCAGCGGTACCTCGCCCGCGTAGTCCCAGTAGAACTTCTCCGCCAGACCGATCTGGAGCACGATGCCGTTGAACCCGCCTTCGATCGCGAGTTTGACGACATACCGCGGATCGCCCGCCACCGGGTTCGCGAAGAAATCCCTCGGTCCGTGTTCGAGCCCCTGGTCGTAGGGCAGGAAGAACGCCGTACCGTTGCGGAGTCCGTGCCCGTACAGGACACGCCGCAGCCTGACCTTCTTGCCGGTGTTCAATCCGAGCTCATCCAACGGGAAACGGTGCCCCATAGCAGCCTCCAGTATCGCGGAAAGGTACCCCGGCCAGGAAACTCCCGCTCCACATCGCGCCACCACGGCCGTTCGCACGCTCCTCCGGTGACCAAAAGCCCTTGCCTGGCAGGCAACCGCGGCCGCGCGGCGCTCACACCGTGTGTTTCTTCCGGTTCCTGCCGAACAGCACGATCAAGGGCACGGTGCACACCAACGGGCCGAGTATCGCCAGTGGCCGCTGGACCCACCAGATCAGGTCCGGCGCCCTGTCGTCGACGAGGCGATGGTCGAACACGAGATAGCCGAACCCGCGGGCCAGCGCCATCCCGGTGGTGTGGAAGAGGAACAAGGGGAGCGCGAACCGGGACAGCGCCGCGGTGAACCGGTGCGGCCCCGGCCGGTCGAACCAGCGCCGCAGCACCGGGCGGATCAGCTCGGCCAGTCCCGCCTGGAACACCAGCAGGGCGACGATGACGAAGGTCGGTGGCCCCATGTTCGACACGCGGTCCCCGGGGACCCCGACCATAGAACCGGGGTACAGCCCCGAAAACACCAGACCGGCCAGACCCAACAGTCCCGCCCACAGCAGGGCCTGGGTCCATCGGCGCGGCGCGTCGGCCAACCGCTGGAAGAAGAACCCTGCCTGGTGCGCCAGCGCCCACACGACGAGCAGGTTGACCCAGCCCGCCCACGAAACGCCGTAACGGAACCGGAGCACGTCCGCCAGCAACGCGATACCGCCGAGCCACACCAGCACCAGCACGTCGTACCGGCGGTGCAACCACAACCACAGCGGCAGCAACACGAGCAGCCCCACATACACGCCGAGGAACCACAGCGGGCTGAGGACGAGCAGCACGGCACCACGGATCCAGCGCAGGTCGAAGGCCGCCGCCAGCACAGTGCCGAGCACGGTCCATGTCACTACCAGCGCGATCGCGGGCAGCACGAGGTGCCGGACATGTCCCCACACGTACCCGGCGAGCCGCTCGCCACGTGCACGGGCGTGTTCCCACGAGATCAGATGCACGTGTCCGCCGACGTAGAAGAACACCGGCAGCACCTGCAGCAGCCAGGTCAGGATCCACAACCCGGACAGGAAGCCCAGCGGACTGGTCGGGCTCGGCCCGTCCGGCGTCCAGCGCAGGATCGTGAACGCCCAGTGCCAGATCACCACCACGACCAGGCTCGTCGCGCGCAGCCAGTCCACGAAGGGGTCGCGCGTCCCCGGCCCGTTCACGCGATCGCCTCGCACCACCGCCGCTCCCGGGCGCACAATGGAACCACGATGAATACGCTCACCACGTCTCCGCTCCCCCTCGCCGTCCGGCCGCGCCGCGTCGTCGCGGTGGTGCTGGCCGTGCTGGTGCTGGCGACCGCCACCACCCTCGCCAACCGGGTACTCCCTGGCTGGGCGTACCCGGTGTGTGGCGCGGTCGCCGCCGGTCTGCTCGTCGGGCTCGCGCTGTTCGCCGGGCTTCGTCCTGGCGCGATCGGGCTCGGACGGCGGCACCTCCCCCGCGCCGCGCTGGTCGGCCTGTGCGGCGCCGGTCTCGTCGCGGCGGGGTTCGGGATCGCGCTCGCCGTCCCGGCGTTGCGCCCGCTGTTCCACGACGGCCGGGTGGGATCGCCGGACGCCGGGCAGCTGGCCTGGCTCGCGCTGATCCGTATCCCGCTGGGGACCGTACTGGTGGAGGAGGTCGCCTTCCGCGGCGTGCTGCCCGCGCTGCTCGGCGCGGGCGACCGGTGGCGCTGGTGGCCGGTGCTCGGCGCGTCCGTCCTTTTCGGACTCTGGCATCTGCTGCCCTCACTCGCACTCGTGCGGAACTCCGCCGTGCACGCGACCGTGGGCGGGCTCCCGCTCGGCGTCGTCTCGGCACTGGCGATGCTGGCGGCGGCCGGTGCCGGGGTGTTCCTGTGCTGGTGGCGGCACACCGGCCGTGGTCTGCTGGCCCCCGTACTGGTGCACCTGACGACCAACTCCGGTGGCCTGGTACTCGCGTCGTGGGTGCTCGCGCACCCTTGATCGCCCGGGACACCCCGCCTCAGCCGCGGGGCGGCGTGCCGGAGTCTTCGTAGTCGCGGACCACGACGACCGGGCACAGCGCGCGGGAGAGCACATCCTGGCTGGTCGAGCCGAACAGCAGCCCGGTGAACCCGCCGCGGCCCCGGCCACCGACGACGAGCAGCTGCGCGCGGTCGGCGAGGTCGAGCAACCGGGTCGCGGGACGGCCGCGCACCACGATCCGGTCCACGGAAACGTCCGGATACTTCTCCCGCCAGCCCGCGAGCCGATCGGCGAGGGCCTGGTCCTCGTGCTTTTCCACCGCCGTGTGGTCGAGCTGCCGCTTGCCCTCCTCGAACAGCGTGACGAGCAGGCGATCGTCCAGGCTGTGCACCACGACCAGCCCCGTGCGCCGCAACGCGGCCTCCTCGAAGGCGAAGGCGAGCGCGGCCTCGCTCGCCGGCGTCCCGGCGACCCCGACCACGATCGGCCCGGTCTCCGGCGGTTCGTCCTCCGCGACGTGCGATCGGACGAGCACGACGGGACAGGACGCGTGCGCCGCGAGGTCGATCGCGACCGACCCCGCCACCAGCCGTCCGATCGCCCCGGCCGGCTCCGTGCCGAGCACCAGCAGGCTCGCGTCCTCCGACTCGGTGCGCAGCCATCCGCTCACGGTTCCGCGCAACAGGTGCTCGCTTTGCGCCACCGTCGGCTCAGCCTGCCGGGCCAGATCCCTGGCCTGGCGCAGCAGGCGACGTCCCCGCATGCTCGCGATGCGCACGACCTCGTCGTAGCGCGGCACGAACCGGACGGCGGCCAGCGGTGCCTCGTCGACGACGTGCACCAGGCTCAGGAGCACATGCCTCCGTCGTGCCTCGGCGGCCGCCCAGCCCACCGCCCGCAGCGCGGACGCCGATCCGTCGACACCGACCACTATCGGCTTCGGGTCCCCGGACATCGAGGATCACGCTCCCTTCGTCTGTACCCGGCGACTACATTCCACAAAGGACGCTTCCGCTCGGGCTCCCGCTGAGGAGGTTCGAGCCGGGCCCGGCGATCCCGCCGGGCCCGGACGCGGTCCGCCTGTCAGCGTCGCCGCCGTGCCCCGGCCCCGCGCAGAGGCGAATGTCCCCGCCATTCGCGACCACAGGCCCTATCCGCCTCACGACACCCCTCTTACCGTCGAGGACGAACGATCCCGGTCCGTCTGGAGGACACCGATGCGTGAGGCCTACCGAGAAGAGCTGGCCCGGTTCGTGGCACGGCTCGCCGAACTCACCGGTCTGGCCGAGCAGGCGGTGGGCCGCGCGACGACGGCGTTACTGACCGACGATCCCGTGCTCGCGGGCGAGGTGGTCGCCGAGGCGGAGAAGATCCACGCCTTCCACCACGCCCTGGAATCCGAAGCGCTCACGCTGCTCGCCCGGCAGCAACCCGTGGCCACCGACCTGCGGACGATCGTCGCCGGGCTGCGGATGAGCGTGGACCTGGAGCGGATGGGCGCGCTCGTCCGGCATCTCGCCGAGTTCGCGCGGCGAGGCCGGGCCGTTCCGGTGGTCCCCGCCATGGCCAGGGAACTCGTCGCCGAGATGGGCGGGGTCGCGCGGCGTCTGACCGCCGAGGCCCGTCAGGCGCTCACCGAACGGAACGCCGCGAAGGCCCCCGAACTGGCCCGCGAGGACGACGAAATGGACCGGCTCGCCGAGACGCTGTACCGGCGTCTGCAGCACGCCGACACCAGGCCGGACCTGGAGACCGCCATGGACGTGGCGCTGCTCGGCCGCTACTACGAGCGTTTCGCCGACCACGCCGTCTCACTGGGCAAGCGCATCGCCTTCGCTCTGCACGGATACCCGGAAGACGCGGGAAAGCAGCCGGTTCCGTGAAACGCCGTTGGTGGATCCTCGTCGCCGTCGTCGCGCTGGCACTCACCACCGCCACACTCGTCGTCGCGCGCTCGCTGTCCGGACCGTCGACGGCCGGGGACCCCGCCGGGTCCACCCAGCCGGTTCCACCACACCGGCACCCCGTGTTCGCGGTCAAGATCGACGACGTGCCCGAGGCTCGGCCGCAGACCGGGCTGGGCGCCGCCGACGTCGTCTACGTCGAGCCGGTGGAAGGCGGCCTGACACGGCTGATCGTGGTCTACTTCTCGGCCGCGCCCGCCCTGGCCGGGCCGGTCCGCAGCGCGCGGGCCACCGATGTCCAGTTGCTCTCGCAGTACGGCAGGCCGACACTCGCCTACTCCGGCGCGGCCCCGGAGATCCTGCCCGCGCTCCATGCCGCGTCTTTCGTCAACGCCTCTCCCCAGGAGGTGCCGGATCTCTATTTCCGCGATCCGGCCCGCCCCGCCCCGCACAACCTTTACGTGCACGCCGCGCGGCTGCCGAGCGACGACGTCCCGCCGGGTGAGGAGACACCGCGGTACGGACCGGTGCCGCCCGCGGGCGTGCCGGCATCCGGGTACGCCATCGGCTACGGCGCGGCGAGGTTCGAGTTCGGCTGGTCCGCGAGCACCGCGCGGTGGACGGTCTCGCTCGACGGCTCGCCGGTGACGTCGACCGAATCCGGTGCGGTCACGGCGGCGACCGTGGTGGAGCAGCGGGTGACCGTCCGGTACGGGGAGCCCGGTGAGTACGGAACCGTGTCCGGCTCGCCCATCGCCACGACGATCGGCACCGGACCGGCGACCGTGCTGCGCGACGGTCTCCGCTTCGCCGCCTCCTGGACCCGCGCCACCCCGGACTCCCCCACCCGTTTCCACACCACGGCGGGCACACCGCTCCCGTTCGCCGCCGGTCCACTGTGGATTCTCCTGGTACCTGCCTGACCCGCGAAAGACCGGAGGACGACTGATGAACCACCAGCACGATCCGCTCGCACACGCCGTACACTCCGCACACGAATGGCTCGCCGCGATCGCCGACCGGCTGGGCACCGGCGACCGCCACCACACCTACCGCGTCCTGCGGGCGTGGCTGCACCTGCTGCGCGACCGGCTGACCGCCGACGCCGCGGCGCACTTCGCCGCGCAACTGCCCGAACTGCTGCGCGGCGTCTATTTCGAAGGCTGGGCCCCGAGCCGGGTGCCGATCCGATACACCACCACGGAGTTCGTGGGCGAGTTCGCCCACGAGGCCGGAATCGCCGTCGACGACGCCGGCCCGGCCGCGCGGGCGGTGTCGGAAGCGCTGAGGGAGCTCTTCTCCCCGGAGCAGCTCGACCACTCGCTGGCCCAGCTGCCGAAGTCGCTCCGCGCGGTGCTGCTTCCGGGCGAGCCACCCGCGCAGGTCGTGGCCGAGGAGCACGTGCACACCCGGCTGCGCGACCTCAAACAGGAGATCGACCTGCTGGCCGACGCGATCTCGAGCCTGGCCCGTGGCCTCGAACAGACCCCGTTCGACGAGCCCGGCGGACACCACTGCGCCGACGCGGCCAGGTCCGTGCACCGCATCCTGCTCGCCCGCGCGACACCGTGAGACGGCTCAAGACCGCGCACCGCCGCTGGGGTGCCGGGCGCGCAGCCGGTCGGTCAGCTCCGTCAGCGCCGCGCTCGGTGTCACCGGGACAGGCACCGGATCCACCAGGCGGCGGCTGTGCTCGGGCAGCGCGGCCAGATCGGCCGCGCACCGGGTCCGCGCGTCCCGCACCAACTGCTCCGGTGTCCGAAGTGGACCGAGCAGGCGGCCGTCACGCATCACCGGGACGAGCAACGGCGTACCGGCCGCCCGCTCCCCGCGCAGGGTCAGCACGTCCCCTTCCGCGCCCCGGAAAGCCTGCTTCGCCCCCGGCAACGTCGCCTTTCCCGCCGACAGCTTGAGGACCGGTCTCCCGTCGTACTCGACCAGCTTGTAGGCGGTGTCCAGCGACGGTGCGTCGGCGGACACGCCCATCTTGGTCCCGACCCCGAACGCGTCGATCGGCGCACCGGCCGTGAGCAGGGCCGCGATCCGGTGCTCGTCGAGACCACCGCTGGCCATGATGCGCGCGTCCCCGAGTCCCGCGGCGTCCAGCCGGCGGCGTGTCCCGGCCGCCAGCGCCGCCAGATCACCGGAATCCAGACGTACTCCTCGCCTCGCCCCGGCGCCGAGCCGCAGCGCCACGTCGATGGCCGCGTCGACACCGGCGAGGCTGTCGTAGGTGTCGACGAGGAACACCGCGACGTCCGGAAAGTCCTCGGCGAACGCCGAGAAGGCCATGCGCTCGTCCGAGAAGGCTTCGACGTAGGAGTGCGCCATCGTCCCGGCACACCGGAGACCGTAGGCACGCGCGGCCGCGACATAGCTGGTGGCCCCGAATCCCGCGATCGCGGAGGCACGGGCCGCCGCGGCCGCCGCCTCGAATCCGTGGGTACGGCGCGCGGCGAAGTCGACCAGGTCGGCTTCGCCCGCGGCGAGACGGCAGCGCGCGGCCTTCGACGCGATCGCGGTCTGGAAGGTCACGAAGTTCAGCATCGCCGTTTCGACCAGCTGGGCCTGCGCGATCGGCGCCGTCACCTCCAGCAGCGGTTCCCCGGCGAAGACCACCCTTCCCTCGGGGACGGCCCGCACGTCCCCGGTGAATCGGAGGACGGCAAGGGCTTGCCGGTCCCGTCGATCCAGGCCGAACGTCCGGCCGACGTAGTCCAGCTCGTCCTCGTCGAAGGTGAACCGCGTCAGGAAATCCAGGCAGTCGGCAAGACCCGCCGCGACCAGGAACCCCCGGCACGGCGGTAGTTCCCGCACGAAGAGACTGAACGTCGCGGGCCCGCGCATCCCCCGGCGCAGGTAGCTCACCGCCATCCGGATTTCGTACAGATCCACGCACAATCCGTTCATAACCGCCACTGTGGCCGACCCGGGCCGTCGGCGATGGAGCCGAAAGTCCCCGACCGCACGGCGACGGCGTTGGTCCCTGGCTTCAGTGCTGTTCGGCCCTAGGCGCCAGCCCTCTCGCGCGGGCAGTCTCGACCTGGTCGGCCACTTGAAAGGTAGGGAAACCGTGACGGTCAGAGTGGGTATCAACGGCTTCGGCAGGATAGGGCGGGACATCCTGCGGTGTGCCCTGGAAAGGAGTAAAAGCCCCGTCGAGGTGATCGCGGTCAACGACGTCGCCCCCGCCGGGACGATGGCGCACCTGCTGGAGTTCGACTCGACCTACGGCAGGCTGCGCGTCCCGGTGACCGTCGACGGGTCCGACATTCTCGTCGGCGACCGGCGCGTGCGCGTGCTGAGTACCGCCGATCCCGCCGGGCTGCCCTGGCGTGATCTGGGCGTCGACGTCGTGATCGAGTCGTCCGGCCGGTTCCGGAGCCGGGAGGCCGCCGCGGCGCATCTCACCGCGGGGGCCCGTAAGGTCGTGATCTCCGCGCCGGGCAAGGATGTCGACGCGACCATCGTCCTCGGCGTCAACGAGGACCAGTACGACCCGTACCGGCACGACGTGCTCTCGAACGCGTCGTGCACGACCAACTGCGCGGCCCCGATGGTGAAGGTGCTGCACCGCGCGTTCACCATCCACCGGGGCCTGATGACCACGATTCACAGCTACACCAACGATCAGGCGCTGCTGGACAGCCCGCACAAGGACCTGCGCCGCGCCCGCTCCGCGGCGGTGAACATGATCCCCACCAGCACCGGCGCGGCCCGTGCCATCGGCCAGGTACTGCCGCTGTTGGAAGGCAGGCTGGACGGAGTCGCCGTCCGCGTCCCGGTCGAAGACGGCTCGCTCACCGACCTGACGGTCGAAGTCGCGAATCCGGTCACCCCCGCGCAGGTGAACCGCGCTTTCGCCGAGGCCGCCGAAGACGACCTCAAGGGAATCCTGAGATACACCGAAGCGCCGATCGTGTCCCGCGACGTCATCGGCGACCCCGCCTCGTGCGTGTTCGACGCGAATTTGACCAGCACGCAGGACCACCTCGTGAAGGTTTTCGGCTGGTACGACAACGAATGGGGCTACGCGCACCGCACCCTGGACCTGGTCGAACTCATCGCCAGGAATCTCTAGGAGCCCGCTGCCCGAGCCTGCCCGGCGACGGGCGCCATTCCAGGTCGGTGCCGGTCCCGGGCCTCGTGTTCCGGGCGGTGCCGCCAGGCGCGCCCGCGTTGGCGCAGCCCTCCACGAGAGCGGTACGGGTGCTGCTCCCGGCGTGCTGGATCCGCAGGACGAGTTCGCTCCCCGCGTGTATGGCGACCTCGACTCTGGCGTCGCGTACCTGCCGCGCGACCTCTTCGAACACGGTTCGTACGGCGATCAGCAGGGTCGCCGTTGGCCTCCTCGTCGAAGGGCGTGTCGACGGTTCCTTCGGAGGTGAGGATCGGCACGAGGCCGAGTTCCCGTTTCGCCCGGGCGATCAGGGCGAACAACCGGCGCGAGAGACTCATCGGGGGACGGTGGGTGGTCTTCGAGCATGAACCACCTTGACCAGCACGCCAAGCCGATGGTCGCGTCGACACCGACCCTCGGTCGCCTGGTGGCAGGAATACCACGCGCGCAGGAGACTCCGGGGTTTCGCCGATGAGCGACGAGGCCCCGGAACCAGCCAATCTGTCCACTTCGGACTCGAAAGCCATCGTGACACCGCAGTCGCGACCCTGGCGGCTCTCGCGCTCCCGGGCGCCGGTGGGGTAGGCACCCACCACAAGCCCCGAACCGCTGGGCACCTCGTCCGGGACACCGGTACCGAGCTTTACCATCCTCTCGACATCGGTACGGTTCCCGCCTTCGCCGGGACCGGGCGGATCGTCACATCGCTGTGGTGACCTCCGGCCCTGTGCGCGGATGCTGCTCCCGAGGAGCCTGGTCCCATGGCCTCCTCCCCCACGCCGCCGGTTCCCCCGCCGCCCGCCTGGGCCGCCGTGCACGAGACGCACATCGGTGCGGTGTTCCTCGTCGGCGACCACGCCTACAAGCTGAAGAAGCCGGTCGATCTGGGCTTCCTGGACTTCACCTCCCGGACGGCGCGCCGACGGGTCTGCCACCGCGAAGTCGAGCTCAACCGGCGGCTCGCTCCCGACGTCTACCTCGGTGTCGCCGACCTGACCGGGCCCGACGGCGAGCCCTGCGACCACTTCGTGGTGATGCGCCGAATGCCCGAGGAACGCCGACTGTCCACTGTGGTCAAACAGGGAGAGCCGCTGGACACACAGGTGGACCGGCTCGCCCGCCTGCTGGCGAGCTTCCACGCCCGCGCCGACCGGAGCGCGGAGATCTCCGCCGAGGGCTCGCGCGACGCGATCCGGGCGCGCTGGGAGGCCAGTTTCGCCCAGGTCGGCCCGTTTCACGGTCCGGTGCTCGACGCGGCCGAGGCCGCCGAGACCGAGCACCTGACCCGGGAGTTCCTCGCCGGGCGCGAAGCGCTGTTCGACCGGCGGATCGCCGACGGCCGGATCGTCGATGGGCACGGCGACCTGCTCGCCGACGACATCTTCTGTCTCGACGACGGGCCCCGGGTACTCGACTGCCTCGAATTCGACGACCGGCTCCGCAGGCTCGACGGCCTCGACGACGTCGCGTTCCTCGCGATGGACCTCGAACGGCTCGGCGCCGCGAGCCTCGCGGCCCGGCTGCTGGACCGCTACGCCGAGTTCTCCGGAGATCCCGCCCCCGCCGCGCTCCGGCACCACTACCTCGCCTACCGGGCCTTCGTACGGGTCAAGGTGGCCTGCCTGCGGCACAGGCAGGGCGACGGCTCCTCGGCTCCCCTGGCCCGCCAGTACGCCCGGATCGCGCTGGACCATCTCCGCGCCGCCAGGGTACGGCTGATCCTCGTCGGCGGGCTGCCGGGCACCGGGAAGTCCACCGTCGCCGCCGCGCTCGCCGACCGGCTGGGCGCCGGCCTCCTGCTCAGCGACCGCGTCCGCAAGGAGGTGGCCGGGCTGTCCCCGGAGACGTCCGCCGCGGACGAGTACCGGCATGGCCTCTACACCCCCGAGCACACCGACCGGACCTATGCCGAACTCGTCCACCGCGCTGGCGCCCTGCTCGCGCTCGGCGAGACCGTGGTGATCGACGCATCGTGGAACGCGGACACGCACCGGAAGCTCGCGACCGGGGTCGCCGCGCGAACGCACAGCGACCTCGTCGCGCTGCGGTGCCACGTTCCCGCGGCCACCGCGGCCGATCGCCTGGAGTCCCGTGGACCGTCCTTTTCGGACGCTTCACCGGAGATCGCCGACCGGATGGCCGCCGACACCGAACCGTGGCCGGAGTCCCGCCCGGTGCCGTGCGACGGCACCCCGGCCGAATCCCTCGCGCGGGCGCTCGCGCACCTGAGCTGACACCGGCCTCAGGCGGGCACGTCCCGCCGCCGGAACCCGATCAGCCCGGCCACAGCGAGCCCGGCGCCCACCACCGTCAGCCAGATCAGCGGCGTCGCGGTGGCGGTGCCGCCGGGCAGCCGGGGCAGGTGCGAGAACGGCGAAAGGTCGAGGATCCACTGGGCGAGGCCGAGCAGGACGCCGAATTCGCCGATCACGCCGAAGAACGCCAGCACCGCCCAGGCCAGCACCCAGAACCGGGGCAGCAGACCGAAAACCGCGACAGCCGTCCCCAGGGAAACCAGCACCGCGGGCCACTGGGCCAGCGCGGCGCCGGTCACCCGCACCAGCTCGGCGGCGACGTGCCCGGTGTGCGCGCCGTAGGCCAGCCCCGCCCCGGCGCCCGCGACGGTGAGGCCCAGCAGACTCCCGGCGGCGGCCAGCCCCAGATACCCGGCGAGCAGGCGCACGCGCCCGATCGCCGTGCCCAGCAAGGGTTCCGTCCGCAGCGACTGTTCCTCCTCGTGCAGCCGCGCGAGCACCGCGACCACGTACATCGAGGCGAACAGACCGGCGAACGCCAGTTCCGCGGCCAGGAACGCGTCCGTCACCCCCTGCGCACCACCGAGCGCCGCGATGAAGGCCCGCGCCCGTGGATTGTCCAGGAACTCCCCGATGTCCGAGGCGATACTGCCGACCAGCAATCCCGTCAGGAGGAAGGCCGACAGCCATACGAGCAGGCTCATCCGGGTGAGCCGCACGGCCAACCCACCCGTGCCGCCCAGCAACCGTCCCGCCCGCGCGGGGCCGGGACGTCCGGGGAGCAGTCCCGCGCCGTGGTCGCGGATCCGTGCGCACGCGACCGCGACCGCGACGAGCACTGCCGTGCAGGCCATGGGAAGGACGAACACCCACCAGCGGTCCCCCGCGAACGGGCGGACCTGCTGCACCCAGCCGATCGGTGAGACCCACGACAGCCATCCGGGGCCGCTGGAGTCGCCCACCGCGCGCAGCGCGAACATCGCCGCCAGCACCACGGCCGCCAGCCCCGACGCCGTGCGGGCGCTTCTGGTCAGCTGCGCGGTCAGGACGGCCAGCGCGCCGAACACCAGGCCCGCAGCCGTCCACCCGGCCCCGAGCGCGAGCGACCCGGCCACCGGAAGCCCTACGAGGGCCAGCCCCGCCGTAGTGCCCGCACCGAGCAGGACGCTCCAGCCCGCGACCACGCCCAGCCCGGATGCCAGCGGCGCGTAACGTCCCAGCACTCCCGCGCCCAGCAGTTCGAGCCGTCCTGCCTCTTCCTCGGCGCGGGTGTGCCGGACCGCGGTGAAGACCGTCACGAGCGCGGCGAGCGCCGCCCCGAACCCGGTCAGCTTCAGCACCGCGATCGCGCCGAGTGACGCCGGGTCGTAGATGTGGCCGTACATTGCCAGCAGCGCCGGAACCGCCTCGGCCCCGTCGGTGAACGAGGCCCGGGATTCGGCGGTCGGGTACAGCTCGGCGGTGGCCGCGGCGGAGGCGCCGGTGATCACCGCGAAGGTCACGATCCAGAAGGGCAGACGGACCCGGTCGACGCGGACCGCCAGCCGGAGCAGCGCGCCGGTACCGATCACCCGGCCGCCCGGCCCGCTCATGCCGTCACCGCCGGGGTGTCGGCGCGATAGTGGCGGAGGAACAGCTCTTCGAGCGTGGGAGTCTTCGTCGTCAGGCTCCGTACCCCGCACCGGCCCAGCAGCGCCAGCACGGCGTCCAGACCGGTGTTGTCGACGCTCATCCGCACGACGTCGCCATCCCGGCCGAAGTCGTGCACGCCGGGCAGGGCCGCCAATCCGTCCGGTGGCCCTGCCATCCGGACGACGATCGAGGTGCGGGCGAGGTGCCGTAGCTCGTCCAGGCTCCCGGTGTCGACTGTGCGCCCGGCCCGGATGATGCTGACCCGGTCGCACAGCGCCTCGGCCTCGGCCAGGATATGGCTCGACAACAGCACGGTCCTGCCGCGTGCCCGCTCCTCGCGGACGCATTCGCGGAAGACCTCCTCCATCAGCGGGTCGAGCCCCGCGGTCGGCTCGTCCAGCAGCAGAATGTCCACATCGGACGCGAGCGCCGCGACCAGCGCCACCTTCTGCCGGTTCCCCTTCGAGTAGGCGCGCCCCCGGACGGTGGGGTCCAGTTCGAAGCGGTGGAGGTACCGTTCGCGGCGGCGCGGGTCGAGGCCGCCACGCAACCTGCCGAGCAGGTCGATCACCTCCCCGCCGGTCAGCGCGGGCCACAGCGACACCTCGCCGGGGACGTAGGCCAGCCGCCGGTGCAGCGACACCACGTCCCGCCACGGGTCGCGGCCGAGCAGCCGCATCCGGCCGCCATCGGCGCGCAGCAGCCCCAGCAGCAGCCGGATCGTGGTCGTCTTCCCCGCCCCGTTCGGGCCGAGGAAGCCGTGGACCTCGCCGGCGCGCACGCTCAGGTCCAGCCCGTCGAGCGCGACGGTATGCCCGAACGACTTCCGCAGGCCCTCGATCTCGATCGCGGCCGTCACCGGGCACGCCCGAGCAGGAGCCGCCGCTCCGCCGCGGCGATCGCGGACCGGGCCGGGCCGAGCACGTCCGGGTTGACCGAGATCGAGGTGATCCCGCACCGCACCAGATGTTCGGCGAAGCCAGGGTTCGCGGACGGCGCCTGCCCGCACAGCGACGACGTGATCCCGAGGTCCACCGCCGTGCGCACGATCCGGGCGATCGCGCCCAGCACCGCGGGATCGGACTCGTCGAACAGTTCGGCGCACTCCGCCGAATCCCGGTCGACACCGAGGACGAGCTGGGTCAGGTCGTTGCTGCCGATGGAAACACCGTCGATCCCGAGCCCCGCGTACTCCGGCAGGTAGTGCGTCACCGACGGCACCTCGGCCATGATCCACCGGCGCAGGCCGCGCTGCCGCCCGAGCGGGCTCGCGTCCACCAGGTCGAGGCAGGCTTCGAGCTCCCATTTGGTGCGGACGAAGGGAATCATCAGGTGCAGGTTGGGGGTCTGCTCGCGGACCCTGGCCAGCGTGCGCAGTTCCAGCCCGAACAGCTCCTCCTCCCGCACGTAGCGGTAGCAGCCCCGGTAGCCGATCATCGGGTTGCTCTCCACCGGCTCGTACTCCGCGCCGCCGGTCAGGCCACGGAACTCGTTGGTGCGCAGATCGGTCGTCCGGTAGACGACAGGCCGCGGCGAGAACGCCTTCGTGATCCGCAGCAGCGACGCCGCCATGGCGTCCACAAAGGACTCTTGCTCGCCGCGGGCGATCAGCTGCCGCGGGTGCCTGCCACCGAGCGCCTCGGTCAGCAGGAACTCGGCCCGGAGCAGCCCGACACCGTCGACCGGGCGCCGCGCCACCTCCTCGGCGTGCTCGGGCATCGCGAGGTTGACGTACAGCAGGGTGCCGATCGGCTCCGGAGCCGGTTGCGCGACAACGGTTTCGGCGCGGACGGGCTCCCGAGGCACGCCCTCACGGACCTCCCCTTCGGTCCCGTCGACGGTGACCAGCCCCCGCCCGGCGAGCACCCGGGTGGCGTCGCCGGTCCCGACCACGCACGGCACCCCGAGCTCGCGGGCGACGACCGCGGCGTGGCAGGTCATGCCGCCCCCGTCGGTGACGAGCGCCGCCGCCCGGCGGATCGCGGGCACCCAGTCCGGATTCGTCATCGGCGCCACCAGCACCTCGCCGTCGCGCAGGTGCTTGGCCTCGGCGGGGTCGCGCAGGACCCGAACGCTTCCGTTTCCCTGACCCGGTGAAGCGCCGAGGCCGGACACGAGCACGTGGTCTGCGCGCTTGCCCACCGGCGCCAAGGTGGTGATCGGCCGCGACTGGACGAGCCAGATCTTGTTGTCCGCCATGGCGAACTCGATATCCTGCGGCACACCGTAGTGATCCTCGACCCGGACGGCGGTACGCGCCAGCTCCAGGAGCGCGGCGTCGCCCAGCACCCGCCGCCCGCCCGCCTGCCGGGGAAGCTCGATCTTGACGTCACCTCCGCCCGCCTCGGCGATGATCTTGTGGCTCTTGGTCCCGACCCTGGCGGACAGCACCCGCAGGTCCTCCTTCGCCACCACGTAGGTGTCCGGTTCCACCGCGCCGCTGACGATCGCCTCACCCTGGCCGAAAACCGCCTCGATGACGACCCGCTGCCGGTCGCCGGTGCGCGGATCGGCGGTGAAGATCACCCCGGAACGTTCGGCCGGGATCATGCGCTGCACCACCACGGCGATCGCGGGCTCGCCGGTGAAGCCGCGGCTCGCCCGGTAGCTGACCACCCGAGGGGAGAACAACGACATCCAGCAGTCGACGACCCGCTCCGCGAGCGCGTTGTCACCCCAGACGTTGGTGAAGCTCGCGTTCATCCCCGCGAACGACGCCTCCGCGCCGTCCTCGCCGGTGGCCGACGACCGCACCGCGACCGGGATCGACGAGTCCAGCGCGTGGTACGCCCCGAGCAGTTCCTCACGCAGCGGGGCACCCATTCCGGCGCCGCGCACGAGCCGGCGAAGACGGTCACAGTAACCGCTCAGCTCGTCGGCGTCGTCGACCACGGTCAGGGCCTTGGCATGCAGCTCCGCGATCTCGGTACGTACCCCCGCCCGCTCCATCGCCGCCCAGTACGCCTCCCGTGGCAGTACAAAGCCACCGGGCACCTCGAACCCCGCCGCGATCAGCTCGCCGAGGTTCGCCGCCTTGCCCCCGGCGGATTCGGCGTCTGCCGCCCGGATCCCGCTCAAGTCCCGCACCTGTGCCATGGTGTCTCCTCGCCTCGCGCGAATCGTCCGTCCGCCATGCTCACCGCGTCGCGGCGACGCCGCTGTGGGCGAAGGTCACCCGTCGCAGGGGCGTTCGGCCCACCCGTACGCGGAGCGTGCGATCCGCCCTGTCGTCCGGATCCGGCCGATCAGCGGCGCGCGATGGGGACGGGTGAGGAGGCTCCCGCTGCTTGAGCACGAGGTTGGCCTCGGGGTCACCCCGACCACGCGACGCTGCCCATCGAGCACCGGCAACGCGCTCACCTTGTGGTCCACCAGGGTCCGCACGATCTCCTCGAGCGGGGGTCTCCTCCTCAACGCTGAAGACGTGCGTGGTCACGAGATCGCGGCCCCGCGGACCCTGGTCATGATTCTTCACGGTCTGGAGGAGTGTTTCCGGTTCGGCCTTCCGTCCCTGCCTGTGCCTTCTCACGATCGTCCATGTACATCTCCTTCCCACGCGTGCGGTGCGCCCGCCCGCAGCGGCGGCCGACGCACCGGGTCGCTCGGCACCACGCCGCGTCGTCTCCGTGAACGCGAAACGCGCGGCTGCGGTCAAGCGGGAACGCGATGACGGTCCGGCGCCCGGCGCCGGACGTCAGGCGGCCGGGCGCACCGGGCCGTCGACCGGTCCTCGCACCCCATCGGGTATCGCGATGGTGACGAGCAGTTCCGCGAGACCGGGCATCCCCAGTGCGGCTGCCTTCTCCGCGCGAGTCCCCGGATAAGCGAAGGGCTTGGTCTCCAACCTGCCCTCGACGCCCAGTTCGGCAGCGGCGAGCAGCAGGTACTGGGCCACCCTTCCGACCTTGACCAGCTGAGAACGCGTCTCGGTGTCGACCGCGACCGCCACACAGTCACACGAACGCCCGTCCCCGCCGACTGGCAAGCAGCGGCGGCGCATCCGGGTCTCCGCACGTTCCTCCCGGAGTGCCCGGATATACACGCCACTCCCCTGAAGCCACGGCCGCAACCGGCGCACCAGCCTGTCCGACAGCCACAGTCTGTCTACTTCGGACTCGATGGCTCTGCCGAACACCGCGCAGTACCGGGCCCGGTCTCGCGCGGTCGGCGCCGCCCGTGTCCCGCTGACGATCCGCGCGACCCGGTCCGGTTCCGCCGGGGTACCCCCGAACCCGGTCCGGGGCACCCAGCCCAGCACCCGCACGGCCACCTCGAGATTCGCCAGCACGGCGCCGCAGCCGATCAGCCGCGCGCGGCCCGTACGGTCACCACCGAGTACCGGCACACCGGGCCGCTCGTACAAGTCGATCACGCCACCGTCGATCCCCATCACCCAACCACCGCCGAGTCTCCGCGGGGGAGCTTCGCGGGCAGCACCCACGAGAACGGTCTTCTCGTCCTGTGACCACGTGTGCGTCTTCCCGGTGCTCGCTGTCGCTTTGGTCAGCATCGTCCCGTCCTCCTCGCCGCACTTCCAGCCTGCCGACCGGACTGACGGCGCACCAGTGGCCTCCGTCGCGGCGAGCGGGGACTTTCGGCCATGCCCGCTCAGGTTTCCGGCCACATGACGTCCCGATCGGCGCGTGATCGGCTCACGAACGAGGACTGCCAAGACGATCGTGCACGTCTACGCGAGCGTCCGTTACGAAAGATACCCACCGCCCTTAGCAGGATGAGCTCCCAGACCGACCTCACAGCGAGGCTCGAACGGCGCGCAGCGGCCGCTGTGCCACAAGCTCGGAGAGCCGCCCGTTGTCACGCCACCTCCGGACCATCCGCCGACCGTAATTGTGCGTGCCGGCCATCCGATCCAGCTCAGCACCGCTCGGTGTACGCCCCTTCGCGCGCTCCACCACGAAGTAGGCCCACATCCGCTCCTCCGCGGTCAGTCTCGCCCCGTCCGAGACCACAGCGAGACTGACCTCCGCCCCAGTCTCGACAGGAGACTCGCAGCGATCGTCGCTCTCGTTGGTGGTCTCGGAAACACTCTCCGTCGCCACAGGCACCGTCTCAGCTCGGTGCCGTTTTAGCGCCCGGTTCAGCAGCTCGACGGCCAGTAGCAGAGCCAGCGGCGGGCACGCCGCGACCATCACGCCGAACACGCTCAACCGCGAAGCCGAACCGATATTCGCGCACAACGACAGTGAGATGCCGAAGCCGAACGCCAGCCACGCCGCCCAGCGACCAGTTGCGCGGGCATCATGGCCGTTCTTCCACAGCTCGACCGTCGCCGCGGTCAGCAGGCCATCCACGATCAACGGCCAGATCGACGCCGTCGACTCATCCGCACCGAACCGCAACGCGAACTCCCGACCATGGCGATACGACGCATACGCCGCACCAAGAGCCACCAGCGCCGTACATGCACACTGGATCCACAACGCCCGATCCCGGCGCACCCGATCACCGACCGCACTCACCGCCACCACACCCGCCGGCTCACACGGCACCACGAACATGTCCGTACTCGGCCTGACCAGGCGACAGAGACCGGCATCTGTGAGCCCGAGGGGAGCCCGAGAGAACACGGACACGACGACACCGCACGACACAAGCCGACACTTCGGACTGTCCAATCAGCGCCCCGAGCAGACGAAACGACCTTGGATGGCATCACTCGACACCACCCGACACGTCCGGGTTTCGACTCTTAACCAGCGGGTTCGGGGTTCGAGTCCCTGATGGCGCACCCGCACTCCCCAGGTTATCGGAAACGATGACCTGGGGTTTTGTGCTTTCCGGAAGCTTTCCTTCCGGTTGCGGACTGTCCACTGTGGTCGCTGGGGAGCCCGAGAGCGCGGGCCGGGTGCAACGCCTTGCGCGGGACGCTCCCAGCGATCGACTCGGCCACGGCGAGCGCGACCTCGGTCAGGACGTGGGCGTGGAGGTCCGGACTGTCCGACAGGGCCGCACCTCGTCCCAGGCGACCGGCAACGCGACCGGTCCGAGCCCGGCAGTGTCCTTTTTGCACTGGATCTCCTCGAACGGCACCGCGATCGGCTCCAGCCGGGCGATGTGCTGGCCGGGGCACTGCTGCGGGGCCGTGGCCGAGATGCGTGCCGCGCGGCCGGGTGAGCCCCAGCCGGTCGGGCCGGGAGCGGGAAACCGCCGGGATCGTGGTTGGCGGCCCGCACCGAGGCCACCAGGTAGTCACCCCGCCGCGACGAGGGTGTCCGCGAGCTCGGTGTCCGCCCGTGCCACCCGCGTCAGCCCGGCGCCGGTGCCGGGCGGACGGAGGGGTTCTTCGGTGGCGTGGGGTGCCGCGGCCGGGTCGTCGCGGAGCCTCGCGAGCCGGTCCGGGTTGCGCGGCAGTAGCGGCAGTGCCAGCACGCCGTAGGTGATCATGCTCGCCACGGTGTCGCGACCGGCGGCCAGCGGGCGCGAGACCACCTTCGTCAGTGCGAGCTGGGTGAGCGGCTGTTCCGCCGCCAGCTCCTCGACTTCGACCTGTCCGTCGGACAACGCGCCGGCGACATGGTGGAACAGCGCCGTGCCCTCGCGGGCAACGATTGTTGCCCCGCCTGAGCCACGTGATCATTCGGCCGACCATCGACGGTTAACCGGGTAACCTGATCATGTGCGTCTGTGCAAGCAACGGCCATCGGGGCGAGCACGCGAACGTAGGATGCCCACAGGGAAACCGAGGCGGCGGAACGCAGCCGAAGAGGAAGCCGGAGGCCGTCTTTGGTAACCATGCGGGAGGTGGCGGAAGCCGTCGGCGTCTCGCACGCCGCGGTCTCGTATGCCTACAACCGGCCCGACAAACTTTCCAAGCAGCAGCGAGCACGCATCCTCGAGACGGCCGCCGCGCTGGGCTACCCGGGGCCGAACCCCACCGGCCGCGGGCTGCGTACGGGCAAGATCGGCGCGCTCGGACTGGTGCTGACCGATTCCCTGTCCTACGCGTTCGAAGATCCGGGAGTGGCGCTGCTGATGCGCGGCATCTCGGAAGTCGGCGAGCTGGCCCAGATCGCCTTGACCTTGCTGCCCGCACCGCTGGAGACGACACCCGCCGCCGCGAGCCTCGACACGTTGCTGCGCGGCGTGGTCGACGGCTTCATGGTGTACGCGATGCCGGATCGGCACCCGGTGCTCGACAGCGTCCTGCGCCGCCGGCTGCCGGTCGTGACCATCGACGGCCCCGCGCTCAAGGGACACTCCATGGTCGGCGTCGACGACCGCGGCGCGGCCCGCGAAGCGGCGCGGCACCTGCTGGCGCTCGGCCACCGCGACGTGGGCGTGCTGGTCAGCCGCCTGAGCCCGGACGGCCGTTCGGGGACGGCGTCCCACTCGCGGGTCGCCCATGCTCGTGACCGGGTCATGAAAGCGCGGGTCAAGGGTTACCGCGACGCCTTCGCCGAGGCCGGGGTCGGCGTGCCGCCGGTCGTCGAGGCTGGGGGGTTCAGCGCGGCGCAGTCCCGCGCGGGCGCCGAAACGCTGCTCGACACCCGCCGGGTGACGGCGGTACTGGCCGCGACCGACGTACTGGCACTGGCCCTGCTCGAAGCGGCGGCCAGCCGTGGCCTGCGTGTTCCCGAAGACCTGGCCGTGGTGGGGTTCGACGATCTGCCCGCGGCGGCGGGCGCGGGGCTGACCACAGTCCGGCAGCCCATGACGCAAAAGGGACAGCAGGCGGCCCGCCTGCTGTTGGACACCATCGGCGGGGAGCCGGGAACACACGTCGTCACCCTGCCCACCGAACTGGTGGTGCGGGGCAGCACGGCCCACCGGGCGACCGGATCGGCGGCCTCGCCGCGCTGAACCCCCGCCCGCCGGTCGTGCCCTGTGCCGTCGCGGGCCGCCGGCGGGGGCGAGCCGGATCTCACATCCCGGCTTCGCGGCCGGGCGGGTAGGCTGGACGCCACGATTCTAGTTACACGGTTAACCTGGCGATAGCGAGTACGTGCCGATGACCCCTATGCCGCCCTTCCGCGCCACTTCCCCTCGCGCAGGGTTTTCCGCGCGGGCAAAGCTTTTCCGAGCCTGCCCGGGGCCATAAGAAGAAATATCTTCACTTTTTCACTATGGAATCACCGTTTGACCCTCTCACGCCGAGAACGCCCTCACCGTCGATCGACCGTGCCGGAGAGCGACCGCCCCGCTACTGTCCTCAATGGAATTGTGAGGTGCCGCCCGCGTGAGTCCGCCCGCTATCGGAAATATGCTTGCCGACACCGGCGTGAAACCGTCCGAGTTCGAAGGGGACGAGGCGTGAACGAAGTAGTGCCCCTCCCAAGCGTCTGCCCGAGCGGACGGCGTTCGATGGCCGAGCGTGTGCGGCAGTTCTCCCGTGCGGGTTTCGTCGGCCGCGCCGAGTATCGGCGGGTTTTCGCCTCGGCGCTTGCCGGCGAGCCGGGCGCTCCGCAGGTGTTGTTCGTGCACGGGCCCGGCGGGATCGGGAAGTCGGCGCTGCTGCGGCAACTCGCCGACGACGCCCTGGAACGGGGGCACACCGTGGTGTGGGTGGACGGGGAGTACGTGCTCACCTCCACCACCACGCTGGCCGAGGCCGTCGCGCCGGTGCACACGAGTACCCGGCCGGTGCTGGTCGTCGACGGGTTCGAGCACTGTCAGGCCCTGGAAACCTGGTTCCGCGACCAGTTGCTGCCCACCGCGCCCGAAGACACCGTCGTCGTCGTGGCCGGGCGGCACCGCCCCGAACCACGCTGGACACTCGGCCCCGGCTGGCGACACCTCGTGCGCACGATCGCCCTGGCGCCGCTGACCGTGGACGAGGCCGGTGATCTGCTCACCCAGCGTGGTGTTCCCGGTGAACTGCACACCACCGTGAACAGCTTCGCCGCCGGGCATCCGCTCACCCTCTGCCTGGCGGCCGAAGAAACCGCTGCCACACCCGCTACGGCCTGCGACACCCCGTGGGAACCCAGCCCCCAGGTCGTCGAGACCCTGCTGGCCCGCGTGATCGACCGGGCACCGTCCGCCGCGCACGAGTACGGCCTGCGCGTCTGCGGCCACGTCCGCCACACCACCATGGGCCTGCTGCGCACCGGCCTGAGCGAACACGACGCACGCGTCGTGTTCGATTGGCTCACCGAACTGCCGTACGTGGAAGTCGGGCGGCACGGACTGATCTGCCACGAACTGGTCCGCGAGGTACTCGATTCCTCCTTCAAATGGCGCGACCCGCTCGTCTACGCCGAAGTGAATCTGCGTTTGTGGCGGCATTTGCTCGACGGCCGATCGGCCGTTTCGGACGACGCGATCGACGTGGCGGCGAAGGATCTGCTGTACCTCAGCCGGTATCTCACCTCGTCAAGCAACGAGAGCCTCGCTTTTCGGGGACGCGAGGCGTTGTTCGAGAGTGCGTACCTGCCGGAGATGCGTGAGGATCTACTGCGGCTGGCGCGCGAGGACCGGGGCGAGGAACACGCGCGCCTGGTGGCCTACTGGCTCGACAGGCAACCGGAAGGCTTCACCGTCCACCACCGCGCCGGGGACCTGACGGTGGTGTCCTTCGACGTCTGGCTGCGCCTGTCTCCGGGGACGGACGAGCTCGGCGGGGACCCCGCGCTCGCGCCGGTCCAGGAGTATCTCGAGCACGCCGGGCAGGTGAAACCCGGAGAACATGTCGGGGTGGCTCGCTTCCACGTTCCGGCGTTGTCCTCCAAGCACTACGTGATCGAGGTGACGCTCCACACCGGGTACCAGTCCATCAAGTCGTTGCATCGCGACAACAGCCTCGTCGCGAGCTTCGTACCCGCGCCGAACGCCACGATCGTCGCGCCCCATCTCGAAGCGTACGACCTTGTGCTGTACCGGAAGATCCCCGAGGTGGAGGACGGGAGCTGGGGGCTGTTCACGCGCGACTGGCGCGAGACTCCCCTCGGGCATCATCTCGAACGAGCCGAGCGGAAACTGAGGCTCGCCGGCATGCTGGGGTACGCCGCGCAGGGCGCCGGGCAGGCACCGGCGATTTCCCAGGAGGAATTCTTCACCGCGGTCAAGCAGGCCCTGCGCGACTGGCATGACGACGAGGCGATCGCGGTGAACCGGCTCATCCGGGTCTACGGTGATGTCGGCGCCTTGCGTGCGGCCGTTGTCACCACCGTCGACGCCCTGCGTCGCGACCCACGGAGCATCAAACACCTGCGCGCCGTCCAGGCCACCCACCTCGACCGTGACACCAGCCAGAGGGCCGCCGCGGCCAGGCTCGGCGTGCCGTTCAGCAGCTACCGCCGGCACCTCCAAGCGGGAATACACGAAATCTGCGACGCGCTCTGGCGGCGCCATGAGGAAAACGGTGTCCAGAACAACCGGAACTCGTCAGCCGACTGAAGTGTTCCGGTGTGGCCAAGGAAGACGGGGCCCGCGCCGGACAGCGCGGACTCCGTCTTCCTGGTGTCAAAACGGATCCGGTGGGACTTCAGCGCACCACACCGAGTTCTCCGTATGTCGTGCCGCTCAGCTCCACCACAGTTCCCAGACGCTGCCGCCCGCGTTCCACCTGCACTCGTAGGGGCCCTTGCTGACGGCGAGCCCGGTCAGCACGCACTCGCGGTTGTCGTGGAACCAGCGGCCCGAATAGGTCAGTGAGTCGGCCGACGCGGGGACCGCCGTGGCCACCACCGCGCCGAGCCCCAGCAGCGTGGCGACCATCAGTTTCTTCATCAACTGCCTCCTCCGAATCCGGCCGTATCGGGCTCGACCCGGCCGTGGTCAGTTTCGCCGCACCACGTGCGGTACGGGCTCATTCCCTGGCCGAAGGGACAAACCTGCGAGCCGGACGTGCACAACCCTGGCCGCCGGTACCGCTCTCACGGTTTGCTGGTCCCAGCAGCTCCGGAAGTCCCGTGACCGGGCCGTCACGTAAAGGGGGTCGACAGCGATGACCAGTTCTCCCGACCGGACCTCGCTGGATCCCGACGTGCTGCGACGGAGCGCGGCCGAGATCGGCGAGCTCATGGACGACATGTCCTCGCTCGGGCGGCTCAACGCCGCCGGTCTCCGCCCGGGCGACTTCCCCGCCGCCGCCCGGTTCCAGGCTGTACTGCAGCACCGGGAAGGCGGCATCGTCCAGCACACGAACGATCTCCGGGCGACGCTCGGCAAGATCGCCCGCGATCTGAAGACGGTGGCCCAGGACCTCGAAGCGGTCGACCACGGGAGCACCGCCGCCGTACGACAGCTCACCGAGGACACGCGGGCGCTGAACGACACCCTCACCCGCGCCGAGTACGAGCCCGGCGCGTCGGATCCGGGAACCGGTAGTCCGGAAAGCACAACGTATCCGGAGAGCGGGAGCCCGGCAGGCACCGAAGGGCCGGGCGGCGGAAGTCCGGCAGGCACCGAGAGTCCGGACCACACCGGGGGGCCGGGCGGCGGCGGTTCCGGGTCGCCGGGCGAGCCGAACCACGGCGTCTTCACGGTGTCCCACCAGTCGCCCTTCCCGCCGAATGGTTCACCCCACGGCCATGTCGTGCGCGCGAGCACCGGTGGCCTCCAACGGCCGGACCTCTATCCGGTGGCGGATCCGCTCGTCTTTTCGCAGTGGGGTCCGCGGGCCGGGTCACCCCGCGAAGACGGTCAGCCGGGAAGGACGCGCCCTCGGGAGCCATCCGATCCGGCCTCCCCCACCGAAGGAGCGCCCGCGGCCTCGAAGGCGAAGCAGGAACCGGCTGCGGCGTCGGAGTCTTCCCCCGCCGCCGTACCGACGTCGTCGACCGGATCGACGTCCCGTGCCGAGTACCCCGTCACCTACTCGTCCGGCGGAGGCGCGGGCGTGCCATCGCACACCTACCCGGTGTCCGTGCCCGGCGGGGGCGGCTGGTCGATGGTTCCGCCGAGCGGCGACGTAGCCGACTGGATCCGGGAAGCCATCGAGATTCTCCGGGCCAACGGCGTGAACGTCAGCGACGCCGACGCGGCGCTCATCGCGACCATCATCCAGCACGAGTCCGGCGGCGACCCCAACGCCATCAACAACTGGGACAGCAACGCCGCGGCAGGCCATCCCAGCATGGGCCTGATGCAGACGATCGACACGACGTTCGACGCCTACAAGCTGCCCGGCCACGACGTCATCAACAACCCGGTGGACAACATCATCGCCGGGGTCCGCTACGCGATTTCCCGCTACGGCTCGCTGAACGGAGTACCGGGCATCCAGGGCCTGGCGGACGGCGGCGGCTACGTCGGCTACTGACGACGTGGCCCTTCCGGCGAACACGGCGACGAAAGGACCCCGATGACCGAGGACAGCACGATCACGACCAGCAGCACCGACGTCCCCCTGCGGGACCAGTGGGTGCTCATGGTCGACACCGCCTGGCGGCCCACCGAAGAGCAGCCCGAGCCGCCGGACGGCGCCGTCGTGGGCGCCTGGTACATCGGGCAGAACGGGACGACCGGGCACTTCCGGCCCAATCCGGGCTACGAACCGTCCGAGCCGGGACTCCCGACCGACCCGGTCGACGCGAACCTGCAACTCGTCGCCCGCGGCGAGGCCGAGATGTCCGACCTCCTGGCCGTGCTGCCGGAGATCTACTTCGGACTCGCCGTGGACGAAACGGGCCTCGCCGTCATCGAGCCCGCGCCGGACGGCGTACCGTCCCTGCTGGCGACGACCGCGCCGGCGCATCGCCCCCGGGTGGCCGCGCACGGCTGGGTGGACGTCACCGTCAAGGAGCTGGCCGACTCCGGTGCCGACGTGCTGTTCAACCCCGGCGCGCCGGCGTCCATGCGGGTACCCGGGACCTCGCTGAAAGCCCTTGTCAACGAGTATCGGCGAATCGTCATGAGTGGTGATTCCACGGCGCACACGCGGTAGGTCCTCGGGCAGGCCAAGCCTTTCCGGGGACCGCGCGACGCGAAAAGCCTTACCAGGAAACGCGTCAGGCAGCCTGCCGACGGAAGCGAGCCACCACGAGCCGCTCCACCTCACCATCGTCCACCGAAGCGAGCGCGCCGATCTGCGGGTCGAGCACGGACGCGACCGTGTTCCGCTCGTCGAACCGGGCGTAGAACAGCTGCCCGGTCACCTCCTGCCCGCGCAGCTGACGGCGCAGCCAGACCACGCCCCTGGTACCCGGCCCGGTGTCCACGACGGCATCGTTCACCTGGGACCAGGTGGCACAGACGGACACCTCGGCGTCGGGAAAGTGGGTGGCCAGCATCCGCTCCCACCAGCCGGGCTCCTCGTCCGAGGGCTGCCACGGCAGCGCGCGGGCGGGCCATCCGTCGACGGCGGCGGCGGCCGCGATGACGCAGTTGCGCGCGTTGACCGACCAGCGCCATGACCGCGCACCGCCTCCGGATGGCCGAAGCAGCGTGGCCTCCTCGTCCAGCGGCCGGGAGTTGCTCACGGGGAAGGGCTCGCGACCGTCGGCGGGCACACAGATCGTGGCCGCCAGCATCGGCTCCGCGACATCGGCGTAGCGGCAGCCGAAAAGCGCCGATCGCCCGGTGGCGCGGATCGGTTCGGGATCGGCCAGTTCGACACGCCCCTGATAGGTGCTCTCGATCCAGTCCCCGGCCCGGCCGGCGAAATCGCGCATCTGCCTTGTCGCTCCCGTCCGCCTACTCGGCGGCGGCCGTCGCCGACTCCTTGAACGCCCCGGCCAGCAACCGCATCGACGCCGGTGCGCCCGGGTTGAGCAGGACGTCGATCCCTTCGTCGGGCAGTGCCTCGGCCAGCCCGCTCGCGGTCACCTCCGTCCAGCCGGACACGTTCACCCTCGCCCGGTGTGCCGGCGCGGTGGTCACCAGCACCGACGGGACGTCGTCCGGGGACAGCGCCACGACCGGCGTGCCGTCCTCGTCCAGCGCGACCCCGTAGGTGATGTCGGGCAGCGACTTCAGCAGCTCGTCGCCGTCGATCTCGCCGCGCACCACCAGCTGCAGGGCGGCGTCCACCGGGTCGGTGGGCAGGCCTGGCTCCGAGGGCTGGTAGTCCGGATTCGGGTGGAACAGGCCGGTTTCCCCGTCGTCGTCGACGTACCAGCCGCCGACCACGGAGGCGAGCGGTGGCTGGCCGTTCTCGTCGGCGGCCTGCCACGCCGGGTCGATCATGAAGATCCAGCGGTCGGACAGGTCGAGCGTTTCCTCCCCGACCTGGTCCTCTCCCGCTCCTGACTCGTCCACTTCGGACTGCTCCGGCCGCTGACCAGGCTCGGCCTTGACCGCTTCCTCGCCGCCGTCCGGATCGGCGGGCAGTTCGACGTCGACGGTCCGTCCGGCCGCGGGTGTCTTCTTCGCCATGTCGTTCTCCCTCACCGGTACCGGATCACGTGCACGCCCGCCGCGTTCGCCTCGAAGGTGGCCGTGCCGTTCTCGGCCATCCCGTCCACGAACCGGACGCCGTCCTCCTCGACCGCCAGGACGATCAGATTGCCCACCGTTTCCCGGTCACGGTAATCCTTCCGGCGCACCCAGATCACCGCACGTGCCCCTTCGGACAAATTGACGATCTCTTCCATCGCCTCGGCCCAGCCCGCGTACTCGTGCACGCTGACCACCTCGCCGATCTGTTCCATGGTGACGGCGAACCAGGCGGCCGAACCCGAGGCAGGCGGATCGGGCAGATCCGGTTCCCCGTCGTCCCATCGCGCCATCCACGGCCAGGGATCGGAATTCGGCAGACCGAACGGCGATTCACCGGCCGCCTTGGGAACCACCAGCGCCGCGTCGAGCATCTGCTCCCGCCACTCCCCGGTCTCGGCGAACGCACGAGTCGTACACGCGAACAGCCAGCCGCGATGGGTTTCGTCGACCGGTGCCGGATCCACCAGCACCACCGCCCCCGAATACGCGTGCTCCAGCCACTCGTTCGCCTTGGCCACCGCACTCTCGAAATCCGGCGCGGGCCGCTGCCAGGGGTACGACGGCGCCGCGGCCGCGTCGACCTCCGGGCGGTGGAACCTGGCCACCCTGAGTTCGGCGACCTCACTGTCGTCGGTACTGGCCACATCGCCGCGTACCGCGTCGAGAACCACCGCGCGGCCCTCCCAATAGCGCACATACAGCAGATGACCGGTGATCGGCACCCCGTCCCGCTGCCGGCGCAGCCACACCACGGCGTTCGTGCCGGGGCCCCCTGCCGCCACCGCGGACGCCACCTGCGACCACGTCGCGCAGACACCCCGCTCGGCGTCCGGGAAGAACTCGTCCAGCAGCCGATCCCACCAGCCGGGTGTCTCGTCCTCCGGGTGCCATGGCAACGCGCTGGTCGGCTGCCTGCGGAACGTCGCCTCCGCCGCGATGAGACAGTTGCGGGCGTTGACCCGCCGCCGCCAGGAATCCGTCCCGTCCGGCGTGTTCAGCTCCCCGTCCAGCGGATCGGCGTTGGCCACCGGAAACGGCTCCGCGCCGTCCTTCGGCACCGCCAACGTCGCCGCCAGCATCGGCTCCTCCGGCTGCTCGGCGTACCGACAGGCGAAAAGCCATGCCTTCGGCTGTTCCACGAAGGGCTGCGGATCGGCGAGCTCCACCCGCCCCGCGTAGGTCCGATCGAGCCAGGCCGCCGCCAGCTGTGCGGGCTCTTCCACCGTCGTCACCATCGTCGATCCTCTTCACGTCCACCACGGGTTGCCTGGCGCCTGAACCCGATTCGGCTTCCGCGCACACCGGACCACGGCCCGCGGAATTCCACGATCGAGTTTCACCGCCCACAATGCCCTTGCCGAGACCGCTTTTCAGCAGGAGGCGCGCAGCCCGGCACCATCGCACAGCATCTCTGTCCCAACGTCCCTGTTCCCGCCCCGCCGGACCGCAGGCGCCCGAAGAGCGGCCGGTGAAGCCGATCGTCGCGGCGGAGCGGAAGCAAGAACCCGAGCGCGCGTCCTAATAGCCGCGTCGAGGACCATACTGAGCGCCGGGAAAACCAGGTCCCGGCTGCCGAGGAACGCCCTGCGTCCAGACCCAGGCCGGGTTTCCGTTGGCGTCCACGCCCCACACCCATTCACCGCCCGGCGCGCCGGGGTCGGAACGCGGATGAGCCCACTCCGCTCCAGCCTGCTGGTGCTGCCGCGGTTGCCCATTCCGCGATCGCTCCTCCTCGGACCGGAGCCAGGTCTCCCGATCGGCCCACGATCGAGCCACCTGCTCGGCCCGCGCCCGCTCCGCCTCCGCATGCTGCCGGGCTCGCCCCGCCGCGGTCTGCTCAGCCCGCAACCGCCGCGCCTCCGCCTCGAGCTGGTTCCGGCTCGCCGCAAGCCCCCCAGCCCGCAACCGGTAGTCCTCCTCGGCCCGCGACAGTGCCTCCATCTCACCCCGCAACCGAGCCTCCTCAGCCTCCGCCCAGGCAAGCTCGCCCTTCACCTGCTCCTCCTGCGCCGCCGCCCGCGCAGCGTTCGACCGGTACCACTTCACGTCTTGCCTCAGCTTCTCCCGCTCAGCCTGCGACAGCTTAGACCGCGATCGCTCGTACTCAGTCTCAATCCACGACAGCCCCCGCTCCCTCAGCGATCGCTCTTCCGCATCCGCTGACCGCACACGCGCGACCCGCGATCGAACCGTCCGCGCTGCCTCCCACTTGGCCCGCGACCGCTGCTTCCCCTGCTCAGCCCGCCGCTGCGCCTCCTGCGTGGACGCCAACTCCGCCTGCACTCCCGACAGGTCCGCGTCTACCTTCTCCAGCTCACGCCCCAACCGCACTTCCTGGGCGCCCCACTGACCCGCCGCGGTAGCCTGCGACTTAGCCGCCAGCTCAGCCTGACTCCGTTGCCCCCGCGCGGTCGCCTGCTCGGCTCGTACCCACTGAAACCAGGCTTCCGCCGCCCGCCGAGCCCGCTCCTGGTCCGGCTGCCCGGCGGCCTGGGGTCGCTGCCCTGGCTGCGGTTCCCTTTTGTTCTGGTATTGCTCGTGCTCCCGAAAAGCCGCGTCGTACTTATCGCACTTTTCTTTGTATTTCCACCCGGGCTCGAACTGCGCATGATGCCCGGACAGAATCTGCCAGTTCCTGCCCAGGTCAACCCAGTCTTCGCGCAGCTTCCGCCGCCGCGCGTCGATGCCCTCAGGAAGCGCCCGGCCCTGGTGTTCCCGTTCCAGTAGCCGCAGGTGTGCCAACTCCTCCCCGAGTTCTGCCACCTTCAGCGTGCAGTCATACAACTTCCGCCCATACTCGGCAAGGAGCATGTCCCTGGCCTCGCCTATTCTCTTGAATTTCTCCCCCTCGGTCTTGTTCTTGTCCGGATGATATTTGAGAGACAGCTTTCGATATGCCTTTGTTATTTCAGCGTCGGTCGCTGTTTTCTGAACTCCCAGAACCTCGTACAGGTTGTCGGAATCGACGTTGGGACCGGACTCGGGCCGCGCACTCCCGGGCGTCGCCCCGGCCGCAGGCTCGGGAGGCGGTTGCGGCGCTCGCGCACTCTGCTCTTCCGCCCGCGGCCTCGGCTCGCTCGGCCGCGAATCGGAGGGGAAGCCACCCGTCTGAGCACTGCCCCGCGACGGACCGGTGCCGGAGGGCGACTCCTGACTCTTCGGAGCCGGTTCCGGACCCTTCGGCCGCGTTTCCGGCCTGACCGACTCCTTCCGTCCCGCACCCGCGTTCACATAGCTCGAATCCCGACGACCCACACCCGGCACCGGACCCTCCGACGCGACACCCGGCTCGGTCCCCTTCGAAGCAGCTTCTGCCTTCACCTCGGGCTCAGCCGCACCCTCCCGCTTCGGTCGCGACGCCGACCCACGCTCCGGCCCCTGAGACACCGGACCCCGCCCCACCGACTCCTTCTGCCCCGCACCCGCGTTCACATAGCTCGAATCCCGACGGCCGCCTCCCGACGCCGGTGCGGCCTCGGATTTCATCGGCTTCGCTTCCGGAGCCGAACCCCGCGGCTGCTCCCGGCTCGAACCCTCGTCCGGCTTCGGTGACCGCGTCGCCCCGGCGTCGACATCCGGCCGCGGGCGAACGGGCTCCTTACCCTTCCACGCCGCTGCCGAGGCCGGGGGCCGAACCGGCTCATCCTTCGTGCCCGAATGCTCTCGCTCCGAGTCGGAACTACCTGACGAGGACCCGGAATCGGACCTGACGTCCGTGCTCTCGCTGCTGGAACTCTCGGATTCGCCGTGCTGTCCTCGTCCGAGGTGGTCCAGTTCTTCGGTGGTGAACACAGTTTTCCGCAGATCACTGGCGCCGAAGGGATGGCGTGCAGCATTGCCCGGTTTCAGTCGCGAAGGGTTCTCGGCGATCCGGGTATAGGCGATCCAGCCGCGGTTGTCCGGAACGCCGAGCCGATGATCCGCGCTGGCCTCGACCATCGCGTCCCGGCCGGTGAGCACCCCGGGGTGGTGGTTCTTCAGACCTTCGACCGGCTTGGTGATCATCAGTTCGGTCAGACGCTCCGCGAAATTTCTGACGAAGGACGTCCCTATCGATCGCCCGTCGCGCATCATCAGCAAGACCACCGGTGCGTCCCCAGGTGAAGCGTAAAGCTCCTTGTAAGCGGAAGCGAAGGCCTTCGAGGCGTGGACGATCCGCGCCGCGGCCTCGGCGCCGACGAACCTCGTCTTGTCGCGTCCGCCTTCGCTCACTACCACTTCGACCCTGTCATCCGTGCCCCGCTGCGGCCGCAACCGCACGAGCACACGACGAGACGCCAGTGGCACCGACCTTGCCGGGTTGTCCAGCTTGGCCGCCTCACCCACCGATTCACCAGGCGCCGTGCGGATCACGCTGCCGGTCTTCTGCAACTCGGCGACGATGCCTTCCAGATCCGCGCTCGCTTGCCGCGCCCCGACGTCCAGTCCCGCCGTACCACCATGCCTGCCGACGAGGACGGAACTCGGTTCCACCCGTACCCTGCCCGGATCGAACCACCTCCGGTCACCGTCACGGGTCCTGCCCCGCACCTCCACCGAAGAGCCCGCGTGTAGCTCGCCCAAGTAGGCCGGGCCTGGGCCGGGCACCGGCGGATTCGTGTCCGCGTACGGCGGTCGATACTCCTTGCGCCGCTCCAGCTTTGCCAGGCGCACATCCTCGTGCCGCACGCTCAGGTCGGCCATGCCCGTCCTGCCGCCGAGTTCTTTCGGTACTCGCGTCATGTCCAGGTAGTCGACAGCGTCCTCCATGCGCTTGCGGACGTTGTAGAGATGCCGCATCCCATCGGCTCCCCGGAACGAAAGCAGCCCTTGGTCACCCGGCTCGAACTCGCCTCGAACGTACTCGTCGGCCGCTCCGAAATCCTTGAACGGTTTGCCGAACTCCACCCGGCTCCGGCGCTCGATCTGCGTCCCCGTCAGCGGACCGCTCGGCCCCGCTTCGTACTCGCGCCCGAACTCGATCGAGTTCGCCGTCTGGACGGCCACCGCCGGACAGTTCGTCGTGCGACCTTCCAGGTCCCGACGGGATTCGCCGGGGAGCGGTTCGTTCACCTCCAGCGCCAGGTCGTAGTGCACCACGGCGTAGCGCCGGGCGTCCAACGGGTCCACGAACGCGTCCTTCGAGAACGGGTCACCTCGCCGCCAGCCGTCCCGGAACACCGGCCGATCCGGCGTTTCCCGCGCGGCGAACTCGAGACCGTGATCCCGCAGTTTCTCCCACACCCGGGACATCGACTGGTCCTGCGCCAACCCGAGCCGCTCCCGCTGAGCGTCCTCCCACCGCGAGTACTCGCTCCGCAACGATTCCAGCCACGCGGCCCGGTCCTGCGGCTCGGGCGTCAGATCGGACCGCTGAGTGGACGCGAGGAAGGTGACGACTTCCCGCGGATCACGCTGCACCCCGTGCGCCGCATCGAGTAAATCCTCCGGGCGCATCCCCAGCAGCTCGGCGAGCCGCGGCAGGTCGCCAGGGACACGGTGCTGGGCCCTGCTCACCTCCAAGAGCGTCGCCGCGTGCGCACCACCCACCTTTTCGACCAGACCGGTGAAGTCGCGGACATCGAACCGGTCCTCGGCGCCGAGTTCCGCCGCCTCCCTGAGGATGCGGTCGACATCCTGTGTCGATACGCCGAGATCCCTTAACAGCCAGGCCTGGGCGTCGCGCGCCCATTCACCTCGGAAGAGATCGCCGGACCACGAACCGTCCTGCTTCAGCATCTGCCCGAGCGCCCGGTCCAGCGCCGGATGCGCGGGTGTGCCGTTCGCCAGGAACCGCTCGAACGTGCCCTGGTCCCAGCCGAGGCCCTTGGCCAGAGCCGGTACCACATCATGGGTGAACCGGTTCGCCGCCTCCTCGAACCGAGGCGAATCAACCCCCTCGCCATTCAGCTCCACCATCAGGCGCTTGAACGGCGCCAACGCCCGCGGCGCGAGCCCCGTCGCCGCACCCCACCGCAGCAGGACTCCCGCCTCGACCCCGGTCTCCTCCGCGACCTCCCGCAGTTCGTCCGGCAACCGGTCGAGCTTCCGGCTCCACTCACGCAACGACCCGAAATAGTGCCGGGGATCAAGGCCGGCGTCGTTCAACAGCTGGAGAGGACGCTCATAACGGTCCTCGCTGAACCACGGCACGTCACGGGCATCGGCGGCGATGTCACCGTCCTCCAGCCCCAGAACACGCTCCACCGGCGTGGGGGTCGGCGGCCGGTAAACCTCTCCTCTGGGCATCGGCACTATATGGTAGTAATCTCCCTTTAAGTTATGCCCAGGCGGGGTAAACAGGTCACCCTCCGCCTCCCTCGCCATCATCACCGCATGGCTAGGGGAGCTCTTTCGGTGAACAAGCAAAACCGCAGCAGTCTCTTCGGGCATTACCCGCAGAGCGGCCTTGGTCAAATCCGAGAGGTTCTGGTACGGCCCCTCCTGCGACTTACCCGTGGCGACCAAAAGGTCGTGCACCGTGTTACCCGCACTGGGCTTGGCGCGGAAGACAGTTCCTGGATGGTAGTAGGAATTGACCGACATCACCGCGGTCTGAACGCAGTTGAAGCGTCGGCCAAGGGTCTCCATAGCCGATTCGGTCACACCGGGCTCCGGCTTGTTCACCTGCGCGAACCCCGCAGCCCAGTCTCCGGCAGAACCCGACGCGCCCTCGGCGACGACGGGGCCCTTGTCGACAGCAAGAGCCGGTCCCTGAACGAGATCGCCGCCAGGTCCGCCGTGGAAGGTCTGACCCGCGAAGCCGGGCACCGTGTTCTGCAACCGCCAACGCTGGGCGCCCTGCGCCCACTCACGCAAGCCGCTGGTCCAGGCGGGATCCTGCTGCACCAGGCGGTCCAATGCCTGATCCAGTTCCGGATGCACGGGATTCCCGTCCGCCAAGAACCGGTCAAAGGTGTTCCGATCCCAGCGGAGTACCTGCGCCAGGCCGGGCACCACTACGTCTTGGATCCATTTCGCCCCGGCCTGGATTCGAGGCGATTGCACCCGGTCGTCGTTGAATCGGGTCAGCAAGCGGCGGAACGGCGCGAGCTCTCGCGGAGCGAGTCCTGTTTCCGCGCCTGCCCGGAGCAGGACCCACGCTTTTATACCGTTTTGCTCGGCCACAGCCGACAGCCCGTCCGGGAACTGGTCGATCTTTCTGCTCAACGTACGCAGATCCCTGAAATGCAACGTTGGCGACAAGCCAGCTTCTTCCAACAGCTGAAGGGCGCGGTCGTAGCGATCATGACCTTCCTGGCTGAACCAGGGAACGTCGCGAATGTCCTCGGCCACCTCACTTTCGCTCAACAGAAGCGATGCCGCCAAATCCTGTTGCGGCGGCGAGTAGATCTTGTTTCGCGACATCGGAACAGCAACGTAACCAACGTCGTACGACGAAGAGCGGAACATGTCACGGGCTTGTACGTCCACAAACGCGACCTGACCGCTCATCTGCCGATGCACCATCGCCGCATGCGCGGGGACGGGGCGAGCCCGTGCTACCAGCAGCGTCCCATAGCTGTCCTTGGGCATCGACAGTTTCGCGGCATCGTTCACTTCACCGAGGTTCGGCTGTGCGGGCCCAATTTTCGCGTCCAAGACCTTCTCAGCCGAAAAGCTCTCCATCTTGAGCGCACCAGGCTCGGCAGGGAACAGCGACCCCGGATTATGCGCGGTATTCACGGCCTGGACCGTCACCGGAATGCAGTTGGCCTTCCGGCCCACAGCTTCCAGCCGGGATTCACGCACACCGGCACGCGGCTGGTTCACCGGGCTCAGGTGGGCGTAATGCTCCTCGTAGTAGCGCTTCGAGTCGGCCGGGGTCGCGAAGCTGGAGAAGTGGATCGGATCACCGTCCCGGTAGCTGTCGGCGAACTTCCACCCCCCGGCGTGCAGTTCCCGTAGGAACGGGTCGGCCGCGGCGAACCGGTCGTTTCGCCCCGCCCCGGCGGCCGTCTCGTCATGTGCCCGAGGTGGCGCGTACGTCGATCGATCGTCGAACGGCGCGAAACGCAGATCCTTGACCTCGGACAGATCCCGGATGTGGACGCCGTCCGTGTCGATATCCAGGTAAACCATCGCGCCACTGTCCAGCTTGATGCCGAGATAGGTGTGCCGTAACCCCGGCCTCACCTGGCCCGACACCAGAGCCGTTTTCCCGGTGCCCACCTCCCGCTCGACGGCCGCGTTGAACTCACCGAAATCCGCGAAGCGCCGCCGGAGGTGGTCCGGGCCCATGATCTCCACGACCCGGGCGCCGCTGACCGGACGACCGGGCTCCGCCCGGTGCAGCATCCCCGACCGGCGGGTGTTCGCGGCCTGAACGGTCACCGCGACGCAGTTCTCCGACCGCCCCGCCGAGCCACCCCGCTCACCCGGTACCGGCTCGTTCACCCCCTTGAGATCGTCGAGGAAGCGGTCGACGAACCGTTGCTCGTCCTGCGGAGTACGGAAACTCCCCGGCTCCACGGGTCGCCCCGGGCCCGGTTCATGTCCGGGCTCGTACCCGTCGAACGCGGCCTCGGCGTGGACGGGCACCGGGAATCCACCACCCCGGGCCGCACGGATCGCGTCCTCATCCGACAACCGGTCCAGATCGGGGAAGCGCCGGCCCGCTTCCTGCAAGCCGTCGTGCACTTCCCACAGCGGGAGCCCGTCGAGAGCCAGCCGTTCCTTCTGGTACGCCAGCCATCGCGGCAGCCGCTCGCGCACCGCCTCGTACGCCGAACGCTTCTGGTCCACCAAGCCCCAGGGCTCCCGGTGGTCCAACGCATAGTGCTCGAGGTATACGCGGGCCTCGCGCGGATCGCTGTTCGTTTCGGTCGCCACGCGCAGGAGCTCGATGGTGGAGAGCAGCCGAGGCTGGTAGATCTCGTGGAGTTTCGGCACCCGGTGCTGCTGCTCGCTCGCCCGCAGGATCAACCCGTCATGCTCCGAGCCGAGGCGCTCCAGCAGCTCCTGGTAGTCGTCGGCGTTGAACCAGGTCTCCTTCGGGAGCCGAGCGGACAGGCGACGAGTCTCGGCTTGTTCGGGGCCGAATTTCTCCTCTTCCCAGTCGCGCGCCGCCCTGATCAGCCAGTTGTCGTCGGCCAGTTGCTCGGGTGTGGGCTGGCGGTCGGCCAGGAAGTCGTAGACGTCCCGCTTGCCTCCGCTCTCGGCGGGCCAGCCCAGCTTCTCCCGATAGCCCTCCACGCGCGCATCGATGTTCCTGCCGACATCCTGGACAGCTTTGCCGAAGTTGAGCGTCTTCACCAGGGAGCGGAACGAGGGCAGCACCCGCGGATGAGCCGGCAGTTCCTCGGCCAGCTCCAGCAGATCCCTCGTTTTCCCCTCCATGTCGAGCTGCTTCGCCACCTGCTCGACGCCGTCGATCGTCCGACCGGCCTCCACACTCGCCGTATGGAGGTCCGCGATTCGCTCGGCATAGCTGTCGGCCTCGTAGTGGTCGTGGACCAGCTCGACGATCGCTCCGAGATCGACGTTGGGAGCTCTGTTCAGGAGCTCCTTGAAAGCCCGCCGGGTATCACTACCCCTCCTCAGCCCGAGTTGGTGCGCCCACCAGTCGGCGAGCCATACATCGCCTTCCCGCGGGCTTGTCCGCAATCGCCCCTTCTCGACGCGGCCAAGCGTCCACAGCAGCCGTTCCGGCGTCAGGCCGGCCTCGCCGAGCCGCGCCTCCGCCATGACCCGGCCCCGGCGATAATTAGGATCCAGGAGCACGGCCAGCCGCTCTAGGAGTCCACCGTTGACACTTTTGACACGCTGCCGGACCTCTGCGGCAAGTGCCTCCGTGGTCAGCGGCTTCCCATTCGGCTCCAGTCCCAGCCGATCGATCACGGGGCGCAGGGCCACCAGATCCCGTGGGTCGATAACGAAGACACTGTCGGAGCTGATCTGAGTGAAGATCTCGTCGGCCAGCACGGCGACTTCGAGCGGATGACGCCCGAGCCGGTGCGCTGTCTGTGGCAGTTCCGCGGGCACCCTGCCGAGCCTCTCGCCCAGCAGGAGCAGATTCTCCATGGGAACTTCGGTCTTCTTGGACAGCCGGATCAGCGCATGAGGATCAAACCACGGTTTCTTCGTCAGCTGGTCGAAATCCCACCGCTCGATATCCAGCCGGGCAGCCAGTTCATCGGCCTCGTGCGGGGCGTAGTCATTCCGCGGAAGCTCAGCCAGGATCTTCCCGCCCGGGCTCGGAACGGCACGCCGCGGGCCCTGGTCGAACGCCGGAAGCACCTCCAGCGCCGAAGGGAGAATGGCCTCGATGTGCCTGCCGAAGAGACCGTCGTTCGGCAATTCTTGTCGGGACCGCGCGAAGTCGTCCAGCGCGCGATTCTGTTCGTTCTCGCTGCGCGCCGTGAGGTAGTCGCCGAACATCCGGGCGTAGCGGCTGGTCGCGGACCCGGCGAGCCTCGCCCCGGTCAGCCGCTGCACGAACTGACCGATCAGCCGGGCGAAGTGCCGCGAAGGTTGCAGCGCGGCAAGATCCTCCAATCGCAGGCCGAGCCGGGTACTCAGTCGCACCAAGGCGGCGCTGTCGATGCCCCGCTCACGCAGCCGGGCCGTCAACTCGTCGACGATCCGCTGTGCCCGCTCCTCGGGGCGCCCGGCCGCGTGCTGCTGGTCGGCGGCGAAGTCCTTTTCGATGGCCGCGAAGTCGTCGTGCAGAGCGACCAGGTCAGGCAGGTTTTCGACGTTCAGCTTGTTCGCGACGGCCTCGAGTACCTCGCCGTCGGGCAGACCGGCCAGGCGCGCCAGTTCGTCACGCGCCGCCGCCTTCCCGGCATCGGAAAGCCACTCTTCGATCTCGGCACCAAGACGCTCGGCCTCGCGCAGCCGCGTGAGCCCCTCCTTCACGAACCTGCGGGGCAGGTCGTGCAGCAGGTCCAACGGAACGTCGCGCTTGCTCACGTAAGAACAGAGCCATCGGGTTCCCTCACTTCCCCAGCCCAGCACGTCGGACAGCGCGATCAGGTGGTTGAGGTCGTTCTCACCGTGTAGCCCGAATTCACCCAGCCGATCGCGCAGCCCCTGCTCCAGTTCCGGCCCGGTCAGCCGATCCGCGGCTTCCCTGTCCGGCACCAGCTCGCGAAGGTGTTCGCCCAGGACTTCCAGCCGTTCCGGGCTTTCCCCCAGCCGATCGGCAAGCCGGATCAGCGGCTTCCCGCTGGGCAGCCCCATGGCGTCGGCGGATTTCTTGGCCTGCTCGAGAATGCTGCCGGGCGTCCGTTCGAACAGCGTGGCCAGCCGGACGAAAGCACTGGCGTCGGGCTCGCCCGCGTTCTTGGCCATCGTGACGAGCTGGCTCGGGCCGATGTCCAGGCCGAGCTTGGTGAACCTCGTGAACTCCCACTCGTGCACGCCCAGATCAGCGGCCTGCCTGGCGACCTCGCCCGGGGAGTTGGCATCGTCGTAGGTTAGGAGCGGGTCGGGATCGTCGGTCTGCTTCTGCGGGCCGTCGGTCCGCTGCCGAACGCGCTCGATCCCGCTGCGACTGCTCTCACCGACCTTTCTGAAGGCGCGCTTCACCATGTCGCGCGGGCCACCGCCAGGGAGGCCCTGGGTGCGGCGAAGGCCGTACCGCTCAGCCAGTTCGCGCGACATGTCGCGAGCCGCGGATTCGCCCTCGACGACCAGATGGCGCAACACCACGTCGTGGATCTCGCCCATCAGCTTGTCCAGCCTGACTTCCGGCGCCGAGGTCGGCCGCTCGATGCGCGACGGAAGCTGGAATTCGGCACTGACGACCGCGCCCGCGAGTTCACGGTGCCGACCGTTCGCCTTACCGAGCTCGATCCACTTCCTCGCGGCGGCGACCTGCTCCTCCCAGTGTTCCTCCCACGCTTCGTCCTGCCGCGTGAACAATTCCTCCTCGGCCGGGCGGTCCGGCGCGCGAAAGCCAAGTTCCGTCAGGCCCTGACGGTTCGTATCGAGCGTGATCGTGTCGTCCCGGCCAGTGCGCATCGGCCGGTTCCAGCCGAGCCACTCGGCCTTCTCGGCACGGTAGGTCGGCGTGATCGTCCACCGTGGGACGACCTCGGACACGTCATGACCCCCGGGAGAGTGGCCGCCGGGCGTACCCAGCTCCCGTTCGGTCGATACGACGTTCTGCCGCCGGTTGCCGTAGTCCAGCATGGGTCGCACGTACTCGGTGAGCGTGACGCCCGGCCGTCCGGCCGCCCCGGCGATCGGCTCGCCCCGGATGTCGCTGGTCTCCACGGCCTCCAGAATGCCGCGGCGCGACACACCGGTCGCCACCGTCTCCTTCTCCATGCCGGTCCGGTGCACCGAGCCCTCGGGCCTGCCCATCCGTTTGACCTCGGCGAATTCCACCCGGATCTTCAGCTGTTTCAAGGGTCCTTCGTGGAATTCGAGCACCTGCCCCCGCTTGGACAGTGCCTCGTGCAGGTGGATCTGCCGCTGGTTGAGTCCGGTCGCGGCCTTGATCTTGGCCGCGACCCGAGCGGGCAGCGGTGGCCGGTTGGGGAGTTCCGGCACCTTGCCGTTCGCGTCCGGCACCCGGCCCGCGATCAGGTTCTCCAGTGCCTCGTCGCGTTTGGGCGCGTCGAACGGACGGAAGTGGACATCCGCGATGGTGCGGCCGTTGTCGTCGCGACGGAAGCCGTACTCGGTGCGGTCACCGTTCCTGCCGTGCTGCCACAGACCGGGGATCCGCTCGACCGGCCGGTTCGGCTCGGTGTCTTCCCGGATGACCAGGCCTTCGTCCACTCTGGACCTTACGGCCAGCGGAAGGGAGAAGCGGGTCTCCCACGGCTCGCCGAACTGGTGTGGTTCGAGCGAGGACCAGGCTTTCCCCAGCGCCCTGGTGTACGTACCGGCGGCAGCCGTCGGGTAGACCTTCATGGTCATCTCAAGGTCGTGCAGGAACCGCATTTCCTTCCGCGCCCCGGTGCCCGCCGTGGTGGACTCGGTGATCTGCCGCGCCTCACCCACGTCGTGCGACTCGTGGAACTCGCCCTGCAGCAACGCCTGGGTGAGGTCGGCCGCACCGTGCATGGTGTAGCTGCCGAAGCCGGCGTGCGCCTCCAGCACCCAGCTGCGGTCCCTTGTCTCCGACCTCCCCCGCGTCTCCTCGTTGTGCTGGGAGGAACTGTGATTCCGGACGGTGTCGTGGTACTGGCCCTCGCCAAGACCGGCGTGCAACACCACCAGTTGCTCCACCTCACCGAACGGTGTGCGGGCGGAGCGCAGGAGCGGCACGCCGCCGTTCCTCGCTTGGCGCAACAACATGTCGGCCGCGGGCGTGGCCAGCACCGGATGCAGCACGTCCTCGTGGATCCGGTCGTTGATCTGGTCGAACCACTTGAGCGACACCGGCTCGTGGCTGCCCTCGGCCGGCTGGGAAAGGACCTCGTTGTGCCAATCGGCGAACCGCTTGACCCGGTTGCCCTCGTTCTCCGCCTGAACCCGCGCGCCTTCCCGCCGGGACCACTCGGTGAGCCTGCGGAAAACCTCCTTGCCCAGTTCGCGCGGAGCCTTGGCGTCGGCGAAGGAGACCGAGCCCTCGCCCCTGCCCACGTTCTTCGGAGGACGTACCCGCGTGCCTTCGGGCAGCGCCGGAGGTTCCGTCACCGCCGGTTCCGGCCGGTCGTCGACCGGAACGCCGTTGTCCTGGTCACCGTCGCGCGCGGCCGGGTGCTCCTGGCGGTACCGCTCGGCGACGGCCGGGTCCAGCACCGCCAGGTCCTCCGGCCGCAGCCCTTCCACCTGGTGCATGGCACTGGACCGCACCAGGTAGACGACGGAGCCGGGAAGGTGGATCCACTGCTTTCCCTCGCGCACGGTGCCTTCGTGCAGCGCTCCGAACGCGTCGTGCCAGCCGCGGAAGGCCGAGCTCGTCTGCTCCTCGGTCCGGCTGTAGGCGACCAGGTAACCGTCCTCGATGTCGACATTCACGTCGGTGTCGCGACCGGCGACGGTGTTCTTGCTTTCCTCGGTCCGCATGAACTTGCCGTTGAGCCCGGCCACCGGCCCGCCCAGGTAGGACCCGTTGAACGGGTGGAGATTGAGCAGGTTGACCTTCAGGCTCATGCCCCGCCCCTTGGTGGGCCCGCTGGTCAGGACGGTGGTGGAGTGCGGTGCTTCGACGAACTTGTGGTTCTCGACCTTGCCGAGGACGCGAGGATCGCCCAGCTGGTTGAACCGCCTTACCCGCGCGGTCAGCTCACGGTTGCCGAAGATGCCACCGCCGTTGCGCGTCCGCAGTTCGCGGAAGTCTCCCACCGGTTTCGGCTCGGCGGAACTCTCGACCGGTTTCACCTCGACGGAATCCTCGACCAGCGAACGGGGGAAACCCGCGATCTGGCGGTCCCTGGTGTAGAAGAACTCCAACCCGTCCAATGCGCCGTCATACGCGCCAGGAGTGCCCGCGCCGAATTCGTGAACGCCCGCGAACAGGCTGGGGTTGTGCTGGTCGATCGGTTTGGCCGCGCTCCCGACGAACGGGAACTTCAGCCATTCCTTCCACCACGCCGAGCGCGGGACGTCCAACATCTTCGCCGCGGTGCTCAGCCCCTTCGGCGTCGGAGTGAACGCCACCAGCTCGGCGTCCAGCGGCGGCGGACCGGTCGGCCGCATCTCGGGCTTGGGAGCGCCGTCCGGCCGCCAGACAGGAGCGGGCTCGTCCGCAGGAGCGCGCTCGATCGTCGCCGTGCTCCGGCCGGGCAGCGCCGCCACGGTCACCTCGACCTCCCCGGGGATCCCGCTGCCCATCCCCCCGGAGGAATCGCGCCACAGCCGCGGTGGCCGCCGGTCCGCCCACCGCCCGTCCCCGCTGAACTCGAACCGGGCCGGATAGCCGAGGTGGTGGACGGGCCGCTCGATGTCGAACGGCAGCTCGTACCCGTGCCCCTGGTCGATCACGGTGCCGTCGCCGGACCGTGCCTTCCCGACGAGCTGGCCACCCGGCCAGATGGACTGGTGGTCGCCGTAACCGGCGACCACCACACCGGTGTTGAAGAACTGGGAGTTGTCCACCCCCGACGCCGTGGACCGGCTGGGCACGATCCGGCCACCGATCCGTTCGGTCCCGGTGCCGCCGAGGTAGCCGGCGTGCTGCCGGTCCGCCCAGCCGCGCACGAACTGGTCCGGCACGCCCCGGTGCCACCTACTGAGCGGGATCCGGAGCCCGTCGCCGCCGTTGAAGACCTCCGCGACGTTGTCCCCGTCCTGGAGGAAAGCGACGATTTCCTGTTTGAGGTCACGGAACGGGAAGGCCTTCGGGCGATGCAGCAGCCGTCGCCACCAGCTCTGCCCGCCGATCACGCCTTCGGCGTCGAGCCGGTGCAGCAGCATGCCGGTGAGGTGTTCGATGGTTTCGTCCGGCAGCTTCTTGACCGCGCCCAGCTGGTCGAACGCCACCCGCGGGTTCACTCCCGGCGGGAAGTGGGCCTCCGGAGCATCCAGTTCCGGCCCCGGACCACGGTGCTGAGCGCGGCCGTCCGCCGCGGCGTCGTCACGGGCCGGGAACAGGTCCCGCATTTCCTGGCCGAAGTCCGCCGCGTGCTGCGCCACCTCCGGCAGCAGCCGGGGGGCGGCCAGCGCCGGCCGCTGCCGGGGGGCGAACCGGATGACCCGCGACGGCTCCGCGTCGAGGTCGGCCACCCGCCGCGGCCCGGGCTCCCACGAGCGGAGTGCACCGGGCCGGCCACCCAGCTCGTCTTCGCCCACGATGGCCAGCAACCGGTCCAGCTCGGCCTGGGGCAGCGGGCGGTCGTCCGCCGCGGAACGGACGCTGAAGGCAGGGTGCTCGGTCAGCGGCCGGTATTCGCCGTCCGGCGAGCGCTCTTCGACCACCCCGTCCTCGGTCACCCGGTAGTCGCCATCCTCGGGCAGACCTCGCGTGAATTCGGTCAAGCGCTGCTCGAACCGGTTCTCCAGGACGGCGAACCCGCCGGGCAGCACGTCCAGCCGGGGATCGTCGATCTCCGGCAGCCGGGGCTTGAAGTGGCCGACCAGTCCGACCTTCTCCGACGGTGCGCCGAGCAGCACGTCGACCTCGTCGATGAGCCGGTTGGGGAGCCCTCCCGGCCGGGGCATGGTCTCGCCGGTGGCGATCCAGGGCACCGCGTCCGGGTGGGGCGGCCGCATGTCGACGACGAGGCCGTGCCGGTCCACCAGAGTCTGCAACCGGTGCTGCTCGGACAGGGTGAACCCGTGTTCCTGTTCCAGGACGTGCGGGCTCGGGTCGTCCGATCGGCCGCGCAGGAACAGCGTGGCCTTGCCCGGTACCCGGATGATCCGGTCCGGCCGATAGTGCGTCGCGGGCGTCGCGGACTGCTCGTCGCCGCGGCCCCTGCCTTCCATCGGGGTGCGGGCCGCCGCCGCGCCCTCACTCGCGTGCTGCTCGTCGCCGACGCGGACCACCAGCGTCAAGTCGGCTTCGTGTTCCTGCAGCGGACCCGAATAGAGTTCTTCCCCCTGTTTGCCGAGTGCGTCGGTGACCCCGTCGTCCAGCTCGGTGCCACGGTGGAAGCGCACCTGTGGGCCGACGGCGAACCCTTCGTCCTTGCCGCTGTAGTCGCCGATGGCGAAGGACACACCCACCCCGCGACGCCTGACCGTGGCCCCGCTGGTGGTGACCTGGCCACCGGTCAGCTTCTCCCGCCGCACGGTGCCGTCGCCGTCCCGCACCGGCCGGGACTTCAGCGGCTCACCGTCCCGGCGTCCGCGGAGGGCGACGTAGACGGGCAGCTTGCCTTTACCGGCGAAGGCGAACGTCTCGCTGACCACCTTGCCTTTCAGCAGTTCCTTGGTGACCGCCCGATGGCTGAGCCAGTTCTCGAGATCCGCGCGCGACCGTACGTCGTTCGGGGCGAAGCCACCGAGCTCCCTGGACACCCCGTCATAAACCGCTCCAAGGTCGGAGAAGACGAGGTGTTCGACATCCCCCGGGTTGACCGGACGCTCGTCCGAGGCGGCCGGCTTGGCCTTCGGCCAGGCCAGGGTGACCTCGCCCGCCACCCGGCTCACCGATGGCGGTGGTGTCGCCTGCCAGGGCCGCCGGCGAGACTGGGTGAACTCGAGCCGGAAAACGGCGGAGTGATCCATGGTGTCGTGCTCGACGCCCTGCTGGATCACCCGCGTCTCGCTGATCCTGGACGAGGTCGCGCTCAGGCCGGAACGGCTTGCGTTGAAGGCACCGAAAAGCCACGCCCGGACCGTGCCCTTCGGCGTGGGAACGAAGACACTGGCCGCCTCGGTGAAGTGCGGCAGGTTCTCGATCGAGGAACCGCGTTCCCGCGCCACTGTGGTCGTACTGTCCCGATCCAGCAACTCGGACCGCGAGTTCTCCCCTTCGCCCAGCCCTTCCAGCAGGATCGCGATCTCCTCCGGACCACCGCTGTGCGCCCGGTTGCCGAGACTGATCCGGAACCACCCACCACCGACCTTGCCCCACGCCTTGGTCAGGTTCTCGTCCGAAGCGGCCACCTCGACAAAATCGCGATACGACGAATCCTCGCCGAGCTTGGCCAGGATCTCGGCCCGGATCGCCGAACCGTCCAGCTTGCCCCGCAGTTTCGGCTGCTGCGCGCGAACCTGTCCGGCCCTCGACCGGTACGAGGCACCCGGCTCGGACGCCCTCGTCCGCAGGTCCGCCGCCTGCTTGTCGAGGTCGCGCGCCTGCTCGTCGAGTTCCCGCGCCCGCCCTTCGTCCGCACGCACCGGCTCGCGGTGCGTCGGCCCGCTGTCCTCGCCCACGGTCCGCGCCGCGCCGTTGTCGCGCTCCTCGGTGTCCACGGGCCGGTTCCGCTCGGCCTCGGCACGCAGTCCCGCGGCTTCCCGCCGCAGTTCGCCGGCCCGTTCCTCCAGTTCCGCTATCCGCGGCCAAGCATCCGGTTCCTGACGCTGCTGACGGAGACCGCGGCGGGCCCGTTCCTCCCGCGCCCGCTGTCCGGCCAGGTCGGCACGCTGCTCGGCCTGATCGGCCTTCCGTTCCAGGACCTGTGCGCGCGCATCGGCACCCTGCCCCACATGCGGTGACTCCGCCCGCGCCCGCGCCGCCTGCTCATCGAGCTCCCGCGCCCGCGCTTCCAGTTCCTCCGCGCGAGGCGTCGCGCCGGAGTCCCGGTGCTCGGTGCGTGCGGATTCCCCGTCCGGCGAATCCGCCGACCGATTTCGCGTCTCCGCGGCCTCGCCACGCAGCTCCGCCGCTTCCTGCCGAAGCTCGTAAGCCTCTTCCTCGAGTTCGCGAGCCCGTTCCTCGGGCTCCCGCAGCTCCCACGCCTTTCGCCGGAGCCGGCCCGCCTCGCCGCCGTACCTGAATTCCCGCCAAGTCGCCGCCTTCTCCCGAAGTGCCGAAGCGAAATTCGAGATCGACGAGGGCACCTCCGGCTTTCCGGCCTCGTGCCGTACCGCCCCGGAGCGCGACAGCACCGCCTGCCACGACTTCGGCAGCTCCGCCGCCCGCTGCCGCCACACCGTGAAGTCGGAGGACAGCAGCCGAAGCCCCCGGGTCAGACCGGCCGACCTGGGCGAGCCGCGGTGAGCCGCCATCGTATGCGACGTACCCACCTCGGGCTGCTTCGAGACCGACGGCGCGGAGGCGGGATCTTGCGTTCCCTTCCTCCAGGACTCGAGGAACTCCTCATCACGAGACGCTATTTTATGCTGAAGCTGCCGTTCCGCAGACTTCTCGGGCTCTAGCTCATCGTATTTCCGATCGAGCTCCCGCGCCCGCAGCACCGACTCGGCATCCAGTGAATTTTCACGCAACTTCTCGATCTGAGAAAGCAGCTTGTGCTGCCGCTCCTGCAGCGCCCGCAACCTCTTTTTGGAAGCACGCACTTCGTTGTCGAGCTCTTTACGCATGGCATCGGCTCGCTTGGCGCGCCCTCGGGCAGCTTCGAGTTCACCTCCTTTATACCGGCCGGTGATCATAACATCGCGTCCCGGATGTTCGGGACTACTGGTCGCAATGCCCTTGTTATTCTCGACACCAAAAACGAAGCCGTGCCCTTTATCCCGAGAAAATGTCAAGAGGTCACGAACCGAATGGACCTCGTTCGGAAAACCGAAATATCCCTGTAAAACAGTTTCGAAATCACGCGCATGTTGCTTGTCGCCGACGTAGCACGAAAACAACACCGTCGAAGCATTGGGCCGAGCTTGACGATTGAGCTGGTACCATTTGTTGAGCCACAAGAACTTCGCGTAATTGAGCCCATCAAGACGGATGCGCCCATCCGGGGATTCCCCGTCCCACACTTTCCGGTAGCCCTCGAAACTCTCTTCTGCGTGCGCATCCGCAATGATAGGCCCATCGGTCGCCACAGGCGAAGCATCAGACGCATCGACGTTCTCGAAGTCCACAGTACTGCGCGACACAGCGGCCGGATCACCACTCGACCGGTAGTCCTTGCTCCAAACAGCATCAATCTTCTCGATGTCTCCTTGGCCAACGAGCATACGATCGTGGTACTCAGACCATGTCTCACCCGGCAACAGGCGAACCAACTTGTCGTGCCGGTCACTGTTCGCAAAGTCCTCCTGGTCACTTTTGTGCCGTTCACCCATACTTAAAGTGACACCGATGACCTCGCCACGCTTGTTCTTGACCGGGGCGGACAAAATATTCTCCGCCGACAGCTTCAGCAACGTGCCGTCATATACATTTTCAGCCACGATCACGTCGTCAGGGACGAACGTCTTTTCTTCTCGCGAGAAGGTTTTCAGGATCTTCGAGAATTTCGATTGGGCACGGGTCCGCCACAGGTATTCGTCGGCCGAGCGAGCAGGACCTTCCGAGCCCTCCTGCTTCTTGGACCCACGCGAAATAATGGGTGCGGCAGAAAACCCCTGAGAGCCACTCCCCTCGGCAGCCCCGTAAAGCTCCTGATTACGACGTTCAAGCTCGGCATAGACGTGCTTGGCTTCTGCCCTCGCCTTGACACGCAGCTCGTCCGCCCGCTGCTCCAGCTCCCGCGCACGCTGCTCCGAAGCCGCGTCCTGCGACTTCGCGCGCAGACTCGCGATATCGGCCCGAAGACCGCCTTCCCGATCCACCAGTTCCTGAAGCCGCGCCTTGATAACAATAGGTTCGGGGAAACTCTTCCTGAAGTCGTCAAGCCGCCGAGCACGCTGCCGGGCAGGCCCGAGCTCACTGCGCTCGTACTGGCCGGTGACCTTGGCATCATGAATTGAATCGCCGGGCTTATAGGTCGCAATACCCGCGTTGTCCTCGACAGCCCTTAGTGGGCCACCTCTGCGTTTAACTAGTGAATAGAGCAGGTGGCGAGGCAAGTGGATCTCGTTCGGGAAACCAAAATACCCGTGAAGCACAGTTGCAAAATCATGTCCATCCACCTGACCACCGATGTAGCACATCGACATCATTGTCGAAGCATCCGGCCGGGCTTTCCGGTTGAGCTGGTACCACTTGTCGAACCACAAGCGCTTCGCAAAGTTCAGGGAATCCAGGTGGACCAGGCGACCATTCGAATCGTGTACGTGAATCGGCTCACGCTTGTGCGCATCGACGAAGATGGGACCGTCGGACGCGACAGATTCCTCACCGGCCACCGTCTCCCGCGGCGCGGAGTTCGAGTCACCACTCGGCTCGTAGTCCTTGCTCCAAATCGCGTCGACCTTGTCAGGACCGCCCGGTTCGATAACCGTATGCTCGAACGCATCGGCGACCTCCTGGCCCGGCAGAAGACGCACCAGCTTGTCGTGCCGATCGGTACTCGCGTAATACTCGAAGACTTCGGACCGTCCCGGACGATTAAAAGTGACACCGACAACCTCGCCGCTCTTGTTCCTGATCGGGGCGGACCAAATACCATTACCCCCCTCTCGAAATTCCACCCGCTCACCCGTATCGGCATATTTGCCCACGACAACCGAATCAGGATAAACCGTACTGTCGTTCTTCAAGAACGACTTCACGCTCTTGAATAACGACCGGGGCGCGACCCGACGCAGGTACTCGTCGGCCGAGCGAGCAGGGCCCGCCGAACCGTCCTGATTCCTTTCCGTCCGAGGCGCACCGCCGTAGTCCGACAGGCCGGATCGGGAGGCACCATCGTGGTCGGACCGAGACACGCCGACGTGGCTGGACGGCCCGGCAACCGGCGCCGCGGAAGACCGGGCCGCCCGGCGGCCGTCGATCTCACCCAGCTTCGCCCACGCCCGCCGCTCGAGTTCGTCAGCCCGCCGCTCCAGTTCGTCGGCCCGGGCCGACGACTCCGGATCCAGCGGCCGCTCCCGAGCAGCACTCTCCAGCCTGTCGGTCTCCGCACGCAGCGCAGCCGCCTCACCAGCCCGCGCCCGCTCTTCCTCGCCCAGCTGCCGCACCTGATCATCCAGGCTCCTCAGCCGGCCCAGCTGCCGCTCCGACAAATGCTCTTCCACAGCCCCGCGGAACCCACCCGCGGCCGACAGCTCTTCCGCCCACCGAGCCACCAGCTCACGACGTTCATGCCGCTTCCCCGAAGCCTCAAGCTGCTTCTCACTCACCGCCTTGTCCAGCACATCAGCCGCGCGGTAAAGCCGCTTCCGCTCCGTCCGCTCGGGCTCGGACAGCCCCTCCCGCAACTCAAAAGCCTGCTCACGCAGCTTCGCTATCCGCTTGTCAAGCTTGCCCACTTCATGCGACGCCCGAACATCACGGCCCCACGACACGAACCGGCTACCACGTGAACCCGGCACACCACCGGACAGGAGCCCGTGCTCCGGTGGGGCGACAGCTGGATCCGTCGTCCGACCTGAGCCCGCGGCGCCGAACTCGCTCAGTTCACCGCGAAGTACCTCGCTCCGAACCGGCAACAGGCTCGGGCGATCCATGGTCGGCCGGGCGTTGCTCAGGAACTCAAGCGCGGTCCGCCCCTCGTCGAATGCCCCGACCTTTCCACCCTTCATGTCCAGCAGCACGGGCGCGTCCCAGCCATCGCCCAGCTTCGCGTGCACACCGCTCAGGAAGTGGCCCAGGTCCTCCGCGGACTTCTCGAACACCACACCATGCCGACCGACCGGCATACTCCGGATCTTCTCCGCGACCTCAGACCTGTTCCGAACACCGGTGAACTCGCCACGCAGCAACCTCGCCAGGTCGTTCTTGTGCACCGGCGCGCTCGGCCGCGCCCGGAAAACCTCCGGATGCCTCGTCGCGTGCTCCGGGTCGTCCAACGCGCGCGCCCCCATGTACGTCGCGTCCGCACAGTTCGTGTCATCCCCAGGACCGCGACGCTCACGCCCCACACTGTTGATGTCCTTCACAAACGGGAAGAACGCCTTCCGAAACTCACGCTCAGCCCCAGCACCGACAAAAACGTGCTCATCGATCAAATCGCCCTTTCGGTACGACGACTTGAACCACGCCGGATTGACCACCGGAACGCCACGATCCGGGGCGGCCTCACTTCGCGCGTGAAGCGGTTCCTCAGCACCCTGCCCCAAGAGCCTCGGCACACGCGCGGCCGAAGGTCGGTAGCGCGGCGGTTCCTCCGGCGCCCCCGACTCGCTCGTCCGCCTCCACTCGCTCCGTGGCTCGTCATAGCTCGGTGGCGCATCGCCGTCCGAGCCCTCGCCCAGCCCCTCCAGCCCCGCCTGATCCCGGGTCGCCGGCGGGCGCCACGTCCGTCCCAGGCCGCGCTCCTGCTCCTGGCCCCACCAGTTACGCGTCCACTCGTCCCGCAGCGCTCCACGGGACCGCTCCAGGTCGCCAAGCCTCAGCCGATGGTCCGCGTCGCTCAGCCGCCCGGACGCCTCGTCCTCGTCAAGCTGCTGGCGCCGCGCCTGCCATTCCGGCTCTTCCTGCCGTTCCCACCTTGCCAACTCCCGCTCGAACCGCACCCACGACTCGTCCGACCCGATATCGGGCTCGGTGGCCCTCCGCCGAGGCATGCCCCCGAAATCGGCAAGCGGATTGTGCGGCCCGGCCAGCCTCGGATACCGGCGGTGGAGCTCCCGCCACACCTCGTCCAGAAGCCGCCGGTCATGCGGTTCCGGATGCTCTTCCGGATCGAACGCCCGCGTCAGCTCGATCTCCAGATCTCTGGCACGCGCGCTCCGCAGAAATTCGGCATTGCGCAGCAAGGGGTCCAGAAGAGCACGCGGATCGACCGAACCCCCCGGCGAGACGTCATCGTCGCGTGTCCGCGTCGGACCATCGAATTCCCGCAAAAACTGTTGAACAGTCGGATGACCTTCGTCCAACAGCCCCCTGGAATTCATCCATCGCAGAGCGTCCATGAATCCGCTGTCACCCGCTGCTTGCACGTACCAATGCACGTCAAGCGGCAGCGACTCCGCATCTCCGGACTCGCGTACCATCTCACGGTCGGAGCTACGCAAAGCGTCCTGGAGAGCAGGATGGTCGTCCAGGGCACCATGCTGGTCCAGCAGATCCAAGACATTCGTCAGATCCTCAAACTGTAGCGCATAATGCACGTCCAGTCGATCAGCCGCCCCTGGACCACCTTCGGCGAACCCGGGGGAACTCGATTCATCCTCCGAGAATGCCCGTTCCTCGGACGTTCGCTGATTGACAAAGGGGTGATCATCCGGGACCAAGCCGTCTTCGATCGCCGCCAAGACGCGACTACGGAACAGAGTTCCATCGCTCGCGTCTATGCCCCGCATGGTGTTCAGGAAGGGCAGATTAGGCATCAACGAGTTAAGCACGTTCGCGATATCTTGAACGCCTTGACGGTGACCATTCTCTCGCTCTGGCCGAATATGCTCCCGCAAGAAGTACTGAATGGTGGAATGCTGCCCGTTCAGCAATCCCCTGTGGTCCATCCACTGCAAGGCACGCACAAGGCCGGGATCATGCATAGTGTCCAGAAAAGAGTCCACATCAACCCGCGTGGTGACGGGCTGCTCCATCCGCAACTGCGGCGGAATGACACCTCGGTCAATGAGCTGCACGGTTTCCCGCGCACGTAACTGTTCCCCGAGCTCACCACCTTGTTCATTGAACCAGCGTACGACAGCGATCAAATCCGGATTGAGAAACATTTCCCCCAGGTACGGATACCGACGCTGGATCTCCTGCCAGACATCCGCCAAAAGCGGACCGTTGTATGATTCCGCGTGCTGCTGCGGCTCCGCCCCGATCGCTCGGTCATCCAAAAACATTCGAGTCATGAATTCAAGATGCCGCATCAGAGGGTTCAGGACGGCATGTGGATTCAATGAAATTCTCGGCGCGACCCAACTCGGCGACCATGCCGAAGAATCGTGACCTTGCAAAAATTGTCGGATAGTCGGATGACGATCGTCCAGCAGCCCCCTTTCATTCATCCAACGCAGGGCGTCCAATAGTTCGACATCACGCATAGCATCGGCGAAACCGGCCGCATCAACCGGCAGCGGTTCCACACTCCCGTCCGCGGACTCAAACCATCCGAAAAGCCCCTGGTCAACGCTGTGCAACGCGTCATGAAAAGACGAGTATTCGTCGACCAGCACACCATGCTGATCCAGCCACGACAGGACGGTCGCAAAATCGCCACTCAGCTGCAGCGCCTGCTGCACAGACTGATGAGCAGCCACTTCGTCTTCGCGCGGGCTCCGCTGCTCAGAAAGCGAATCGACATCCGACCGCTGCTCAGAAAACGGATCGGCATTCCGGTCGCCAACGGTAGCGTCGGGAATAGTCTGCCAATTTTGCCTGACCAGCGGCTCAAGACGATTGGGTTGGATTCTCGTAGTTGTGCCGTCATCTCGAAATTCCGCATAAATATCCTCGGGCCTGTCTGTCCTTGCGGCGGATACATCGATAAATTCCAAGGTGCCGGTAACGGGACCCACCCGCCAAACACCGGCAACCGGCGGTCGCGGCGGCTGATGGAATGTTCGCAGGTTTGTCAGACCGGCGAGGCCCGCTGAGGCCAGTTCATGACCCGCATTTCGCGTCTCGATCTCCTGCCGGACGCTTCCCAGCAGCTGGTGATCATACGGTTCAGGGTATGATTCCGGGTCGAACAGGTGATAGGTCCCGATCGCGCCGTCTCCGACCCTCATGGCGTTCAGAAAATCGACATGCCCGAGCAGGGTGGACAGGAGCCCTTCCAGGCTCGGCGGCGCAATTCCCTTGTCATTTGATCGCGCCGGAGAATCCGGCCCCCGAAGAAAGGTTTGAACAGTCGTGTGATAGTGATCCAGCAGCCCCTTGTCATCCATCCACCGCAAGACAGCTACCAGCTCGGGGTCGCTCATGGCCTCCAGGAAAGTGGCCGCGTCAACCGGAGGAGGATCCGAGGGTTCATGGCCTCCCGGCTGTTCATCGTCAAAACTGCGTAATGCGTCCTGGATCACTGGGTGATCGCCCAGCTCGCCGCGCGAGTCCAGCCACGACAGCACCGATTTCAGTTCGAAACTTTGCCGTAAACCGTCCAACACGTACAGGGTACCACCCACTGTCGGTAGGTTGCCGGAAGCGTACGTTACATATTCGCCTCCCTCCAGAACCGCATGCAAGGGCATCACTTTGCCCGATTTAAGAGAAATCGATCTGCCCGACACCACTCTCGTTGTCGGTCCGTGCACCCGGCCAGTGAACCCCGGGTCGGCCGCCAACGCCTTGGCGGCCCGTTCGATCCGCGCTGCGGAGCCAACGCTTCGGCTCGCACCTCCGGTTTTTGTTTCGCAGGAAAGCAGAACCACGTCGCCATTGCGATGGGCACTAAGCGCAGCTCGCGTCGCCGAATTTCCTCGCAGGAATCGAATGTACTCCTCAGGAGTGACCTCAAACACGAGGTCTTCGTGCGCACCCAAGGGTATCTTGAATTTTTCTTCCCCGCCATGACCCGGGAGAAACAGGGGCCCGGTTCCGCCTTTTTCATAGCTCCCGAACCACGGCGCCACGAAGGTTTTGTACGATTTATTGAGTAAAGGCTCCTTAAGGTTGACGGTGCCAGCATCCGCATCTACCGGAGCATGCTCACTACTGAACTGATAGTAGGTGTCATGCTTATCGGAACTCGCCGCCCAGGCCTTGATCTGCTCCACCTCAGCCTGATGTGCGAAGAACGCGAGCCCGATCCGCCTTCCCCGTGAATCACGGATTTCATGGAGAACAGCATCATTGGGCGAGAACCGGTGGATCTCGCCCTGCCTGTTGGTGGCAGTGATGAGTTCCGCATCTTCGTCTTTGGCCCGCTTCGCGGGCCCTGGCGTGTCCTCCGCGCCCAACAGACGTTTCCGCCCGCCACCGAACGTGTGGAAAATCGCCGCGCCACGGCCGAGTGGGCCGTTCTTCAAAGCCTCCAGAGGAGGCCCGGCGAAGCCCTCCACGGGTGCCGGACGAGCTTCCTCCGGACCGCCTTCGAGCTGCCGCGCCCGCTGCTCGAGCCCGCCGGCCCGCCGCTCCAGATCCTCCGCCCGGTCCAGCGACTCCGGATCCGAAGTCCTCTCCCGCAACTCCTCCGCTCGCGCACGCAGCTCCGCCACCTGCTGGTGGAGCTTGCCCACGTCATGCGAAGGCCGAACGCGACGCGTCGGCCGGCCAGCCGGAAGGCCGTCATCGGACCGCTCCGTGGAGTTGGGGGCATCCTCGTCCCTGGTCCGCTTCGTGGGTCCTGGCGTGCCCTCCACAGGACGGTCGGCGTGCGCCGGACCAGCATCCCCAAGCGCCTCGTCCGGCCGCTTCGCCGCAGGCGCCCGACGACCTTCGATCTCGGCGAGCTTCGCCCACGCTCGCTGCTCGAGTTCGTCAGCCTGCCGCTCCAGTTCGGCGGCCCGGGTCAACGACTCCGGATCCGAAGGCATCCTTCGCGCCGAGCTCTCCAGCTTGTCCGTCTCCGCACGCAGCCTCGCCGCCTCGGCGGCCCGTTGCTGCCGTTCCCCGTCCAGCTGCCGCACCTGATCGTCCAGGCTCTTCAGCTGGTTCCGTTGCTGCTCGGACAGATGCTCTTCCGCAGGCCCGCGGAACCCATCGGCGGCCGAAAGCTCGTCTGTCCACCGAGCCACCAGCTCACGACGTTCGTACCGCTTCTCCGAAGCCTCGATCTGCTTCGCTCCGGCCGCCCTGTCCTGCTCATCGGCCGCGCGGAAAAGCCGTTCCCGCTCCGCCCGCTCCGAGTCGGTCAGGCCCTCCCGCAACTCCTCGGCCCGCACACGCAGCTTCGCCACCCGCTTGTCGAGCTTGCCCACCTCATGCGAGTCCCGGACGTCGCGCACCCACGACGCGAACCGGCTATCCGACACCCGGCCCGGAATCCGACGCGCCGCCGACCGCCACGAAGTCCGCCGCGGCTCCACCACTGTCGCCGAACGCCCGTCCCGCGCCGGGCCTCGCTGGAAACCGACGCCCAGCCCGGCTCCGTCGCTGTCGGACACGCGACGTTCGACAATCTCTTCCCGCCGATAGCCGTAGGCCTCTTCGCGCGAGATCTCGGGGCCGAGCCGGCGCGCGAGTTTGGCCCGCAGTGCCGACAGCCACGAGCGCGCCGGTCCGGATCGACCGGAACGGTCCGGCCCCCGGTCGCCGGGAGGCAGGTCGTTCGGACCGGCACGGTGCTCGGGACGGCCCGAGCCCTGTTCCGCCAGGGCACCGTTCGGGTCCAGGTGCGGTGCGACGGGCACCGGACCCGTCTGCGCGGTGGCGTCGTGGTGGCGGTCGCGGTCCTCGCCCCGGTGGCGATTCCCGGGCGCTCCCCCCGCCGTCGGTTCCACCACCGACAGCGGTTGGTCGTGCTGGGGCCGCCCCGGGTGAGCCGGGGCTCCCACGCCCGTGTTGCCCCACAAGGGCAGCACCGGCTTCGGCCTGCCGTCCGGGCCGGGACCGCCGTGGCCGCTCGACACGCCGGGGGTGCTGCTGCTGGTTTCCGGCCTCGGCGGGAGCGCCGGGGGCCTGGGCGGTGGGGTGGCGTCCTTGCCGAGTGACGTCGCGGCCTCGTCACTCACGCCGCGAGCCGGGCGTCCCTGCCCCGTGGGCTGAGAAGTGGCCGCGCTGGCTTGCGCCGGACCGGATTCCCGTGATGGCGGGACATCCGGCGTTTCGGTACGGGGACGACCGTCCGGCCCCGCCCCTGCCGGGGGGTTGTCCCCGAACGCGTCGTCGGCCCGCCCCGGCGCCGACGGCGACTCCGGAGCATGATTCGGCTGGGAACCCGGCAAAAAGGCTTCCCTCGGGGTCGCCGGGCTGAGCGTGTTCGCCGGCGACCTTGTGTCCACCGAGGTCTCCAGCGTCAGCTTGGGCCGGGCGGGTAGAGCGGGCGCCGCCGGGTGGTTGCCCTGCGAAGCGGCCGGTGTGGCGCGGGCCGCTGGTGGCTGCTGTGCCTGCGACGCGCGTTCGACGGGCGGCGCCGCGGTTTCGTGTCGGGGAGCGTTTTGCGGCGTGCCTTCGGAGTAGACCGGCGCGTCTTCGAGACGACTCGGCTGCCGTTCGTCCCCGGCCTGGCGCGACACCCCGGCGTCCGGGTCGTGCGCACCGGACCGGTCCGAGACGACCTCGGGCGAACGATCACCACCGGCCTGATACCCGACAGGATGCTCATCGACATTACGCGGTGTGCCTTCGGGGCTATCCAAGTGCTGTTCGTCCCCGACGTGCCGGGACACCCCGGCACCCGAACCGTGCGCACCCGACTGCTCCGGAACGGCCTCAGGCGGACGATCACCACCCCGAGCCGCACCAGGATGTTCGTCGACACCACGCGACGTGCCTTCGGAGTGGACCGGCGCGTCTTCGAGACGGCCCGGCTGCCGTTCCTCCCCGGCGTGCCGCGACACCCCGGCACCCGAATCGTGTGTACCGGACTGGTCCGAGACGACCTCAGGCGAACGATCACCACCGGCCTGATACCCGTCAGGATGCTCATCGATACCACGCGACGCCCCAGCGCCCGAGTCATGCGTACCGGACTGGCCCCCGACGACCTGCCGAGCGGAGTTCGGACCCGTCGCGTGCTCGGTGCCGTCCGTTCTCGCGGCGCCCTCGCCGTGCGCCGAGGTGGCGGCCGAGGACGTGTCGTTCGCATCGCGCCCGCCAAGGAAGTCCCCCAGCGACGAGGTGGTCCGCACTTGGCCGGGGGCGTGCCCGCTGCCCTGCTGTGCCTGCCCTTCCGGCCGGAACTGCCCCGCCCCACCGTCAGCGCCACGCTGCCCGGTAGCGCCCCGGGCTTCCCTCTGCCCGGTATCGCCGTGAGCACCGCGCTGCTCGGTGCCGCCGTACGTACCGTCGGTCCCCACGTGCCTTCGCCACGGTTCGCCGCCCGAGCCCGGAGCGTTCGTCCCGCCGTCGGAACCCGAGCCGGAGTCGGACTTCTCGCCCCAGGTCGACGGATCACGCGGCGATCCGGTCCAGGACCCTTTCCCCAGGGACGGCGTACCGCTGAAATGAGCGAGCATTCCCAGCAGGCCCGCGGGCGTCGCGTGCCAGCCGTTGCCGGTCGCCGCGCCGCCCAGCATCCCCGTCAGGACACCCATGCCCATCTGCGCGCCGATGTACAGTCCCTGGCCGCCCAGCCGCCACCGGCGATTGAAGATCGTCGCCTTGGGGTCCTGCCATTCCCGTACCCGCTTCGCGGCGTCCGCCGCTTCCTTCTCCGCCTTTGTGACCGCCCCGTCCGCCTCGCGCGGAGTCTCCGGTTTGGCCCCCTTGCCCTTGAGATTTCCGAGGTTCTTCTGCGCCTCGTTGACCCGCTTCGCCGAGTCCTTCAGTGCCTTGGCCGCCGCCTCCCTGGCCGCGACATCCACTTCCCGGGCACCGGCCGCGATCCCCTTGCCGAACGCGTTCACCGTGCCGAACCCGGCGCCGCCGAGGCCACCCATCAGCGCCATGTGGCCGACCGACTTCCAGTCGATCCCGTCCCGGTCACCGGAGATGTTCTGGCCCACCTGGACCACCAGGTCCGCCCCGGCCATGATCCCGGCGCCCATCGCGGCGTTGACCACGATCTCCTTCGCCACCGACTTCGTGATCTGGGTCCATGAGGTCTGTGCCAGTTTTTCCTGCAGGGTGAGCAACAGCCGTTTCAGCAGCGACCCCGCCGCCTTCTCGACCGCCGGAATCAGCACCGAACCGTAGATCGAGGTCGCCAGCTGCGCGATCATGATGACCGCGAGTCCCATGAAAAGGGCGCTGAGGATCTTGGTCTTGATCAGGTCCGCTCTGCCGTTCTTCGCCTCCTTCGCCAACCCGCGGCTGGTTTCGCGAAGATGCGCGACCTGCTGCAACGAGATGTTGCCCGCAGTCCCCATCGCGGACCCGGTCTTCCCCACCAGGCCCTCGCGCACGCCGCGGACGAGGTTCGGCAGCTGGCCTTCCAGCGCCGCCAAATCCTCGTCCAGCTTGTAAAGCATGTCGGCCATAGCCTTGAGCCCGCTCTCGGAGCCCTCGGGCCATTCCATCGCGATCAGCTGCAGGAACTTCTGCACCGCGTGCGGGACATGGGTGACCTCGGCCGCCCCTGGCGGAGGCGAGGACGACTCGCTCATCACGCCTCCTTCGCTACTGGGGGCCGGGCGCCGATCCGCGCAGCCTGTGCCCAGTTCAGCCGACGCGCGCGAGAGGCGCGCGCGTCGAAGTGCCACATCGGCGGATCAGGGGGTTATCCCCTGCCACCCGAGCGGCGCGCGCCCGGCCATGGCGGCCGGGCGCGACTTCCGACAGCCGGCACGAGGCCGTCGGCGTTGTCGCCTGCCGTACTAAGGTGCCGGGCGGCGCACACGCGCCGCATTGTTCTCGTCCGCCTCGGTCAGGTTCCTGTCAACCGCGCCGACCGAGCCGGAAAGGGTCTCCAGCCAGTCGAACAGCGGCTTGGCTTCCTCGTAGAACTTCTGATATTGGGGAACCCACTTCTTCGCGAACGCCTGCCCGTAGGAATCCTCGCTCCAGCAGCCCCAATGCCCGCTGATCTTGTGCACCGCGTCCTGCCATGCCCCGACGGATTCCTCCGCGCTGCTCTGGATCTGTTTCCTGGCGTGCTGGAGCTGCTCGGGGTCGAGCTGGAAATCGTGCGACACCGCCCTCACATCCTTCGTTTCGGCTCGCTGGGACGGCCGAGCACCCCGTCGGGAGCGTCGAGGTCGAAGGGGGCCATCAACTCGTCGAAAATCTCGCTGATCTTGACCTTCCCGCTGGCCAGCCCGGCGAAGTCCACGTTCGGCAGCAGGTCCGACCCCATCAGCGAACTCATCTTCGCCATGGCCTCGACGCGGGCGGCGGTCATCGTCTCGACGATCACGTGCGCGAGCTGCGCCGGCGGCATTTCGCGGTACTTGGTGCCGTGGAACTTCAACTCGGTCAGCTCACCGCGGCCGTTGAACGAAACGGACAGCGAACGATCCTTCGCGCGGGTGGTGGTCGCTTCCTGGGACTTGACCTCGAACTCCTCGATACGGCGCCTTTCCTTCTCCAGGTCGAAATCGGAGAACTCGGCCGCCTCCGCCAGATCACTGGCCCGGGCATTCCAGTCAGTCGTCATCGTCTTCTTCTCCGTATTCTCCGTTTCCGGGCTCTGCATCGAACTTTCGAACCGGTGTGCCGTCCCCGCGGCCGACCACACCCGGCGGGCCGTGCTGCGCGGTGACGCCCCCGAGCGGGTCCCACGCGCTGGGGTCCGCGGTGAGCGGGACGAACGGAAAGCGCGGGTTCGTCTGTGCACCCATCGCCCCGCCTGCCATACCGCCGGTCATCGGCACCATGTGCCCGGACGCCGGGGTACCGGAGACACCCGAGGCCCGCGACACAGCGGCGCCGTAGTCCGTCCCCGCCGCGTTCGCCTGGCTGCCAGGGAACCCGTTCGCCGACGGCTGCGGACGGGCACTCTGCTGCTGGCCCGCCGAGGTCAGGACGTCGGACGACGAGCCGGAGTTCGGTGACTGGAAGGAATTCGACGTGCTGTCGAACTTGACCGAAGAGGCGCCGGACGTACTCACGTTCGTCCCGGCCGTCGTCGCCGGTGAGCCACTCTGGCCACCGGACACGGTCTCGTACGGCACCGAAGCGGGCGGCGACGCCGAAGACGTCGTCACCGCGACCGGCTCGTGGCGGACGGACTTGCCCGGTGAGTTCTCGCCCTGCGGCCCGGAACCGCCACCGCCCCGTACGTCACCCCCGGTCGCCGGAGCCTCCTCGGGCTTCCCCAGTGCTTTCGTGACGAAGCCCGGACCGCTGTGCCAGCTGTACATCTCCGGCCCAGGGCTCGGATCACCGCCCTGCCACGTCGAATACGGAGCTTCGCCGACCGGACCACTGCGCCAACTGAACATCTCCGGCCCAGGGCTCGGATCACCGCCCTGCCACGTCGAATACGGAGCTTCGCCGACCGGACCACTGCGCCAACTGAACATCTCCGGCCCGGGACTCGGATCACCGCCCTGCCACGTCGAGAACGGAGCTTCGCCCCCGGTGGTCACCGGGCCCGTCTCCCGTCGCACCCGCTTGCCCCCGAGCACCGACGGGACCGAGGAGCCCCCGGAACCCGGTACCTGCTCGCCCGGACAGCTCGACGCCGGACCGCCGCCGGAGTAACCGCCACCGGACGTGCCTCCTCCGGAGTAGCTCCGACCCGACGTACCGCCGATGAAGTAGCCACTGCCGGGATAGCCGCCACTGGGGTCACCGCCGCCGGAGTAGCCGTTGCCAGGGTGACCATCGCCGGAGTGGCCACCACCGCCGGAGTACACCGACGGCTGTTGCCCGCCGGCCCCGCTTCCGCCACCGGTGGCCGAGCCGGGAGACGGTCCGTCCGGAACCGGGCTCCCGAAGACGGTACAGCCGGGCAGCGCGGTCAGTGCCCGGCCCGCGTCTTCGTACACAATGGACAGTTGACGCAGAATCTGCCCCGCCTGGCTGTCGAACTGAGCGTTCCTGGCCGTGGCGGCGGCCGGGTCGGACGGCTGCGGCTCGGCCGCGAGCGCTTGGTCTCGCTGCTGTCTCAGGGCCCGCAACTGCTGCTGCGCCGCGGTCACCGCGATACTGGCCTGACGAAGGACGTTGCCGTAACCGGGTTCCGCCAACGACCGCAGCAGGCGCTTCACCTCCGCCGTCACCCGGCCGGCCAGCTCCGAGTGCGCGGTGGCACTGTGCCCCGCCCAGCTGGTCTCCAGTTCGCGGGTCCGGTTCTCGTATCCGCCGATGACGCCCCGGAGGTGCTCGGTCACCCGGTCGATGGCCTCGGCCTGCCTGAGGAAGGACGCCGGATCGGCTGCCTCGACCTGGCCGAGCACCGTGTCCAGGGTCGGTTGTCCGGGAGCGGGTTCCGGCGGACGTCGCGCCTGACGGCCCAGTGCGGAAGACATCGATCAGTTCCCCTTGCCGATGACCTCGGGGTTGGCGCGGGCGTCGTCGTCACCGGTCCACGCCCCGGGCTTCGCGTGCATCCACACCTCCGGCTGCCGCTGCTGGTTCTGCTGGCCACCGCCCATACCGGCGCCCATACCGCCCATGCCCATCGGCATCCCACCGCCGGGGTAGCCACCCATCTGCTGGGCGCCCCCGGTGGTCGCGACGGCCGCGTTCTGTGTGACGGGCACGCGCCCGCCGCCGTTCGGCTGGGTGAAGCCCTGCTGCGCCGCGGTGTTGTTGTCGAGCTGGATCTGGTTGCCGCCGCCCGAGGTCGCGCTGCCGGGTTCGTTCGGCATGACGACCGGGTCATTTCCGAGTTGCCCACCGCCGACTGTCTGCGGCAGGGTGACCGGATCGTTGCCGGTACCGGCGCCACCGCCGCCCCCGATCGTGTCGGCGTCCACCGCCTGCAGCGCCGCCTTCTCCGCGTCGTGCAGAGCCTGCGCGTAGGGAGTGAGGTGCCCGTCCGGGGTCTTGTCGTCGTAGTGCGGCAGATCCGACAGCGCCTTGTGGATTTCGCCCTGGACGTCCTTCGCCACCTTCGGATCGAGGTGCTGGCTGGGGTCCTTGCCGTCGAAGTACTTCTCCAGCTGCGACTTGTTCGGGTCGCCACTGTTCGGATCGCCGCTGTTCGGCTCCTCGCTCCGCGGGTCGCCGTTCCCGTCACCCGTAGCCGACCCAGCCGACCCGGGATCGGTGTCGTCTCCGCCCTGCAACTGCTTGAGCGCTTCCTGCGCGTCCTTCAAGGCCTGCTGACGCTGTGCCTTCTCCTGTGCCTCCGGCGAATTCGGGTCCGTCGAGTTCGGATGCTGCGAATTCGGGCCGGACGAGCCGTTCCCGTGCTGCTCACCCGAGCCGGAACCGCCCGAGCCGGAACCACCTGATCCGGAGCTGCCTGAGTCACCGGTGCCGTCGCCACTTCCGGAGCCCGACCCCAGTCCGTAGTCGCCGTCGCCTCCGGCCTGCAACTGCTTGAGCGCTTCCTGAGCCTGTTTCAGTGCCTGCTGCCGGGCTGCCCGTTCCGGATCGTCCTTCTGCCGCTGGTTGCCGCCCGAACCCGCGCCCGGCCCCGAACCGCCGGTCTCGCCGCTGCCGGGATTGGTCGAGGTCACCGGCGGAATCGCGCCCCCACCGGACGCGCCCGGCGAGTCGCCCGAGCCCCCGCCGGTGGCACCACCGCTGGAGCCGGGATCGCCGCCGGTAGCGCCGGAGCCGCCGCCCGTGCCGCCACCGGTACCGGCGCCGGGATCGCCACCGGTGCCGCCGCCGCTGCCGCCGCCGGTAGCACCACCACTGTCGCTTGGGGTGCCCTCGGACTGCAGGGCCTTGATCGCGTTCTGTGCGTCCTGGTAAGCCTTGTTGCGCGCCGCGGCGTTCGGATCCACCTGCTGCCCGCCGTTACCGGACGAGCCGCCGTTGCCGGGACCGGACGAGGTCACCGGCGGGCCGGACTGTCCTCCGGAACCGCTACCGCCACCGGTACCCTGCCCGTTCGGATCGCCGGGGCCGGAGGAGTTGCCCGAGCCACCGGCGCCATAGGGGTCGCCGTAACCGCCCTGGCCCTGACCGTACGGATTGCCCGTTCCCTGGCCGTACGGATTGTTCGACCCCTGGCCGTACGGATCACCCGTCCCCTGACCATAGGGATTCCCCACGCCCTGGCCGTACGGATTGTTCAGCGCCTGGCCGTACGGACTCCCCATGCCCTGGGCATACGGGTCGCCGGCCCCTGGTCCGTACGAACCGCCGCCGGAACTGTTGCCCCCGCCTCCGGAACCGGCCCCCTGGCCGCCGCCGTTACCGCCAAGGCCGAACTGGGATCCTCCCAGTGCCACCATGTTGTTGCCATTGGAGGTGTACTGCGCGCACAGCGTCTTGATCCGGCCGCTCAGCCTCGGCATCAGCCACTTGTTCTCGATGTCTCTCGCGACCTTTTTTCTCCCCTCGTTCCAGATGCCAATACCTGCAAAAGGAATAAGGATCAAGGCCCAGTGCGCGCTCCCCCATTTCGCCACCTCGGCCCGCTGCCTCCGGTGACATTCATCCACGTCTGCCCAGACATTGGCGGCGAAATGCTTGATCGCAGAATCAATGTTGTTCGCACTGCTCGCGTACCGGCGCACCGCGTGCTCGAGGCTCTCGACTTTCCTCTGCACCTGGCGGATCTGTGCCCTGAACTGCTCCGCCGCCGCACCGGAGAACTGCTCGTGCGAATTCCGGTAGATCTCGGAGAGCTTGTCGCCTACCGGCTTGATGACGCGCTTTTCAAGGTTACTGAACGCCTGACCCAGCTGACCCCATTCATCCGCAACGGGATTGTGGTCAAGATTGCAGTAGTCGTGGTCACCGCCGGGCCCGTGCGTCAGGTCGTAGGTGTCATGATCGAAGGACTTCCACTTTTTGTACTCGTTGTCCTGCTTGGGCGCCGGAGTCTGATCGGAGCCCAGCCCGGCAGGCGTCCCACTGTTACCCGAGCCGTTCTTCGTCGCCGGATCGGCGTTCGATCCGGTCGAGGAACTGTTTTCTTTCGAATCGGACGACGAGTCAGCCATGGCTGGGAGTCCTTAACCTAGTGTTCTTTCTTCGTTACCCGATGAACATGAATGATCTTGGTTGGAAAGTTCGTATCGGATTCGTCAGTCGCACCGAAGAGCCAAGATCAGCCGCCTGTGCCGATTTCCGTCTCCTACCGCAGCTTCTGCTCATCCTTCGAAGGCGCCTCCGGCTGGTACCGGACCTGCTCGGTATACGGCTCCGGCCGACCCGTCACATCGGCGGACTGCACGGAAGGCCTGAAATCGGCCGATTCCCACCGATCCGCCCGCGAAAGCGGCTCCGCCGGTTCCCACCGATCTGGCTCCGTAAACGACTTGGCCGGTTCCCACCGATCTGGCTCCGTAAGCGGCTCAGCCCGCTCCCACCGATCTGGCTCCATAAGCGACCCTGCCGGTTCCCGCCAATCTGCCCCCGTAAGCGGCTCCGCCGGCTCCATCCGATCCACCCGCGCCGCCACCCACGGCTCCGCCGGCTTACTCATCTCGGTGGACTGCAAGGGAGAACTGAGAACGCGCCGCATCGGGACCATCGGGGACGAGTTCTGCGAATACGGGGCGCCGGCACCCGACGACGAGTACCCCTGTCCGCCCTGAGATCCGCCGCCCGGCTGACCTCCGCTCCCATAGCCGTAGACACCGCCACCGAGGGCGTCATAGGCGCCGGAACCGCCCATGCCATAGCCGTAGCCACCATTGCCGCCCATGCCGTAGCCGGAGCCGTAACCACCGCCGCTGGAACCACCCATGCCGTACCCGTTCCCGCCGGCGCCACCGCCCGGACCACCCATGCCGTCACCGGGGGCACCACTGCTGCCGCCACCCATGTCGTCGGCGATGTTCTCGCCCATGCTGTTGACGTCGTCCATGGCGTTCTGCTGTGCCTTGATCTTGCCGGCGGCGTCCTTGTCGGCCCCCTGGAGATCCATGGAGACCTTCGCCAGACCCTCGGCGATGTCGTTGGCGACGGCCTGCAGATTCTGACCGAACTGCGACGTGCCGTTCTGCCGGTCGGTCAGCCGGTCGCCGAGCCATTTCGCGACCTCGAAGGTCCCCGGGTTGGGATTGTAGTCCAGCAGGTCGGTGAACGCCGAGATGTCTTCCACGGCGGCTTGGAGTTCCGCCGAGATTCGATTGGCCCAGTCCGGGTCGATCTTCGTCTCACCGAGCGGATAGCCGCCGCCTGGGTAACCCCCACCGGAGCCACCGCCGGAGTAGGCGCCGCCGTATGCGCCGCCGAAGGGTTCACCACCGCGGACATACTGCTGGTTGTACGGATAACTCATGTCGATGACTCCAGAACGGTTTCCGCGAAAAGGGATCGGGGCTTCCGGTATCGCCCACGAGCGGTGACGATCAGCTCACGAGGGTGCTTCGTGCCGGGCCGGGGGCACCGGCCCGGCACGCGGCGGCAGCTCAGCCGGCGAAGAGGTTGGACAGCTTCTTGTCCCGGTTCTGAAGGTCCTCGACGCCCTGGCCGGTCGCACCGGCGGTGTTGGCCAGCACCATGGTGCTGTGGGTCAGCGCCTGCGAGATTTTCTGCGCGCACTGCCGATAGGTGTCCGCCGTGGTTCCGGTCCAGTTCGGCAGGATGTTCTTGACCTGGGTTTCCAGGTCCTCCATCTGTGCGGTGATCTCGTTGTTGGCATTCATCATGTCATCGATCCCCTGCCGGGCAGGCCCGTAGGAGATACTGATTTCCCCATCGCTACTCATCGGATTTCCTTTCCACACATACTATTGGCGAGGCGGAATACGCGGCTGATCAGCGGTTGAGTCCGCTGAAGGCGTTCTCACTTCCCGAGGAGGCGGCCTTGGTGATGTCCTGCGCCCCCGATTCGTCCTGCGAGAACAACTCCTTGGCCGCGGTCTGCATGTCACCGGCCATGATGTTGAGGTTCTTGATGATCTCCGCGGTGTCCGCGTCCCACGTCTGGTGCGCGCTGGCGAGGGCCTGGATCATCTGGCCCCGGTTACCGTGCACAACGGCATCGATTTGCGTCCTGAGAGCTTTCAGTCGTCCATCGATTTGAGCGGCGACATTGGCGTGTTGCTTCGCGACGTTCTTGACTTGGTCCGGGGTAAGACCGGTTTTGCTGGTGCTGGTGGACACTGCTCCGCCTCCTCAACGTTGAAATCACTTCGTTGCCGGTGGTCGCTGGTCAGACACCGCCACCCGCTGCACTGGAAATCGTTCCACTTCGGACGCCCGCCCGGGTGACGCGAAGCGCGGACACGGCCAGGAAAGGGGGTATCCCTCGGCAGATTCCCCGCTGGTCATCGCCGGTCAGCTCCCCGCGGCCTGGTTGTTCAGCGCGGCCGCCGGGTCGAGCACGGCCCCGGTCGGCAGCAGGTCGAGCAGCGCGCCCGGCACGTCGACGGGCGGCCTGCCGTAGCCGAGGGCGCCCGCGACGGACGCGTTCGCCAGCGGGTACTTCACCCCCGTGGCGGTGACCAGGTATTCGGTACCCGCCAGGGATCCCGGCGCGGCGACCTCCTTCACGAGCACGCCACTGCCGCCGGGGATCGACACCTGGTCGGCGATCGTGCCCGCCACGTGCTTGCCGGTCGGCGTCGCCGCGGTGTTCACGGTTCCCACCGGCAACGAGAGGAGCGTCGTGGTCGTGGCCCCACCGGGCGACGGGGTGTACCGGGCACACGGCACCGTGTCACCCGCGAGCCCGGCCAGCGCGCTGCCGGTCAGTGGTGGTGGATAGCCCTCGGCCAGCTCGCCGACCGGCTTGACCGGCACACCCGCCATCTCCCCCGGCCCGATCTCGACCGCTTTCCCGCCCGGGTTCAGGTCCTTCGAGGACACCGAGCCGAGCAGCAGCGCCGCCGCCGTCCGGCTCAACGGGTTAAGCCCGTCAGCCTGCACGACATACATTTCGTCGCTGCCGATCGCCGGGTTCCGCACCTCGTACACCTGGCCGACGCGACTCTGCCGTCCGCCGAGTACCGGTCCGGGGTCGCCACTACGCGGGATCACGGGCACCGCCAGATCGCGTCCGGCGGGCAGCGGGTTGAGCCAGGCGGCCGTGACGCGCTGGGCCGGGGCGCTGCCGTAGCCCAGCGCGTCGGCCGCGGCGCGGTCGGTGAGCCGGTAGCGCTTTCCTTGCCACAGCAGATACTTCTTACCATCCACTGTAGACACCAGAAGGCCCTGCCGGTCGGACAGCTCCGGCCCGGGACTCCGGCCGAGGATCAGGGTGGTCGTGGGCGCTCCGGCGCCGGGGCCGGTCCCCTTGTCCCGCAGGCACACCGTCCACGGCCCGGCGTCGAGCCGGTCGGGGACGGGGAGGTCGTCCGGCGCGCCGGGAATACCGATCGTGCCGCCGACGGCGGTGTCTCCCAACGACTTCCGCGACACCGAAACGACTTCACCGCCCGAACCGCCGGTAGCCAGCCGCGCGGACGCGTAGTTCAGCACCGGCCGCAGCTGCCCGTCGAGGTACAGGTACCGCGCGCCGGTCTCCTGCACCATGACGATCGCGCCGTTCTGCCGCCACGACTCGTTGCCGCCCGGCACGAACAGCCCGTAGATCCCGAAGATCGCGACCAGCAGGCCCGCCACCACGAAACCGAGCACGGTGCCCGTCTTCATCCGCCGGTTCGGGGCCTCCACCGCGTCCGGCTTCCCGTGGGTCAGCCCCGCCACCAGACGGCCGACCACGAAGAAGTAGGCCTGGACCTGATCACGCCTCGACTGCATCAGCCGCTCATTCCCCGGACCAGCGCGTACACGTTCAGCACCGCGAGCGTCAACGGCAGGACCGCGATCGCGGTGAGCGTCTCGAGGATGTCCACCGCGCGTCCCCAGTAGGGCCGCAACCGCTTGCCGGGCAACCGCCTGCTCAGCACCACCAGCAGGGTCCCCGCGGCCAGCAACGGGAGCACCAGCATTTCCAGCCGTGCCGGGAACTCGACGCCCAGCGCGAGCACCACCGCCGACGCGGCCATCGCGAACCCGCCGGGCGCCAGCATCGCCCAGCGCGGCACGGCCCCGTCGAGATGGCGGGAGCGGAGGAACAGCAGCAGGCCGATCGTCGGGGCCAGGATCAGCGGGAAGGTCCCGCCCCCGGCCACCAGCAGGAACAGCAGTACCAGCTGGGCCGCGCCGAGACCGAGGTGCAGCGCCTTCGTGTAGCCGACCGCGACCGCGCCGCGCTCGACCACCACGCGATGCGACACCGGGTCGATCTCCTCACGCAGTTCCTCGGCATTGGTGGGCAGCATCGGCAGGGTGAGCCCGCTCAGCCGGAACGCCGTGGTGGGCACGAACATCCCGGCGATCAGCGACACCACCAGCGCGATCGCCGCCGCCTGCCGCACGTCCGCCGGGCTCACCGCGGCGACGACGCCGAACACCAGCAGCATCAGCACGCCGGTCAGCGCGCCGGTGAACACCAGCGCCGCGTCGGCGACCACGGCCAGTCCCGCCGACAACGCGGCGAGCACCCCCGCGGCGGCGCCGGTCAGCGCGATCACCGGCTGGGCGGACGGGTCGATCACGAGCACCAGCAGCCAGCCCGACACGCCCGCGTAGCAGGGCGCGACCGCGGCCAGCAGTACCGCGATGACGAGTTCGCCCGCCGCTCTGGCCAGCACTCCCGCACCGACCACCAGCACGACGGCGACACCGCCGGCCAGCAGGCAGCGCGGCAGAGCGGGACCGTCGAACAGCAAGGTCACCAGTGCAACCAGCAGCCCGGCCACCGCGCCCAGCGACAGCATCCACCGGGTCCGGTCCGGCGACCAGGTCCCGGCGTCCTCGCGGACCTGCTCGGCCACTCCGTCGACGAGGTCGTCGTAGTCGATCGGCGAGAACTGGTCGGCCCGCGGCCGCAGGTAGAGGATTTCGCCGTCCATCAGGTTCAGCTCGGCGGGGGTGCGATCCTCGTCCAGCGGCAGTTCGCCGAGCCGCTGGACGACCCAGCCCTCGTGGTCGGCTCCCTGTTCGACCCATTCCGCGCCGAACTGCGGCAGCACGGCGGGCAGCAGGTCCACCAACGGCACTTCGGCCGGGAGTGCCACGTCGGTGGCCGTGTCACCCAGTACGAACCGTAGCCTTCCCGGCGCGCTTGTGCGATGCTGTGTGCGCTCTTCCATGTCGAGTGTCCGGATCCTTCCTGCCAGGGCGAGAACCGAGACGTCGGCGGATCGTAACGATCCGCGCCCGGTCCGCACGTCGCCCGCGAGGGCGCCGGCCGGGAATCAGGGGGAAACCCTCCGGCAGAAGGAGAGCGCTGTGGGCACGATGTTGTTCAGCAGGAGGTCCCGTCGTACCGGGCCCCGGCCGCCCGACGGGGAAATCGAGTTGCAGGAACCGCCCGCGGTCCCCGAACAGGCCGACGGCGGTCTCAGCTCCGTGCTGATGTACGCGCCGATGGGGCTCAGCTCGCTGGCGATGGTGATGATGTTCGTCCGTCCCGGCTCGGGCACCCTGGCCTATCTGGGCGCCGGGATGATGATGCTGGCCGCGGTCGGCATGCTCATCGCCCAGCTGATGCGCAACGCCGTGTCCCACAAGCAGAAGCTGCACGGCCACCGCCGCGACTACCTGCGCTACCTGACCCAGCTGCGCGCGACGATGCGGGAAGCCCTCCTCCAGCAACGCAAGGCCGCCCGGTGGTCCCATCCGGACCCGGGCGCGCTGTGGTCGCTGGCGCTGGGCTACCGGCTGTGGGAACGCCGTCCCGCGCACGAGGATTTCGGCGAGGTCCGGCTCGGGCTCGGGACACAGCGGTCCGCGCTGAAGCTCGTGCCGCCGGAGACCAAGCCGGTCGAGGATCTCGAACCGCTGGCGGCGCACGCCCTGCGCCGGTTCCTGCGCGCCTACTCGACCCTGTCCGAGGCGCCGATCGCGGTGTACCTGCGGGGTTTCGCGCAGATCCAGCTCCAGGGCGAGGAGGGCGCCGTGCTCGATCTGGCACGGGCCATGCTCGCGCAGGCCGTCACCGCGCACGCGCCCGGCGACCTCGCCCTCGCCGTCTGCGTGGGCCCGGCCGAGCGCGAGCGGTGGGATTGGGTGAAATGGCTGCCGCACAACCAGGATCTCGACACCCAGGACGCGACCGGGCCCCGGCGCCTGGTCGGCGACAGCGTCGCCGAGCTGGAAGACCTGTTGGGGGGCGCCGCCTTCGTCGGACGGCCGTCGTTCGAACCGGACACACCGGTCACCCCGTCCGAACCGCTCACGATCATCGTCCTGGACGGGGTGAGCGTGCCGCCGGATCACCGGATGCGGTACGGGGGCTACCGCAACGCCGTGATCATCGACGTGTCCGGTGCCCTGCCGTGGGAACACCGGCCGCACGCGCTGTACCTCGACGTCGAGGGCGACCAGGTCGGCACCGTCGCCTTCGACCGGCTCGGCAAGCCGCACACCAGCCCGCTGTGCACACCGGACCGGATGAGCGAACGGGCGGTCGCGGCGCTGGCCAAGGTGATGGCGCGCTACCGGGCGGGTGAAGCCACCGAAAGCGACGAGCCGCTGGCCACCGACTACGACCTCGCCGGGCTGCTGGGCATCGGCGACATCCGCACGTTCGACCCGAAGAAGTACCGTTTCGAGCGGATGACCGCCCGGCGGCGGCTGCGGGTGCCGATCGGCATCGCGGGCAACGGCGCGCCGATCGAGCTGGACATCAAGGAACCCGCCGAGGAGGGCATGGGCCCGCACGGAATGTGTGTCGGGGCAACGGGTTCCGGGAAGAGCGAACTGCTACGGACGCTGGTGCTGGCACTGGCCACCACGCACGGCTCCGAGGAACTGAACTTCATCCTGGTGGACTTCAAGGGTGGCGCGGCCTTCCTCGGGTTCGACCGCCTGCCGCACACCTCCGCCGTGATCACCAACCTCGAGGACGAGCTCGAACTGGTCGACCGGATGCAGGACGCGCTGACCGGCGAGCTCAACCGCAGGCAGGAACACCTGCGCGCGGCGGGGAACTACGCCTCGCGTCGCGACTACGAAGCCGCGCGCGCCCAGGGCGTCCCGTTGGAGCCGATGCCGGTGCTGTTCGTCGTGGTCGACGAGTTCAGCGAGATGCTGGCCAGCAAGCCGGACTTCATCGAAGTCTTCGCGATGATCGGCCGGCTCGGTCGCAGCCTCGGCGTGCACCTGCTGCTGGCGTCGCAGCGGCTCGACGAGGGCCGCATCCAGAAGGTGGAGACGCATCTGTCCTACCGGATCGGCCTGCGTACCTTCTCCGCGATGGAAAGCCGCAGCGTGATCGGCGTCCCGGACGCCTACGAGCTGCCGAACGCCCCGGGCAACGGCTACCTGCGCCCCGACACCCAGACCCTGGTGCGGTTCAAGGGCGCCTACGTCTCCGGCCGCTACCGGCCCGCGACCCGCCGCAGGCAACGCGGCATGGTGGCCGAGCACCTCGCCGCGTTCGGCACCGAGTACGTGGCACCCCGCGTCGAAGCCGAACCCGAGATCGAAGAGCCGGAGGAAACCGACGGCCCCGAGCAGACCATGCTCGACGTGCTGCTCGAACGGCTGGAGGGCATCGGCCCGCGCGCGCATCAGGTGTGGCTGCCGCCGCTACGGGAACCCGCGACCCTCGACCAGCTGCTGCCCCCGCTGATCGACGACCCGGTGCTCGGGCCGCGTCCGGTGGGCGAGCTACAGGCGGGCGCGCTCGCCGTCCCGGTCGGGCTGGTCGACCTGCCCGCCCAGCAGCGGCGCGAACTGCTCACCGCGGACCTGGCGGGCAGCAAGGGCAACGTCGGTGTCGTCGGCGGTCCGCAGAGCGGCAAGAGCACGTTGCTGCGTACCCTCCTCGCGGGTCTGGCGCTGACCCACACCGCGGAGCAGGTGCAGTTCTACTGCCTCGACTTCGGCGGCACGCTGACGTCGCTGGCGAAACTGCCGCACATGGGCAGCGTGGCCAACCGGATGGACCGCGACCGCGTCACCCGCACCGTGCTGGAAATGCTGAACCTCATGGCACGCCGGGAAACCCTGTTCGCCGAGCACAACATCGACTCGATGAGCACCTACCGGCGCGCCCGCGCCCAGGGCGCGTTCCGCGACGTGGATCCCTACGGGGACGTGTTCCTGGTCGTCGACGGCTGGTACACGGTGCGGCAGGACTTCGACGAGCTCGAAGACCCGTTCACCCAGATCGCCGCGCGCGGCCTCAGCTTCGGCGTCCACCTGGTCGTCGCGGCCAGCCGCTGGTCGGAGATGCGCGCGTGGCTGCGCGACGTGCTGGGCACCCGGTTCGAGCTGAAGCTGGGCGACTCCATCGAATCGGAGATCAACAGCCGCGCCGCGGCCACCGTGCCCAGCGTTCCCGGCCGCGGGCTCAGTGTGGACCGGCTGCACTTCCTCACCGCGCTGCCCCGCATCGACGGCGTCCCCGGCACCGACGACCTCGCGGAGGCGACCCAGGACCTGGCCAACGCGTTCGTCCTGCCCGGTGCCCCGGCCGCGCCGAAGGTACGGCTGCTGCCGCACGAGCTGAGCGCGCGCGAGCTTCCCCCGCCCGGCGCTCCCTCCCCCGAAGCGGAGGTCAACGTGACGCTGGGCGTCGAGGATGTCGGGCTTTCCGTGCAGTGGCACGACTTCGACGCCAGCCCGCACCTGATGATCTTCGGTGACGCGGAGACGGGCAAGACGAACCTGCTGCGGCACATCGCCCAGTCGATCGCCACGTACTACCCGCCGAGCGAGGCCAGGGTGATGTTCGCCGACTTCCGGCGTGAGCTCTACGACTGCATTCCGCAGGAGCACCAGATCAACTACACGGTGGCCGCGGACGCGCTCTCGGGACTGCTCGGGGAAGCGGCGGAACTGCTGCAGAAACGGGTACCCGGCCCGGAAATCACGCCCGACCGGCTCCGCAAACGCGACTGGTGGACCGGGGGGCGGCTGTTCATCATCATCGACGACTTCGACATGACCGAAGGCGGCGGCTACGGCAACGACCCGCTCGCCCCGCTGCTGCCCCTGCTCGCGCAGAGCGCCGACATCGGCCTGCACCTGGTCATCGCCCGCAGCACCGCGGGCGCGAGCCGCGCCATGATGAACCCGGCGATCCGCCGGATGTGGGAACTGGGCACCCCGGCGCTGCTGTTCTCGTGCCCCCGCGACGAAGGCACGTTCCTCGGCAACCTCAAGCCGCGGACCCTCCCGCCCGGACGGGCCCAGTTCGTCAACCGGCGCCGCGCGATCCGCCTCGTGCAGACACCATTGGTGCCCGGGGCAGCGCCCAAACAGAACTGACGCCCCTTCCCCGCCGCGGCGGGGAAGGGGCGTGTGCCGCCATGCCGTGCCAAGGACGAAAGGCCAGACCTCTTGGGTGACCAGGCAGAAGTGGATCAAGGAACGTGGCCGGGACTCCTCGTGATGCGAGGATGGCCTCGCCGAAAGTTCGGACTTCCGACCGGCTGCTGTTCGACGGGTAAGTGATCTTCATGAAGCGTGCGGCCTTTCCGGTGGGCATGAACTGTCCTGGCGTTCCCGTATCAGTGTCGGTCTCGCCATCGGTGCGGCGGTGATCGCCGTTCCCCTGACCGCGACCACCGCCTTCGCCGCCCCGCCCCCGGTGACGGCTGGGCACCGGTCGGCGCCTTCGCTTACAGCTCGAAGGCGGAGTGCGAAGCGTACGAGATCGACGGTGCCCGGCAGAACGGTTACCGCGAGGTGTGGTGCGACGACAGCAAGCACATCATGCCGTATTGAGGTTTTCTCACTGGGAGTGGTGAGTTCTGGCGCCCGGGGGTGTGCTGAAGGACGCCTTCGGTGCGCTCAGCGCACTGAAGGCGTCCTTCAGCACCCCGCGTGCCCCACGAAAGCCCACCAGCAACGCTCACCATCCCCAGCGCTCCGCTCGGGACGCGGGCTCGGCTCAGACGATGTCACGAATGCGACATTCGTGACGCTGAACGTCGGCAATGCGACATTCGTGACACCAGCACACCCCCGGACGCGACGCGTCCGGGGGAAGAACCGTTCCAGGATGCGGTGCCCTTCATTCCCGTTCGCGCACCAGGCCGACCAGGCCGGCCGGTCGTCGAACACCGGAGCACGAGCACGGCGTCAGCCGTCCCGCTCCCCGGACCCGTGCCAGGCGACGCGGGCCGGGCGCCAGCGGCGGCGACGTCCGGCCGGGACGAGCCGCCAGGCCAGCCGGACCGCGAACGCGAATCCGGCCACCACGAACAGTCCGGCGACGACGATCCCGATGGCGAGGTCGTCGTGCCGCGGCGGGGCCGGGGGCCGCACGGGCGGCGGCGTGACCATGCCACCCTGTGCGCCCTGCGCCTCCTCCTCCGGGAGCACCGTGGTCACCGCCGCCATCGGGTTCACCGTTCCCCAGCCGAGGCCGGGATCGGGCAGCCGCGCGGGCGGATGGTCCGCGGTGGCCTCCAACCGGTGCCGGAGCTGCTCACCGCTCAGGCCGGGATGGTAGGCCAGCACCAGCGCGGCGACACCGGTCACGAACGGGGCGGAGTAGCTCGTGCCGCTGCTCTGCCACTGGCCGGGGCCACCGGGACCGATGCTGATCACGTCCACGCCGGGCGCGACCAGGCCCAGATACCCGCCCGTCTGGGAGAAGTCCGCCCGCGCGCCCGAGGAGTCGATCGCGCCCACCGCGAGCACCGAGGGGTAGGCCGCCGGGTAGGTCACCGGATCGCCTTCTTTCGCCCCGTTCGCGGCGGAAGCCACGACGAGCACTCCCCGCGCCGCCGCGTAGTCGATGGCGGCGCGCAGTTCCGGGGACGGGGCGCTCGTGCTCGCCGACACGTTGATGATCCGGGCCTGCCGGTCCACCGCCGCGCGGATCCCGTCCGCCAGCGCGCCGGTCGGGTTGTTCTGGCCGGTGGCCGCGCGGATCGGCAGAATGGTGACGTCCGGGGCGACACCGGCGAATCCGGTGCCCGGATCCGGTGCGGCGCCGATGATGCCCGCCACGAAGGTGCCGTGGCCGTAGCAGTCGGTGTTCGCCTTGCCGTGCGGGTCCAGCACGTCGGTCCCCGTCAGCACCCGGCCGGCCAGCTGCGGGGTGCCCGCGTCCACCCCGGTGTCCACGACCGCGACCGTGATCCCCTTGCCCCGGCTCAGATGCCACACCCGGTCCGGCGCGAGCTGCCGCTGTCCCCACGGCACCTCGGGTTCGCTGACCGAGGGCGGCGACAGACAGGTCGTGGGGCCCGACGGAAGTGGCGGCGCGGTTCCCCGGTCCGCCATGGCCGCCGGGCCCGCCGCCTGCGCCGCGAGCACGACGGTCACGACGACCAGCGACCGGGTCACCGTCCCGAAGGCGTTCACGAGACCGCCGCCATCGCCGCGCCGGGCGGTGGCCGCATCGCGTACCCGCCCGCGGTCGCCGACGCGCGCACGTCGAGCAAGGGAGCGGTCAGCCGGGCACCCAGTTCCGGATCGTCGATCACCCGCACGGCGTTGTGCAGCCGGTAGGCCCACACCCGGTCCAGGTTCGCCAGCGCCTCCCGATCCCGTTCGTCCACTTCGGACTCTCCGGGTTCCTCTCCCGGCCACAGCTCACGAACCAGTACCGCGGTACGGGGAGGACGCGCCTCGTCGGACTCCGGGTCCGGGTCGGCCGTTCGTACGGCCAGCGCCTTGAAGCGCGGGCCGGCGAGGAAGACGGCCTCCTCGACCGGCCCGTCGATGCCCAGCTCGGAGGTGCGCCGCGCCGACCGCGGCCAGATCAGCAGGTCGATGTCGGCACCGGGCACCGTGACGTCCAGCGGCACGCTGGCGCTCAGGAACCCCGGGAACGTCAGCACCTCGCCGACCGGGTACTGCCGCTCCACGGGCTCGGCCAGCGCGCCCTGCCGCAACAGCGCGCGGCGATGCGTCGGCAGCCGCCGGATGCCGGAAACCAGGCAGGGGAGGTAGCCCTCGAGCGGGGACGCGGAGCCCGCGCGCAGGGCCTCGCGCACCCTGGCCGCGACGCCCTCGCCCGTGCCGAGGTACAGACAGACGGCCACGTAGTCGGCCTTGGCGGCGTCGTCGGCGTGCCGCAACGCGGGCCAGGTGGCCAGCGCGGCGTTCACCGTGGCGAGCGCTTCGGTGAAGGTGTCCCCCGCCTCGACCGAGAACCGCGTCTGCTCGGCCGCGGTGCTGAGCCGGTCGGCGAGTACCAGCGGGCCGTTCCCGTTCGGCCGTAGCCGAACGGTAACGGGTGGCTCTATGTCCATTTCGGACACTTCGGCACCGGGCACCGGGGCCGGATCGGCCACCTCGGGTTCCGGTGGCCGCTCCGGCTCGGCGCGGCGCGCCACACCGGGTCCACTGGAGACGGTGTCGGGAGTCGAAGACACCGTCACGACGGGCTGTCCGGGTCCAGGTGGCCGGATCGGCTCGGGAACGAGCCTCGGGGCCTCCCCGCGTGCCGCGTCCTGCTTCCCGACCGCTCCCGGCACAGTGTCCACTGAGGACTCCTCCGGAGCCGGGACGGGCAGCGCGGGCACCGGTGCGCCGGAAAGCCGCTCGCGAATCCACCCCGCCTCCCGCCGCGGTGTTTCGGCGGGCGCGGGTGCCGCGTCGTGGTCCGGCGGAACCACGGGAGAAGCGGGAGGAACCGGAGGCACACGAGGCGGGGGCGGCGGGCCCGGCAGGGCCGCGAGCCCCGCCTCACCGACGATCCGGGCCAGGTATGCCTGACCGTCCGCGTCCAGCTTCCCCACGACCTGGAGCCGGACGCTCCGCCGTTCGGCGACACCCAGCCGCGCCAGGATCGACTCCGCGGCGGTCAGGAGCGTTTTGCCGACAGCCTTGCCGGGGACCCCGAGCCACAACGTCCAGCGCCCGGTGTCGAACGGATGCGCGGGTCCGGCGTCCCGCTGGTCGGCGTGCCGCACCGCCAGCCCGGAGGGCACCACCTCGGCGACCACGCCGGGCTCGCTTCCGGCGAACCGGTAACGCGTGTCCGCCTCCCGCTCCCATCCCGGCGGCGCGGGAGCCGCGCTCAGCACGGTCTGCCTGCCGATCTCCGGGTGCTGCCGCAGCAGGGTGGCGAACGGCCGGAACAGCTCGTCGCCGGTTTCCGGCGGGTCCCCGGCACTCAGCAGCACCGGTTCGCCCAGCCGCCAGGCCAGCTCCCCGATCCAGGTGGGCTCGGCGATCCCGGGATGGCCGGGGGTGAGGACCCAGCGGGCACGGAGTCCGGATTCGAACTGGCCGAGCAGCGTGGCGACCTCGATGGGCGCGGGCAGCGGCTCGTCCGGCCTGCCGACGACCAACCGCGGCCGCCGCCCGTCCACCGCCACCGCGAACGCCCGCTCGTCGACCGACACCGCCGCCGTGCGCTTGTCCCGGACGAGCATCCCGGCCGGCACCGGCTCGGCCACCAGCCCGCCCTTGCCCACCTGTTCCCTCGGCACCAGGAACTCCCAGGACGGGATGGGACAGCGGGTGGTGATCACCTTCTCGTCGGCGCCCGCGCGGAACCGGAGCCAGCCCGCCCCGCCGGTCCCGTGCCCCACGTACAGCCCCGCGCCCGGCTTGCCCGTCAGCGTGCCGTCCGGGACCAGAAGATCGACCGACAGCGCGTGCGCCAGGCGGTGCAGGAGTTCGCGGTCGGAGGCGGACAACGCGCTCGCGTCGGCCACGCCCAGCCACACCGCGTGCACCGCGGCCGGTGTGCCCGCGCCGGTATGGGGAAGCACGGACGAGCGCAGGAAGAACACGGCCGCCTGGAACAGGGAAGGCTGCCGACGCGCACGCTCCGACGCGAGCACCAGCACCGTGCCGGGCAGCTCCGGCACGGTCTCGACGAACTCGTGCCCTGGCGGCTCGTCACGGTGCCGGATCAGCGCGTGCGGACCGTGCCACCGCGCCACCAGCCCACCGGCCAGTTTCTCCGCGGGCCGGGGGGATTCCCTTTCCTGCGACGCTTTTTCCACCTCAGGCGCTCCCCTCCAGCACGCCGTCGAGGTCGGCCGAGGTCAGCAGGGTGAGCTCGGCCGTGGCGACCGACGAGGACAGCGCCAGCCGGGACGCCTGGTGGTCCGCCATCCGTTCGAAGACCCGCCGCGCGGTCCGGCCGTTGCCGAAGGTGCCGTCCTTGGGGATCCGCTCGAAATAGCCGCGCAGTGCCTCGGCCGCGTCCTCGTCGAGCCGGTAATCGTGTTTGCCGCAGTGCGAGCGGACGATCGTCACCAGCTCGTCCGGGGTGTAGTTCGCGAACTCGATCGTGCGGCTGAACCGCGACTCCATCCCGGGGTTGGCCTCCAGGAACGACTGCATCTCCCGCGAGTACCCGGCCGCGATCACCACCACGTCCTCGCGATGGTCCTCCATCAGCTTCACCAGCGTGTCGATGGCTTCCCTGCCGAAGTCCGGCCCGGTCCCGCCCTGACCCGAGCTGAGCGTGTACGCCTCGTCGACGAACAACACGCCGCCCAGCGCGGAAGTGAACGCCTCGGTCGTCTTGATCGCGGTGCCGCCGATGATCTGCGCGACCAGATCGGCACGCGCCACCTCGACCAGGTGCCCGGACCGCAGCACGCCCAGTTCGGCGAGGATCGCCCCGTACAGCCGGGCGACGGTGGTCTTGCCGGTGCCCGGTGCGCCGGCGAACACCAGATGCCGCGCCATCGGCGGCGCGGACAGGCCGGCGTCCTTGCGTACCTTGGCCATCTTGTTCAGGTTGATCAGGGACGTGACTTCCCGCTTCACCCCGTCGAGCCCCACCAGCGCCAGCAGTTCCCGCAGCGGATCGCCGGCAGCCGCGGGCGCCGTCGGTTTCGGGGTCACCTCGGCGGCGGGCACGTCGGCGGTGGCCGCCACGGAACTGCCGTAGGCGTCCGGGCGCCGGTTGCCCGAGCTGATCAGCCCGGTGACCACCACGTCGCCACCCGGCCGGAGCTGCCGTACCCCGGAGCCGCCGTTGTCCCGGACCGTGGTGGCCGAGACCCGCACGGATTCGGCGCTGTCCACCTGGACACCGTCCCCGGTGTTGGCGGCGAACTCCGAGTCGTCGACCGTCCCGGACGACCCGTCACCGAACCGGCAGCCGCTCGCCGCGGACTCACGCACCCGGCAGCGGACCAGCGACACCTCGCCGCCTTCGCCCACCTGGATCCCGTCCGCGCCGGACCCCGCGATGTCACAGTCGGCCAGCGTCACCGACGCGTCGGACACCTCGACGCCCGCCCCGGCCGCGGCGCGCACGCTCAGCCCGGTCACTTCGGGCCGGGCGGATCCGGTCACCCGCAATCCGCTCCGGCCACTGACGTCGATCTCCGCGTTCTCCAGTCTGCCGCGCGCGCCGCCACCGAACTCCACCGCGGCGTCGTCCGATCCCAGCACCCGCAGACGGCGGAAGAACGGGTCGGCGCCGCCCGCCACCCGGACCCCGGCCGAGGCCGACCGCGAAACGGTCATCGCGGAGAACTCGGTGCGGCTGCGCTCGGCGACGCCGACACCCACTCCGTCGATTCCCTCGGCCACACAGTCGCTGACACTGCCCGCCGACTGGCCGGCGAAGTGGTAGCCGTGGCCCCGTGCCTCGCGCACCCGGAACCCGCGCAGGACGGGGGCGCAGGATTCGGCGGTGAAGACCCCCTCCGCGCCGCTGGCGGTGACCGAACAGTCGTCCAGCACCACCGATCCCGAGCTCGCCAGGAAGAACCCGGCGCCCCCGGTGCGGGACACCGACAGCCTGCTCGCCGTCATGCTCGCCTGCTGTTCGACGGCCACCGCGGGCTTGACCGCGTCGGCGACCTCGGTGTCATGCACGGTGATCCGGCCGCTCCCGTTGAGACAGATGCCGTTGCCCCCGGCGGTGCGGATCACGCAGGAACGCACGGTGAGCGAGCCGTTCTCGGCGACCACGACGGCCGACGTGCCCACGTCGTGGAGGTGGCAGGAGTCGAGGAGGTTCCCGGTGCCGGAGGTGATCACCACCCCGGCCCCGGCCGGGTTGCGCACCTCGCAGTTCCGCATCAGGAGCGTGGCGTCGGTCATCGCGTAGGCCGCGGTCCACGCGGCACCGGCCACCTCGCATTCGGTGAGGCCGAGCTGCCCCGCCGAGGCGAACACCGCGGGGCTTTCCCCGTCCGCCGCCTCGATGACCAGCCCGGTCAGCGCGGCGGACCGAGCGGCCAGCAGCACCGCGACACCACTGGCGGCGGTGACACGCACCGTGCCGGGCCCGTCCTCGGCGGTGATCGTCACCGCCTTGGTCAGCACCACGTTCTCCTTGTAGTGACCGGAACCCACCAGGATGACCGCGCCGTCCGACGCCTCTTCCACCGCGGTCGCGATGGATCGGTGTCCGCGCGGCGATCCCTTGGTCACCGTGATCACGTCGTGGCCCACATTTCTCCGTCCTCCGCGTCCGTGCCGACGATCCCGGCTACGCCACGATCGCGGTCAGGTTTCCCCGCCGGCTCGCCGCCGCGAGGTCGAGCCGCGAACGGCACCCCGTCTTCGCGAACAACCTCGTCAGGTAGTTCTCCACCGTCTTCACGCTGATGCGCATGTCCTGGGCGATCCGGCGGTTCGTGCGGCCCTCCCCGATCAGTTCGATGAGGCGGGACTCCGTGTCGGAGAACATCCGCCGCGGCGCGCGCGACCCGGGAACCGGGACACCGTGCTCGGCCATCAGCTTCCGGGCACGCGCGCGCGGGGCGACCGCGTCCAGGCGCTTGGCGATGGCATACGCCTCGCCCAGCCAGGCTTCCGGCCGCTCCGACACCAGCCCGGCGAACAGACAGGCGACTCCCAGATCCACGACATGCCCGCGACGACGGACGAGCGCGACGCCCGCCTCGGCACTCGCCGCGTCCCCGAAGACCAGGCCACGTGCCAGCAACGCCGCCTCGCGGGTCATCCGGCTGTCCACGTCGCGGTGCAGCCGGGTGATCTCCCTGGCGACGTAGTCGGCGTGATCCGCGCGCTCGCCCTCCGTGGCGATGGACAACAGCCGGATCAGCAACCACTCCCGGCCCGCTCCGCCGCCGAGCGCGCGCGCCTGCTCGTAGGCCGACCGGCCCGCGGTGAACGCCGCCCGCGTGTTCCCTTCGCCCGCCAGCATCCCGGCCCGCACCCATCCGTCGAGGAAGGTGGGAGGACCGCCGGGGGACGCCGTCTCCGCCCATTTCGCCGCGCTTTTCCCGTGCCCCCGCGCCGAACAGATCTCCGCGGCGAACAACCGGGCGTAGCGCCAGGGAAGGACGCCCGCGTCGCCGGTCAGTTCCAGTTCCCTCGCCGCGGACAGGGCGTCCGTCCACGCACCGGCGGCGAATCCGCGCACCACGCGGTGATACAGCGCCGGCGGGCCGGCGGCCGGTGCCCCGTATGCCGGGCCGAAGGCCAGTGCGAAGACGGTGACCAGATCACCCAGCGCGGCGGCTTCCGCGATCTCCTCGCGGTGCAGTACCGCCGGGGACGGTTCGCCGGGCCGCGCCGAGGGGTGCGGCGCCAGCAGCGGTGCGAAGTGCCGCAGGAACTCCTCCGGCTCCCCGGTGGACTCCCCCGCGAACCATCGGGCCGCCGCCTCGAGCGCGCCGTCACCGGGACCGCCGGCGAGTCCGGCGGCCACCACCGGCGGCACGGGCCGTCCGGTGTGCGTCGCGGCCAGCGCGATGGCCGCGGCGAGTTCCGCCCGGCACGGGGCCGTGAGACGGCCGAAGGCCCGCTCGTCCGTGACCACCTCGGCGACGATTCCGCCGAGCACCGGGTAACAACCGCCGCGCACCAGGGCCCGTAGCGTCCTGGACAGCAGGGACGGCCACCCCGGACCGTCCGGCCCGGCGTGCCGCAGTGCCGCCCGATAGCGGTGCGCCATCCGGTAGGGGTCGGCCTCGGCGACGCGGTCGGCCTCCTCGACCAGCAGGCCCGTCACCCGCGGGGTGACGGGCAGCGAGGCACCGGCCAGCGCCAGGTGATCGGCGAGGACCGCGGTGTCCAGGCCGGTGGCGGGGTCACCGGCCAGGGAACGCTCGGCGAGGAGCCGGTGCAGGTGCCGCACCGCGTGCTCGCCGACGAGGGCGTGGACGGATCGGGCGAGGGCCGGGCAGCGGCAGGCCAGTGTGCCCTGGGCGGTACAGACCAGGACACCGGCCGCGATCAGCCCGTCCACCGTCTGCCCGTACGCCGCGATGGGATACCCGGTGACCGCCGCGAGCGCGGGAAGATCGTCCACGGTGAACCGCAGTGCGCTCGCCACCACGGCGGTGAGGTTCCAGCCCGGCTCGCCGAACCGGCGGATCCGGCCGAGCAGGTCGTGGTCCGCGCGCAGCATGACGGCGGCGCCTTCCCGGAAGCACAGCCGGCCCTGCACCTCGACCAGCAGGCCTTCACTCAGCAATGTGTCCACAGTGGACACCAGGGTGGCGGGGTTTCCGCGCAGCGAGCCGAGCGCGCGACGTAGTTCGGGCAGGACCGAGTCGTCGAGGGGCAGGCGCGCCCGCCGGGACACCACGGCGCCGAGGCAGTCGTCGGGCAGCGCGGGGAGGGTGATCAGCCGGTCGGCGAGCTGGGTCGCCCACCAGGGCACCCCGGCCGCGGAGCCGTCGTCGCGGCACGTCGCGACCACCAGGGAGAAGGCGTGACTCGCCGCCGTCAGCAGCAGCTCCGGGCGCGGCACCCGGTCCACGTCGTCGATCACCAGCGCCACCGGGCCGGTCCGCCGCAGCCCGCCGAACATCCTGGCGAGCGCGATCAGCAACGCGGTCCGGTCCCGCTCGACGCGGTAGGTCTCGGGCGTGCACAGCCTGCTGACCCGGCTGATCGCGTCGGCGAGCCGCAGGTCCCCGAGCCGATCGAACCGCTCCCGGGCCGCGTGCACCGCGGCCTGGGCGCCGAACAGGTCCCACGGCTCGGCCCCGTCCCGGTACGGAAGTTCGACGACGTCCACTTCGGACTCTCGCCAGTTCTCGGCCAGCGCGCGCAGAAAGGCCGTCCTGCCGATCCCGGCGGGCCCACGGACCATGAGCAGCTCCGCCGGCCCACGCTCTTCGCGCACGGCCGCGCGCACCGCGGCCAGTTCCGCGTCCCGCCCGAAGATCCCGTCCCGGTCCCGTGCCATCCCGCCCTGCCTCCCCTCACCGGCGATCACACCCAGCCGCGTCGTTCCGGCACTTCCGAAGATGACGCCATCCTCGTCCGCGCGGACACCGGACCGGGCGGAACCGATGACTTGTGGTCACGGGGTGTGTCCGAACTCCTCCCAAGTCCCCGGAGAAGGCCGGACCGGACGGCAGACTGCGAGCACCGCGGTCCGCGGCTTACCGGAAAAGGGACGAGAATGGGACCGGCTGGACGACGCCGAACAGTGCGAGCGTTGCTTCGCGCGGTCACCACCCCGGGCGAAGCGCCGTTGACCATCGTGGCCGGTCGTCCCGGGCTCGGCCGCACCAGCGTCCTGCACGCGCTCCACAGCGCGCTTCTCGAACGCGGGACACCCACCGCGACGCTGCGGTTCCACCGGGGCGCCCCGGTGGAACCCACCTGGACCCCGGCCACGGGGACACCCGCCGTGACCGTGGCCTCCGGCACCGTGTGGCCGGTCACCGGAGCCATCACCGGGGCGCACGCCTCCCCCACCGCCGCCGGGCGCACCGCGAGCATGGTCGCCGAGCACCTGCTCGAACGCGGCGCGACCGTCCTGCTGATCGACGACGCCCAGTGGATGGACCTCGACCACCTCGCCGTACTGGAGATGGTGGTGCGCCGGCTGGCCGGCACGTCCGTCCACTGTGTCTGCGCGGTCCGGACACCGGCCCCGGAAGCCGTCCGGGCCGCCGGGCGGCAGGCGGCGGACCGGTTGCGCGCCGACCGGCTCGTCCGCGAACTCGTGCTCCGACCACTGGACAGGGCGGACATCACCGAGGTCGTCGCGGACACGCTCGCCGCCGAGCCCACCCCCGGACTGATCGACCGGCTGCGGCACCTCAGCCGCGGCATGCCACTGGCGCTGGCGACCGCCCTCGACGCGTACCGGCGAGCGGACTCGATTCACGTCGTCGACCAGCGCGCCTACCTGACACGCCCGGACCGGCTCGCGGAACTGCCCGCGGGACACGCAATGCTGGCTCCGATCGTCGGGCTGGGGGACGCCGCGTGGCAGGCGGCCAAGGCCGTCGCGGTGTTCGAGCCGCTGGGCCCGGCGATGCCGGGACTCGTCGAAGGCGCACTCGACGTTTCTTCCGAAGAAACGCTCCGGCTGCTGGAACTGCTGCGCGAAGAAGGCGTACTGCGATTCCGGGGCGGTGACCGGACCTGGCGGTTCCCCGTGCCGTTCGTCGCCACCGCGCTGCTCGACGCGTGCGGCCCGTACGAACGGCGGTGGCTGGCACAGCTCGCGGTGACGGCCCTGCGCTCGGGGCACGCGCGGTGCGAGGACCCCGGCTACCTGACCGACCAGCTCGCGAACGCGGGCAGCCTGGTGGACCCGGCCGGCACCGAGACGATCCTCGTCGACCGCGCGGCGGCCACCGTGCTGACCGACGGTGGCCGCGCCGATCGATGGCTCGCCGCCGCGGCCGAGCTGGCAGGCGACCGCGGCCGCCGGGCTCGCATCCTGCTCACGCGGGCCGCCGGCCGGTTCGTCCGTGGTGACTACCGGGGCTGCCTGGCCACCACGGAAACCCTGCTCGGCGACTTCGCCGAGCACCTCACCCCCGGACAGCTCCAGGAACTCCAGGTCCGCCACGTCGTCGCGCTGTACAGCGTCGGCGACTTCGAGGCGCTGAACGAGATCGTGGCGGACACCCGGCCGGCACCGGGAAGTCCCGGCGCGCACCGGGTACCGGCCGTGGCGACGGCACTGGCCCTGCTCAACCGCTGGCGGGAAGCACACGAACTGCTGGACCGGGCGCCGTCGCCGGTCGCCGGGAACCTGGGCACGCTGCCGCACTGGTGCTCGGGACTGATCACCGGCAGACCCGCGCACTTCGAGCAGAGCCTGGCGCGGCCGCAGGAGTGGCCGCGGCGCGAGACCGAGTGGTATCGATACGAACAGGCCTCCGCCCACCTGCGGGCACTGCTGCTGCAGGGCGACACCACCCGCGCGGAGAAGCTCCTGATCGCCGAAGAACTGCCCGCGGACCGGCTGCGCCTCCCCGACCAGGCGGTGCTGGCCACCCAGCAGGGCCGGTTCGACGAGGCACTCGAGCTGGCCAGGGCGGCCACGGCGGCCGGTGCGGCGCTCGGCTCCGGCCCCGCCCAGGTACTCGTGCAGCACGCGATGGCCACGATCCTCCACGCCAGGGGCCGGATCGCCCAGGCGCGGGACCTGCTGGTGGCGGCACGCGCGGCACAGCCACCACTGCCCCATCTGCTGAGCGAGCCGGAAGCGCTCCTCGATCGCGCGTTCGGCGAACCGGGCGAAGCGGCGCGACGGCTGCGCCGGGACCTCGCTCTCGCGTCCGAACAAGGAGTCGTGCTCGACACCGACACGCTGTGGTGGCACCTCGCCGAACTCGCGGTCCGGCGTACCGACCACGCGGAGGCGCGAACCTGTCTGACGGAACTGGGCCACGTCGCCGAACGGACGGGCACCGGCCGGGCCGCCCTGCATCTGCTCCTCGCCCGCGCGCTCGTCGAGCACGACCGTGAGGCGGCGAACAGCGCGGTACGCCTGGCGAACGAGCGAGGCCGGCCGTTCGAAATCGCCGGCGTCATCGACACCGTCGTCCGGCACGGCGTGGGCGACCCCGCCCTGCTGCCGGAGGCGTACGCGCTGTTCGGTGAGCTGGACGCCCTGCTCTACCGGTCCTGGTCGCGCGATCTCATGCGCCGGCACGACATCGCGGTAAGCGGCCGCCGGACGACGATCGCGGAGAACGAACGGCTGCTGGCCGTCCTGGTCACCGAAGGACTGGGCAACAAGCAGCTCGCGACCGTCCTGCGCAGCACGGAGAAGGGGATCGAAGGCCGGTTGAGCAGGCTGTTCTCCCGGACCGGCTGCCGATCACGCACCGAGCTGGCCGCCGCGATGTTCCACGGCGACTACCCCGGCTGAGCATCGCCCGGCGCGGTGCGCACCCGGTCGCGAAAAGGTCAATCACGACTGCCCGAAAGTACTCTCCGCGTACCTCGGTGACCCGAGGTTCCGCGAACGAGTCCCCGCGAGCGAGCGACCGTGCCACACTCGGAGAGCGGATGAACCCCGGTCCCGTGGACCGCGGTTTCGGTTCCCCACCCCGCGAGAGGCCACGCCTCGCACCGTGCTCGCCGACACACCCGGCGCCGCCGCGGTCCGTCGTGCCCGGGCACAAGTGAGCACCGGTGAGCACGGCACAGGACTGGCGCGGGCCCCGGCCGGTCGATGATGATCGACCCACGGACCGACAGATGCCAGGAAGCGCTTCCGGCACCGGGCCGGTCCGCCGGACAAGCAAGTGGTGTGCTGGATGAACATGGGACCGCTGTAGGTACTGCTACCGCCAAAGTCGTCTGTGACACGACCGCACCGGCACCGGAACGCCGTCATCGGCGAATGACGTTCCACCTCACCGGTCGCCAATCGGTGGTATGGCTCAAGGGAACCGCAAGAATGAACAATGGGATTTGGGCAGCTGAAAACTCGCTGGGCGCGCTGGTGGCGGTCGCGATACACGCCTCGGACGCGATGACCAGGATCGGCATGACGAGCATGCTGGCCGCCGAGCGTCACCTGAAAATACTCACCGACCCGGCCGAATTCGCGGTCGCCGACGTGATTTTGATCGTCGAGGAGACGGTGCGCGGCGAAACTCTCACCCTACCGGCGGAGGTCCGCGCGGCGTCGCCACACGAAACGCCCCCGCGATGTGTGATCGTCACCGACAACTTCCCGGACACCATGCTGGTCCCGGCGATCGAATGCGGTATGGCCGCGATGCTGCCGCGAAGCGGAATCGACACCAGCGTGCTGACGCGGACGATCGTCGGGGTCAGCCAGGGCATGGCCTATTTCCCGCTCCGGCTGCAGGCCGGCCTGCTGGCGGAGTTCGACCGGGTGATCAACAAGGTACTGAAACCGAGGGGCATCACGTTGAGCGGGCTTTCGGCCCGCGAGCACGACGTGATCCGGCTGCTGGCGAACGGCTACGACACCGAACAGATCGCCGCCGAACTCGCCTATTCCGGCAGCCTGATCAAGAAAACCCTCAAGGACCTGATGGATCGCTACGGCCTTCGCAGCCGCTCGCACGCGGTGGCACACGCGATCCGGTCCGGAATCATCTGAGGGATGTCGTAACCGGCGTCGTAGTCGGCAGGATATGCCGGAGCACGGAAAACGGTGCGGTCGTTACGGCTTCCGGGTCGCGGGGCGCCGGTGGCAACGTCCACCGCCGCCCCGCGACCGTCCATCCACTGTCCTCAACGGACTCCCGGGGCACGGTCAGTTGGCCAGCCGCAGTGCTTCCCGCTGCCCGGTACCTCCCGATGCGCGCTCCGCCAGCACGTGGAGCCGAGGTGCCACCTCCGGCGCGAGCTGGTCGGCGAAGCCGTTCAGGAGCAGCCGGACGCCGCGCAGGCCACGCTCGTGATCACCGCAGGCGTAGCAGAGTTCGGTGTGCGCGAGCATGGCCGTCGCCCGCTGAGCGGGGTTCTGCGCGCGATCGACGGCCGCGTCGAGCCACCGCGACGCCCGCGACGGCGTCCGGGCCCCGACCTCGGCCGACCGGTCGAGCAGCGCTTGGCAGGCGAGCGCGGGGTCGATCAGCCATCCGGCGTCGACCACCAGATCGGCGAGCTGGTCCAGGTCGGCGCACCGCGCTTCGCCCGTCCACACCGCGGTGACGGCCCTCGCCGCGAGCTGCCTCCGTTCGAAGGGGGCCATGGCGCCGGTCAACGACGAGGCGAAGACCGGCACGAGCGCCCGCCACGACTGTCCATTCCGGCCTCGATGCAGAATTCCCTCCTGCCGCAGGACATCCAGCAATGCCACGACCTCGGCTTCGGTCGTTTCGAGTACTTCGGCGACCAGTCGCGGTACCGTCTCCCCGAGCGGCGCGAACACGCAGGCCGCCATCGCCGCGGCACCGGCTTTCGGGTCCAGGGCGCGGACGCGCCGGAGGAATCTGTTGTCCAGCGGGTACTGCACCGGAAGCACGGCCGGGGCCAGCGACGCCTCGTCACCGAGTGCACGAACGGAACCGTTGCTCAGCAACATCTCGATCGAGTCGCGCACCGCGGCCGGAATCCCCCGGGAAAGCTCGGCGACCCGGCGGACCAGCTCGTCGTCCGGCGCGACCGACGTGGCCGTCACGATTTCGTCCGCGATTTCGCTTTCCCCCATCGGCCGGAGACGGACGGCGGAAACCAGCTCGCCCTCCCGCAGATCCCGCCACCAAGCCAGTTGCACGGCCGGAATCGGCGTGCGGACCGCGCAGACACAGGTGACCGGCTTTCCGGTCAGCCCTCCTCGTACCAGCGCGCCGAGGACGGCGCGCGAATCCCGGTCGCTCCACTGCAGATCGTCGATCAGCAACGCACCGCCCAGCAATTCGGCGGCCGTTTCCGAAGCGGCTCGCCGGGCGATCCCCGGATCCCGGTGCGCGCCCGCGACCGGGGCGAGCGGCACGAAGCTCGCCTCGGTGCCGGGTGACCGCACCGGTATGGCATCGCCGTCACGGGTGAAGCGAATCGCCGTGACCGCCATCCCTTTCGCGGCCAGCAGATCACCGGCCTCGCCCAGCGCGGTCGTCCGGCCGATCCCGGCCGGACCGGTGACCGCCACGAGCGGGGCACCCGTGGCGAGAGCGGAAAGTACGGTATCCACGTGCACAGCATGCGGCCCGCTCGGCGACCCCGGAACTCACCGAGCGGGGATCGAGGACTTTCGGCCCAGGAACGTATCCGAACCGCTGACGGGAAAGTCACCCCCGATATCGGCTGTCCGGTGAAAGTACCGGCCCGGTGATCCCGGAGGCTTTCCCGGCCTACCCCCGTGCGGGGTCCTCCTCGGCACCGCCTAGCCTCTACGCACCCGACCGCGCCGGACTCGCAGTTCCAGGGCAGTTCCCCACCGCGTCCGCATTCGAGAGGAAGATCGATCGATGGCCGATCTGATCACCGGGAACCAGAACCAGGCGACCGCGGTGGACGACACCGCTTCGAGCCGGAGCAAGAAGCTCCGTTCCCGGCACATCACGATGATCACCCTCGGCGGGATCATCGGGGCGAGCCTCTTCGTCGGTTCGGGCAACGTCGTGCGCTCGGTCGGGCCCGCCGCGGTGGTGTCCTATCTGATCGGCGGGCTGCTCGTCTTCCTCGTGATGCGCATGCTCGGCGAGATGGCCGCGGCGCGCCCGGCGATCGGCTCGTTCATGGAGTACGCCAGGGCCGGCCTCGGCGAGTGGGCGGGCTACCTGGTCGGCTGGCTGTACTGGTACTACTGGCTCGGGGTCATCGCGTTCGAGACGGTGGTCGGCGGCTCGACGCTGCACGGCTGGTTCCCCGCCGTGCCGCAGTGGGCGTTTTCCGTCGCGCTGCTGCTCTTCTTCACCGCCACGAACCTGTTCTCCGCCCGTTCGTTCGGCGAGATCGAATACTGGCTGGCCGGTATCAAGGTCGCCACCATCGTGGTGTTCCTCGCCGTCGGCACGCTGTTCGCGTTCGGGCTCTGGCCGAAGGCGCACTTCGCGATCCCGAACCTGTGGACGCACGGCGGGTTCACGCCGAACGGGTGGTGGCCGGTGCTCAGCGGCGTGGCGATCGTCGTCTGTTCCTACTTCGGCACCGAAATCGCGGTGATGGCGGCGGCCGAATCGGACGACCCGGCCAAGGGCATCCGCAAGGCGGTGACCGCGGTGATCTGGCGGATCCTGCTGTTCTTCGTCGGCGCGGTGCTGCTGATCGCCACCGTCGTCCCGTGGAACGAGCTTCCCGACCCCGACAAGGAGGGGCCGTTCGCGCACGCCTTCACCCTGTTCGGCCTGCCCGGCGCCGGGCTCGTGATGAGCGCGGTCGTGCTGACCGCCGCGTGTTCCGTGCTCAACTCCGGGCTCTACTCCGCGGGCCGGATGTTCTCCGCGCTCGCCGAACAGGGCCTGGCCCCGCGGCTGGTCGCGAGGAAGGGCAAATCCGGCGCGCCGACGGTGGCGGTGCTGACCTCCACGGTCGGCGGCTTCGTCGCGGTCGTGGTGAACTTCCTCGCGCCGGACGCCGGTATCCTCGACTTCATCCTCAACTCCGCGGGCATCGTCGCGCTGTTCGTGTACGCGTTCATCACGTTCACGCAGCTGCGCACGCGGAACAGGATGACGCCCGAGGAACGCGCCCGGCTGAAACTCCGGATGTGGTTCCACCCGTGGCTGGGCATCCTGGCCGTGACCGCCATCGTGGTGATCATCGTGGTCATGCTGGTGACCGACGACAAGGCGCGCACCCAGGTGTACACCAGCGTCCTGTCGCTGGTGGTGATCGCCGTGTTCTGGCCGCTCGTACGCCGGAGCCTCCACCGCCGCAAGACGTCCGAGGCGGCGCCGGCCCCTGCCGGACAGGAGAGCTGAGGCGGGCCCGGCGTCCGATACCGGTCAGCTTCTCGCCGCCCTCGGTCAGGCCAGCCCGATCGGGTGGTCGAACCGGGCCGGGGTTTCGAGTTCCTCGCGGCGGCCCGGGGCGACCTTGTCCCGGGCCGCCACGACCTCGGTCAGCCTGGCCAGCGCGGGGTGGTCCTGGCCATCGCCCGCGCCGGTGACCTCGCGTAGCAGCACCCGCCCTTCGGTCACCGCGAGCACCTTGAAACGGGTGTCCGGCGGGAAGATCACGCGCTCCTGTTCGGGACCCTCGCCGCCGGTCAGGAATCCGGTACGCCGCGCGGTCAGCGCCAGTACGAAGAACTCCACCGTGCCGGGCAGCTCGACGAACGGGGTGGCCAGCGCGTGGAGCAGGCCGCGTTCGGTCAGCACCTCGCCGAGGCGGTACCGCGCCCGTTGCGCGTCGTCCAGGGTGGCCGAGGTCAGTACCGGGCCGCGGTGGGTGGGGAGGCGCCGGAGGCCGGACACGATGCACCCGGCGTAGGGCCGGAACGCGCCGAGAGTGCCGGTGCGCAACGCCCGATCGAAGCCCTGCGAAGTGCCTTCCGCGTAGGCACGGACCGCGACCAGGTCGGTGATCACCGCCTCCGAAAAGCGCGTGGTCTCCTCCTCTCCACGCAGTCCGGGCCGCTGTGCGAGCAGCCGGGACACCGCGCCGGCGTAGCCGTCGAACCGGCTGCCCAGGGTCCGGCGCAGCCATTCGTGTTCCGCCGGTCCGCTGCGGTGGTCCGGGGCGATCCGGTCGGCGCCGGGAACCTCCTCGGGTTCCTCCGCCGGTGCGGTCTCCACCCGCATCCACTGCGTAACCGGTTCTTCCTCCACGGGCGGGGTCTCGGCGAAGACCAGCTGGGCGGCCTGCCGCGCGGCGGGTTCGAGCCGCTCGACGAGTCCGGCCGCCGCGTCGGCGAGCGTCCGGGACGGCGGCGTGCCGGGGTCGCCGACGGTGACCCGCAGCCGGTGCGGGTCCGGCGGCACCGCCCGGATCTCGCCGCCGTTCATCGGCTCGGTGCTGTCGCGCACCCACAGTCCGGATTGGACGGTCTCGACGATGATGTCTTCGGTGAGCCGGAAAACCCCGGGATGTGGCTCGGCGAGGCCGGGCAGCGGTGCGCGGTACCGCACCACCTTGGGCACCGCGGGCATCGGGACCCTGCGCGGCCAGTAGCTGAGCACGGTGGCGAACGCCCACCCGATCAGTCCGGTGTGGACGGTAACCGGCGCGCCGGACTCGTCCGCGACCAGCTGGCCGACCGGTTCCCCGGCACGCTCGTGGGTGCCGTGCGGGATCAGCCGTACCCGGGTGCGGGCCGTCGCCGGGAGCGCGGCGAGCAACCGGCAGATCTCCGGCACCGGCACCGACGGTTCGAGCACCACGGTCAGCATCTCGGCCTGGCACGGCAGTCCGAGCACCGGCGCCGGATCGGGGTGGGACCCGGGCCGCAGCCACAACCCGGCCGGGATCGGTTCGACCACCAGCCCCGCGCCCGGCGCCAGCCGCCGCAGCGGGGTGCCCGGTTCCCAGGCGGGCACCGGATAGCGGAGCCCGGCGGGCCGCGGCGGACCGCCGGGCCGGAACCGCAGCCAGCCCGCTCCACCCGCGACGAAGGCGAACCCGTCCGCCACCGGGCGCACCTCCCCGTCCGGCGCGATCACCTCGGTCTGCTTGCGTTCGGCCAGCGCGTAGGCGAGCGAGCGCGGCCCGCCGGTGCCGGCCCGCGAAAGCACCAGCCGCAGCGGCCGGCGGTCCGGCACCAGCGCGGCGAGTTCCTCGGCCAGTGCCGTCCCGCCGAGCTCTGGCGGATCGACGACGACCACCGTGTACCCGGGTTCCGGCGGCAGCGTCCTGGCCAGTTCGAGCACCGTCGCCGACGGTCCTTCCGGCGGATGCACCAGCAGCGCGGCGCCGAGCGGGCGGCACATCAGCCCGGTGCCCGCGTGCGGGGAGCTGATCTTCATGCCGGTCCGCTCCGCTGGGTCCTGGCCGCCTGCGGATCGAGCGCGGGCCCGGTCGGCAGGAAGGCGAGCACGGTGGTGGGCACCGGGACCGGTTTGGCGTCGCCGTAGCCGAGTGCCGCGGCCACCTCGGCGCTCGGCAGCGGAAACTTCATGCCGACGTCGGTGACCAGGAACCTGGTGCCGCTCTCCACCCCCGGCGCGGGCTGCCCGACGACCAGGGTGCCGGAACCGCCCGGCACCCGGACCTGGTCGGCCACCCGGCCGTCGTCGTGCTCGCCGCGTGGACGCGGACCGGACACGCGGAGCTGGTCGGTCGCGACCGTGACGAGCGAGCCGGTCGGGCCGAGATCGGCGGAGAAGCCGAGGCGCACGCACACCGATCGCCCGCCCGCGGCGTCCGCCGGGCGGGGTGGTTCCTTCGGCAGCCCGGTGACCGCCGTGGTCTTCGATTTCGGCGCGGCGGCCGCCGCGGCCGCGGTCAGCGGGATCGTCCGCACCTCACCCTGGTCGTACGCGCCGCCGGTGGCCGGATCGGCGAGGAACAACGCGAGTTCGGTGCGCGAGATCGGCACCAGCCCGTCCGCGCGCATCAGGTAGTAGGCCCCGGTACCGCCCGCGACCTGCACCTCGAACAGCTGACCGACCTTCGCGGACCGGCCGGCCAGTGACAGGCCGGACTGCCCGCGGTCCGGCAGCGGAGGCGGTACGAGGCCGGGGCCCGCCGGAAGCGCGTTGAGCCAGGCGGTGCTCACCGGCACCGGTTCGAAACCGCCGAAGCCGAACGTGATCAGCAGGGCCCTGTCCTCGACCTTCATCCGCTGTCCGCGCCACACCAGGAAGACCGCCCCGTCCGGGGTGGTCACCGGCAGCGCCCGGTCCTCGGGCACCGGCGCGGACTGCCACGCGGCGCCGACCGAGACCGCGACACCCGGCCGCCGCGGACCGTCGGCCCCGCCGACCGTGGCCGCGCACACCAGCCAGGGGTCGGTGTTCAGCCGTTTCGGATCCGGCAGCGCGTCCGGCGCGTCCGGGATGCCGATCGGCAGGCCGTGCGGCACACTGTCCAAAGAGGACTTCGACACCGTGCGCACCTCGGCGTTCCCGCCACCGGCGGCCAGCCGGGCGGAGGCGTAGTTCAGCACCGGCCGCAGGGTGCCGTCCAGGAACAGGTACCGGCTGCCGGTCTCCTTCTCGACGATGATCGATCCGGGTTTGCGCCATCCGCCGTCCCCACCGCCCGCGACCAGGCCGATCACCCAGAAGGCGGCAGCGGCCACCACCGCGATCAGTATCCCGGCCACCGCGCCGACGCCCGCGCGCCGCATCGGCGTCTCCGGCGCGTCCGGGTCACCGGTCACCAGCGCCGACACCAGCCTGCCGACGCCGAAGAGGTGGGCGTGCAGATGATCCCGTTTGTTCTGCATGTCAGCCGGCCAACGCGCGGAAGAAGGAATAGACGTCCAGCACCGCGAGCATCATCGGCACCACGGCGACCGCGAGCAGCGTCTCGCCGATGTCCGCCGCCCGTCCCCAGTACGGCAGCAGCCTGCGGCCGGGAAGCCTTGCCGCGCCGAGGAAGAGCAATCCGGCCGCCAGGCCGAGACCGGCCAGCACGCCGGTGCGCGCGATCGGGTCGAGCGCACCGGCGAACGCGATCGCCTGCGACGCCAGGCCCGCCGCTCCCCCGGCCACCGCGGCGCTCCGCTGCCAGACGCTCACCAGTACCCGGGAACGCAGCAGCAGCCCGAGCGAGACCACGGCCACGAAGACCTGCGCGGCCCAGCCGCTGTCGAACGCGAGCAGCGCGAAACTTCCGGCGCAGATCGCCGAGGCCGCCACGAAGATCGCGGACAGGAACCGATCCGCGCCGGCCGCCCTGGCCAGCGCGAGCCGTTCCGGCACCGGGTCGGTGTCGGAGTCCAGGTCCGCGGCGCCGGTCGGCAGCTGGGGCAGCCGGATCCGGACCATCCTGGCGGCCAGCGACGGCGCGGCCACCTCCGCGAGATAGGCGACCCCGGCGACCAGCGCGGCCGCCTGCGGTCCGGTCAGCTCCGCGCACAGCACCAGCAGGCCACCGATGGCCGCGGCGGCGCAGCACAGCACCGCGCCGAAGAAGACCGCGGGCACGGCACCGACGACGAACAACGCGATCACCCCGGCGGCGGTCGCCAGCGCTCCCCCGGCCAGCACGCCGGAACCGCCGGGCGGCCCGGCGGCTCCCGCGACGGCCGTGGGCACCAGCAGACCCGCCACCAGCGCCATCGGGATCGCCGCGACGCCGAGCACCACGCCGAGCACGCGGTCACCCCACGAACGCGAGGTGATCGCGGCGAAACCGAGCAGCAGCACGGCGAACACCCCGGCGGCGACGGACCGGACCCACTCCGTACCGCCGGACAGCCCGGCCGCGGCCAGCGCGGCGGCCAGCGCCGTGCCGCCGAGTACCAGGAACAGCCGCCGGGTCAGTTCCGGGCGCCAGCGGTCACCGCGGTGCCGGATCGCGGTGCCCACCCCGTCGACCACGTCGTCGAAGTCGATCGGCGGCATCGGCGCCTCGCGCGGGCGGAGGTGAAGCACCTCCCCGTCGCGCAGGCCCAGCGACTCCGGCGTGCCTTCCTCGTCGAGCGGTTCCTCGCCGAGCCGTTGCAGCACCCAGTGGCCGCGCCCGGCCGCGGCCGGCGCGGGGTCCGGATCCGCGCGGCGGCTCAGCAGCGGCAGCAGGTCGAAGACCGGGGTACGCACCGGCACCGCGAAATCGGCGCGGCCTGCCGGGGCCAGCACGGTCAACCGGCACAGATCGCTCAACGGACATTCCCCTCTACGAATCCACTTTGGACAACCTGGACGCCGCGCCGGGTGACCAACTGCGCCCGGCCGGGCGGGAACTGTCTCGGCGCGGCCTCGCCGAGGAACTTGCCCTCTTCGCGCGGATAGGACAGCAGCAGGCCGGGGCAGCCGAGTTCCCACATCCGGCGCAGCAGCGGGTCCATCATCGCCCGCATCGCCCCGGAACTGCTGCGCGCGATCACCAGGTGCATCCCGATGTCCGCGCCCTGTGCCAGCAGCTCCGCCAGCGGCTCGAGCGGCCCGCCGATCCCGGGGGTGAGCAGGTCGTAGTCGTCCACCAGCACGAACAGCCGCGGCCCGCTCCACCAGTCCCGCAGCCGCAACCGGTCCGGGGTGATCTCCGGGCCGGGCAACCGGCGGCGCATCGACACCGCCGCGTTGGCGGCCAGCTCGGCCAGCGTCCCGGTGGCCACCGAGTAGCCGACCCGGTATTCCTCCGGCACCAACGGAAACAGCTGCCGCCGCGGGTCGGCGAGCAGGATCTTCGCCTCGTCCGGGGCGTAGCGCTCCAGCACGCCCCTGGCCACCAGCCGGAGCAGGTTGGTCTTACCGGTCTCGCCGTCTCCGAACACCATCAGATGGGGCACCTGCCCGAAATCGTGCCAGACCGGCCGCAGGCGCTCCTCGTCCAGCCCGAGCGCGAGCCGGAAATCCCCTTCGGCGGCGGGAAGCCCTTCGACGGGCAGCCGCGAAGGCAGCAGCCGCACCGGCGGCGCGTCCTCGCCCGGCCAGAACCCGGCGATCTCCTCGACCAGGTTCCTGGTCGCGGTACCGAGCTCCGCCGGCGCGCCACCGCCGTCCAGCCGCGGCAACGCGCCGAGGAAGTGCCTGCCCTCGGAGGTCAGCCCGCGACCGGGCAGTGCCGGGACCCCGGCCGCCGCGCGGCTGCCGATCTCGGACTCCAGCGGATCCCCCAGCCGCAGTTCGTACCGGGTGCCGAGCAGATCCCGCAGCCACGGCCGGATCTCCGACCACCGCGTGGCCGCGACCACGACGTGGACGCCGAAACCGAGCCCCCGTGAGGCGAGTTCGGAGATCACCGGCTCCAGGTCCTCGAAGTCCTGCCGGACCGTGGCCCACCCGTCGATCACCAGGAACACGTCGCCGTAGGGATCGTCCACCGCCCCGTCCCGGCGGAGCCCGCGGTAGGCGGCCATCGACTCCACGCCCAGTTCGGCGAACCTCGACTCGCGCCATTCCAGCAGCCCGGTCAGCTCGGCGACGGTCCGTTTGACCCGGTCCCGGTCCAGCCGCGCGGCCACCGATCCGGTGTGCGGCAGCCCGGCGACCGCGCCCAGCGTGCCGCCACCGAAGTCGAGGCAGTAGAACTGCACCTCCGCCGGGGTGTAGGTGAGCGCGAGGGCGAACAGCAGTGTGCGCAGCATGGTGCTCTTGCCGGTCTGCGGCGCGCCCACCACGCCGACATGTCCGGCGGCCCCGCCGAGATCGGCCAGCAGCAGGTCCCGGCGCTGCTCGAACGGGCGATCCACCACGCCGACCGGCACCCGCAGCGCCCCGCCGCCCGGCCTGTCCACAGTGGACAGACCACGGTCCGGGTCGGGCACCACGCCCGGCAGCAGGACGTCCAGGCCGGGTGCCTCGGCCAGCGGCGGCAGCCAGACCTGCCGGGCCGGTGGTCCCTGGCCGAGCAGCCGTGCCAGCATCGCCTCCATCACGGTCGCCGGATCGGTGTCCCCGCCGGGGACGGCGGGCCGCTCCCCCTCGGCCGGTAGCGGTTCGCGGAGTGGCTGGAACAACGGGCCGAACCGGACCACCTCCCGCCCGGCGGAGGCCTCCCGCGCCGGCGCGTCCGGTTCCCCGGCCGCCGCGATCGGGCCGGACACGTACCCGGCCTTGAAACGCACCAACGTGGTGGTGTCCTTCTTCAGATATCCGTGGCCGGGGCCCGAGGGCAGTTCGTAGGCGTCGGCCACCCCGATCACACTGCGGCTTTCCATCGCGGAGAAGGTCCGCAGCGCGATCCGGTACGACAGATGGCTTTCCAGCGCGTGGATGCGGCCCTCGTCCAGTCGCTGGGAGGCGAGCAGCAGGTGCACCCCCAGGCTGCGGCCGAGCCGCCCGATCATCACGAACAGGTCCATGAACTCCGGTTTGGTCGCCAGGAGCTCGCTGAACTCGTCGCAGACGATGAACAGGGTCGGGAACGGGCTCAGCGGCGCGCCCTGCGCGCGGGCCTTCTCGTACTCCAGCCGCGAGCTGTATCCGGTCCGGCGAAGGAGTTCCTGCCGCCGCGTCAGCTCGCCGTGCAGCGCGTCCCGCATGCGATCGACCAGCGGCAGTTCGTCGGCGAGGTTGGTGATCACCGCCGAGGTGTGCGGCAGGTCCTCCATGCCGAGGAAGGTCGCGCCGCCCTTGAAGTCGACCAGGACGAGGTTGAGCACCTCGGAGGAGTGCGTCGCGGCCAGCCCGACCACCAGGGTGCGCAGCAGCTCGCTCTTCCCGGAACCGGTCGCGCCGATGAGCACGCCGTGCGGTCCCATCCCGCCCTGCGCGGACTCCTTGATGTCCAGCTCGATCACCGAACCGTCCGCGCCGAGCCCGATCGGCACCCGCAGCTGGGCGGGCAGTTCGGCGCGCGGCCGCCACAGCTCGCGCACCGGATAGCCCCGGACGTCACGGATGCCGAGCAGCCGGGCGAGGTCGAAGTCGGCGGCCAGTGGCTCGTCCGCGTCGGCCGCCCCGGCGGTCCGCAGCGGCGACACCATCCTGGCCAGCGATTCGGCGCGGGCGAGGCCCATCCGGTCGGGGGTGGCCAGCGGCGAGGCCGAGCCGTCGTCGGTGCGGTCGATCCGGTCGGCGCGCACGGTGAGGCCGAGCCGGCGCGGGCCCTCGTGGCCGCTGCCGCCGCCGACGTCGAGCAGCAGCACGTTGCGCAGCCCGCCCGCGGCCAGTGGCGAGTACTCCGGCAGCCGCACGCCGTCGCAGACGACCACGGTGTACGGTTCGCCGCGGTCCAGCGGCGCGTCCGGTGCGAACGCGGGCCGCCCGCCGAACGCGGGCCCGAGCCTGGCGAGCAGTTCGTCGTGCTCGGTGGCGAACAGCCTGGCCGGTCCCGCCGTGTCGGTTTCGTGGCCACTTTCGTTGTGTGGCAACCATTTCGTCCACTGCCAGGCACCGATCCGGTCCCGGCCGGTGAGGACCGCGACCCGCAGGTCCTCCGGGGCGTGGAAGGTGACCAGCTGCGCCAGCATCGCCCTGGCCAGCCCGTACGTCGCTTCCGGGTCCCCGGTCAGCTCCAGGCCGGAGTAGCCGCGCAGGTGCAGCGCGCCCGCCACTTCGGACACCGTGGAATAGGCCGCGATGAACCGCCGCAACGCACCGGCGCACAACGGTTCCAGGTCCTCGACCGGTTTGGTCCGCGCGGGGACGAGGCGCAGCAGCGCGCGCTGGGTGCCGGTGCCGATCCGCACCTCGGCGAAGTCCTCGTGGTTCGGCCTGCGTTCCCACAGCCGGGGGCCGGACGCGACGGTCCACAGCCGCGCCGGTGCCGGGTTGTCCCAGTCCACCGCGGCGCGTTGCTGTTCGATCGCCGCGCGGACCTGCCTGCGGACCTGGCCGAGGTAGCGCAGGTAGTCCCGCCGCTCACCCCTGAGTTTCCGCTTGCGCTCACCGGACGCCCTGCCGAGCTGGCCGAACATCATGCCCACCGTGGACACCGCCATCAGCCCGGACGCCACGTACATCCCGCCGCCCGTGCCCGGGTTGGCGAACATCAGCACGGTCGCCCCGGAGCCGAGGCCCATCGGCAGATAGGTCAGCACCGAGGACATGTCGGCGCCCTGCACCTCGGGCAGGTCCGGGGGTTCCTGCAGCTCCAGTTCACCGTGCGGGGCCGGTGGCCCGGCCTGGCGCGGCGGACGGCTGATGACGATCGTGCTCACTCGGTTCCTCCTGAACGCCGGCCCCGGCGCCGTCCGCGCGGCACCGCGCCGCGCAGTACCCAGGCCGCCCCGATCACCAGCACCGCCCCTGCGGCGGAGACCATCGCGGCCAGCCGCGCCGGGCCGCCGGACGCGGCCGGCGCCGGTGGCGGCACCACCACCGGTTGATCATCCACAGTGGACTTTCCGGCGAACTCCTCCGGCAGTACCGCGGTGACCGCCGCGTACGGGTTGACCACACCCCAGCCGACCTGCGGATCGGGCACGTTCGTCCCCGGCCGGTCCGCGGTGGCCTCGAGGCGGTGCTTGACCTGCTTGGCGGTCAGCTTCGGATGGTGGGCCCGGACCAGCGCGGCGGTACCGGCCACGAACGGGCTGGCGAAGCTGGTGCCCTGGGCCACCACGTGCCCGGTCCCGGCGGCGCTCAGCCCGACCACGTCCACCCCCGGCGCGGCCAGATCCACGAAGTCCCCGGTTTCGGAGAACCTGCCGCGCGAACCGTCCGCGGCGATCGCGCTCACCGCGATCACCTCCGGATACGCGGCCGGATAGGCGGTGGGATTGCCGTTTTCGGCCTCGTTGGCCGCCGAGGCCACGATCACCACGTCGCGCTGGCTCGCGTAGCGCACCGCGGCCTCGAGGTCCTGGCTGGGATGGAACGTGGTCGCCGAAATGTTGACGACCCCGGCGCCCGCGTTCACCGCCTCCACGATCGCCTTGGCCATGGCCGAGGCCGAGCCGCCCGCGGAATCGGTCTGCCGCAGCGGCAGGATCGTCGCGCCGGGAGCCACCCCGGCGAACCCGGTGCCTTCCCGCGGCTGCGCGGCGATCAGGCTCGCGACGAACGTGCCGTGCCCGACGCAGTCGGCCTCCTTCCCGGACGGGGCCACGATGTTCACCACCGGGCGGACGTGCCCGGCGAGCTGGGGCACCGCGTCCACCCCGGAGTCGACCACCGCGACGAGCTGGCCTTCCCCCTTGGTCAGCGGCCACACCCGGCCGAGGGCGAGGCGTTTCTGCGGCCACGGGGTGCCGGGGAACAGCGCGTTCGACGGCGCCGCGCACTTCGCGCCACCGGAAACCTGTTCCAGCGGCGGCACCGTGGGATCGGCCGACGCGGCGGGCCCGATGACGAGCAACAGGACGGCCGTCAGTGAACCGACGCGTACGAGGAGGGAACTCGGCACTTCACGCCCTGCCCTTCGGCCGCGTGATCGACGGCGGCGGGGTGATCCGCACGTCGTCCTCGTCCTCTTCTTCGTGCGTCGCGCTGCTGGCGTTCGCCGCGAGCTTCAGCGCCTCCACAGTGGACAGTTCATGCCATGGCCGCGCCACGTCTTCGGCTTCGCGGGGCAGTTCGCGATCGGCCGGTGCTTCCGGTTCGGTGGCGGACCGCGCTGCGGGGGTGGGCTGTTCTGCGGGGGTGGATTGCCCTGCGGGGGCGGACCGCGCCGCCGGTGGTTGTCCGGGCAGAGGCAGCTTCAGTCGTTCGGCCTCGGCCTGGGGTACCAGGAAGTACACGCCGTCGGGCAGGGTCACCACGCGGTGCACGGACCCGGTGCCGAACCGGCGGTCGAGCACGTTTCCCTGCTCGCGCGACACCGAAAGGTCGTACCGGGCGGTCGCCCGGTACCGGTAGTGGGTGCCGCCGCCGGTCACGGTTTCCTCCCGGGTTCCGGTGCCGGTGGTCTGCGCGGCCGTGCTCTTCTTCGCGGTCGCGGCGGTGCCGGGGGTGCCGCCGGTGGTCCCGGGGCCGGTGGTGCCCTGCGCGGTCCCGCCGAGTGAAACGGTGCCCATCGTGGTGGCCTGGCTCGCGGTCCCGGTCTCGACGGCGATCTTCCTCGCCTGCTCGGTGGTCAGTTCCACCGTGCCGAGCAGCTCCGGCGCGACCACCTCGAGCCGCATCCCGAACCGGTAGCCGGTCGTGGTGGCCGCATCGTTGTCGACGACGGTCTGCCCGATCCCGTCGAGCAACCGCCCGAAGTTGCCGATCCGCAGGTCCTCGTCGGTGAACACGGCCGTCTTCTGCCCGCCGTGTCTCCCCTCGGCGACCAGCTTCGTGACGCCGTCGGCGCGGAAGACGGCGACCTCGTTCGCCGAATCGGTGATCAGGTGCCGCAGCGCGGCGGCCAGTTCGGGGCCGCCGGGCATCGCCTCCGCGAGCACTCGCGCACCACGCAGGTCGACGGCCCCGGGATGGCTCGCCACGGCACCCGCCGGCTCGGTGGTGGGGCAGAGCTCCTCGGGCACCAGCAGCGAGGCCGTGCCGTCGCGCAGGGTCGTGCCGTCCACCCGGTTGCCGTCGCGGAAGATCTCCACGACGTACTCGACCGGTACCTCGAACCGGACGGATCGCTCACCGCCCTTGATCTTGTCCGTGTTCTTGACCGTGTGGCCCGTGCTTTCGGTGCCGCCGGTCTGACGGCCGGCGAGCAGGCCACCCGAGGGCACCCCGCTGACCGCGGAGGCCGGGTCGGCCTGCACCTTCGGCGCCATCGCGTCGAGGGTGGCGGCGATGGTCGAGTTCGTGGTCTTCGAGGTGGCGTGCGCGGACGAACCCTCGGCCGTGCTGTCGACGGCGATCCGCTCCGGCCCCGCCGACCTCGCGTTAGCGGTGTCCAGCCTGGCCGCGACCCGGATCTCCAGCTGCCGCAGGCCCCGCCAGGTGGAGCGGTGCACGACCACCGACTGCCCGGTCGCCGCCGCCCGGCGCAGCGCGGCCTTGACGTCGCTCGGGGAGAACGCCGCCCGCAGCGCGGGGATCACGCCGGTCGGCGCCCCGGTGTCCCGCGAGTGCGGAGCGAACTCCGGCGCGTGCCGGGTCAGCAGGCGTTGTGCCTCGGGCAGGATCCGGGCGGCCGGGCTCACCTCGTCCACCGCGGCGTTGCCGAGTGACTTCCCGATGTGCTCGGGAAGATACCAGCGCTTGTCGTCCACAGTGGACGACACTGGCTCTGCGACAGGGAGGTTCGCCTTTTCCGCGCGGTCCTTCGGCATCCAGTACTCGACACCGTCCGGCACGGCGACCGGGATCCGGTGGGTCGCCGGATGGCCGCTCGCGCCGAGGCCGTCCTGCCAGGAGTACGCGGTCACCCAGTACACCGCGTCCGCCCGGTACTTCAGATGGGCTCCGGAACGCTTGATCGTCGAGGTGTTCTTCCCGCCGACGCTGTCCGTGGTGCCCTCTTCGCCGCCGACGCCCTTGCGCACGCCCACGGCCACACCCGCTCCGGCCTGCGCGTAGCCCTCGACGCCCCAGGACCTGCTGTGCCCGGACTCGGTGCTCACCGAGGAGGTGTGCTGCGTTTCCGAGGTGACGCCCTCGCCGTCGGCGACCAGTTTCGGGTGGCGCAACTCCAGTTCCACCCGCACGGCGTCGGTCCGCCGGTGCACCGTTCCCGGCGCGAGCAGCTGGAGGTCGAGGCCACCGTTCAGCATCCGGTCGAACCCGGCGTGCGCCACCGAGGTCGGCACCGTGAGCGGGGTCAGCCCGCGCCACGCGCCCACGCCCTCCCTGGTCACCGCGAGCGCCCGCGCGATCGCGGCGTTCACCTTGTCCACGTGGTCCAGCCGTCCGGGCAGCGCACTGCCCGGTGGCAGGCTGACCGCGCCGGTCGGGGACAGCGCGTTCGCGGCGGCGGGGATCGCGGCGAAGGCCGGGGGCAGGCAGTCCGGTTCGGGCAGCACCACGCGGACCGCGCCGGGAACGTAGCCGCCCTTCGCCCGGTTCCCCTCGGCCAGCGCGACTTCGAACGTGGCCGGGTAGTCCACCGCCACGCCGGGTCCGGCGTAGGTGAGCTTGTGCGTCGAGCCCGCCGCGACCGAGGTCGCGGAGCTGTCGGCGTCCTGCCACTTGGCCGCGCCGCCGAGGGTGAGCCCGGCGAGCAGGCCGGGTTTGCCGCGGTCCACGCCGACCCTGGCGGCGGCCTCCAGACCGACGCCCCGGTTGCTGCTCTTGGTGTCCTTGCTCTCCGCCGATCCCGTACTGCCGGTACTGCTCGCGATCTCGACGGTGCCGATCCGGCGGGCCGCCGAGGGTTCGCCGAGGTAGGCCTTGACGGTCAGGGTCAGGTCCCGCCCGTCGAGGGAGATCGGCACCCGCAGCCCTTCGCGCACCTGCTCGTAGGAGTCCCTCAGGTTCGCCGCGGACAGCGTCTCGGCGAGCCGCGCCTTCACGGTGCCGAGCCGTGCCGTCCGGTCCGCGAAGAACTCGTCGAGTAGCCCGGCCGCCCTTCCGGTGACGTGCTCCAGGCCCGTCACACTGTCCACTGCGGACAGTGCGGTCGGGGTGCCTCCGGTCGGCACGTCGGCCAGGACGAGCGGGGCGGCCTCCGGCGCGGTGGTGACGGTTTCGCCGCGCAGCGCGGCCTCGAACTCCGCGGCCTGCCACGACGGCACGCGGAGGTAGACCTGGCCTCGATGGGTTTCGCGGTGGTCCGGCCCGGTGCTTTCGACGGCGTACTCGGTGTCCACCCGGTACAACACGGTGTCGCCGTCGTATTTCAGCGTAGTCTTCGCCGCGCCTTCGATCGTGGCCGCGGTGGTGAGACTCCTGGACGGGCCCATAGAGGCGGACGCGGTGGCGGCGATCTTCACCTCTCCCGACGGGATCTTCACCCCGGGCGCGCCGTAGGAAAGCGCCACGCCGACCTCGGCGCCGAAGGCACCCGCCTGTGCCGTCTTGTCCTTGCGGGTGCTGCTCGCGCTCTGTTCCAGGGTGAGGTCGGAGGTCTCGACGCGCTGGAAATGCGTGGGCGTGGACCGTACGGCGACGCCGGTGGTGCCGTCTGTCGCGGTGAGCACGCCGCCGAGCAGGTGCCTGCCGTGCGTGGCCGGGGTGTCCACGGAAAACCGGCCGGTGATCGCCCGGTGCAGTGGTGATCCGGGCACGATCCCGGGCCGGTCCAGCAGCGCGTCCCGGATCGTGGTGAGACCACTGGCGTCCTCCACCACCCCGAAGACGCGGTGCACCGCCTCCGGGGCGGTGACGGCCTGACGGTCCGCGGTCACCGATACGGCCTCGCCCGGATAACGCACTCGCAGCGCCGACGGCAGTTCGGTGGTGCGGGTCCGGCCCCCGGCCGAGACGTCGAGCACGGCGTCCACGTCGAAACCCGTCTTCCCGGTGGCGGTAACGGTTTGCGCGGTCTCGGTGGTGTGGGTGGTGGCCTGCTGGCGGGTCCGCTCGTCGACCGGTTTCAGCGTGGGCTTGACGGTGAGGAAGTGCCCGTCCGCCACCGCCGAGGTCACCGCCACCGCGGCGGAGAGCGGATTGACGGTACCGGTGGCCGTCGTGGTGTCGACCGTGCTGACGGTGCCGGTCATGGCTGCCTTCGGCGTCGCGACATCGGTCGCGGCGGCCTCGGTTCCGGTGACCCGCAGGCGCACCCGCACCGGGGTGTCCCCGGCGGCGAGGTGCTCCCCGGCCAGCAGCCTGCGCATCGCCCCGGCCGGCCCGTGCCGCTCGACCAGGTCCGCGATCGCTTGGCGGGCCTGCTTTTCCCCGGCGAGTGGCAGGTCGTCGGTCACCGCGTCGGCCAGCGCGGCGGCGATGGCGTCCGGTTCGCTCACCGGGTGACCGAGAACCCGTTCGACCTGACCGGTCCCGAGCAGCCCCTGGCTCAGGTAGACCGGCGGTGTGCCGGAAGCGGACGTTCGCGACGTCGCGGTGACCGGCTCCGTGGGCGTCTCGACGACCGGTACCGGCGGCGTTTCGACGACCGGCTCCGGCGGCGCCTCGGTGACCGGTTCCGTCGAGGTTTCGACGACCGGTACCGGCAGCGTTTCGACGACCGGCTCACGCAGGGGCTTGGTAGCCCAGAAGTGGGCGGCCTTCCGCTCGTTCAAGGCGCGGACGAGAACCACCTCGTGGCCGTCGCCGACCGAGGTGACGGAACCGTCCTCGTTGACCACGGACAGCCGCACGCCGTACCGGTCGGCCGCGGCCTGCACGGCGAGGTCACCGGCGGCCGTGGTGTAGTAGCCGGAATCGGTCCGGATCGCCGTCGCCGCCTCGGCCGGTGTCATCGCGGTCCGCCCCTCGGCCGGGGTGAGCAGCAGCCGGTAGCGGTCCGCTTCGGGGCCGGTCGCGTGTTCCACGCGGTCGGCCACCTCCTGCCGGATCCGTTCCCAGCCCGGGTCGCCGAGCCGCTCGCCCGCGGTCGCCGCCAGCGCGTGGAAGAGACACCACCCGTCCGCCGGAACCCACCGTTCCCGGTGGCCGAGGCGGCCGAGTTCGGTGTGCTGCCGGTCGCTGAGTTCGTACCCCGTCTTCCCCGGTGCCGGGCGGGCGGGCGGAGGCGATCCCAGTTCCGGCGGGACCGGCACCGCGGATTCCGGACTGGTCAACAGCGTGTGACTCGCGTCGGGCAGGTGCACCTGGCTGGTCATCGTCTGCTCGATCCGCCACAGGTGCCGGGGCAGCAGCGTCGGCGAGTAGTGCACCCGCTGTCCCATCAGGCCGTCGTCCTCGATCACCGCGTTCAGCGGTTTCCGCCCGTCCGGCAACGGTTTGCCGTCGCTGTTGAAGATCCGCTTCCAGTCCCCGGTGTCCCGGTACTCGTCCGGGAGGCCGAAGTAGTGCGCGATCTCGTGCGCCAGCACGGTCGGCGAGGTTTCGGTACCCCACTCGACCTGGTTGGCGTTCTCGGTTTTGGTCAGTTTCACCGTGGTGTGCGCGTCGGTTTCGTCGGTGAACTCCACCCGGACGTGGAACTGGTCGCCCGAAGGCAGTCGATATCCCCTGTTCAGCAACGAAGACACGCCCGCGAGCGCCTTCGCCCGCGCGTCCGCCAACGCTGAGGGCGAGATCCCGTCGCCCGGCACCAGGCGCACCCTGAGCGTGTACTCCTGGACCCAGTGCCCGGGTTCGGCCTCCATCCGCCGCACGTCGTAGCGAACCAGACCAGGGATGAAGTCCGGTTTCTTCGGGGTGCTGGACCGGAGGATGTCCCGCGCCTCGTAGTCCACCGTGCGGACCGGGGCCCTGTCCCGCAGCGACTCCCACCGCGACGGTGGCAGCGGGTGCTTCGGTTCGGCCCAGTCCGCGGTGGCCGACTCGCTGTGCTGCCAATCGTTCCCGGGCTTGCTCGCGGACGGCTGGACGGAGCCCGTGGGTCCCGGTGGTGGCGCCGAGCGGGAAGCCGCCTGGGTCAGTTCCCTGATCTTCGCCTCAAGCGCCTTCGTGCTGGCAGCGGCGAGCTTGCCCACCTTTTTCTGAGCCTTCTCCGACAGAGTCAGCTTTTCGAGCGCCTGCTGGAACTCCTCTTGCTCGACCGGAGCCGTGCCGTCGTCGAGCAGTTTCGCGCGGATCCAACGATCGAGGACGAGTTCGGCGAACGCATTCAGATTCTCCTTCGCCGGGTACTCGTCATGGTATTTCTTCAGGTAATGCGCGACCTGGTCGGCCCACACGCCGCTGTTCGCGTGGTTCTGGGTGAGCCCGGACAACGCCGCGATCACCGCGCGTGCGCCGTCACCTTCGCCTACCTTCCCGGCAATGCGGCCACCGTCGGTGGTGATCGCCAGCCCGGGATCGAACAGCAGGGCCTTGCCCGGTTCGTCGAATCCCCGCTCCTGCTGGACGCTCTCCACCAGGGTCCGGCCCTCCAGGTACCCGCTGCCGAAGGTGGCCGTGAACCCGATCGAATTCGTCTCGTCCAGCCGGAGGAACAGGTTGGGCTCCGGGAAATAGACGGTGCGCGGGTCGACCTTCGCCATCGCCTTCCGGACCGCGAGATCGACCTCGGCGGTCATCCGGGCGGTTTTCTCCTTCCCTGTTCCCTCGGGGAGGGTGTAGCCACCGCTGACGATTTCCGGCAGCGCTTCAGCCTCCTTCAGCGTTTTCGACACCGCGTCGAACAACGGGCCATTCGGGGTGTTCAGGCTGTGCGCGTCGGCGTCACCGACATGCAGGTACACGTCCTTGACACCCTGGTCCCGGATTTGACCGACCAGTTCGACGGTTTCCGGGTCGCGCGCGAGCACTTCCCGGATGAGCCCGTACGGAATCGTCTTCTGGTCGATCGCGAAGCCCTTGTTCGCGATATCACGCTGCCACCAGCTGAAGCCGGAGACGACGATCGGAAAGGTGCCTTTCCGGTCCCATTCCTTGCGGAAGTCTTCGATCTTTCTGGTAAGTTCGGTCGCGGAAATATTTCCGGCGTAGCCGTTGATCCCGATCACCAGTGCGAATCTGCCCCGCCGCGACCGGTCGCTGCCGAACGCCTGCCGGTATCGCTCGGCGAGATCCATCAGGTTGATGTCACTGGTCGCCGGCACGGTGGCGACGAACCCGGTCGGCGGTGTTTCCGGATCCCGTTGCCCGAGTGCCGGTCCCATGCGGCGCGGCTCGACAATGGGCGTGACCCGGTAGTCCCGGAGCGGCTGGGCGAAACTCGGTGCCTCGGCGAAGCGCTCGTAGTACTTCGAGACATCCGGTGCGGTGACCTGTGCCGGAGCACTCGGCTGCTGACCGGTCTTGCCGGGATTCTTGCGTGGCGCCGACCGCGCCTGCGGGGTGTCCGGCTGCTGGGTCCAGACCAGCGGGTCGGCGTTCTCGGTGCCGTCCTTCGTCCCGTGCACGTAGTCGGCTGCCGGGAAGTCGTCCCGGAGCCGGGCGCGGACACTCTCCGGAACACCGACCTCGACCGCCCGCGCGTTCCTGATCTCGAAGGCGGAGATCGCCCGCACCGAGTTCCTGTCCACCTCCGTGACCAGGTCGAGCGTCGCGTGCCAGGCCGCCTCCCGCTGGGGCTCCGGCAGCCGGTTGATCGTCCGCGCGGCGGGCGCCAGGAACAGGTAACCCGGCCGCGCCGCGAGTTCACGGTGCAGGCTGGTCACCGCGCCCTTGACCGCGTCCAGCACGGTCTGCCGATCGAACGCGGGTCCCTTGGCAGCACCGCCGAGCCAGCTCTGCGAGGACTCGACGTGCACTACCGTGTCCGGCACCTGGGGGAACTGGTCCTTGGTGATGCCGAGCTGCTGGGCGAGTTCGGTGTAGGTGAACATGTGCGGACCGGTCCGGAAGATCGTGTCGTCCTTGACGTTCTCCTTCAGGTTGACCCGATGTTTCGTCGCCTCCGACGCGTTCTCCAGCCCGAACAGCTCCAGCTTGCTCTTGCCGAGGTTTCCGCCGATGAGGTCGAGGTACCGGCGCACCGCGGTGGTCCCGGCCGCGGCCACCAGCGCGGAGTTGGTGATCCGGCCGTGCCGGTCCCTGGACAACCCGAAACCCAGCTTGTCACCGGCGATCTGCTCGACATTGGCGGACAACGGGGATCGCGCGCCGGGCTCCGGAGGCTGGACGGTGTTGTCGCCGTCGGTGTAGACCCCGCCGAAGCGGTTCAGGATCTCCAGCCGGATCAGGTCGCTCGCGCTCGCCCACCCGGCCGGATTTCCCCTGGCACGCTCGGTGCGCACCTCGGCGTCGAACACCATCGGGTTCTGCGCGGTGAACACCTCGTCCAGGTTGACCAGGCGGACGTCGTGCTGCTCGGCCCAGTGCGCCATCTCGGCCACGTCGCGCTGGCGCGGAGTCCGGTCCTCTTCCCGGGTGTTCCGCGCCTGGTCGACGTCCTGCCGCGAAACATCGGTCCACACCACGAAGTCGAAATCCGGATTGTGCTGTGCCGACCGCGCGATGTTCTCCCGGAACTCCTGCCTCGCGCCGCCGTCGTCGAACAGCGCGCCGCCCATCCAGATGCTGTGCACCAGATGCGGGACCTTCTGGTGTTTGACGCCCCATCCGCTGGTCCGGCCGACCAGCGCCCCCTCGGTCACCCGGTCCCGGTGCTCGGTCAGCCGGCCGGGCCGCAAGGCCGACGACTCCGGTGCTGGGTTGAGCAGGTCCAGCTTCCGGAAGAAGTCGACGCGTTTCCCCGCGTGCAGCTTCGCGTAGTCGTACTCGCCGAGGAAGTCCGGCGCCTCGGGCGCCCGGCGCACGCCGAACGGGTCCTTGCCCAGCTTCGGGTGATCCGGCGTGGGCTGCTTGCCGAGGGTCGCGGTGAGCTGGTGCGCCGAGAACACCGGGCCGGTACTCGTCGTCGGCGGCGTGACGGGTGGCAGCGGGGCCGGGCGGGCGGCGGGCAGCACCGTGGGCGAGTACTGCCGGTGGTCCGCCGGGGCGACGGTCGGGTGATAGGGGACCGACCGGTTGGTGTCGGTGGCCGGCGGGAGCAGGCCGACCAGTTTCGCCGTTCGCTCCGACCAGATCCCGTAACCGGTGATTTGCCTGAGATCGGTGACCTGAGCCGGCGTCCGCTTGAGGCTCGGCGTCTGCCCGCCGGGCACGTCCGCCATGCCGCGCCACTCGAAGGTGACCGCGCGGCTCGGGTCGGCGGCCTTGGGCATCTTCCCGATCGCCTCGCCGGTCAGCGTGGAAACCAGGTCCTTGCCATGCTCGCGCACCTCGTCGAGAATATTTTCTATTTTGGACTGACCATTCAGGGAAAGGTGCTGTTTGGCCGCCTCCACCTTGGCGCCGAGGATGTCGTTGCCCTTCTTGAGGTCCGCGAGGAGATCGGTGATGGCCTGGTCCGGACGCGTCTTCCGCCCCTTGACTTCTTCCCGGACGACATCCTCGATCTGCTTGACCCACGGCGTGGAGTTATTGTCCAGTTTGGCGTTCGGGAACAGCACCGTGGCCGGATCCGCGATCGAGTCGAGCCAGGCGCGCGCGGTGACCCGGCTCGATTCCTTGAAATTGTCGGGGTACAACAGCTGGTTGTCCGAAACCTTGAGATTGTCCACATGCTGCTGCCACAATACCTTTTCCGGATCGGAAAGCTGCTGCCACAGGCCATGGAAATCGCGGCGGACCATGAAGTGGTGATAGGGTTTCTGCTGCACGGTGCCCATCTGCAACAAGCCGAAGCCCTGCTTGTCCAGGGTCAGGTACAGGTGCGCGAGGCTGGCCAGCCCTTTCACATTTCCCCTGGTGTCGCCGGGGATGTTGATGTGATCGAATTCGGCGATCCGCGCCTTGAGGTCGGCCTGCAGGTCGTGCTTCCCGGCCGTGGCCTCCCGACCGAAACCGGTGTCCGCGATTTCCTTGAGCACCTTGGGCAACGCGGCCAGCGAGCTGTCGAAGGTGGCCTGCGGACGCACCTGGAAGGCGATATCGATGGCTTCGTTCGGTTTGCCGACCTTGAGGGTTGGCTGATCGGGCCGGTCCGCGATCGGCCTCGGCTTCCCGTCGCTCTTGAGCTGATCCCGGTAGGCGTCCCACACCTTGGCGATATCGACCTGACCACCGTTCTTGACCAGCTGATCGGCGAGGATCGTGGTGAACCGGGTGATTCGGTCCAGCACGGCCTGGTGGTTGTGCGTGCCCACCGGCTGGGTCACGTACTCCAGCACGGTGGACTTGCCGATCGGTTCGCCATCGGTGCCCAGCCATTTCGTGGAGGCCTTGTCCCGGTTGTCGACGGTGAGCTCCCACAGCGTGTGGTCCTTGCCGTCGCTGCCCCGGACGACGTCCTTCAGCACGGTGGTCTTCGGCCTCGCGTCGCCGGTTCCGGTGTGCACCGAGAGGAAGGTCTGGAACTCGAGGCCGACCCCGGGCTTCGTCCAGTCCGGGGCGAGCGCGGCCAGTTCCTGGCTGGTGACGAGATCGACCGTCGGCGACGGTGTGTGCTGGACGGGCGCCAGGTCGGTGTTCGGGCTCGGCGGGACGGGGTGGGCCACCACCGTCGGCTGGTAGTGCCGGTCCGGGCCGAGCGTCGGCTGGTACCGGCGGCTGGTCTCCTGCGGTGACGGCGGGGCCGGGCGGCTCATCGGCGGTACCGGCCTCGGGGTTGACGTGTCCGATGTGGACGGAGTGAGCGACGGCGTGGCGCTGGCGGGCACTGGTACCGGAGTCGGCTGCGGCGCCGGGTGGCCGGGCTTCGGTTCGGCGGACACCGGCGGCGTGACCGTGGGCGCGGGCGTGGACGCCGCGAGCTGCGAGCCGTGCGGCGGGGTCTGCGGAGCGGCCTTGACCGGACCGTCCAGTGCCGGGATTCCCTGCGGGGCAGCGGTGTTCTGGTGCGCGGCGCTCGGCGAAGCGGGCGGGGTCGTGGGCGCGGGTTGCGCGCTGACCGGGGCCTGCGCTGCCGAAGCGGGCGTCGTGGTTGTCGAAGGCGGTGTGACTGCCTGCGTGGATTCCGCGTGCTGAGTACGGACCGGCTTCGGAGCCGGTTCGGTCTGCGGGTGTGTGGCCGCCGGGGACTGCGTGGACTGGTGGCTCGATGACGGCTGCACCGGCTGCTGCTTGACCTGAGTGGCCTGCTGATGCGTCTCGGGGTGTGTAACCGTCGGCTTCGGCTGCGCTTGCTCGGGCGTCACCGCGGGCTTGACCGGTTCCGTGGACACCGGCTGTGTCTTGGGCGACGCCGGTGCGGGCTCGGTCTTCGGAGAGGCCGGGCGCTCGGGGTGCTTCGGTGTCACCGAAGGCGTCGCGACCGGTTGCCCCTGCGCCGCCGGTGGCGTGGTGGTGTCCGCCTGCCCGACACTGTCCGATGTGGACCGCTGAGGCGACGGCACCGGATCCGGCTGCGCGCTCGCCGTTCGCGTGCCGGGATCCCTGGTCGGCTTCACGCCGGTTTCGGACACCGGCGAGTCGGTCATCGACGGCATCTTCGACAGGTCCAGTTTGTCGATACCTTCGATGTGCGCGTTGGCGATCTTGTTCTTACCCGCCTGGGTGCCGCCGCCCCGCTTCTTCCGCCCGCCGAACCCGTCGACAGCGCCCTCGATCGCGCCCGCGGAGGCGGCGGCCGGGTTGAGCCCGTTCCAGTTGCCCTGCACGACCCCGCTGACCTGCTCGGTCAGCCATTCGTGCAGGCCGCCCTTCGTCATCTCGCCCGCGATCGACCGGGAGAACTTCGGCGCGAACCTCTTCCCCGCCGCGCCGAGGCCGAACCCGATCACCCCGCCGATGGCACCGGCGATCGCGGCGCCCTTGGTCAGGTCGGCGTCCCATTTCGTGCGATCGCCCTTGAGCATCTGGATGCCCTGGATCGCCGCGTCCATCCCGACCTGGAAGACGATGCCGAACAGCACCGCCATGACCAGGTTCTTCAGCACGACCTGCACGGAGGTCCGGGCCGCGGCCTGCATCGCGGGAATGGTGGCGGTGGACGCGCCGAAGGTCCAGAACGCGTTCGCGAGCGCCCAGGCGATCTGCATCGCCAGCATGATCAGCGTCCCGACGATCATGTACTTGGCGTATTCGACCTGGAGCGCGGTCTCCCTGGCCAGGTCACCGAGCTGCTTCGCGGTGACCGCGACGTCGGGGACCTGCGCCTTGAACGCCTGGGTGAACTTCCGGAACTCCTCGGACGCGGTGCCCTGCAACGCGCTAAGCACCGCGGCGGTGACCGAGTCGACCTCGCCCTGTACCGCGGTGAGTTCCCTGGACGCCTCCTCCCAGGCGGTGGCCAGGACGCGGAGCTTGTCCTCGTCGCCCTCCGGCCACGCGTCACCGCCGACGATCTGCACCAGCCAGGTCAGCTCGGCGGGGATCTGCAGACTCATCAGGCCCCCTTGGCCCGTTTCGTCGCCTGCTCCACCGAGGCCACGGCGTTCCGCTCGGTGCGCTGGAAGCCCTTGGCCATGGTGTTCACCCCGTCCCCCATGCTGCGCACGACCTCCCCCATTTCCCGCATGGCCTGCAGGACGTCCTTGCCGTTCTTGTCGTAGTTCTTCTCGAACGCCTCGCCGGTGTCGTCGGCGCCCCAGCAGTTCCCCACCGAAACCGTGGCGTTGTGCAGGGCGTTGTAGATCCGGTCCAACCGGGCGGCCAGGTGCTCCGCGTCGCCCGCGGTCCTGCCCAGCCGCTCGGTGTCGACGCCGAACGGCCCGCTCATCACCACCACCGCTTTTCGCCGTCGGCCCGCTCGCGCCCGTCCCGTTCGTCCGTCTCCTGTGGACGGACGAACCGCGGATCGTCCTCGACCAGCCTGCGCACGTCCTCGGTCATCGGCGGGTGTTCCGGCACCACACCGGCGGCGAGGTCCCGGAACTCCGGGGGCACGTGCGGTTTCAGCACCGCCTCCATTTCCGCCGTCGCCCGCCGCCGCGCGTCGGCGATGGTGGTGAGCAGGACGGTGGCCAGCTCGGCGGGCGCCATCCGCCGGTAGGCCGGGGTAGGGAAGCCGAGCTCGCTGATCTCGCCCTGCGCGCCGACGGTCACCGTGACCGCGCGACCGGGTGCGGTGGCGGTCACCGAGATCTCCTCGATCTTGCGCCGCGTCTCGGCCAGTTCGTCGCGCTGCCGCCGGTAGTCGGCGAGCAGGTCACCGATCCGTTCGTCGTAGGACGAGGTCATGAAATCTCCTTGTGGGCGGGGAAAAGCTCACCTTGCGGACTCCAATGCGCCCCAATGTGGCGTTCGGTGCGTCCAACGCACCGAACGCCACATTCGCTGCATCCAGCGCACCGAACGCCACATTGGGTGCGTCCAACGCACCCAATGCCACATTGGGGCGCTTCGGCGGGCTGGTCACCGGAGCGGTCCGGCGCGGAGCCGTGGACCGGCCGGACGGACCTCGGCGGCGGGTGCGGGCCCGGCGGGTGCGGGACCCGAGGCGGACGGCGGTCCGCGCTAGCCGAGCCGTCCGATCACGCCCGGCGGGGCGTCCGGGTTGGCGCCCCACACGTCCTCGTCCTCCACCAGCCAGGTGGTCCGCTCCCGTTCCCGTTCGCCCTGACCGGCCGCGCCCGGCGCACCGGCGCCCATCGGCATCCCACCGGGGAGGGAGCCGCCCTTGCCGGTACCGGCGCCCGTCGTGCCGCCCTGCCCGGCACCACCGGCGGCACCGGCGGCTCCGGCTCCGTAGGGTTTGACACCACTGCCGCTCAGCGACGCTCCCCCGGCGCCGTACGGTTTGACGCCACCGGCGCCGCTGCCGCCACCACGCGGCATCGCACCGCCACCGGGATAGGGAGCCAGGCCGCCGCCCGAGGACTTGCCCCCGGGGTACGGACTCCCCGGCTTCCCGCCCGCGTACGGCGCCAGACCGCCCGGCATCCCACCGGAATAGGGCACCAAGCCGACGCCACCACCGGGACCGCCGCCACCGGGCAGGTACGGCGTGAGACCGGCACCGGGCGGTGGGGTCACTCCGCCGCCGGGGTAGGTCGCCGGGGCCGCACCGGCGAGGCCGGTGCCCGGGTCGTACGGATCCGGCTTGAGCCCGAGGTCACCGGGGCTCAGCGGGGCGGGCACGCCACCGGGATACGGACCGGGCCCGCCGGAACCGTCGGCGCCCGGATACGGGCTCGGCCCGCCCTGACCGTCGCCGCCGGGGAACGGGACGGGCCCGGTACCGGGGAAGTTCCCCGGGCTTCCGCCACCACCCGGCAGCGGGAACCGCGGCGGGGTGATCCCGTCGGGGCCACCGCCCGGTGGGGGCTTGACCTCGTCGGGCGACTTCGGCACCGGGGCGTCGAAGTCCCGGACCTTGACCGCGTACTCCCCGGCCAGCTCCTTGATCACCCTCCGCATGTCCTGGTCGAGCATCTTCACGACCTCGGGCTTCGCGGAGACCTGGATCAGCCCGTTCGCCATCTTCGGCGCGCCGAGCTTGACCGCCTGGACGGCGTACCACTGGTCGATCGCCTCGAGCTGGTACTGCGCGGCGTTCAGCTTGTTACCGGCGTCCACAATGGACAGCGGAAGCGACCCGGTGCCGCCGAACGGCGGCTTGTTCACCCGCTCGACGTGGGCGTCGAAGACCTTGCCGTAGTAGTCCATGGCATTGCGGAAGCCCTCCGCCGCGGGGCCCTTCCACGGGCCGTCCGGGCCCGCGATGGCCTTCGCGTGCACCTGCACGGTGTCCCGGCACAGCTCGAACACCCGTGCCAGCCTGGCGAACTTGTTCCCCGCGTCGAAGAAGGACCGGGGATCGGCGTTCGCCGTCCTCGCCGCCTCGCCGCCGTGCTCCTCGGAACCGCCGTTGACCGCCGCCTTGATCTGTTTCCATGTCCAGGAGCCGTAATCGTCCCCGGTGGGAACGTCCTTCGACTGCACCATTTTCTCGCGCCAATCCCGTTTCTAGGCCCCGCCGGCCGGAGCACCGCCCCCGCCGGGCATCCCCCGCCCGAACGCCTGCATCAGCTGGGCGAGGTCCCCGGCGCCCTTCGAGTTGAGCTCCTCGGTCGTCCGGTACTTGGTGGCCAGGTCGTTGATGCCGGAAACGAGCTTCTCGAAGGAGGTACCCATCCTGGTCAGCGTGGTGACGTATTCCTTCTTCAACCCGCCCTCGCCGTCGGCTCCCACGGCCACCGCCCTGATCTTGTGACCGTGCTGGAAGTTGCCTGCCTTGATGTCGATCGACTGGATGTCCTTCAACGCTTCCTTGAGCGTGGGCAGGAGCTGTTCGATGGCCCGGCCGAAATGCTTGAGAGCCATCTCGTCCACCGAGACCTGGCCGTTGCCGCCCTGGGACTTGTACACCGGCGGGACCGGCAGCGCTCCGCCGTCCTCCGGCTTGTGGTCCGCGGGCCGGTCACCGAAAGCGGTGTAGTGTCCGGTCTTTTCGAAATCGTCCTTGGCCCTGTTCGCCGCGGCGTTGCGGCCGGCTTCGGCCGTGGCGATGCCTTCAACGGTCACGGCCTACTTCCTTCCGACGCCGACGCTGTTCCACAGGTCCGAGCCCTGGTTTTCGGCCCTGCCGTAGCTCGTCATGATCTCGGCGAGCGCCTGACGGGCCTGCGCGAGCAGGACGGGCATCTGCGCCGCGGAGGCGTCCCACTTCGCCTTGCACTGCCGGTAGGAGGACTTCGCCTCGCTCTGCCATTCGGCGAGGCTCTTCTCGGTGTTGCTCTCCAGCGTGCCGAGCATGGTCTTGATCTGCTTGTCGACGCCCTCCATCTGCTCGAGGACACCCTGCACGCGGCCGAAGTCGATGGTGTACTGCGCCATGTCGCTGGTTCTCCCTGTTCGGTACTCGAGGTCTGACTACATGCCGGGCAGGCCGGGCATCGCGCTGCCCGCCATGTCGACCGCGCTCTGCTCCGTCCGGACATAGGACTTCGTGGTGCCGTGCAACGCCTCCAGCATCGTGCCGAGCTGCTTGACGATGTTCTGGTACTCGCGGCACCAGGCGTTCATCGAGGTCTTGAACCGGACGGAGGCGTCCCCGGTCCACGCCACGTTCAGCTGCTGGATGTTGTTCTGCATGGCGTTCTGCGTGGTGTTGGACGTGCTCAACGCGGCCTCGAACTCGCCTGCCGCCTTCTGCATCGCCGGTGTGGAAACCGAAGTGGGTGACGTCATGGTTTTCCCCTCTCCGCGAGATCCCGGGTTCCCGGGCCTCGCACAAGTTCTCGTCGGCGGGTGGCAAGGCGCCGAATCTGTCGATCAGGGTGGGGCAGCGCGGTAAGCGGCCGGTCGACATCGGGTCAACGGCCTCGTACCGGCACTCCGCGGAGTCCATAAAGGACACCGGAGCGTATGGTCAGCGAGCGGGCCCGAAGGCCTGGGTCTCGCCGTCGGTGTAGGCCGCCAGTAGCGGCCCGATGACCGGTGCGGGCGGCAGCAGGCGACGCTCGTCGGCGGTGGCGTACCGCCATAACCAGGGCTGCATCCAGGGGACGAGTTCGGGCGGGGTGGAGCCGCGGATCCCGTTCTCGACGGCGGCGTACCGCGCGGCACTCACGTGCCGCAGGATGACCGGGAAGAGATGCTGCTCCTCGGCGTCGATGTGCTCGACGAGCAGGTCGCGTTGTTCGGCCAGGAGCACGGCGAGCCGCGGCGCGTGGCGGGCGGGGTCCGCCGCGAAGCGCGCGGCGGTCAGGTCGGCGGCGTCCTGGAGCCGGTCGAGCACCTCGTGTTCGCCGGTGTAGGGGGAAAGGTCGACGGCCCGGCCCGCCGCGGCGGCGATCGCGGGCCAGAGCCGGTCGTCCTCGTTGCGGTGATGATGGCGCACGGCGGCGTTGTACCGGTGGACGTACGTGGCCACGGCGCCGGCGCGGGCGAGCGGCAGCATCCTCGCCTCGGCGCCGGACAGCAGCGCGGCCAGGCGGGTGATGTCGCCGAGGATGGCGCGGTGGCTCAGGCGGATGCCGGTGAGGTCGGGCAGCGCGGGCGCCGGGTCCGTCGCCGGCGGGGCGGAGCTGTTCGTCATGCCGCCCACCGTGCACAGCGATGCTCAACGCGGGGTCGACAACCGGTTACTGATCCGGCCAAAAGCAGGCCGACCCCCGCGCGGCACGTAACGATCGGCGGATCAACAGCGCGCCCGGTCCGGACCCGGGCTACGCAGGAGCCTGCCCAGGCGCTGCAGACCGTCCACAGTGGTGAGGTTCGCCCCGGTGGCGTCCGCCGCGCGCATCACCGGCGTCATGATCGTCACGTCGGGTTCCCGGGAGCTGAGCGCCGTGTACAGGCGCGCGACGTACCGGGCGGCGGCGGCCGGGCTGTCCGGATTCCCCTCGTCGCCCGCGAACCGCGCGGCCTTGCGCATCGCGCGCTCGGCCTCCTCCGGCCGGTCCGTCGCCCAGAGCACCAGTGCCAGCAGGTTACCCGCCATATGACGGCGCAGGGTGTCGTCCGCCTCGTCGGCGCAGGCGAGCGCCAAGCGCAGATCGGCCTCCGCCAGGTCGTGCCGCGCCGCGAGGAAGGCGAGCCACGCGCGGATGTGCAGGGCGCGGGCGCGGTACTCCGGATCCCGCAGCGCCCTGGCCCGCTCGGCGGCGGCCCCGGCGATCCTGCTGATCTCCAGGTAGTGGGTCAGGCCCATGAAGTGCCCGCTGACCCCGACGACCCCGAGCAGCTCGACGGCCGTCCGCAGCGCCCGCGGCCCGCTCGGCAGCAGCTGTTCCATCGTGGCAGTCAGCAGCGCGTGCTCGGCGCCGAACCACGCCCGCACCTCCGCGGTCCCGGCGAAGGCCACGCCCGCGTGCCGCACCGGGCGCAGCCACGCACGCGGGGACTCCCCGGGGACGACCGTGCGCGCGGCCCGCAGCACGGTGGCGATCAGCATCTCCGCCACCCGCACGACCGCCGCCTCGCGCTCCGCGGGACTCTCGGCCTGCTCGGCGCGGTGGCGCGCGTACAGGCGCAGGAGATCGTGGAAGCGATAGCGCCCGGGTGCGTGCGACTCGAGCATGGCGGCGTCCACCAGGGTCTCGGCGAGGACCTCCGCGGCGCGTTCGTCCGTGTCGAGCAGTGCGGCCGCCACCGGCAGCGTGACGTCCGGCGCGTCGGAAAGCGCGAGCAGCCGGAAGGCACGGGCGGTCTCGGGGGTCAACGCCTCGTAAGCGAGGCGGAAGGCCGACGCGACGGCCAGATCGCCGACACGGAGTTCGTCGAGCCGGGCGTGCTCGTCGCGCAGCCGCTGGTCCAGCGAGGCGATGCTGCGGCCGGGGCGGCCGACGAGCCGGGACGCCGCGATCCGGACCGCGAGCGGGAGCCGCCCGCAGGCCGCCACCAGGGAACGCGCGGCCGCCGGTTCGGCGTCCACCCGCTCGGCGCCGACGATCGCGGCCAGCAGCTCCAGCGCCTCGGACTCGGGCGGCAGGCCGAGATCGAAGCAGCGCGCGCCGGGAAGTGCCAGGTCGCGGGCGCGGCTGGTCACCAGGACGGCGCAGCCCGCGGTGCCCGGCAGCAGCGGGCGGATCTGCTCGGCGTCCCGCGCGTTGTCGAGGACGAGCAGCACTCGCCGGTCCGCGAGCAGGCTGCGGTAGAGCGCCGCCCGTCCGGCGAGGCCGAGGGGAAGCCGGTCGGACGGCGTGCCCAGTGCCGTCAGGAGGTCCGCGAGGACCCCGGCCGGTTCGGCGGGTGTGCTGCCGGTCCGCAGATCGACGTGGAGCCGCCCGTCGGGAAACGCTTCTCCCAGCAGGTGTGCGACGTGGATGGCGACGGTGGTCTTGCCCACGCCCGCGCTGCCGCTGACGGTGCACACCGTGACCGCGTGGCCATGGCCCGCGCCCTCGCCTGCCAGGACGGCGCGGATCTCCTCGACCGTCGTGGCGCGGCCGGTGAAGTCGGCGATGTCGGCGGGAAGCTGCTGGAGGAGCGGACGGACCGGGGGCACGGGCGGCGGCGTGCCCGCCCCGACGGCGGACTGGATGTCCACTGTGGACACCAGGAGCCCGGGGTCGGCGGCGAGGATCCGCCGCTGCAGTTCGGCGAGCGCGGCCGACGGCTCGACCCCGAGCTCGGTACGCAGTGCGTGCCGCGCGGCACGGTGGACCGCCAGCGCGTCGGCCTGCCGTCCGCAGCGGTACAGGGCGAGCATGAGCAGTTCGCTCAGCCGCTCGCGCAGCGGGAACTCCGCGACCATCGCCCGCAGTTCGGGCACCGACTGGGCATGCCGCCCCAGATCGAGCGCGTAGCCGAGCAGCGCCTCGCGCACGGTGGTGCGCATTTCCTCCAAGCGGTCCCGTTCGCGCCGCGCCCAGGGGCCGGGCACACCGGCGAGCGCGCCGCCACGCCACCGCGCCAGCGCCCCGGACAGGCGGTCGTGCACCACGCGGACACCACCGCTCCGGTCGGCCGCCTCCCGTTCGAACAGGACGGAGTCGACCTCGATGTCCCCCGCCCGCAGCGCGTACCCGCCCGGCACCGAAGGCAGCACGTCCCCGCCCTCCCCCGCGCACCGGCCCGGTTCGAGGACGGTGCGCAGGCGGGAAATGTAGGTCAGGACCGTACGGTGCCCGGTCCGCGGCGGTTCCTCGCCCCACAGACCGTCGACCAGCTCGGCCATCGAGACGGCCCGGCCCTCGCGCAGCGACAGCATCGCGAGGACGGCGTGCTGCTGCGGGGAACCCACGTTGATCGGCACATCGTCCGCGCGGGCCACCACGGGCCCGAGCAGCTGAAATCGGAGTCCGCCCTGCCGACCGCGCATCTGAAGTCCCTCGTCCCGTTTCCGTCAGTCCCTTCGAAAATTCAGCGCGCCGAAACCGCGACCGCCGGTTCGTGCTGCGGGAAGGCGGCTTCGGGCTCGCCGAGCCGGAGCGGGACCGCCACCCGGTGGCCCTTCGCCCACGTTTCCTCCGGCCGGTCGCCGATCGCGCCGGTGAGTTCGAACGCCGGCTCGCGGACGGGCAGCGCCCCTCGGCCGTGGCCCGCGCGGTGCGCCAGTGCCCAGCGGAGGAGGTCTCGCAGCGCCACCTCCTCCGCCGGGCTGTCCGCCGCGCGCGCGGCGGACAGCCCGAGGCCGAACAACTCGGGCCAAGGATGGGGCCGCAGCCGCACGTAGGAAAACCAGTGCAGGGCGCGGGTGACCGCGATCACGTCGTGGTGCCAGCGGGCGTGTGCCGCGTACCGGATCGCCGGGATCCAGTTGCCCGCCTCGGCGTCCAGCCAGGCCTCGGCTTCCGCGCAGGTGCGCAGCGGAATCGTCGCGGCTTCGCCGCCCGGCTCGGCCCGCTGCCACACGTCGAACAGCAGGCCCGCCCGCGTGGCGGTGTGCACCAGCCACGCGTTCGCCCGGTCGGTGGCCGCCCGCCGCGCCGACGGCGGCTCCTCCTCCCGGAACCGTTCGACGGCGAACGTCCGGAGCAGTCCGTGGAGCTGGTACCGGTTACCGTCGCGCCGCACCAGGCTGGCCTCGGCCAGTGCCGTCAGCACGCGTGCGGCGTCGTCCGGTGCGATCCCGGCGGCCACCGCGGCCAGTGCCGGGGTGAAGTCCGCGCCGGGGAGGACCGACAGATGCCGGAAGACCAGCCGGGCTCGTTCGCCGAGCTGGCGGTAGGACACCGCGAAGGCGGTCCGGAGCTGGAGATGGCCCGCGGACAACAGGGAGAGCCGCCGCTCCTCGGCCAGCATCGCGACCAGGTCCTTCACCATCCACTGTGGACTCATGGCCAGCCGGTGCCCGGCGAGCCGCAGGGCCAGCGGCAGATTTCCGCACAGCCGGGCGACTTCCGCGGCCGAGCCGGGCTCGGCGCGCACCCGGCGTGCCCCGGCGATCCGCGCCAGCAGGGCCACCGCGTCGCCGGGCCGCAGCACGTCGAGCACCCTGCGGTGGCCGCCGGGGAGTTCGGTCAGCGCGCGCCGGCCCGCCACCAGCACGAGACACCGGGCGGTACCGGGGAGCAACGCCAGGACCGCGGCCGCGGCGGGCACGTCGTCCAGTGTGATCAGTGCCCGTTTGCCCGCGAGCAGCGAGCGGTAGCGCCGCGTTCGCTCGGCGAGCGAACCGCGGATCTCGGTCTCGGGCACGCCCAGCAGGCGCAGCAACCGGTCCAGTGCCCGCGCCGGGGTCAGCGGCTCGTCCATTCCCCGCAGGTCGAGGAGGAAGCGGCCGTCCGGGAACAGGTCCGCCAGCGTGTGCGCGGCGGCGGTGAGCAGGCTGGTCTTCCCGACGCCCGGCAACCCGGAAATCACGGCGACCGGCGTCTCCACCGCTCCCCGGGCGACCTGCTCGGCGAACGCGCGAAGTTCGGCGAGTTCGGTGTCGCGGCCGATCAGTCCTCCGGACGGGTCGGGCTTCGACGGCCCGGCCGGGGTGCGACGACGACCCCGGCGGGCCGCGGCGAGGAATTCCTCCCGCGCCCGTTCCGCCAGCCGCAACGCGTCGGCCAGCGCGTCCACCGAACGCCGCTGCGGACCGCGGGCCCTGCCGCGTTCGATGTCGCCGATCGCGCGCACGCTCATGCCCGCCGCGTCGGCGAGTTCTTCTTGCGTGAGCCCGGTCGTCCGCCGATGCCGCAGCACCAACTCGCCGAACGCCGCTTCCTGCCCCCACTGCATGGTGCCCCTCATTGCTCTCTCGTCCCGGCGCCTTGAACCCCCAGCGGCGTGACATCACACAGTGTTAGGCCTGACCCCCCGTTTTGCCTCACGGTCTCCACCGCAATACTTAGCGGGCACCCCGGATTAACCAATCGGGCATCCCGTATTGGTGACAGCGGGTGATGATCCTGGTGCGGGGGAGGTACCACGGTGGTTCAACGATCGGAACGGCCCTTGATCGGGCGCGAGGAACAGCTCGCCCGTGTGCGCGAGTTGCTCACGGCCGGTGCCGGCATGCTGGTCTTCGAGGGACCGCCCGGCGCAGGCAAGACCGCCCTGCTGGCGGCGGCCGGGAAGCTGGCCGGGGCCGCTGGCCTGCCGGTGGCCAGTGCCCGGGCGCATCCGCTGAAGGGGGACTTCACCTTCGGCGTCGTCCGGCAGTTGTTCGAACCGCTGCTGGCGGCCCTGCCGGAAGAGGAACGCGCCGTCGCGCTGAGCGGCCTGGCCGCCCCCGCCGGACAGGTGATCGGCGGGAACGCCGAGCATGACAACGATGTCGGGGACACCTTCGCCGTGGTGCACGCGCTGTACTGGCTCACCGCGCGGCTCGCCGAGCGACGGCCCCTGGTACTGGCGATCGACGACGTCCAGTGGGCGGACACGGCCACGCTGCGCTGGCTGCTCTACCTGGCCCGGCGCGCCGAAGGGCTGCCCGTGGTGCTGCTGGCCTGTCGCAACGTCGCCGAGCCCGGCGCGGATCCCGGGTTGCTGGCCGAACTGGCCGACGCGCTCGCCGGTGTCGAGGTGCCCTGGCTGACCACCGGCCAGGCGGCCGAGCTGATGACCGGGGTGTTCGGCCGCTCGCCCGATCCCGGTTTCAGCGCCGCGTGTCACCGCGCCACCGCGGGCAATCCGTTCCTGCTCGGTGAACTGGCCGCCTCGCTGGCCACCCAGGGCCTCACCCCGACCGCGGAGGCGGCGGACCGGGTGCCGGACCTGGTCCCGGAGACCGTGTCCGCATGGGTGTCCGCCCGGATACGAGCCGATTCGGCGACCGCCGGGCTGGCCAAGGCGGTCGCGGTGCTCGGGGACGGCACCGACCTCGCTACCGCCGCCGCGCTGGTCGATCTGCCGCTGGACCGGGCGGGTGCGGCGGCGGACGCGCTGGCCGCGCTGCGGTTTCTGGCCGGGACGCATCCGCTGGAGTTCGTCCATTCGATCGTCCGCAACGCGGTCCTCTCCGGGATCGCGCCGGACGAACGCGAGGCAGCCCACCGGCGCGCCGCCCGTCTACTCCACGAGCGGCGCCGGGCGGACGAACAGATCGCCGCTCAGCTGCTGGCGTCGGGCCCGGCCGGGCAACCGTGGGCGGTCGACGCGCTCCGGGCGGCCGCGGACACGGCGATGCGCCGGAGCGGTCCGGAGGCCGCGGTCACCTATCTCCGCCGCGCGCTGAAGGAGCCGGCGCCCGAAGCTCTCGAGGTCGACCTGTTCGCTCAACTGGGCCAGGCCGAGCTCGCGGTGGACGCGCCGAGCGCGGTCGCCCACCTCAGCGAAGCGTTCGACAAGGCAGAGGACCCCCGCCGCGCCGCCCGGATCGCGAGCGGTCTCGCGGTCGCGATCACGCAGTGCGGCGAGTTCGCGCGCGCGGAGAAGGTACTGGCCCACGCGATGGCCTGCCTCGGCCCCGGCGAGCACGAGCTGATCATGGAGCTGGAGGCGACCAGCATGATGATCGGACTCGCCGCCTTCGCGCCACCGATGGCCGCCAGGGCGCGCCGGCTGTTCGCCACGGCCACGAGCCCGGAGATCGTTCGCTGGGCGGCCGCGTCCCTGGCGATCTACGGAGCATGGGCGGGTGGCTCGTGTGCGGAGGTGGTCGCCATGGCCGAGCGGACCTTGGAGCTCGAGGCCGGGCACGATCAGCTCTCCCTGGTGGCGACCGGGCTGGCCGCGGCCGCCAGCTGCTACGCCGGCCGGTTCGACCTCGCCGACGCGAGCGGTGACCGGATCCTCGAACTCGCGCGCGCCACGGGAATTCCGACGATCGCGAAATGGGCGCACTGGACATTCGGCTTCGTCGCGTACCAGAAAGGCCACGTCACCGACACGATCGAGCAAATGCGGATCGCCGACGAGATCTCCGAATCGGTCAACGGCGAGGGCAACCATCCTGACGTCTACGCGGGATTCGCGGAGTCCTATGTGGACCAGGGCAGGCCGGACGAGGCGGATGCGGTGCTCGCCAGATTCGGTTTTCTCGACGGTGACGTTCCCGAGAGCACCGGGGCGTCCGCGTTGTTCGGTGTGCGGGGCCGGATCCGGCTGCTCCGCGGCGACCCGCGCGGTGCGCTCGAAGACCAGCTGCGCGCCGGCCGGATCCTCGAAGCGCTGGGAATCGGAAGCCCGGCGCTGTCGGCCTGGCGGTCCCGCGCCGCGGTGATCCACCACCGGCTCGGCGAGCCCGCGGAGGCCACGCGGCTGGCCGGTGCGGAACTGGAGCTGTCCCGCGCGTGGGGTGTCCCGCGCCCGCTCGGCATCGCGCTGCGGGCGCACGGAATCATCCACGACGACCTGGACACGCTGGCCGAATCGGCCGAGGTGCTGGCGGGTTCGCCCGCCCGCCTCGAACACGCTCGCAGCCGGTTCCGGCTCGGGCTGGCCCTGCACGCCCGCGGTCACGCCGAGGACGCGCGAGCCCAGCTGCGCCAGGCATACCGGCTGGCCAGGGAATGTGGGGCGGACGCGCTCGTCGAGCGCGCGGGGGAAGCCATCACCCGCGCCGGCGGCCGGCGGCCCCGCGCGGCGCGGACCGGTGCCGGGGCACTCACCCCGCGACAGCGCCGGATCGCCGAGCTGGCCGCGGCCGGACGGACCAACCGGCAGATCGCCGAGGAGCACTACCTGACCTTGCGCACCGTGGAACACCATCTCACCGGCGTGTACCAGGTGCTCGGCATCGATCGCCGTGACGAGCTCGCGGCCGCTCTCGCGGCGGCGGAATCGTGACCACCCCGCTGTTCGGCCGCGACGCCCACCTCGCCGCCATAACGGACGCCCTCACCGCGGAAAAACCGGGTCATCTGGTGCTGTCGGGGATTTCCGGCGCCGGGAAGTCCGCCCTGCTGGACAACGCGGCCGACCTCGCTGTCCGAAATGGACACCGGGTGTTGTGGGCAGGCGCCCATCCGCTGGAGCAGGACTACGCGTTCGGCCTGGTGCGCCAGCTCTTCCAGCCGGTCATCGCCGAGCTGTCCGAACCGGACCGGACCGCGTTGTTCGCGGGCGCGGTCGCACCGGGCGTCGCCGCGGTGTGGCCCGAGCCGGGACCGCCCGCCGAAGCCGGTGACTCGCATTTCGCCGTTCCGCACGCCCTGTACTGGCTCGCGGTGCGGCTGGCCGAGCAGGGCCCGATCGTGCTCGTCGTGGACGACGTGCAGTGGGCGGACGAGGCTTCGCTGCGGTGGCTGGCCTACCTCGCCGGGCGCGTGGACCCGGTGCCGCTGCTGCTGATCGCGGCGCGCACCACCGGGATGCGGGGCGCCGCGGAGGCACTGGTCGACCAGCTGACCGGGCAGCTACGCCCGGTGCCGGTGTCCGGACTGTCCGAACCGGACGTCGCGGCGTTCGCCCGCGCCGCGCTGAGCGCCGAACCCGGACGGGGTTTCGTGGCCGCCTGCCGGGAGGTCACCGGCGGGAACCCGTTTCTGCTCGGGGAACTGCTCGCCACCCTGGCCGGGGAGGGCGTACCGCCCACCGAGGACGCGATCACCCGGCTCGCCGAGTTCAGCCCGCACGAGGTGTCGCGCTGGGTGCTCACCAGGATCCGGCGCGCCGATCCCGCCGCCTCCGCCGCCTGCGCCGCGGTGGCCGAAGCGATGGCGATCCTCGGCGAGAGCGCGTATCCACCGATCGTGGCCGCCGTCGCCGGGCTCAGCGAGGAGGCCACCGGGCACGCCGCGGACGTGTTGTCCCGCATGGGATTGCTCCACGGCCGCGCACCGATCCGGTTCGCGCACTCCATCGTCCGCGCCGCGGTCGACGGGGAAATCCCGGCCGGGCGGCGCCGGACCGTCCACGCGCAGGCCGCCCGCGTGCTCGACGCCCGCGGCGGCGACGCGGAACGGATCGCCGCGCATCTGCTCGCCTGCGATCCGATCGGCGAGCCGTGGGCGGCGGGCGCGTTGCGCCGGGCGGCCCGGCTGGCGCTGCACCGGGGTGTCGCCGAGCCGGCCATCCGGTACCTGCGCCGCGCGCTCGCCGAAGGCGGCGACGAGGCGGCCAGGATCGTGGTGACCGCCGAACTGGGCCGGGCCGAACTCTCCGTCGATCTGCGTTCCGCCGCGGCGCATCTCACCGACGCGTTCGAGGCCGTGGTCGCGCTGCCCCGTGCATCCTGGCCGGACCGGCTGTTCACCGCGACCGTGGCGAAGGATCTCACCCTCGCCACCGGCGCGAGCGGGAACTTCTCGATGGGCCGCGACGTGCTCGACCAGGTGGCGGCGGCGCTCGGGGACAGCGAACCCCAGCTGGTCTGCGATCTGGAGGCGTACGCGATCGGCGCCGGCGTCGGCATCCCCGGGTTCCCGCACGAGGAACGGCTGGCTCGCCTGCGCGCACGGGCCGCGTCCTTTCCCGACTCCGCGCTGCTGGCGGCGGCCTTGACCGCGCATCACCGATCCGGCACCGGAACCGACCGGGAGCGGGTGGTCGAGGATCTGGGACGGGCCTGGGACATGCCCGCGGCCTCGGCCATCGAACGGCTGGGGGCCTTCGCGTTCTGCGCCGCCGGGCTGTGCCGGGCCGACGAGTTCGACCTCGCCGCGCGGTTCAGCGAAGCACTCATCGCCGGCGCGTCGCTGGCTGGCCAGCCGATGTTCGCCGAACTCGGGCACGCGCTGCACGGCGTGGTCGCCTTCCACACCGGACGGCTCACCGACGCGCTCGACGAGGCACGCGCGGCCATCGAACTCCGGGACAGCCTGTCCGGGGGCAGCTGGTCCGCGTCGGGCTGGGAAGGGCACCTGATCCGGGTCCACCTCGCCCGAGGAGAGTTCGAAGCGGCCGAACAGCTGCTGGCCTCGGCCGGGGAACCCGGTACCTGGCAACCGAGCTACTTCGTGAACTGGCTGCTGTACGAGCGCGGGCAGGTGCGTTCGCTGCGCGGGGACCTCGAAGGCGCGCTGGCCGACTACCGGGAATGCGGCCGCAGTCTCGCCGGATACGACATCCACAATCCGGCGGAGATCCCGTGGCGGTCCAGAGCGGCGCTGGTCAGCCACCGGCTGGGACGGACCGGACCGGCCGTCGAACTCGCGACCGAGGAACTCGAGCTGGCCCGCCGCTGGGGCGCGCCACGCGCGCTCGGCCAGGCCCTGCGCGCGCTCGGCCGGATCACCCGCGACACCGAACCGCTCGTCGAATCCGTCGCCGTACTGGCGGATTCCCCGGCGAAACTGGCCCGTGCCTTTTCGCTGTTCCACCTGGGACTCGCGCATCACCGGGAAAGCCGCCGCGCCGACGCCAGGACGGTGCTCACCCAGGCGCACCACCTCGCGCACGAATGTGGTGCCCTCCGGCTGGCCGAGAACGCCGCCGAGGCGATCAAGCGGATCGCCGGCCGCCGGCCGAACGCGCCCCGGATCGGGGTGGCCGCGCTGACCGCCCAGGAACGCCGGATCGCGGACCGGGCCGCGGCGGGCGCCGGGAACCGGGAGATCGCCGAGGAGTTGTTCCTCACCTTGCGCACGGTGGAGCAGCACCTCACCTCCGTCTACCGCAAACTCGGCATCGACGGCCGTCGTGAACTCGCCGGCGCCCTGCGTTCCCGCTAGTTCCGCCGATCCTCGTACTTCTGCCACCTGTTCTTCCTGGTAAGCAAAACTCGCGCGCTCTACGGTGAATTCGCCGGGCCTGAGGGCTTGAGAGGGACTCGTGGGTATTTCCGAGCTGACGCTCGGCGGAGTGGTCCTTTCCCGGGTGGCCGTGCAGCTGCTCGCCGGCGCGGTGGCGATGTCCGTGTGCTGGGCCCTGTGCGGATGCGTGACCGGGTTCCGGCGCCGCCGACCACGATCACGCACGCGATTCGGCGAAAAACCGCTCCGTCAAAAGACAATTAGTTCGCTGTTCATCTGGAGAAACCAATGAAGTATCAACGTATCGTCGCGGCCGGCGTCGTGGCCGCCGTACTGCCGCTCGCCGCGTGTTCGTCCACAGCGGACAGTGCGACGATCGCCTGGATCGACAAGGTGTGCGGGGTTTCGGTCAAGCTCGGCGACGTCTTCGCCGCGGCCAAGCCCATGAACGACGAGGCGGCCAAGGTCAGGGCCCAGTCGGTGTCCGAATCGGACGCTCGGGTGACGGCCGTCGACCAGGCGGTGAACGAGCTGAACGCCCTGAAGAAGGGACCGCACGCCGACTCCGAGAAGTACGTCTCGGCACTGGTCGACCTGTACACGAAGATGAAGCCGGGGCTGGAGCGCGCACGGACCGCGATCCGGGCGGCGGACGAGCAGGACACCGCCGCGGTGAACACCGCCATCGCCACGGTCGACAAGGAGACCGACGAGGTCAACAAGCTGCGTGCCGGGTACAAGGGCGTCACCGTCGGGGCCGATCTGGCCGATGCCGAAGGAAAAGCCGCGAACTGCAAGAAGCTCCCCTCCGCGGGCCAGAAGTAGCCAGAGAGAGGTTGACGACATGACCTACCCGGAAGCCACCCACGCGCCCTTGGCGCCGCAGGACACCGAGATCACCGGCCCCGAGTTCAAGCGGCGCAACCCCGTCGGGGTCTGGCTCGGCCTGCCGCTGATCACGCTGGGGATCTACCACTTCGTCTGGTACTACAAGATCCACCGTGAGATGGCCGCGCTCCACCGGAAGCCGGACTCCCCGGTGGCCGGTCCGATGCTGGTGCTCCTGTTCCTGTCCTGGACCCTCGTCGCGCCGTTCGTTTCCTACTACCGGACGGGGGAACGCATCCGCCAGGCCCAGCGGCACGCCGGACTGCCCGAGTCCTGCAACCCCGCGCTCGGCACGCTGCTGATGCTGTTGTGGGGCGCCGGTGTCCTCTACTACCAGGTCGAACTGAACAAGATCGCGGAGTCGCGCGGCCAGTCGCGGTGACCTGACGGATTCGCCCGGATCCCCGGTCCGTGAATGCCACATTGAGGGACTCTGAGTCCCTCAATGTGGCATTCACGGACCGTGTGGTTTCACGGGGCGGCACGTGCTCTCGACGATGCCGCGAAAGCTCCTTTGTGGACTTTGGCGCTGTGAAGGGGGCCTTGGGGGCGTTGAGTGCCGTGAAGGACCCCTTCAGGGCGTGCGGTGGGTCTCGTGGGGTGTGACCTGTGTGGCGAGGGTTGTTTGCCGTGGTCACTGATGCGGGAGCGTCGTGCGCGGGGTAAGGCGCCTTGGCATGACTGGTGAGGCTGGCAGGGCCGGCGAGGTGGCACGTGATCTCGGCGATGTCCCGAAAGCTCCGTACGCGACGTTGAACGTCCCCAACGGAGCCTTCGCCTATCGCGGCCGACGTTTACCCGTTGTCGAGCACCCGTTGACGACGTTTTCCTAGCCTGCCTGGCGCACGTGTGAAGCAGAGAAGGATGAAATGAATTCGAGAGGGACCGCCATGCGCGGCATGGCAGGTTGGGTCAAAGCGGTCATCGTCTCGGCGGTCGTCACGCTGCTCACCGGTGTCAGCCTATGGGCTTACACGGTCGAGCGCAGCAACGGCCAGAGCCAGATCGTCATGGGGGACACGAACGCGGCCGACCGGGTGGACGTCTACGTCTTCGTCCAGAAGGTCGACGCGGTGACCCAGGAACTGTCCGTCCAGGTCGAACTGCACCCGCAGGGACAGCTGGCCGACGGCGAGACCGGCGCGCCACGGCGCGAGATCACCGTCCACACCAACGGACTCAAGGGAGAAACCCTTTCACTCAAGCCGGGGAAGAACGCCGGGGTGTCCGACTTCAAGATCGCCCTGCACGACGGCGTGGTCACCGACTACCCGTTCGACCGCTACAAGTTCGACTTCCTGTTCGCGGCCGAGTCGGGGAACCAGGCCGTCCCGGTGAGCGTGACGTTCACCAACGCCGACTCGTTCTTCAAGATCAAGCCCGCCGACCTGAAGACCGACGGCGGCGCGTTGACCTTCACCGCGCAGGCGGGGCGATCCACGGGGACGATGGTCTTCGCGGTGTTCATCATGGCCTTCATGTGGGGCCTGAGCCTGGCCGCGATGATCGCCGCCCGGTTCGCGACGGGAGGCAGGCGCGGTCTGCTCTGGCCGTCGCTCAGCTTCATGGGCGCGCTGCTGTTCGCGCTGGTGCCGTTGCGCAACGCGCTGCCCGGCTCGCCGCCCATCGGCTCGATCGCCGACTTCGGCGCGTTCTTCATGGCCGAGGCGCTGATCTCCATCTCGCTGATCACCACGGTGGTGTTCGGGTACATCGTCGAACGCGGCAACGAGAAGAAGGCAGCGGCCGAGAACGACCCGGCACCACCGCCCGCGGGGCCCCCGCCTTCGGGGCCCCTGCCTTCGGGGCCCCTGCCGATGCCGATGGCGATGGCGGCCCCACCGGCACCGGCCGGCCCCGTTGTCCGGCAGGGACACCAGCCCGGCTGGCCCGGCCAGCACTTCCCCCGATGAGCGAACAGGTGGCGGGCGTGCGCCACGACGAGGACCACCCCCGCCGGCGGCGCCCGAACCGGCTCGGCTACGCGCTGTTCCTCAGCCGGTGGCTCCAGTTCCCCCTGTACGTCGGACTGATCGTGGCACAGGCCGTCTACGTCTGGCGCTTCCTCCTGGAGACCTGGGAACTCGCCCTGCACGGCTTCAGCGGGCGCGGCCCGGAAGGCGGGCCCTTCGCCGAGTCGGAGGTCATGCTGACCGTACTCCAGCTCGTGGACATCGTGATGATCTCCAACCTGCTCATCATGGTCATCGTGGGCGGCTACGAGACCTTCGTGTCCAGGATCCGGCTGCGCGGTCACCCGGACGAACCCGAATGGCTGTCGCACGTCAACGCCAACGTGCTCAAGGCCAAGCTGGCCACGGCCATCATCGGCATCTCCTCGATCCACCTGCTGCGGACGTTCATCAAACCGGATCTGCGGGCCACCGGCGAGATCGACGTGACCGCGGTGATGTGGCAGGCGATCCTGCACACGGTGTTCATCCTCTCCGCGATCGGACTGTCCGTTGTGGACAGAATCATGAGCGGAACCGAGAAACTCTCCAGGGCCCATCGGGAAGCCGACCAAGACGGGCTGACGGCCTGGCCGTCCGGCGCGGACCACGTCCCGGCCACCGTCAACGGCCGGGAATCCGTGCGTTGACCGGACGTCGACCGATCGGTGTCCGGCGGGCGGCACAGTCGCCAGAGATCGGAAACGGTACTTCCACGCGCCCGCGGCGCGTCGGTGAAAAATGTTGTCGTGAAAGGGATTGTTTCATGAAGAGTAAGACCATCGGCGCGGCGCTGCTCGCGATCACCTGCGCGCTCGGGCTCGGTGCGTGCGGTTCCAAGCCGGAGACGCCGAAGGCCGCGGACCGATCGAGCGTACCCACCGCGACGTCGGTGTCCGCGCCGAACACCGGCGCGGACACCGTGAAGTGGCTGGACCAGTTCTGCACCGCGGCAGGCCCCATGACGGATCTCGCCAAGAAGTCCCCGCAGTTCGACGCGTCCGCCTCGCCCAGCCAGATGAAGGCCGAACTCGGCAGGTACCTCGGCCAGCTGTCCACCTCGCTGAGCGGCATGGTGGACAAGCTCAAGGCACTGGGCAAGGCACCCGTCACGAGTCTCGACGAGACCTCCCGCAAACTCGCGGGGTCCCTCGGTCAGCTGAAGCAGGTGGCCGACGGCCTCAAGGACAAGGTGGACAAGGCGGATCCGGCGGACGGCCCGGCGCTCGTGCAGCTCGGCCAGGACACCGAGGCCGAGGTCGCCAAGGTCACCTTCGACTTCGACACCAAGACCGACAAGAGCATCGAGGACGCCGCGGCGAAGGCACCGGCCTGCAAGAAGCTCGCCAGCTGACCCGGAGGTGGCCGGTCACCCGCCGACGCGGGTGACCGGCTGCACCGCGCGGTGTGCGATGTCGCGAATGGCGCATTGCCGACGTTCAACGCCGCGAATGTCGCATTCGCGACACCGGTCCTTGGCCGATGGCGTAGCCGGCCAGTGCGATGGCTGTCCCGGTGATCAGGGTGATGGGTTCCATCGGGCGGATCCCGTTCCGTGCGACGGTGGTGCGGGCAAGCTGTCGCCGAATCCGCCGGAGCGGTCCCGGCCGCGCGAGGTGGGCATCTCCGTGAGCAGGTGTCCGGCGGTAGTCACCTCATGGGCCCGAATCCGGGCCGGGTGGAGGTCGAACGGGCCTGCCGCGGCTCGACGACGCGTACGCGGCGTCCCCGATCAGCCGAAAGGGACCGGGGTGTGGTGCGCCCAGATCCGGCGCGAGGCCTCTTCGGGATAGGGCACGGTCTTCGACTCGACGTCGAGGACGCGGGTGAGGCGCCGATCGGGGCGATGGGCGGCCCATCCCGGGTCGCCGGTGGTGACGAAGCCGATCCACGCCCGCTGGAGTTCCCGCGACACGCGGAGCGCCGCGGGAGCGGGCACCTCGCCGAACACCTGACGACCGGTGGGGCTGTCCAGGGTGCCGAACGCGAGGGACACGTCGAGGCTGTGGCAAGCGCCGAGGGATCCGCCAAGGCCAGGAGCGGCCAGGCAGAGCTCGAAGAGGTACGAAGTGCCGCCCGCCAGGGCGTTCGCCTCGGCCAGCTGCTGGGACGGCATCCGGAAGAGCGCGTCCGAAAGGACGGTCTCCAGCAGTTCCGCCGGACTGGCTTCCGGGTAGGCGGCGCGGTAGCCGTGTTCGCCGTCCGGACGCGGGGCGAAGCGGTCGAGCGCGGTCTGCGCCTGCTCGGCGGTGAACGCGCCGACCAGTCCGGCCATCACGGAAAACAGCCGGAACTCGTCGCGGGTATGGCCGACGAGAAGATCGACGCCGCTCTGGCGAGCGTCGGCGAGGGCGGACCATGGCGTCCGCGTCAGGAGGGTCCCGTCGAGGACGGGACAGACTCCTGTCCCGGTCTGCGCCATCGGGCCCCAGAGATCGTGGCGGCCGGACAGCCCGGCGTTGAACGCGGTGAGCTCGTCGGCCAGCCGCCACGGATCGACCTCGTGAAGAGCCGTCGCACTGGTTCCGAGCCCCTTCGCGAGCGCCGCGGTGACCCGTTCCGCGAGCGCGGGACGAGCGAAGAGGCCGGGGACGGAGTGGGCGATGGCGCGGTGGAACAACCCTCGCGCCGGGGCCGTCACGAGCAGGGCCGCGATCGACCCCGCGCCCGCCGACTGCCCGGCGACGGTGACGCGCGCGGGGTCGCCGCCGAAGCGGGCGATGTTGCGCCGCACCCAGTCGAGGGCGGCGATCTGGTCCAGCAGGCCCCGATTGGCCGGCGCCCCGTCGATGAACCCGAACCCCTCGACGCCGACCCGGTAGTTGACGCTGACCACGACCACGCCCGCCCCGCACAGCGCGGCCGGGTCGTAGGTCGGATCACCGCTCACCGAGATGACGTATCCGCCGCCCGGTATCCACACCAGCACCGGCAGCCCGGCCGCGCCGGGATCCGGCGTCGAGACGTTCAGCGTCAGCCAGTCCGTCTCGTGCGCCGCCTCCACCCGGACCGGCCCGGACTGCGGAGGCAGCGGCCCGAACTCGGTCGCCTGCCGCGTACCGGCCCAGGACGGACTCGGGACGGGCGCGGCGAAACGGAGCTCGCCCACCGGAGGCCGGGCATAGGGAACACCCCGGAACTCCGCCACCCCCGATCGCCAACGGCCCGCCACGACCCCCTCGCTCGTGCGGACCTCTGGCTGCCGCGTCCGGTCGGTCATCATCGCCCCCTCAGTTTTTCAGGTCAGCTGTATTATGTCATGTGTATTGCAACGAGGGGAAGGGGTGTCTTGCCGGGCAGATCCGGCACTACTTCTCGACCCGGACCGCGATGCTCACCCTCGCCACCCATGACAACGACCGGCCCCGCATTTCGCCCAGGAGTCAAGCTCACTGCGTACGCCCCGGCGCCGCTGAAGAATCGGCTCGGTCGACCGTCCTGGCAGCGTTGAGGAGAAGCATGCGAAACGGACTTCCGACCCAGCTCGGCCCCTTCGTCGGCGACGTCAGGGGAACCGACCACACCCAGGTGGCGGTCTACGAACCCGAGGACAAGGACATCGACATCGTCCGGTGGGTGACCGCGCACCGCCCCGCGCTCATGGAGCTGCTCGAATCCTACGGTGCCGTCCTGATCAGGAACGCGGTGGACAACCCCGAACTGCTGGACCGGGTTTCCCGCGTGGTGGGCGCCGGCGACCTGCTGGAGTACACCGAGCGATCCACGCCGCGCAGCGTGGTCAGCGGCAACGTGTACACCTCGACCGAGTACCCGGCGAACCAGACTATCCCGCAGCACAACGAAAACTCCTACGCGCACCAGTATCCGCTCTGGCTGTTCTTCGCCTGCGCGCTCGCGTCGGAGACCGGCGGGGAGACGCCGCTCGCGGACAGCCGCGCGGTGGTCGACCGGCTGCCCGCGGATCTGGTGCGGCGGTTCCGGGACAAGGGTGTGCTCTACACCAGGGCCTACCGCGAGGGCATGGGCCTGACCTGGCAGGAGACCTTCCAGACCCAGGACCGCGGTGAGGTGGAGGAGTTCTGCCGGCGGCACGGGATGGAGTTCGAGTGGACCGGCGGGGACGGGCTGCGGACCCGCCACCACCGGCCGGCGACCGCGCGCGCCGCCTCCGGTGAGGAGGTGTGGTTCAACCAGGCGCATCTGTTCCACGTGTCGAACCTGGCGAAGGGCGTCCGGGAAGCGCTGCTGGAGATGTACGACGAGCAGGACCTGCCGCGACACGCCTACTACGGGGACGGGTCCCCGATCAGCGACGACGACATGGCGGCCATCCGCGGCGCGTTCGACGAGACGTGCCACCAGTTTCCCTGGCGTAACGGCGACCTGCTGGTGATCAACAACCTGCTGATGTCGCACGGGCGCCGCCCGTACACGGGCAAGCGTCGCATCCTGGTGGCCATGGCGGGCACGGCGGCCTGAGCGCCGTGTCCTACCTGGGATATCCACGGCTGAACTTCGCGGGGACCTTCCAGGCCGATGTGGACACCGCGAACAATCCCGCCTCCCACCACGACAACAACGTGTTCGAGCCGCGCTTCCAGTGGCGGCTGGTGTGGTCGCCGGACGGCAACGTCGACGTCAACGGGCAGTGGAACCCGCGGGGCACCAACGACCTGCGCTTCACCGACGTGCGGGTGACCAGTGTGTACGACCGGGACGGCCGGATCGTGACCTCCCCGTCCGAGGATCCGGTCGTCGGGAGCAGGGTGACCGACGACGATCGGCGCCCGCACGGCAAGTTCGTCGATCTCGACCCGCACAACCAGCTCGTCACCGAGCTGTTCGGCGTGCGCCTGCGGCTGGTGGACCGCACCGGCCGCGAGGCGCTGCGCGGTGACTTCGTGCCCTCGTCCATGACCGACCTGTTTCCCCGCGCCCAGCTGCCCACCGGGCGCCCGGACATGTCCGCGACCTACCAGTCCGTGCTGACCGGCCTGGAGTGGGGCGAAGGCGTGAATTCGCCGTTCCTGCGGGCGTTGCGTTCGGCGACGCAGGAGAACACGCTGTCCATCAAGTTCACGACGGACGGCGTCGAGGACGGCTCCGAGCACTGGCCGGACAACGTGACGTTCGGCCGGATCGTCGGCTCGCTCGGGCCCTACCGCACGGGCGAGCCGAAACGGCTCGTGGCGGGCCGGCGGCTGCGGAAGTTCGGCGCCGGCCGGTTCAACCACGCTCCCTGCCGGGTGGACGAGCAGTCCGGTCTGGTCTTCGTCGACCTCGGAAACAGCGTTCCGGCCACCTCGCGCGGCGGGCCGCTGGTGGAGGTCGGCGCGCTGTTCCTCGCCGTGCTCACCGGTGGCGACCAGCCGCGGGTGGTCGCTCCCCTGGACGGCGTCGGCGGGGACTTCTACCGGCGTGACGCGGGCATCGTGACCGCCCGCCTGGATCCCGGACAGCGCGCGCTCGTGGCCGGGAACCGGCTCGCGGTGACCGACGGCACGGGGATGATCCTGCTCGCGGAGAACCACGACGCCACCATGGTCCAGGCCGACGGGCAGGTGTTCCGGCTCTATCCGAGGCCGCCACACGACACCGTCGGCACCGTCATCCACGCCACGCGGTTCGGCCTGCCCGCCGCGGGAGTACGGATCTTCGTCGGCACCGGGCAGCCACCGCGCGAGCTCACCGTGCCGGCGCTGGTGGTCACCGACGAGCGGGGCCGGGCACCGGTGACGATCACCGGGACCGATCCTGGCAATCCGCGCCGGTTCATCGACGGCTCCCTCACCGCCCTGCACTACGGGTTCCCCGACCGGCCCACCGAACCGGAGGGACGGCTCATGGTCCGGGTGTTCGATCTGTACCGGGCACCGCGGCGGCCGACCTGGGTACGCGACGTGCAGCCGATCTTCCAGCGCTACGCCAACCTCGTCCCGGTCATGCACGACGTGCTCGACCTCGGCAACTACCACGAGGTGACGCGCCACGCCGACTACATCAGGCGGACCCTGCTGGCGGACGTGCACTCCCCCAACCACATGCCGGCGACCAGGGATCTGTCCCCCGGAAAGCGAGACATGATCGTGAACTGGCTGAACACCACACCGGCGCCACCGGTGCTCGAAATCGAGTCACCCGCCGACCTTCGCGACACGCTCCAGCAGGCGTTGCTGGTGGAGCTGGCCACCATCCCGCCGTACCTGGCGGCGCTGTTCTCCGTCAAGCCGGGACACAACCTCAAGATCGCCGAGCTGATCCGGGGCGTGGTGCTGGAGGAGATGCAGCACCTGGCCCAGGTCTGCAACATCCTCAACGCCGTCGGCGGGAAACCGCAGATCGGCAGGCCCGGGTTCGTGCCGACCTATCCCGGCCGTCTTCCCGGGCCGGTCCTGCCGGACCTGCGGGTCCGGTTGCGGCGGCTGTCCATCGAACACGTCCGTGACGTCTTCATGGCCATCGAACGGCCGGCACATCCCACCGTGGACGGCCGGACGTTCCGGGGCCGGGTGATCGACCCGGCGAGCGTGCGGCTGGACCGGGCGGGCGCGGTGCTCTCCGCGGACGAAGGGGCGATGCGGACCCTGGCGGAATGGTTCGAAAGAGCCGAATACACCCCGATGACCATCGGCTGGTTCTACAACCGGATCGCGCGGGCGATCATCCGGCTCGACCGCGAGGGACGGCTGTTCACCGGCGATCCCGCCACCCAGGTGAGCTGGCCGGACGCGCCCGGCCTGCTGTACAAGGTCACCGACCGGCGCTCGGCGCTGCTGGGCATCTACCAGATCGTCGAGCAGGGCGAGGGCAGCCCGCACGACCTGAACGGCGACGGCCTCGGCGATCCGAACGAACTCGGCCACTACTACCGCTTCGCGGAGATCGTCGAAGGCCGCCAGCTCGCGCGCGACGACCGCGGCAGGTGGGCGTACACGGGCCCGGAGATCCCGTTCGACCCGAACGGGGTCTACCCAGTGGTTGACGACGCCGACACCTACCGGTCGCCGATCGGGTCGGTCGCGCGCCGGGAATCGATCATGTGCGACGAGTCGTACACGCGTCTGCTGACCGCGCTGCACCGGGTGTTCAACGGCCATTCCGAAGGGCTGGACGACACCGTGGGGCTGATGTTCCAGCTCCAGCTGCAGGCCAAGAAGCTCTACGGCATCCGGTTCGACGAGCACACCGTGCTCGGGCCCGCGTTCCAGTCGCCAGGCGTGAAGTTCTGAAGAACCGGGCCCGAGTGACCTGCCCTGGGGGAGGGAGTCCACTCGGGCCCGGTCGCGGCGCCTTTGGGGGTGTCAGCGCCGCGCGTGCCGGGTTTCCCCGGTCGTGAACGCCGCGGCCAGCAACAGCGCGGCGATCGCCATGAAGACCACCGGGTTCGGCCCGGCCAGGTGCCCGTCCACCCGCACCGCACCCATGAAGTCCAGCACCGGGGTCTGGCTGACCACCGCGTACCACAGGAGCAGGTAGCCGATCTGGAACAGCCGGTGGCTGCGGGCGAGCAGGCCGAACGCGAGCGCGAGGGACGGGATGAACACCAGCCCGCCCAGCCAGGCCAGCACGCCGGGCCAGTCCGAGGCGACCGCGAGGCGCACCAGCGGCACCAGGCCGGTCACGAAGGTCAGGGCGAGCCCGGCCAGCCATTCGGCCGCGAGCCGGGTCCGGCGTGCCGGACAGGCGCCGACGAGCAGCCGTACGTCGTGCTCGTACTGCTGGGTTCCCATCCGGGACCAGATCAGGATCGGCAGGATCCACGCCGCCGGAAGCACGAACGAGATCAGGAACTTCAGCGGCACGAGGGCGGCGGTGACGGCCACGGCCAGCGCGACCAGCCACCACCAGCGCGAGACCCCCTGGATCAGGATCCGGGTCTCGCCGACGAACAGCCGGACCGCGGTGCTGCCGAACTCGACGGGCGTGGTGGGCCGTCCGAACGCGGCGGCCGCGGGAACGGCGACGGGTTCCGGTTCCGCGGCGGGCGCGGTGTCGGCCCCCTTCCGGCTGTCCCGCGACGGGTCGAACCGGCGGAACCACAACGCGGTCAGCACCACCAGCACCACGGCCACCGCGAGGAACGCCAGCCGGCCGGCCAGCATGCCCGCCGACAGGTCGATACCGCCGGCGAAGAACCGGCCGGTCGGCGCCTCGGAGAAGTTCAGGCCGACCGACAGGTTGGTGTCGCCGGGATCCGGGTGCTGGGCGAGGATGTCGCGCTGCATCGCGGGTTCGACCGCGCCATAGCCCATCAGGTCGACCGCGGCCACGGTCTTGCCCACGCCGAAGACCGCCAGCCACACGATGAACCAGACGATGTTGCCCAGCCCGGCGCGCAGCGGCTTGATCGTCTCGAACACCACCGCGGCGGCCGCCGAGACGGCCAGCATCGGGACCGTCAGCACCAGGAACGGCAGCCACAGCGCGACCAGGTCGATCGAGGTGGACTCGGCCCGGATCAGCTGCACCCCCAGCGTGGTCACCGCGAGCACGGCCACCATCGCGACCAGCACCAGGAGGTTGCTGAGGAACTTGCCGAGGACGTAGGCGGAACTGCGCAGCGGAGTGGTGGCCAGGATCTGGCCCACCCCGGTGGTTTCGTCCCTGGCGACCGCGTTCTTCACGAAGTAGAAACCACCGAGCGCCAGCCAGGCGCCGGCGGCCAGCGCGGTCACCGCGCCCAGGTACTCGCTGGTGTAGACGCCGCGATACGTCCCGAGCCGGAAGACCATCCACTGGGAATCGCCCGGCGGCGCGGAAAAGTAGCCGAGCGCGACCGCGGCGACGAGAACCATCAGGAAGGCCGGGCGGCGCACCCGGTCCCGGAAGTCCGCCAGCGCGATGGCGCCGAGGATCCGCGGGTTCACGGCGCCTCCCTGGTGAACTCCGCCCGCGCGGCGGTCGCCTGGTTCACGCCGCGCACGACGTTGAGGTAGGCGTCCTCCAGGTCCGGCGGCACGTTGACCGCGTCGATCGTGGGCGGCTCCGGCGCGAGCACCCGGACGCGGATACCGTCCGGGGTGCGCACGGCCCGGCTCACCACGTGCCGCTCCCGGAACTCGATCAGCTCCGCCGACGGGATCATGGTCTCCCAGACGTATCCGTCGACCATGCCGAGCAGGTGTTCGGGCGTTCCCCGGCGCAGCAACCGTCCCTGGGCCATGATCGCGATGTCGTCGGCGGTGGCCTCCACATCGGACACGATGTGCGTGGAGAGGATCACCACCCGATGGGCCGCCAGGTCGCCGAGCAGGTTGCGGAAGCGCACCCGTTCCTCGGGATCCAGCCCCGCCGTCGGCTCGTCCACGATGAGCAGCTCCGGATCGTTGAGCAGGGCCTGGGCGATCCCGACCCGCTGCCGCATGCCACCGGAGAACTTCCCGAGCGGACGCTTGCCCACGTCGGTGAGGTTGACCAGTTCGAGCAGCTCGTCGATGCGCGCCCGTGCCGACTGGGCCGACAGCCCCTTCACCGCGGCCAGGTAGGACAGGAACTCCGCCGCGGTGAGGTTCGGGTAGACGCCGAACTCCTGGGGCAGGTATCCCAGCACCCGGCGCAGCCGGTCCGGCCGCGCCACCACGTCCTCGCCGTCCCACCGCACGGTCCCGTCGGACGGGCGGGTGATGGTGGCGATGATCCGCATGAGCGAAGACTTGCCCGCCCCGTTGGGGCCCAGCAGCCCGAGCACCCCCGGGCCGAGCCGCAGGGTGACACCACCCAGTGCGCGCTTACCCCCGCGGTAGACCTTGGACACCTCGGAGATGTCAAGTTCCATGACGATCCTCTCCCTTCCGGCGACGCCTCCACGTCGGTACCCGGAAGTCGTTTCACCGTTGGTCACCAGCATCTCGGCCGGGGCCCGGGCGCGGAACCAGGTCAGCCCGAACAAAAACCTCCAGTCAGCTGAGGCGATCGGTAGACGTAGGTCTACCGACGAACGGGTCCGGCAGGCCCCACCGGCGCGCGCCGGGTTCGCCGGGCACGTCCGCCAGTGGCGGGCCGGCTCCCCCGCCCGGCACGACCGCGCCGCCCGTTGTCTCCACAGTGGACCGATCGTCGGTGATCCGGACCCACTCCGTGCGGCCGTCCCGCCGGAGCGCGTCCATCGTCCCCGCACCGGGTACCGGCACCCCGGCGACGGCCACGTCCCGCCAGGAGGCCGGGATCGCGGGGAACGCCGCCGGCCCGTCCTCGCCGGCGCGCACCACCATCTCCAGAAGCGCCTCCCCGGCGGCCGCGGGCACGGTGTGGTCCGACACGGATCCCCTGCGGTACAAGGCGTTCGGGGTGAGTTCGGTGTCCAGGAGGGCGGTTCCGCCCAGGAAGTGCCGCAGGTGCTCCAGCGCCTCGTCCGGACAACCGAGCGACGCGGCCATCGTCGCGGCGGTGACGTGGGAGTGTCCGTGCCACCCCGAGCGCATGCTCGTCCAGTGGTCGAAGGACCGCCGGGCCAGGCCTACCTTCTCCCGGAACGGGTACAGCCAGAGCAGGTGCGAAGCGTGCCGGTGCGACTCGGCCAGCCGGACCCCGGCGCCGATCATGACGCCACTGGCGTCGGTGTGGTAGGGAACCAGCCGGGTGGCGAGGTCCGCCCACCGGGGCGGCGCGGGCCGGTCGAGCTCGCCCAGCCTGGCGATCGCCCACCGCAGTATCGACAGGTCGTAGGTGCAGTCGACGACGTCGGCGTACTCGGGGGAATGGGTGAGCGGGAGGTGCAGCCTGCCGTCGGCGCCCTCGACGAGGTACTCCGCGTAGAAGTCGACGGTGTCCCGCAACGCCGGACGGACGGTGTCCCGGAGCATTTCCTTGTCGTGACGGCAGTTCCGCCAGCGGCCCGGAAGATCACCGGCGAGGACCGGATGCGTCCGCGGCCCGGACTTCGAGCCGGTACCGGGCAGCGTGAACCCGGAGGGCGACGGCACGCTCGGGGGCGTCACCGCGGCGTGGTAGCGCTGAACCCGGTGAAACCGTTGCATCGTCTTGTCCGGAATGGACAGTACGGCGCCGGAGTGGAACCGGTGCCACCAGGCGCGGTGTGTGACGACGAGCGAGTCGGGGGTGCCGGCCAGCGCGCCGGTCACGGCCGAGGGCCGGGTGGCGGCGACCAGCAGCCGCCGGGTGCCGATCCGGTGTTCCCGCCAGGCGACCCCCGCCGTGGGCGCCCAGGCCGCCGCCTCCTCACCGGCGCCGGGGGAAAGCGAGACGAGGAGCGCGCCGAGGTCACGGTGCACCAGCGCGGACAGGCCGACGCTGCCCCTGGTCGTGGTGACCGTGCCGGTCAGTTCGGCGTCCCACAGGTCCAGTTCCCAGTCCACGGCGGTGGGAGTACCGGCGAGTACCAGTTCCAGGCTCGGCCCCGCCGACTCCCACGCCGCCGTGTCGCCGAAGCGGAAGGCCAGCGCGTCCTCCCTGGCCGCCCGCTGGACCCGCACCGTGCTCACCCCGTTGCCGAGGCACGCGGCGGTGGTCCAGTCCATCGGCGGGCGGCGCCACACCAGGCGGGCGTCCCTGGTGACGGTTTCGGCGAAACCGGCGACCGCCTGCCGGTCCGTCTCCGTCCACAGAGGACGGACGCCACCCGCCGCGGCCGCGCCCGCCACGCCGTGCAGGAAGGTCCTCCTGGTGACGCCGGCCATCATCGGTCCTTCCCGGCGAGGCCGCGGATCGTGGGACTCGCCGTGGTCGCCACCGCGACGACCAGCAGCGCCGCCACGCACACCAGCACCACGTTCCGGCCGCCGGTGACGGCCGTGAGCACGCCGCCCAGCATCGGGCCCAGCGCCCCCGCCATGCCGGTGCCGAGCCGCACCGCGCCCCTGGTCCGCCCGCGGAACTCGTCCGGGGCCGTCATCATCTGGTAGGTGATGATCGTGGTGTTCGCGGTCGGCGCGAACACCATCACCATGGCCAGTACCAGGCCGAACTGCAGCGCGGTCGAGCAGAACGCCAGCAACGGGGTCAGCAGCGCGGCGATCCAGGACACCCCGATGACGATCACCGGCGCCGGCAGCGCGGCGTGGAGCCGGGGGGCGATCGCGGCGCCGATCAGGCCGCCCACCGACAGCGTGGTCATCATCAGCCCGAGTTCGCCGGGCGGCGTGTCCTTCTCCCCCGACATGGCCAGGATCGGGACGAGCATGGCGCTGAAGACCGTGTTGGACAGGACCACCCAGACCAGGGTCGCCGCGATGGCGCGCTGCCGCGCGACCCAGACCAGCCCGGCCCACATCTCCTGGCCGAGGTTGGTGTCCCGCTCGACCCGCCGATGGGGCAACCGCACGAACAGCAGCCCCACGAAGGACAGCGCGGAGGTCACGGCGTCGACCAGGAACGGCAGCACGCGGTGGATCCCGAACAGGGCCCCGCCGACCGCGGGGCCGATGAGCCCGGCGAGATAGGTGCGCGCGGTGTTCCTGGCCACCGTCGTGGACAGCTGGCTCCTGGGCACGATGCTGGGCAGCGCCGCCTCCTCGGCGGGACCGAACAGCGCGCTGGCCGCCCCCGCCAAAATGGTCGTCGCCAGGATGTGCGGGAACGTCGCCGCGCCGAACAGCAACGCGACCACCAGACTGGTGTACCCGACGACCAGCGTGCCCCGGCAGCACAGCATGATCTTCTTGCGGGAGTAGCGGTCGGCGAGGGCGCCCGCCGGCAGCCCGGCCACGAACCGGGCCGCCGCCCTGGCGGACACCACGACGCCGATCTCCACCACCGATCCCGAGCCGAAGATGACCAGCAACGGGAACGCCAGCTGGGACATGGCCGCGCCGAGCTCGGACACCACCTGGCTGACCCAGAGCACGTTGTAGTCGCGGTTGCGCCACAACGGGGTGATCTCACCGGCCGCCGTTTTCACGGGGTTCCATCCTCGACGATCTGCCGGAGCGCCTCGACGAACCGGTCGGCCAGCCGGGCGATCGTGTCCCGCCGATGCAGGTTGCCGGAGTACACCCAGTCGACACGCAACCTCCCCTCGTACACCCGGCCCAGCACGCCGATCGGCTGTGGCCGGATGCCGGACGGGGCGCGGTCGCCGCCCGGGGCGGGCAGGCTCGCCCGGTACAGCGGGCTGTCCTCGGTGATCGTGGCGTCGAGCTGACCCAGGTAGTTGAACGAAACCTGGGGTGTCACCCGGTCCGCTGTGCCGCGCAAGTAGCGCAGGGCCCCGTAGCCCAGTCCCCGGTCGGGGATCGCCCGCAGCTGTCGCCGGACCGCCCTGACCACGGTGCGCCAGTCGTCCGGGGGCACGTCGAGGACGATCGGGTACCGGGTGGTGAACCAGCCCACGGTGCGGGAAACGTCGACGTCGTCGAAGAGTTCCTCACGACCATGGCCTTCGAGCTCCACGGCCACCCGGTCCCGGCCGGTCCAGTCGGCCAGCACCCGGCCCAACGCGGTCAGCAACACGTCGTTGATCTGCGTCCGGTACATCGCCGGAACCTGGTGCACCAGTGCGTGGGTCTCGGATTCGGTCAGTCCCGCCGACACCACCTCGGCGGATTCGACGGTGTTCGCGCCGCGGCGGTGGTCGATCGGGATGTCCGTCGGCGCGGTGGCGGCGACGTTCGCCCAGTGGCCGAGTTGCCGGTCCAGTTCTCCGGCGGCGACGTGTGTTTCGAGGCGGCGTGCCCAGTCCCGGAACGACGTCGTCTTCGAACCCAGGTCGATCTCCCGGCCCTCGGCCACCTGACGGTAGGCCGTCTCCAGGTCGCCGAGCAGAATCCGCCACGAAACACCGTCCACCACCAGGTGATGCACGACGACGAACAGCCGTTCCCCGTTGACCAGCACCGCTCGCAGCAACGGACCCGCGGTCAGATCCAGCCCACGTTGTGCCACGGTGACGGCGTCCTGCTCGTCCTCCGCTGAGGGCACTTCGACGGCCGCGAACACCTCGTCCGACTCCGTCGCCAGGTTCTGTTGCCGCCACACACCGTCGGCGCGGGCGAACCGCATCCGTAGCGCGTCGTGCTGTGCCACCACCGCGGCCACCGCCGACCGCAACGCGCCCTCGTCCACACCGTCGACCAGATCCACGTAAACCGACTGGTTGAAATGCGCCCTGTCCTCGGTCACCGTCTCGAAGAACCACCGCTGGATCGGCGTCAACGGGACGTCGCCGGTGACCGGTGCCCGATCCGGCTGCCGGCTCTGTTCGACCACGATGTCCGGGACCAGCGCGGCGATGGTCTGCCGGAGGAACAACTGCTGCGAGGTGAACCGCAACCCGACTCGGCGAGCACGGGCGATCACCTGAATACTCAGAATCGAGTCGCCACCCAACTCGAAGAAGTTGTCCTCGACCCCGACCCGTTCGACACCGAGCACTTCGGCCCACAGGTCGGCCAGGGTCTGTTCAGTGTCGTTGCGTGGCGCGACATAGCCGGCCTTGGCGACGGCTTCCGGCTCCGGCAACGCGTCCCGATCCACCTTGCCGTGCGTCGTCAACGGCAACCGATCCAGCGCCACGAAAGCCGCGGGAACCATATACGCCGGTAGCACATTCACCAACGACGAGCGCAGATCCTCAGTATCCACAGTGGACACGACGTACGCGACGAGCCGATCGTCACGGACGACCACCACCGCGCTGGACACCCCGGGACGCGCGGTCAGGGCCGCCTCGACCTCACCGAGTTCGATGCGGTAACCCCGCACCTTGACCTGATCGTCGGCGCGGCCCGCGAACACCAGCTCCCCAGCGCTGTTCCACCGCGCCAGATCACCCGAGCGGTACATCCGCTCCCCGGTCACGAACGGGTCCGCAACAAACCGCTCCGCCGTCAGGCTCGCTCGGTTCAGATAACCACGCGCCAGACCGCCACCGGAGATATACAACTCACCGACCACCCCGACCGGAACCGGCCGCAACAACGCGTCCAACACATACAGCCGCGCATTCCCCTGCGGACGACCAAAAGGCACCGGACCCGCCGCAACCTCCTGACCCGGCTCGATACGGAACTCCGCACAGTTCACCGTCGCCTCGGTCGGACCATAAACATTCAACACCGCCACCGACGGATGCGCCGCACGCCACTCGGTCAGCGCCTCCCCGACCAGCGCCTCGCCACCCAACAGAAGTTCGGCGGTGGGTGAGAACTCCGGCGGCAACGCCGTCAACATCGGCAGGTGACTCGGCGTCCCCTTCAGCAGCGAACATCCGGCGTCCACCGACTCCGACTCGTCCAACGCCGCCAACACCACACAACCACCCACGGTCAACGGCGTGAACAACCCCGTCACCGTCAAATCGAACGAGAACGACGAATGCACCAACACCCGGCCAGCGGCACCCGAATAGGCGCTACCGGTCCACGTCAGGTAGTCGACCACCGAACGATGCTCGACCACCACACCCTTCGGCACACCCGACGACCCCGACGTATAAATCACATACGCCGCGTCCCCTGGCACCACCGCCGTGCCGGGGGCATGGTCCGGGCAGTCCTCGATGCGAGACCGCTCCGAGTCCACGGACACCACCGGGACGTCGAACCGCTTGGCCAGCCTCTGCTGGGTCAGCACCAACGCGGGCCGCGCATCACCCACCATGAACGCGAGCCGGTCGGCCGGATACTCCGGATCCAGCGGCACATACGCGCCACCAGCCTTGAGCACACCCAACATCCCGACCACAGCATCCAGAGACCGCTCAAAGCACAGTCCCACCAAGACATCCCGGCCGACACCACGGCCGATCAGGAAGTGCGCCAGCCGATTCGCCCGCGCGTCCAGCTCCGCGTACGTCAGGCTTTCGTTGCCACACAACACCGCCACCGCGCCCGGCGACCGCACCGCCTGTTCCTCGACCAGCCCGTGGACCCCGACGTCACCGCGAACCGGGAGCCTCGGCCCCGCGCGGCCGACGGTGAGCTCGCGGGTCTCGGTCTCCGACAGCACGGGAAGGTCGCCGACCGGGGTCTCCGGGGCGGCGACGATCCGGGCGAGCAGGACCCGCAGGTGCCCGGCGAGCCGCTCGATCGTCGCGGCGTCGAAGAGATCGGAGTTGTAGGTGACCGCGCCGAGGAGCGTGTCGCCGCTCTCCTGGTAGTTGATCAACAGCTCGTGCATGGCCGCGTGGCGGGGCTGCCGGAGATCCTCCAGCCGAAGTCCCGCGAGGTCCAGGTCCCGCATGGGTGCGTTCTGCATGATGACGCGCGCCTGCACCAGGGGGTCACGGCCCGGATCACGCACCGGGACCAGCTCGTCCACCAGCCACTCGAACGGCACCTCGTCATGCGCGAACGCGTCCAGCACCGTTCCCCGGACCTGGCCGAGGAACTCCGAGAAGGGCAGGATCGGGTCCACATCGGACCGCAACACCAGCGTGTTGACGAAGAACCCGACCAGGCCTTCCAGTTCCGGCCTGCCGCGACCGGAGCTGGCCGTGCCGATCGCCACGTCGCGCTGACCCGACCACCGGCTCAACACCACCTGGGTCGCCGCCACCAGCATCATGAACAACGTGGCGTCCTGGCCGCGTGCCACCCTTCTGAGCCCGGCGAGCAGGTCGCCGGGCAGGACGAAGACGTGCTGGGCGCCGGTAGTGGTCTTCACCGCCGGGCGCGGCCGGTCGATCGGGAGCTCCAGCGGCGCGATCCCGGCGAGCCGCTCCCGCCAGTACTCCAGCAACCGCCGCCCCATCGCACCGGACAACCGCTCCCGCTGCCACACCGCGAAATCCGGATACTGCACCGGCAGCGGATCCAGGGTGGCCTCTTCGCCGCGGATCCCGGCCGAGTAGAGCGTGCTCAACTCGCCGGTGAGCACGCCCATCGACCAGCCGTCGGTGACGATGTGGTGCATGGCGAGCACGAACACGTGCTCGACGTCGGAGAGCCGGACCAGCTTCGCCCGCACCAGCGGACCGTTCCGGAGATCGAACGGCAGGGCGACCTCCGCGGCCAGTTCGCGGTCCAGTTCCCGGGCACGCTCCCCCACCGGACGCGCGGACAGGTCGACCTCCACGATCGGCACCCGCACCCGCGGGTGCACGAGCTGCACGCCGCGCCCGTCCACCGCGTCGAAGGTGGTCCGCAGGGCTTCGTGCCGGGCGACCAGCCGGTCCAGGGCGGCCGACAGCACCGCCGGCTCCAGCTCGCCGTGCATGCGCACCGCGCCGATGTTGTTGTACTCCACGCCGTCGGGCTGGAACTCGTTGAGGAACCACAGCCGCTGCTGGCCGAACGAGAGCGGCAACGGCTCGGTCCGGTCGACCACCGGGATGTCCTCGGCCCCGGCACCGGCCGAGCGGGCGACCAGCTCGGCCAGTCCGGCGACGGTCGACACCTCGAACAGCGCCCGCGGTGACAGCACGGTCCCGAACGCGGCCTTGACCCGGGACATCACCAGGATGCCCAGGATCGAGTCGCCGCCCAGCTCGAAGAAGTTGTCCTCGACCCCGACCCGCTCCACCTCGAGCACCTCGGCCCACACCTCGGACAGCGTCAGCTCGACATCGTTCCGTGGAGCCACATAGCCGGCCTTGGCGACGACTTCCGGCTCCGGCAACGCCTCCCGATCCACCTTGCCGTGCGTGGTCAACGGCAACCGGTCAAGGACGACGAAGGCCGACGGGACCATGTAGGCGGGCAACACGTTCGCCACCGACGCCCGCACATCCTCGGTATCCACAGTGGACACGACGTACGCGACGAGCCGGTCATCACGGACGACCACCACCGCGCTGGACACCCCGGGATGCGCCGTCAGAGCCGCCTCGACCTCACCGAGTTCGATGCGGTAACCCCGCACCTTCACCTGATCGTCGGCGCGGCCCGCGAACACCAGCTCACCGTCGGCGTTCCAGCGTGCCAGGTCGCCCGAGCGGTACATGCGCTCGCCCGCCACGAACGGATCGGCCACGAACCGTTCCGCGGTCAGGCTCGCTCGGTTCAGGTAGCCCCGGGCCAGGCCCTCACCGGCGAGGTACAACTCACCGGCCACCCCGACCGGAACCGGCCGCAGCGAGGCGTCCAAGACGTACAGTCGCGCGTTTCCCTGCGGACGACCAAACGGAACCGGACCGGACGGGATCTCCTGACCTGGCTCGATGCGGAACTCCGCGCAGTTCACCGTCGCCTCGGTCGGACCGTAGACGTTGAGCACTGTCACCGAAGGATGCGCCGCACGCCACTCGGTCAAGGCCTCGCCCACCAGCGCCTCGCCACCTAGCAACAACTGTTCGGTCGGTGAAAACCTCTCAGGCAGCGCCGTCAACATCGGCAGGTGACTCGGCGTGCCCTTCAGCAGCGAACATCCGGCCTCCACCGACTCCGACTCGTCCAACGCCGCCAACACCACACAACCACCCACAGTCAACGGCGTGAACAACCCCGTCACCGTCAAATCGAACGAGAACGACGAATGCACAAGAACCCGATCAGCGGCACCCGAATAGGCGCTACCGGTCCACGTCAGGTAGTCGACCACCGAACGATGCTCGACCACCACACCCTTCGGCACACCCGAGGACCCCGACGTATAAATCACGTACGCGGCGTCGGCTCGGTCGACGGTGATGTCCGGTGCGGTGTCCGGATACCCGGCGACCTGATCCCAGTCCGTGTCCAGGGACACCACCGGAACCTCGAACCGCCCAGCCAGCCTCTGCTGGGTCAGCACCATCGCCGGGCGCGCATCGCCGACCATGAACGCGAGCCGGTCAGCCGGGTACTCAGGGTCCAGTGGCACATAAGCACCACCGGCCTTCAACACACCCAACATCCCCACCACAGCGTCCAGAGACCGCTCAAAGCACAACCCCACCAACACACCCCGGCCGACACCACGGCCGATCAGGAAACGTGCCAGCCGATTCGCCCGCGCGTCCAGCTCCGCGTACGACAGACTTTCGTTGCCACACACCACCGCCACCGCACCCGGCGACCGCACCACCTGCTCCTCCACCAGACGATGAACCGACAGGCCCGCCCGCACCTCCATCGCGGGCCCGGCGTTCCCGACGGTCAGCTCGCGAGCCTCGTCCGCCGACACCACCGTCAGGTCGGCCGGCCGGCTGCTCGGCGAGGCCACCATCTGCTCCAGTACCCGCCGCAGGTGACCGCCGAGCCGGTCGATGGTGGCCGGGTCGAACAGGTCGCGGTCGTAGTACAGCCGCAGCCGCAGCCGCTGGTCGGCGTGGGCGTTCAGGGTCAGCGGGAAGTTGTTGTTGCCCCCGGCGACGACGTCGACCACCTCGATGCCGCGCTCGGTGACCGAGCCCTCGTCGACCGGGAAGTTCTCGAAGACGACGATGCTGTCGAACAGGCTGCCCCCTGGCACCCCGGCCCAGGACTGCACCTGGGCCAGCGACGAGTACTCGAACCTCCGGGACTCCACCAGCCGGTCCTGCAACGCCCTCAGCCACGACACCAGGTCGCGATCGTCGTCGACGGCCACCCGTACCGGCAGGGTGTTGATGAACAGGCCCACCATCGACTCGATCCCGGGCACCTCGGCGGGACGACCGGCCACCGTCGCGCCGAAGCAGACCGCGCGGTCACCGGAGTACTGAGAGAGCAGCACCGCCCAGGCGCCTTCGATCACCGCGTTCACCGTCAGCCGGTGCTCCCGGGCCCACTCGTACAGCCGTTGTGAGTCCACTTCGGACAGAAGGATGGACAGCATCGAGGCGGATCTGGCCTGGTGCGCCTCGAACGGGACCCGGTCGAACGGCAGCCTGGTCGGCGAGGCGAACCCCGCCAGTTCCCGCCGCCAGTACGCCTCGGCGAGCGCCGGGTCCTGCTCCCGCAGCCACGCCACATAGTCGCGGAACGGGGGCCTGGTGTGCGCCGGGTGCCGGTCCTCGCCACGCAACGCGAAGTAGTGGACGAAGACCTCGGCCAGTACCTGCGCCGTGCTCCACCCGTCCAGCAGGATGTGGTGGCAGGTCCAGACGAACCGGATCCGGGTGTCGGTCAACCGGGCGACGGCCAGCCGGGCCAGCGGCGCGGCGGCGAAGTCGAGCCGCGCGGCCCGGTCCCGTTCGAGGTACGAGGCCAGCTCCCGGCCCTGCCCGGCGTCGTCGAGATGCCGCCAATCGAGCTGGGTGATCGGCAGCCGCACCTCGCGACGCACCACCTGCACCGGCTCCGGCACCCCGTCCCACACCACCGACGACCGGAGCACCGGTACCCGGTCGACCACGCACTGCCACGCCCGGCCGAACACCTCCGGATCCGGGATGCCGTCGAGTGCGACGCTGGCCTGGTTGAAGTAGGCACCGGCCTCGGATTCGGCGAGGGAGTGGAACAGCATCCCGCTCTGCGTCGGCGTCAGCGGATAGACATCCTCCACCTCCCGGCCAGCGCCGACCAGACCGTCGACCTGATCCTGTGTCAACGACACCAACGGGAAGTCCGAGGGCGTGCAGCCACCGGCGTTCTCCTCGGCACAGTGCGCGACGAGCCCGCCGAGCGCGGCCGCGAACTCCCGTGCCACCGCCGTGATGGTCGCCTCGTCGTGGATGTTCGACGAGTACGACCACACGAACTCCAGCCGGCCGTCCTCGACCGTGCCCACCACGTCGAGCAGCCGCGGCCGCAGTTGGCCCTCGGCCCGGTTTCCCCCCGCAGCGGGGCGGAAGCCGCGATACAGGCCGTCACCCGGGTTCGCCGCGAACTGGCCGAGGTAGTTGAAGCTGATCTGCGGGTACGGGGTCTTCGCCAACGCGTCCGCGGTGCGGAGGTAGCGCAACGCGCCATAGCCGAAACCACGCTGGGGAACCGAGCGCAGCTGCTCCTTCACCGACTTGACCGTCGTGCCCCAGTCGGTCGCGGGGACGTCGAGGACGATCGGGTACCGGGTGGTGAACCAGCCCACGGTGCGGGAGACGTCGACGTCGTCGAAGAGTTCCTCACGACCATGGCCTTCGAGCTCCACGGCCACCCGGTCCCGACCGGTCCAGTCGGCCAGCACCCGGCCCAACGCGGTCAGCAACACGTCGTTGATCTGCGTCCGGTACACCGCCGGAACCTGGTGCAGCAACGCGTCCGTCTCGGCCTCACCCAACGAGACCGACACCGACCGCGCCGAACCCACCGTGTTCGCCCCGGCGTGATCGACCGGCAGCTCGGCGCCCCGGACCTCGGACCACCAGCCGAGCTGATCGTCGAACCCACCCGCGGCCGCGTGTGTTTCGAGGCGGCGGGCCCAGTCCCGGAACGACGTCGTCTTCGAACCCAGGTCGATCTCCCGGCCCTCGGCCGCCTGACGGTAGGCCGTCTCCAGGTCACCGAGCAGAATCCGCCACGAAACACCGTCCACCACCAGGTGATGCACGACGACGAACAGCCGTTCCCCGTTGACCAGCACCGCTCGTAACAGCGGCCCTGCCCTGAGCTCCAGCCCACGCTGCGCCACGGCGATGGCGTTCTCCTCATCCTCCACAGAGGACACCTCGACGCGCACCAGCACATCCGCCGACTCGACCGCCGCGTTCTCCTGCCGCCACACACCGTCGGCGCGGGCGAACCGCATCCGTAGCGCGTCGTGCTGTGCCACCACCGCGGCCACCGCCGACCGCAACGCACCCTCGTCCACACCGTCAACCAGATCCACGTAAACCGACTGGTTGAAATGCGCCCTGTCCTCGGTCACCGTCTCGAAGAACCACCGCTGAATGGGTGTCAACGGCACCTCCCCGGCGACCACCGAGCGATCGTCGGCGGTGGCGACGACATCGACCGCCACGTCCGGGGCGAGTGCCGCGATGGTCTGCCGGAGGAACAACTGCTGCGAAGTGAACCGCAACCCCACCCGACGAGCACGGGCGATCACCTGAATACTCAGAATCGAATCGCCACCCAACTCGAAGAAGTTGTCCTCGACCCCGACCCGTTCGACACCGAGCACCTCGGCCCACAGGTCAGCCAACGTCTGTTCGATGTCGTTACGTGGCGCGACATAGCCGGTCTTGGCGGTGGTCTCCGGTTCCGGAAGGGCGGTCCGGTCCAGCTTGCCGTGTGTCGTCAACGGCAGCCGGTCCAGGACGACGAAGACCGACGGGACCATGTAGGCGGGCAGCACGTTCGCCACCGACGCCCGTACATCCTCGACGTCTACAGTGGACACCACGTACGCGACGAGCCGGTCGTCCCGCACGATCACCGCGGCACCGGACACGCCGGGACGCGCGACCAGCGCGGCCTCGACCTCGCCCAGCTCGATCCGGTAACCCCGCACCTTGACCTGGTCATCGGCCCGGCCCGCGAACACCAGTTCACCGTCGGCGTTCCAGCGCGCCAGGTCACCCGAGCGGTACATCCGCTCGCCCGCCACGAACGGGTCCGCCACAAACCGCTCCGCCGTCAGGCCCGCTCGGTTCAGATAACCGCGCGCCAAGCCCGCACCGGAGATGTACAACTCACCGGCCACCCCGACCGGAACCGGCCGCAACAACGCGTCCAACACATAAAGCCGCGCATTCCCCTGCGGACGACCAAAAGGCACCGGACCCGGCAAAACCTCCTGACCCGGCTCGATCCGATACTCCGCACAGTTCACCGTCGCCTCGGTCGGACCATAAACATTCAACACCGTCACCGAAGGATGCGCCGCACGCCACTCGTTGAGCGCCTCCCCGACCAGCGCCTCACCACCCAGCAACAACTGCTCGGTCGGCGAGTACCCGGCAGGCAACGCCGTCAACATCGGCAGATGACTCGGCGTGCCCTTCAGCAACGCACACCCCGAACCAGCCGTCACGTCGGACTCGTCCAGCGCACCGAGCACCGCACAGCCACCCACGGTCAACGGCGTGAACAACCCCGTCACCGTCAAATCAAACGAGAACGACGAATGCACCAACACCCGGCCAGCAGCACCCGAATACGAACTACCCGTCCACGACAGGTAATCCACCACCGAACGATGCTCGACCACCACACCCTTCGGCACACCCGACGACCCCGACGTATAAATCACATACGCCGCGTCCCCTGGCACCACCGGCACCTCCGGGGCGGTCTCCGGATACCGGGCGATCTCCTCGCCGTCCGTGTCCAGGGACACCACCGGAACCTCGAACCGCCCGGCCAGCCCCTGCTGGGTCAACACCAACGCCGGGCGCGCATCACGCACCATGAACGCCAGCCGGTCAGCCGGATACGCCGGATCCAGCGGCACATAAGCACCACCGGCCTTCAACACGCCCAGCATCCCGACCACAGCGTCCAAAGAACGCTCAAAACACAAGCCCACCAAGACATCCCGACCGACACCACGGCCGATCAGGAAACGTGCCAACCGATTCGCTCGCGCATCCAACTCCGCATACGACAGACTTTCGTCACCACACACCACAGCCACCGCACCCGGCGACCGCACCACCTGCTCCTCCACCAGACGATGCACCGACAGGCCGTGCGGAACGGCCTGCTCCGGTCCTGTCGAACTCGTGGTGAGAGCCTGACGTTCCGTCCTGGTCATCAGCGGCAGCGCGCCGACAGTCCGGGCGGGATCGTCGGCGATACCGGCGAGCAGGACCCGGAGGTGCCCGGCCATCCGCTCCATGGTGGACTCGTCGAACAGGCCGGTGCGATAGGAGATCACGCCGGTCACCGCGCCGTCGCGCTCCTCGTAGTTGACCAGCAGTTCGTTGATGGCCGTGGCGGGTCGCACGTTCAGTTCGGACAACCGGAGATCACCCAGTCCGAGCCCCTGCATCGGGGTGTTCTGCATGATCACCCGCGCCTGCACCAGCGGATCGCGGCCCGGATCACGCACCGGGACCAGCTCGTCCACCAGCCACTCGAACGGCACCTCGTCATGCGCGAACGCGTCGAGCACCGTCCCCCGGACCTGATCCAGGAACTCCCCGAACGACAACGCTCCGTCCACATCGGACCGCAGCACCAGCGTGTTGACGAAGAACCCGACCAGACCCTCCAGCTCCGACCGCCCACGGCCGGAACTGGCCGTGCCGACCGCCACGTCACGCTGACCCGACCACCGGCCCAGCACCACCTGCGTCGCCGCCACCAGCACCATGAACAGTGTCGCGTCGTGCTCCTGCCCGATGCGCTTCAGCCGCGTCACGACGTCCGCGGGGACCTGGAAGCGCGCCGTGGCACCGTCGGCGGTCGCCACGGTCGAGCGTGGCCGGTCGGTGGGCAGCTCCAGCGGCGCGATCCCGGCGAGCCGCTCCCGCCAGTAGTCCAGCAACCGCCGCCCCACCTCACCGGACAACCGCTCCCGCTGCCACACCGCGAAATCCGGATACTGCACCGGCAGCGGATCCAGGGTCCGCGACTCGTACAGGGCGCCCAGTTCGTCGGCGAGGACGCCCATCGACCACCCGTCGGTGACGATGTGGTGCAGGACCAGCACGAGGATGTGGTCCGTCGCGGACATCCGGATCAGCTTCGCGCGGATCAGCGGACCGGTGCGCAGTTCGAACGGGCGGGCGATCTCGGCGGCGAGGATGTCCTCGCACCTCGACTCCTGGTCCTCCGCCCCGGTGAGATCGGCGCGGGCCAGTGCCAGGTCGAACGGCGGACGCACGATCTGCACCCCGCGGCCGTCCACCGAGTCGAACGTCGTGCGCAGCGATTCGTGCCGGGCGACGAGCGTGGTCAGCGCCGAGGCCAGCCGGTCGACGTCCAGCGTTCCGCGCATCCGGACGCCCGCGACGCTGTTGTACTCCACGCCGCCGGGCCGGAACTCGTCGAGGAACCACAGCCGCTGCTGGCCGAACGACAGCGGCAGCGGGCCCGTCCGGTCGACGGGCACGATCGGATCCGTGGTGTTCTGGTGGGAGCCCGCCACGGTGACGGCGAACGCGCCGACCGTCCGCGCGTCGAACAGGGCGCGCGGCGACAGGCCGACACCGAACTTGGCGCGGACCCGCGACAGGACGCGAATGCTCAGCAGTGAGTCGCCGCCGAGCGCGAAGAAGTCGTCGGCCACGCCGACCCGCCGGACCCCGAGCGCCTCCGCCCAGATGTCGGCGAGCGCGCGTTCCACCTCGGTCCGGGGCGCGACGTATCCGGTGTCCGGCTCCACCTCGGTCGTCGGCAGCGCGCGCCGGTCCGTCTTGCCCGCCGGGGTCAGCGGCATCGTGTCCAGCCGCACGAACGTCGCGGGCACCATGTGCTCGGGCAGGCGTTCGGCGAGGTACGGCCGCACGTCGCCGGCCGGTCCGGTCAGGTAGGCCACCAGCCGTCCGTCGCGGAGCACCACGGCCGCGGCGGTGACGTCCGGATGCTGGGTCAGCACCGCTTCGATCTCGCCGAGTTCGATGCGGAAGCCGCGGATCTTCACCTGGTCGTCGGTGCGGCCCAGGTATTCGACGGACCCGTCGGCGGCCCACCGGGCCAGGTCCCCGGTCCGGTACATCCGCCCGCCGGGCGCGAACGGATTGGCCACGAACCGCTCGGCGGTCAGCCCGGCCCTGCCGTGGTAGCCGCGGGCGAGCTGTACCCCGGCCAGGTAGAGCTCACCCGGCACGCCGACCGGGACCTGACGCAGGTCACCGTCCAGCACGTGTACCTCGGTGTTCCACAGTGGACGTCCGATGGGGACGGTCGAGGTGCCGGCCCGGCAGGCCCAGCTGGTGACGTCGACGGCCGCCTCGGTCGGGCCGTAGAGGTTGTGCAGCGGCGCGCCGAGCACCAGGAGCGCCGCGTCCCGCAGATCGGCGGGCAGGGCCTCGCCGCTGGCCAGCACGCGACGCAGGCTCGGGAGCCCGGCCGCCGTCGGCTCGGCCACGAACGCCCGGAGCATCGAGGGGACGAAGTGGACGGTGCTGACCCGTTCCTCGCGGATGACGCGCGCCAGATAGGCCGGATCGCGGTGGCCCTCCGGCCTGGCGACCACCAGGGTGGCGCCGACGATCAGTGGCCAGAAGAACTCCCACACCGAGATGTCGGAGCTCGACGGCGTCTTCTGCAGGACACGATCCTCGGCGGTCAGCCGGTACTCGGCCTGCATCCACAGCAGCCGGTTCACGACGGCCGCGTGGGAGATCACCACACCCTTGGGACGGCCGGTGGATCCGGAGGTGTAGATGCAGTACGCCGCGTGGGCGGGCAGCGGCGTCGGTGCCGGGGGTACCGGGCCCGCCGGGGTCTCGTCGACGCACACCACGGACCCCCGGTCGGCCAGGCGGTCGCGCAGCCGGGCATCGGTGACGATGATCGGCGCCCCGCTGTCGGCGACCATGAACTCCAGGCGGTCCATGGGATAGTCCGGGTCGAGCGGCAGGTACGCCGCCCCCGCCTTGTGGATACCCAGCAGCGCGACGACGAGGTCGAAACCGCGGTGGAGGAGCACGCCCACCAGGACGTCCGGTCCGGCGCCGCGGCCGGCCAGCACGTGGGCCAGCCGGTCGGCGCGTTCGTCGAGTTCCCGGTAGGTCAGGGCGGCACCGTCGAACACGACCGCGACCGCGTCCGGGGTGCGCCGCACCTGCTCGGCGAACAGGGCGGGCAGGGTGGTGTCCGGGATCTCGTGCCCGGTGTCGTTCCAGTCCGCCAGGTCCCGCCGCTCCGGCTCGGTCAGCATGGTCAGGTCTGCGACACGCTCGGCACCGGCGATGATCTCGCGCAGCAGCCGGTGCAGATGGGCCCCCAGCCGTTCGACCGTCGAGGCGTCGAACACCGCTTCGTCGTACCGCACCAGCAGTTCGAGCCGCCGGCCCGCGTGCGCGTTGACCGAGAGCGGGTAGTTCGTGCTCTCCAGCGCGGCCACCTCCACGGTGCGGATGCCCTGGAGTTCGGCCGTTCCCTCGTCGAAGGGATAGTTCTCGGAGGTGACGAGGCTGTCGAACAGGGACCCGGTGGTCTCGCTCCACGACTGCGCCTGGGCCAGTGACACGTAGTCGAACTGACGCGAGTCGACCGCCCGGTCCCGCACCGCCCGCAGCCACGACACGAGGTCCCGGTCCCCGTCGACCGGCACCCGCACCGGCAGGGTGTTGATGAACATCCCGACCATCGACTCCACACCGGGCACGTCGGCCGGTCGGCCGGCCACGGTCGTGCCGAAGCACACCTCGCGGTCGCCGGAGTATCGCGAGAGCAGCACCGCCCAGGCGCCCTCCACCACCGCGTTCACCGTCAGCCGGTGTTCGCGGGCCCAGTCGAACAGCCGTCGGGAGTCCTCTTCGGACAGTTCGATGACCGTCCTGCCGCCCGAGTAGGTCCCGTGCGCGTCGACCGCCGGGCGGTCGAACGGCAGCCTGGTCGGCGACTCGAACCCCGCCAGTTCCCGCCGCCAGTGCGCCTCGGCGAGCGCCAGGTCCTGCCCGCGCAGCCAGGCCACGTGGTCCCGGAACGGGCGCCGCCTGCTCGGTTCCGGCTGTTCGCCGTCGTGCAGCGCGGCGTAGCAGGTGAACAGGTCGTCGACCACCTGGCCGAGGCTCCACCCGTCCAGCAGGATGTGGTGGAAGACCAGCCCGAGCCGGACACCGGTGTCGCTCGTCCTGGCGATGACCACCCGGAGCAGCGGCGGCGTGGAAAGATCGGCGCCCTGCTTGCGTTCGTGCTCGACCACGAAGTCGAACTGGTGCCGCTGCTCGGTCTCGGTCAGGTGCCGCCAGTCGAGGTGGGTGATCGGCAGGGACACGTCCCGGTGCACCACCTGCACCGGCTCCGGCACCCCGTCCCACACCACCGACGAGCGCAGTACCGGCACCCGGTCGACCACGCACTGCCACGCCCGGCCGAACACCTCCGGATCCGGAATTCCGTCCAGGGCAACACATATCTGGTTGAAATAGACGCCGTTGCCGGATTCGACCAGTGAGTGGAACAGCATCCCGCTCTGCGTCGGCGTCAGCGGATAGACATCCTCCACCTCCCGTCCCGAACCCACCAGCAGGTCGACCTGGTCCTGCGTCAACGACACCAACGGGAAGTCCGACGGCGTGCACCCGCCGGCGTTCCCGTCCGCGCAGAACGCCACCAGCTCACCGAGCGCGGCCACGAACCGCTCGGCCAGCGTCGCGATCGTGGCCTCGTCGTGGACGTTCGCCGAGTACGACCACACGAACTCCAGCCGGCCACCCTCGACCATTCCCACCACGTCGAGCAGGTTCGGCCGGATCAGGTCGGCGTGGTGGTCCCGCCCGATGCCGGGGAGACGGCCGCGGACCAGCCGGGTGTCGCCACCGTCGAAGTCGAGCTGACCGTGGTAGTTGAAGCTGATCCGCGGATACGGGTCCGCCGCCAGCTCGGCCGCTCCGGCGAGATACCGCAGCGCGCCATAGCCGAAACCACGCTGGGGAACCGCCCGCAGCTGCTCCTTCACCGACTTCACTGTCGTGCCCCAGTCGGCGGCGGGCACGTCCAGCGCGAGGGGGAACAGGGAGGTGAACCAGCCCACGGTGCGCGACACGTCGACGTCGTCGAAGAGCTCCTCACGACCGTGCCCTTCGAGGACGACGGCCACCCGCGCGCGGCCGGTCCACTCGGACAACACCCGCCCCAGCGCGGTCAGCAACACGTCGTTGATCTGCGTCCGGAACGCCCCCGGAACCTTGTGCAGCAACGAGTCCGTCTCGGCCACCCCCAACGACACCGACACCGACCGCGCCGAACCCACCGTGTTCGCCCCGACGTGATCCACCGGCAGCGGCTCGCTCCCGTGGTTCGTCCAGTACTCGAGTTCCCCTTCGAGCGCACCGGTCGCGGCGTGCCGTTCGAGCCGCCGGGCCCAGTCCAGGAACGAGGTGGTCTTCTCGCCGAGATCGATCTCGGCGCCCGCCAGCGCCTGGTGGTAGGCGGATTCCAGATCGCTCACCAGGACGCGCCACGAGACGCCGTCCACCACCAGGTGATGCGCGGCGATGAACAGGCGGGCCCGGTCGAACAGCAGCACCCGGACCAGCGGGCCGCCGGTGAGATCCATCCCCGACTGCGCGGCCAGCGCGTGCCGCGCCATTTCCTCCACTGTGGACGCCGCGATCCGGCGGAACACCTCGTGGGTTTCGGCTTCGGGGTTGTGCTGCCGCCAGGTGCCCTCGGCGGGCTCGAACCGCATCCGGAGCGCGTCGTGGTGCGCCAGCAGCGCGGCCACCGCGGCCCGCAGCGCCGCCTCGTCGACGTCCTCGGTCAGTTCGAGGAACACCGACTGGGTGAAGTGCTCCGGGGTTTCGGTGACGGTCTCGAAGAACCAGCGCTGGATCGGGGTCAGCGGTGCCTCTCCGACCACAGTGGACCGATCGGCGAGGCGCGTGGTGTCCGCCACCGAGAGGTCGGTGGCCAGCGCGGCCACCGTCTGCCTGCGGAACAGCTCCTTCGAGGTCAGGCGCAGCCCGTGCCTGCGGGCCGCCGCCACCACCTGGAGGCTCAGGATCGAGTCGCCGCCCAGCTCGAAGAAGTTGTCCTCGACCCCGACCCGCTCGACACCCAGCACCTCGGCCCACACCTCGGCCAGCACCCGCTCGACCTCGTCGCGGGGCGCCACGAACCCCGTCACCGCACGGGCCTCCGGCGCGGGCAACGCCGACCGGTCCAGCTTCCCGTTGGCGGTCCGCGGCAGGGCGTCGACCGGCATGAGGACCGACGGCACCAGATAGCCGGGCAGCTCGCGGTCGAGGAAGGCACGCACCTCGCCGGGGTCCGGCCGGGCGCCGTCCACGCCGACCAGGTAGGCCACCAGCCGCCGATGGGACGCGGCCTCCTCGGTCGCGACCACCGCGGCCGCGGCGAGTCCAGGGTGCCGCAGCAACGCGGCCTCCACCTCGGCCGGTTCGACCCGGAATCCCCGGATCTTCACCTGTTCGTCGGCCCGGCCCAGGAACTCCAGCTCCCCGCCCGGCAGCCACCGGGCGAGGTCCCCGGTGCGGTACAGCCGTTCGGACCGGCCGCCGACCGTAAGCCGGACGAACCGCCGCGCGGTCAGCTCCGGCTGGTTGAGATAGCCCCGCGCCAGGCCGTCCCCGCCGAGGTACACCTCACCGGCCAGCCCGATCGGGACCGGACTGTGCCGGGAGTCGAGCACGTACACCCTGGTGTTGGCGATGGGCCTGCCGATGGGGATCGACGTCGCCGTCCCGGCGGGCGTCCGGATCTCGTGGGTGGTGGCGAACACCATGCTCTCCACCGGGCCGTACCCGTTGACCAGCCGCAGCCACGGGAACCTCCGGCGCGCCCGGTCGACGTGCCCCGCCGACGCCGCTTCACCACCCGTCATCACCTGGCGCACGCCCCGGAACACGGCCGGATGGTTGTCCACCATGAAGTTGAACAGGCCGGCGGACAACCACAGCGTGGTCACGCCGTGCCGCGCCACCAGATCCTCGATCCGGTCCGGATCCGGGGTCTGGCCCGGCTGGAACACGCAGGTGCCGCCGTGCAGCAGCGCCGGCCACAGCTCCAGGAGGAACGCGTCCCAGGAGACCGGCGCGGTGGACAGGAACACCTGGTCCGGCCCGAAGTCGATGAAGTCGGTGCCGAGGAAGGTCCGCAGCACCGCGCGGTGCTCGGAGACCACGCCCTTGGGCAGGCCGGAGGTGCCGGAGGTGTACATCACGCACAGCACGTCCCCGCCGCCGGCGTCGCTGTGCGGGTCCTCCGCCGGGTACGACGCGAGGACGGGCAGGTCCTCGTCCAGCCGCACCGGGGTGAGCGGGTCCGGGAACCGGCTCGCCAGCGCGGCGTCCGTCACCACGACCGAGGTCCCGGTGTCGGTGATCAGGTAGGCCAGCCGGTCGTCCGGATACGCCGGGTCCAGCGGGACGTACCCGGCCCCCGCCTTCAGGATGCCGAGCAGGCCGATCACCAGGCCGGGCCCGCGCTCGACGCACAGCCCCACCAGCGACCCGCGGCCGATCCCCAGCGAAAGCAGGTGGTGCGCGACCTGGTTCGCGCGGGCGTTCAGCTCGCCGTAGGTCACCCTCCGGTCGTCGAAGACGAGAGCGGTCGCGTCGGGAGCACGGCGGACGCGTCGCTGGAACACCTCGTGCACGCTCAGCTCGGCGGGATAGGCCCGCGCGGTGTCGTTCCAGTCGATCGTGACCCGGTCCAGCTCGGCGGGCGCGAGGAGGGGAAGGTCGTCGACCGCGCGGCCCGGGTCGGCGAGAATTCCCCGCAGCAGCACCAGAAGGTGCTCGGCCAGGCGCCGCATGGTGTCCTCGTCGAACAGCTCCGTGCTGTAGTTCAGCGTGCCGGCCAGTCCCGCCGCGCGCTCGCGGAACTCGACGGTGAGGTCGAAGGCGGCGGTCAGGCAGGGCGGGTCGAGCTCCTCCACCCGGACGCCCGGCAGGTCGAGCGGGCGGTCCGGCGCGTTCTGCAGCACGACCATCGCCTGCACCAGCGGGGTACGGCTGAGGTCACGGCCGGGGTCCAGCGCGTCCACCACGCGTTCGAACGGGACCTCGTCGTGCGCGAACGCGTCCAGCACGGTCGCCCGGACCCGCGTCATCAGGTCCGTGAAGGACCCTTCCACCGTCGAGCGCAGCACCACGGTGTTCACGAAGAAGCCGACGAGCCGCTCCAGCTCCGGCCGGGAACGACCCGAGGTCACCGTGCCGACCGCGACGTCGCGCTCACCCGAGTACCGCGCCAGCAACACCTGCACCGCCGCGGTCAGCACCATGAACAACGAGGCGCCGTGGTCCCTGGCCAGCGCGCGCAGCCCGGAGACCAGTTCGCCGGGCACGGCGAAGCCCAGTGCCGAGCCGCGCGACGACCGCACCGTCGGCCGCGGCCGGTCCGTCGGCAGCTCCAGCGGGACCAGCCCGGCCAGCTGCGCGCGCCAGTAGTCCAGCCGCGTGTCCAGCTCGGTCGTCCGCGCGCGTTGCCACGCCGCGTAGTCCCCGTATCCCACCGGCAACGCGGGCAGCTCGGCCGAACCACCGCGCACCGCCGCCGAGTACAGCGCGCCCAGTTCCTCGGCCAGCACGCCCATCGACCACCCGTCGGTGACGATGTGGTGCATGGACAGTGCCAGCACGTGCTCGTCCTCGGCCGAGCTCACCAGCGACGCCCGCAGCAGCGGGCCGGTGCGCAGGTCGAACGGCCGGGCGGCCTCCTCTGTCAGCAGAGAGTCCACATCGGACTCCGGAGCCTCCACAACGGACAGTGCGACGTCCGTGGCGGGCAGGACGATCTGGGACGCCCGGCCGTCCTCGGCGCGGAAGACGGTGCGCAACGACTCGTGCCGGGCCACCAGGCCGGTCAGCGCGGCCCGCACCGCGGCCACGTCCACCGGCCCCCGCAGGCGCAGGACCCGCACGGTGTTGTAGTCGTGGCTGTCCGGTTCGAACTCGTGCAGGAACCACAACCGCTGCTGCGCGAACGACAACGGAAGGGGGCCGTTCCGGTCCACGGCGGGAATCCGTTCGGCGGGCGCCGCGGCGTTCCCCGCGAGCCGGCGCAGCGCGGCCTCGCGCAGGTGTTCCGGCAGGTTCGCGAGCCGCTCGGCGTGCGATGAAGACGTGTCCATATCAGCGTTCCCCTCCAGGCTGATTCGCGGCGGCCTGCTCGATCGTGCTGAGGATCGTGGCCAGGATGTGTTGGGCCAGCTCGGACACCGTTGGCCGGTCGAAGAGTTCCCGTGGCGACACCGGCGTGCCGAACGCGGCGGCCGCCTTCGCGGCGAGCTGGACGCTCAGGATGGAGTCGCCGCCGAGGTCGAAGAAGTTGTCGTGCACGCCGACCCGGTCCACCCCGAGCACCTCGGCCCACAGGGCGGCCAGCGCCTGCTCGGTGGGATCACGCGGCTCCACCTGGGGTTTCCCGTCGGCGATGGCCCCGCCCATCGGCAACGCCCGCCGGTCCACCTTCCCGTTCGGAGTGAGGGGCAACCGGTCCAGCGCGACGAACACCGTGGGCACCATGTATCCGGGCAGCTCCCGCCCGAGCGCGGCGCGCAGCCCGGTCACGTCGGGCACGGCGCCGCCGACCGGCACCAGGTGACCGACCAGCCGCTTGACCCCTGGCCGCTCCTCCCGGACGGTGACCACGGCCTCGGCGATGCCCGGCTGCCCGACCAGCGCCGCCTCGATCTCGCCGAGCTCGATCCGGTAACCCCGCAGCTTCACCTGGTTGTCCGCACGGCCGACGAACTCCACGGTGCCGTCGGACCGCCACCGCGCCAGGTCACCCGTGCGGTACAGCCGCCCCCCTGGATCGATCGCCGACGCGACGAACCGCTCCGCGGTCAGGCCGGGGCGGTTCAGGTAGCCCCTGGCCAGCCCCACACCGCCGATGTACAGCTCCCCCACCACGCCGGCCGGGACCGGGCTCAGGTTCGCGTCCAGCACGTACACCCGCTTGTTGGCCAGTGGACGCCCGATCGGCGGCACCTCGGCCTGCGGACCGGCCGACGGGGGTATCACGACGGAGGTCGACAGCGCGCTGCACTCCGTCGGCCCGTAGACGTTCACGAGCGGGAACGGCAGGCCCGGCGGTGGCGCCTTGCGCAGCACGTCGCCGCCCACCAGCAGCCACCGCAGGCTCGTCCCGGCGATGGCGGGCTGGTCGAGCACGCCGTCCAGCCGGGGTGTGGACAGGAAGCAGATCGTCACCCCCGAGTCCGCGAACCAGCCGACCATCCTCGCCGGATCGCGCAGCACGTCACCGTGTCCTATGTGGACACTGCCGCCCACCATCAGGGGCGGCCACAGCTCGAACACCGTCGCGTCGAACCCGAGCGCGGCGACCAGCGCTCCCCGGTCCGCGGCGGTGAGCCCGAAGTCCCGGACGTACCCGGAACACAGGTCGGCCAGGCCGCGATGGGTGATCAGCACGCCCTTGGGCCGCCCGGTCGAGCCCGAGGTGTAGATCACGTAGGCCAGGTTGTCCGGCCCGACCGGCACCGCGGGGGCGTGGCCGGGACCCTCCGGCCACTCCCCGTCGAGGCACACCACCTCGGCCTCCGCCGCCGGCAGCCGCGACGCCAGTTCCCGTTGGGTCAGCAGGACCGGGGCGGCGGCGTCCCGCAGGACGTAGGCCAGTCTTTCCGGGGGATAGTCCGGATCGAACGGGACGTAGGCACCGCCTGCCTTGAGCACCGCGCAGACCGCGATCACCCAGGTCAGGGACCGCTCCAGCAGGATGGCGACCGGGACGTCGGGCCCCACTCCCCGCTCGATCAGCAGGTGCGCCAGGCGGTTCGCCCTGTCCTCCAGTTCCGCGTAGGTCAGCTCGGTGTCGCCGAACCGGACCGCGAGGGCGTCCGGGGTGCGGGCCGCCTGCCGTTCGGCCACCCGGTGCACGAGCAGGCCGGGAGGGAACGCGGCCGCGGTGTCGTTCCACTCCACCGTCAGCCGGTGGACCTCGGCCCCGGACAGCATCGGCACCGCGGCGATGGTCCGGTGCGCGCCGCTCACGATGCCTTCGAGCAGGGTACGCAGATGCGTGCCCAGTTTGTCCACTGTGGACGCGTCGAACGACCGCGAGTCGTAGCGCAGCTCCAGCGAGAGCCGGTCGCCGGCGTAGGCGACGAGGTTGAGCGGATAGTTGGTCGACTCCACCGCGTCGATCGCGCGCACGCGCAGGCCGTGGCCCGCCGCGGCGTCCCGATCGACGGGGTAGTTCTCGAACACCACGATGCTGTCGAAGAGGGCGCCGCCCGCCGGCACGCCGCTCCACGACCGCACCTGGGCAGGCGAAACCGTGTGGTACTGCCGTGCCTCGGCCTGGTCGGCCTGGAGCCGGCGCAGCCACGGCACCACCTCCCGGCCGCCCTCCACCGCCACGCGGACCGGCAGGGTGTCGATGAACAGTCCCACCATGGTGTCCGAGCCGGGCAGTTCGGCGGGCCGCGCCGCCGCCGTCGCGCCGAAACACACCTCGCGGTCCCCGCTGTAGCGCGACAACAGCAACGCCCAGGCACCCTGCACGACCGTGTTGAGCGTGAGCCGGTGGTGTTTGGCGAACCCGGTCAGCCTGCCGGTGAGTTCCGCGGGCAACGCGCAGTCGAGCACCGCGTCGGGCCGGGCGCGATGCGCGGCGGGCTGCCGCCGGTCGACCGGCAGCGGCGTGGCCGCCTCCAGGTCGGCGACGACGTGCCGCCAGTACTTCCCGGCGGCGGTCTGGTCCTGTGTGGACAGCCAGGACACGTAATCGCGGAAGGGACGGCGCGGGACCGGTGGCCGCCCCCGGTATTCGGCGAAGACGTCGGCCAGCACCTGCGAGCCGCTCCAGCCGTCCAGCAGGAGATGGTGGAACGTCCACACCAGACGGACGGTGGTCTCGCCGGAGCGGATGACGGTGAGCCGCGACAACGGTGGCGTGGCGAAGTCGATCCCGGCCGCGCGGTCGGCCGCCAGCAGCGCCCGGGTTTCCGACCGCAGCGCCTCCCCGCTCAGCTGACGCCGGTCGAGGTGGGTCACCGGCAGCCGGACGTCCGCGTGCAGCAGTTGCAGTGCCTCGGGCAGGTTTTCCCACGCGATCGACGTCCGCAGGACGGGGGTGCGCTCGACCACGCGCTGGAACGCCGCCCCCAGCCCGCGCGGATCGGCGACCCCGTCCAGGTCGATGGTCAGCTGGGTGAGGTACTGGCCGGGTTCGGGATCGGCCAGGCTGTGGAACAGCATGCCGCCCTGGGCCGGGGTCAGCGGATAGATGTCGCGCACGGACCGCCCGTCGCCTGCGAGCCGGTCGACCGTGGCCTGGTCCAGCGGGACCAGCGGGAAGTCGGACGGCGTGCAGCCGCCCACACCGGGCTGCCGGCAGTGCGCCAGTATCTCCTTCAGCGCGTCGATCAGGCCGTCGGCCAGCCGCCTGATCACCGCCCCGTCGACGCCGGCGTAGTCCCAGCTGATCTCCAGTTCCCCCGCACTCACCCTGCCGACGACGGACACCGGATGCGCCGGGGCCCGGCCCGGCGCCTCGTCCAAGCCGATGTCCGCCGGCGTGCCGCGGTAGAGCTCGCCCGCGGCGGCCAGCGCGTCGAGCCGCCCGAGGTAGTTGAAGCTGAGCCACGGCCACCGCCCGCCGTCGAGCCGGTCACCCGACGCGCCGAGGTAGCGCAGCGCGCCGTAGCCGAGGCCCCGGCCCGGCACCGCCCGCAGCTGCTCCTTGACCGACTTCAGCGTCGCCGCCCAGCCGGGTTCGGCGGGCAGGTCGAGCACGACCGGGAACAGCGTGGTGAACCAGCCGACCGTGCGGGACAGGTCCAGGTCCGGGAAGAGGTCCTCCCGGCCGTGACCCTCCAGCGCGATCGCCACCCGGTCGCCGCCGTGGTAGGCGGCCAGCGTCCGGCCGAGCGCGCTGAGCAGCAGGTCGTCGATCCGGGTCCGGTACACCCCGGAGACCTCCGACAGCAGCGCGGTGGTCTCGGCGGGGCCGAGCCGGGTCGTGAGCACCCCGCTGTCCGTGCCCGGCGGCGGGCCGGCGGGCACGGCGCCCGCCACCTCGCCCCAGTACGGGTACTCGTCGTCCAGTTCGCCCGCCGCCACGTGGTCGGCGAGCCGCGCCGCCCAGTCCCGGAAGGAACTGGTCTTCCGGCCGAGGTCGACGGACTGCCCGGCGCGGGCCTGCCGGTAGGCGGTCTGGAGGTCGTCCAGCAGGACCCGCCAGGACACGCCGTCCACCACCAGGTGATGCGCGCTGACGACGAGCCGGGACCGCTCGGGCCGCGCGAACCGCACCAGCGGCCCGTGCTCCAGATCCATCGCCCCGCCTGCGGGCACCGGCTCGACGTCCTGGCTGCCCGCGTTGAACTGTGTCCACCCGCCCTCGACGCGGCGGAACCTCATCCGCAACGCGTCGTGGTGCGCGACCACCGCGCGCGTCGCGGTACGCAACGCGTCCTCGTCCACGTCGCCGGTCAGCTCGACCGAGACCCACTGGTTGAAGTGCGCCGGGGTGTCGGTGACGGTCTCGAAGAACCACCGCTGAATCGGCGTCAGCGTCACTTCGCCTTCCACAGTGGACTGTCGACCGGTCGCGGGGGCCGCCTCCGGGGTCAGGCCCGCCGCCAGCGCCGCGACGGTCTGCCGCTGGAACAGTTCGCGCGAGGACAGCCGCAGCCCGCGCCGCCGGGCCGCCGCCACGACCTGGAGGCTCAGGATCGAATCGCCGCCCAGCTCGAAGAAGTTGTCCTCGGCGCCGACCCGCGCCACGCCCAGCACCTCGGCCCACACACCGGCCAGCACCCGCTCCGCCGCCGAGCGCGGCGCCACGAACGCGGCCGCCACCCGGCCCTCCGGCGCGGGCAACGCCGACCGGTCGATCTTTCCGCTGCCGGTCAGGGGAAAGGCGGGCAGCGTCACGAACACCGACGGCACCAGGTGCCCCGGCAACCTCCCGGACAGGTACGCGCGCAGGTCCGCCGGATCGGCCTCGCCGCTCGGCACGACGTACGCCACCAGCCGCTTGACGCCGTCGTCCCGTGCGACGACGGCGACCTGCTCGACCGCGGGGTGTCCGGCGAGGGCCGCTTCGATCTCGCCGAGCTCGATCCGGAAGCCGCGGATCTTCACCTGGTGGTCGGTCCGGCCCAGGTACTCCAGTTCGCCGCGGGCGGTCCACCGGACCAGGTCCCCGGTCCGGTACAGCCGCCCGCCGGAGGAGGAGAACGGGTCGGCGACGAACCGGTGCGCGGTCAGCGCCGGTCGTCTCAGGTAGCCGCGCGCGAGGCCCGCGCCGGCGAGGTACAGCTCGCCGGGTACCCCGATCGGGACCGGGCGCAGCGACGCGTCCAGCACGTACGCGCGGGTGTTGGACACCGGCCGTCCCATCGGGACGGTCCCGCCGGGGAAGTCCCCGGACAGGTACCAGGCGCTGGCATACACGGTCGCTTCGGTGGGCCCGTAGATGTTGGCGATCTCGCAGTCCGGGACGGCCTGCCGGATCGCGGTGATCAGCCGCGGTGGCAGCGCCTCGCCCGCGAGCACCACCGACCGCGCGTCCCACCGCGCCGCGCCGTCCCCGACCAGGGTGGCCACGACGGACGGCACGCCGCTGAGCAGGGTGCCGGACCAGCCCTCCGCCGAGTCGGCGAGGGCCAGCAGGTCACGGACGATCTCGACGCGGCCGCCGGTGGCCAGCGGGCCGAAGAGCTCGAACACCGAGACGTCGAAGTTGAGCGAGGTCGCGCAGAGCACGTGGGCCAGGCGCTCCGGTCCCAGTTCGGCGACCGCCCACTCCTGGAGCTCGGCCAGGCTGTGCCGCTGGATCTGCACTCCCTTGGGGCGGCCGGTGGAGCCGGAGGTGTAGATCACGTACGCGAGGTGGCCGGGCAGGGCGCGGTGCGGCGGCGCCGTCGGCGGGTGTTCCGCGATGCGCGCCCGGTGCGTGTCCAGCGCGACGACGGGCACGTCGGTGGCGGGCAGCCGGTCGGCCAGCCGCTCGTGGGTGAGCACCAGGCACGGCCGGGCGTCGGCGAGCATGAAGGCGAGGCGGTCCGCCGGGTACTCCGGGTCCAGCGGCACATAGGCCCCGCCCGCCCGCAGCACGCCCAGCACGCCCACCAGCAGGTCCACGCCGCGGTCCAGGCACAGTCCCACCAGGGCGTCCGGTCCGACGTTCCGGTCGATCAGCAGCCGCGCCAGCCGGTTCGCCCGCGCGTCCAGTTCCGCGTAGGTCAGGCTGTCGCCGCCGGAGGTCACCGCCACCGCGCCGGGCGTACGCCGGACGTGACCGTCGAACCGGTGCAGGGGCGAGCGGTCCGGCGGGAACTCCAGGCCGGTCCGGTTCCAGTCGTGGAGCACCCGGCCGCGCTCCCCCTCGGTGAGCAGCGGGAGGTCGGCGACCGCGCGGTCCGGGTCGGCAAGAACCCCCTCCAGCAGGACCAGGAGGTGATCGGCCATGCGCCGGATCGTGTCCTCGTCGAACAGGTCGGTGCGGTACTCGAGGTGCGCGACGAGCTCGGTGTCCCGCTCCCGGAACTCGAAGGTGAGGTCGAACCGCGAGGTGGGGCGCGGCAGCTCGACCCGCTCGACCTCGAGCCCGGCCAGCTCCATGGGCCCGCCGGGGGAGTTCTGCACCAGGACCATCGCCTGCACCAGCGGGGTGCGGCTCAGGTCCCGGTCCGGCGCGACGGCGTCCACCACCCGTTCGAACGGCACCTCGTCGTGGGCGAACGCGTCCAGCACCGTGGTCCGCACCCGGTCCAGCAGGCCGGCGAAGGTTCCCTCCACAGTGGACCGGATGACCAGGGTGTTGACGAAGAACCCGACCAGCCGCTCCAGTTCCGCCCTGGCGCGCCCGGAGGTGGCCGTGCCCACCGCGACGTCGCGCTGCCCCGACCGGCGGGCCAGCAGCACCTGCACCGCCGCGGTCAGCACCATGAACAGCGACGCGTCCCGCTCCAGCGCCAACCGGCGCAGGCCCGCGGTCACCGGCGCCGGAACCGTGAAGCCGACGGAATGGCCGCGGGAGGACCGCACCGCGGGGTGGGGCCGGTCCGTCGCCAGGTCCAGCGGCGCGATCCCGGCCAGCTGCTCGCGCCAGTAGGGCAGCTGCTCGTCCAGTTCGGCCAGCCGTCCCCGCTGCCACCGGGCGAAGTCGGTGTAGCGCAAGGGAAGCGGAGCCAGCTCGGCCCGTTCACCGCGTACCGCCGCCGAGTACAACTCTCCCAGTTCCCCGGCCAGCACCCCCATCGACCACCCGTCCGCCACGATGTGATGCATGGTGAGGACCAGGAGATGGTCGTCGACGCCGAGCAGGGGCGCCAGTGCGACCAGCAGGGCGCGGAACGGCGGCCCGGCGCCCAGGTCGAAGGGCGCGGTGATCTCCTCGGCGAGCAGCCCCTTCGAAATGTCCACGATGGACAGTGGGACGTCGGCGGGCTCGCCGACCAGCTGGACGCCGCGGCCGTCCTCGGACCCGAACACCGTCCGCAGCGACTCGTGCCGCACCACCAGTTCGTTCAGCGCGGTCCGCAACGCGGGCACGTTCACCGGGCCACGCAGGCGGAACCCGGCCGGCGTGTTGTACTCGACGTTGTCCGGTTCGAACTCGTGCAGGAACCACAACCGTTGCTGCGCGAACGACAACGGGACGGGGCCCTCGCGGTGCTCGACGGGAATGAGATCCGCCGGTACACCGGTCGTCGCGTCCACCAGCTCGGCGAGGCCGCCCACGGTGCGCGCGGCGAACAGGGCCCGCACGGCCAGCGACACCCCGAAGTCCCGCCGCACCCTGGACAGCACCCGCATCGCGGCCAGTGAGTCGCCGCCGAGGTCAAGGAAGTCGTCGGCGGTCCCGATCCCCTCGGTCCCCAGCACCCGCGACCAGATCCGCAGGAGGCGCTCCTCGGTGTGCCCGCGCGGCGCGACGTACTCGGCCGTCCCCGCCTCGGGCGCGGGCAACGCCCGCCGGTCGACCTTGCCCCCCGCGTTCAGCGGGAACTCGGGCAGGCTCACGAAGGCGCCGGGAATGACGTACTCGGGCACGCGCCGCGCCATGAACTCGCGCAGCCGCGCCGGAGTCGGCGCGGCGCCGTCCGCGGGCACCACGTAGCCGACCAGCCGTGTGCGCCCCGGCCCGGTCGTCTCGGCGACCACGGCCACCGAGGCGACCCCGGGGTGCTCGCGCAGGACGGACTCCACCTCGCCGATCTCGATCCGGAAGCCCCGGATCTTGACCTGCTCGTCACGACGGCCGACGAACTCCAGGTCGCCGGTGGCCAGCCAGCGCACCAGGTCGCCGGTCCGGTAGAGCCGGCCGTCCTGGTCGATCGGCGAGGGGACGAACCGTTGCGCGGTCAGGCCGGGCCGGTTCAGATATCCCCTGGCCAGCCCGGCACCACCGATGAACAGCTCCCCCACCACCCCGACCGGAACCGGGTTCAGATCGGGATCCAGCACATAGACCCGCATGTTCGGCAGGGGGCGGCCGATGGGCACCGATCCGGCGCCCGGCTCGCACCCGCCGTGGAACTGGGTCGCGCCCACCGTCGCCTCGGTCGGGCCGTAACCGTTGACGAACCGGTGCGTCTTGGCCCATCTCGCGGCCAGGTCGGCCGGGCACCGGTCCCCGACCGACAGCACGGTCTCCAGTCCGGGGACCTCCTCGGGACGCAGGTCGGCGAGGGCGGCGGGCGGCAGCGTGACCAGATCGATCCGCTCGGCCCGGATCTGCTCGGCGAGGCCCAGCGGCGCGTCCGGCGCGTCCATCCGGCTCAGGCACAGCGTGGCGCCCGCGGTCAGCGTGATGAAGATGTCCCAGACCGCGCCGTCGAACCCCGGCGACGCGTACTGCAGCACGCGCTTTCCCGGGCCGAGGCCGAAGATCCGCGCCGCGGCGGTGACCAGGTTGCACAGCGCCCGGTGTTCGACCATGACGCCCTTGGGGGTGCCGGTGGACCCCGAGGTGTAGACGACGTAGGCGAGGTCGCCGGGGGTGGCGCCCACCCGCGGCGGTTCCTCCCACCAGCCCGCGATCGCCGCGGCGTCCCGGTCCGGGCACACCACGTCCACGCCGGTGTCCGGCAGCCGGGGCAGCAGCCGCTCCTGGGTGACCACCACCAGTGCTTCGGTGTCCTCGAGCAGGAAAGCCAGCCGCTCGGCGGGAAGCGCCGGGTCCAACGGCACGTACGCGGCCCCGGCCCGCAGCACCGCCAGGATCGCCACCACCATGTCCATGCCGCGCTCGACATACACGCCGACGACCGTTCCCGGCCCCGCCCCGCGATCGATCAGGTGCCACGCCAGCCGGTTGGCCCTGGTGTGCAGTTCGGCGTAGGTCAGCGACTCGCGGCCGAACAGCACCGCCGTCGCGTCCGGAACCTGCCCGGCGCGCTCCGCGATCAGCTCGGGCACGCATCGGTCGGCGGGGAACTCGGCGGCGGTCGCGTTCCACTCGACGGTGATCCGGCGCAGCTCGTCGCCGGTCATCACGGGCACGGTGGACAGCGGCGCGGCGGGCGTCGCGAGGACACCGGCGAGCACGGTGTCCAAGTGCCCGGCCATCCGCACGACCGTGGCGCGGTCGAACAGGTCCGCGCGGTACCAGAGCAGACAGGCCAGCCCGCCGTTCTCCCGGTGGAACCGGAAACCCAGTTCCACCACCGGCGAAGGCACACTGTCCACTTCGGATTCGAAGTAGCCTGCGGTGACCGAGACCGGCGGGAGATCCACCTCCTCGTCGTCGTCATCGGCTCGGATCGCCGCGCCGACGGCGGCCAGCAGGTCCTCGAACGGGGCCGCGCTGTCCACTGTGGACCGTATCGGCCGGGTCCCGGCCGGAAGCTCGACCCCGAGCACGATGTCCCGCTGGCCGGTGTAGCGGGCCAGCAGCACCGTCACCGCGGCCGCGAGCGTGCTCAGTGGCGCCGCGGCGAACCGGGCAGGCACCTCGGCGGTCAGCTCGAACCCGACGACGGCGGTACCGGCCTCGCCGGCCGCCGCCCGTGGCCGGTCGGTCGGCAGGTCCAGCACCAGTTCCTCCGCCGCGTCCAGAATCCTGTCGGTCACCTCGGGTCCTCCCCATCCGGAATGCGCCTGGCCACCCGGCCCGCCACCTCGAGCACGGCGATCGCGCCGTCGCTGTCCCGCCCGAACCGGCCCACGTACACCGGGCGGCCGGCCGCGGTCCGCCCCGCGTCGAACACGAGTCCCTCGTGGAAGGTCATGTCCAGCGCGGTCGCGGTGCCCATGTCCAACCGGAATCCGGCACCACCGGGCCGGACCGAGTAGTGGTTGTCCCCGTTGCGGTACTCGCCGGCGCACCCGGGTGGCCCGGGGACCGGCGGGCCGGGCGGGGCGCTCGTCCCGTAGCTGCCGATGCGGGCTTCGGCGGCGAGGTCCTCCCACAACCGCGTCCCGTCGGCGGAGTTCGTGGTGACCGCGACCGCGATGCCGTTCGCCGGGTCGAACCTCAGATGCGCCGTGGTGCCGTCGCTCCCGCCGTCGTGGCCGAACCAGTCGGTCCCGGCGTGACGGAACCGGGCCAGGCCGAGCCCCCAGCCGTCGGCGAGACCGAACGGAGCGGCGCCGGTCGGTTCGCCCCGCATCAGGCGCGCCCCGGCGGCGTCGAGCACGAACGACGGCCCCTCGCCGAGGAGCACCCTGCCGAACCGCACCAGATCGGCGGCGCTGCCGGCCAGCCCACCGGCCGGAGCGCGGAACACCGGGAATTCCCCGGGAACAGGCTGGACCCGCCCTGCGCGCACTACGTGCCCGCCGACGGTGGGCCCCGGCGGGAAACACCGGAACACCGGCGTGATCCCCAGCGGGGCCAGCAGCAGTCCGGTCACCGCGTCCGGCCAGTCCTGCCCGGTCACCACCTCGATCAGGCGCCCAAGGAGGTAGTAGCCGACATTGGAGTAGGAGAACCGGAGTCCCGGTGGAGACAACGGAACCAGGTCCCGGCACCGGGCCACATAGGACCGTGGCGACGGCGCCGCGCCCGCCGGACGGTGCTCGGCCACCAGCCCGCCGGTGTGGCCCAGCAGATGTCGCGGGGTCGCCCGCATACCGGCCAGCTCGGGCAGGTGGACCCCGATCGGCGCGTCGAGGTCCAGCTCGCCCTCGCCGGCCAGCTGCGCGACGAGCGTCGCGGTGAACGGCTTGGTCACCGAGCCGAACGGAAAACTCGACTTCGTGCCTACCGGCCTGCCACTTCCATACAGTTCTTCGCCGTGTTCGACCGTGGTGGTCACACCCGAGTGGTGGACCGCGAGTTGCGCGCCGGGAACCCGATGTTCCTCGGCCAGGTCGAGAAAAGTTCGGCTCAGCCACGCGACGTCCACGAATCCCCCGTCGATCGGCGTCGAATGACCCACGGGAAATTCGCGGGCACGCCCAAAGCCTGCTCGGCGGCGACGGTGGGAGCCAGCTCCTTGAACCGAAGGTTAAGGAGGGCAGTCGGGAACTCGGCGGTCCGGGTGACTCAGCGGCGCAGATAGCTCAGTACCGCGAGCACCCGGCGATGTCCGGACGCCTCGGAAAGGTTGAGCTTGACGAAGACGTTGCCGATGTTCTTGGCCACGGCGGCCTGGCTGACACCCAGCTCGGCGGCGATCGCGGCGTTGTTGCGTCCCTCCGCCATCAGCGCGAGCACTTCGCGCTCCCGGAGGGTCAGCCGGTCGACCGGATGATTCTTCTGCTGGCGTCGCAGCAACTGCCGCACCACGTCGGGGTCGATGACGGTGCCGCCGTCGGCGATCCGTTCCACCGCGCCGATGAACTCCGTCACCGCGCCCACCCGGTCCTTGAGCATGTACCCGAGCCCGCCCCCGCAGCGCACCCCGGACTCCAGCAGCTCGAACGCGTAGGCCGTCGCGACGTACTGGGTGAGCACCAGGATGCCCACCTCGGAATACCGGTCCCGCAGTGCCACGGCGGCCTGCAATCCCTCGTCGGTGAAGCCGGGTGGCATCCGCACGTCGGTCACCACCACGTCGGGCCGGGTCTCGTCGACGGCGGTGAGCAGGCCCTCCGCGTCGTCGACCGCGGCCACGACCTGATGGCCGAAGCGGCCCAGCAGCTCGATGAGCCCCTCCCGCAACAGGACGGCGTCCTCGGCGAGGACTATCCGGAGCCGAGGGCGTGACATGGCAGCTCCACGAGCAGGTGAGTCGGGCCCCCGTACGGGCTGATCAACGTAAGCCTGCCACCGACGACGGCGACCCGGTCGGCCAGGCCCTGCAGCCCGGACCCGGCGGTGGGATCGGCACCCCCGACGCCGTCGTCGGAGATCGTCAGCGCCAGCCGGTCACCGTCCCGGCGGCCGGCCACCCGGACCCGCTCGGCCTGGCTGTGCTTCACCACGTTGGCCAGCGCCTCGCTCACCGCGAAGTACGCGACCGCCTCGATGCCGGGCTTGAGCCGCTCGGAAAGCGTGATGTCCACGCTCACCGGGATCGGGCACCGATCGGCCAGCTCCATCACCGCCTCCACGATACCCCGGTCGGTGAGCACCTGCGGGTGGATACCGCGGATCAGCTCGCGCAACTCCGCGAGCACCCCCTCCGCCTCCCGCCGCGCCGTGCCCACCAGCCGCGGCCCCTCGCCGTCGGCGGCGGCCAGTTCGAGCTCGGCCACGCCGAGCGTCATGATCAGGGTGACCAGCCGCTGCTGCGCCCCGTCGTGCAGATCCCGTTCGATCCGGCGCCGCTCGGCCTCGAACGCGTCGACCAGCCGGGTCCGCGAACGGGTCAGCTCGTGCACCTGGCTGGACAGCTCCACGCCCTTCGGCCCGAGCAGCATCCGGGCGAACTCGGCCTGCCCCGCGGCCACCACGCTGATCAGGTAGGCCACCGGCGGCACCAGTGCCACGCTGGCCAACGCGGCGAGGATCTTCCCGGTGACGCTGGTGATGGGCAGGCCGAACTTCAACGACCCGGTGTCCAGGAACAGTTCGGCCAGCGGCGCGACCGGGATGTAGAGCAGGACCGCCACCAGGACCATGACGCCGAGGTCGATGAACGGGAGGACGATCGTGAACGCCACCGCGTAGCTGAACTCCCGCCACGTGGCGGCCTCCCGCAGCCGCGTCCACAGCCAGTGCTGCACACCGGTGCCGGACAGACACGGGTGGGGACTGTGCACCGGTTCGCGGTCGACCAGCCGCAGCCGCCGCCGCTCCACCGCGGCCAGCGGAATGGCGATCACCACGTTGACCAGGAGCAGTCCGACACCGGTCATGACGTAGACGGACACGGCGTCGTGTCCGGACAACCAGGTGTTCAGCAGCAGCATCGGGAGCGCCAACAACGCCCCGCTGGCCACGTATCCCCACGACCGCCACGGCCAGCTCGACCCGAGGAACCGGCGCGGACCGCGAGCCATGGCCTCCCACGCGTTCGTGGGAACGTCGTTCATGACTACCACCACGGTAACCGCACCCGCCAGCGCCTCCCGCCAGGAATCGGACTCCTCACCTTACAAGGCCTTGGCGGGGGCACGGCGGATTCAGGCAGGGGACCACGACGAGAACCGCCGCAGTCCGTACAGCAGCGGTGTCGGCGCCGCGACGCGCAGTTCCACCTCGGAGACCTCGCCGAACACCACCACGTGATCGCCGGCCGCGACGGTGCGGGTGACCCCGCAGTCGGCGATCGCGTGCGCGTCGTCGATCAGCCGGGGTCCCCCGCGGTCGCCGTCGCGCCGCCAGCGGACCAGGCTGAACCGGTCGGCTCTGCCGGAGGCGAACAGTTCCGCGGTGGCGCGTGCCCCGGAGTGCAGCAGGTTCACCGTGAAGGTGGACGTCAGCAACGTCGCCCCCAGCGTCGGGCTGTCCCGGCGCAGGCAGACCAGCAGCGTCGGGGGATCCAGTGCCACGCCGCACATCGACGAACAGGTCATGCCCCACGGCCGCCCGCCCGGTTCGAACGCGGTCACCACGGCGACCCCGCTGGGGAAGGTGGCCATCAGTGACCGGAACCGGGCCGACGGCTCGGCGGGCGGTGTTTCCGGGACGATCAGGCTGTCGGTCATCGTGGTGCTCCGTTTCCCAGTGCCACCAACGGTTTCCGGGCGAGCAGGGCGTCCACCGGGCCGGTGACCACCGTGGCCACCAGTGCCATCACCACCAGGGCGAGATACATGCCGGAGGTGAGGATCCCGGCGCTGTAACCGGCCTGCAGCACGACGAGCTCGGTCAGGCCCCGCGCGTTCAACAGCACGCCCATGCGCATCGCGAAATCCGGTGGCTCCCGGCCCATCCGGGCACCGAGGTAGCCACCGCCGACCTTGCCGAGCACGCCGAGCACGGTGGCGAGCACCATCGCCGCCCACGGCAGGGTGTCGAACCGCCGAGCGAACACCGTGACCCCGGTGACCACGAAGAACACCGGCACGATGCGGCGGCCGACGTCGGTCACGGTCCGCACGGCGGTGTGCCAGGCGGTCTGGCGCCGTCCGGTCGGGATGGCCAGGCCGACCAGCAGCGCGCCGAAGATCTCCGTCAGGCCGAGGTGCTGCAACGTCCCGGACAGGACCAGGCCGCCCGCCGCGATCACCACCGCCGCCGCCGAGGGAAACCGGGCCGCGAACCGGTTGGCGGACGGGGTCCGCAGCAGCGCCCAGCAGCCGGCCGCGCCCAGCAGCGCCACGATGATCACGATGCCGACCCGGCTCACGTTCCCCATGCCGCCGGTCGCCAGCCCGATCGCCACCGCGAGCAGGAGCCAGGCGAGCCCGTCGGTGATCACCGCGACGGTCATCGACAACCGGCCGAGCCGGGTGCCGGTCAGCTCGCGGTCCTCCAGGATCCTGGCCAGCACGGGCACGGCGGTCACCGCGAGCGACACGGCCAGCAGCACGACGAGCGCGGCCGGGGGCGCGGTGCCGCGCAGCGCCGGATCGTCGTCGACCAGCACCCAGGTCGCCAGGATCCCGCCCATGGCAAGGGGAACGGCCACCGCGCCCACGACCGTCCAGCCCACGGAGCGGCCACCGACCGGCTCACGCGCCCGGCGCAGTTCGTGGGCCACGCCGATCACGAACAACACCAGCCCCGCGTGGCCGACGAACCGCAACCAGTCGAGCACCGCCGGAGGCAACAGGACCTCCAGCAGCCGCGGTCCGCCCGCGGCCAAGACGAGCGGACCGACGGCGAGCCCCAGCGCGATTTCGCCGATCACCACCGGCTGACGCAGCCGACGCGCCGCCAGCCTGCCGAGGAACGCCAGCAGCAGCACCGCCGCGAGGGCGAGCACCACGTGCTGGGCGAGTCCGGCCCCGCCGACCGGGTTCATCGCGGCCGGCCGGCCGGGACGCGCTGTTCCGGCGGCAGGCCGCGCAGGTGCGCGAAGTAGTCGTACTGGCTGGGCAGCTTGTCCATGAGTTCCTCGGCCTGGCGCCGGACCAGTCGCAGCTCGCCCGCGGCGGCGGCGCCGTCGATCAGTTCGAGCGCGGGCGGCGCCTGGAGCTTGATCCCGCCGAGGCCGAGCAGCATCGCGGTGTAGGAGTAGGACTCGAACCCGTGGTAGTGCGGGAAGACCGAGTCCGTGTCGGGCAGCTTGACCTGCCACTGTTCGATGCGTTCGGCCAGTTCGCCCGGCACCGGCCTGGTCTTGGTGTCCTGCCAGTACTGGTTGTCCGCGCGGGCCGCCGCGTAGTAGTGCAGCACCAGGAACTCCCGCACCCCGTCCATCACATGGGCGACCTGCCGGTTGTACGCGCGCCGCAGTCGCTCGTCCCAGCCCCGGTTCGGGAAGTGCTTGACCAACTGCTCGACGGCGTTCTGGATGAAGAAGATGCCGGTGGACTCGAGCGGTTCGACGAAGCCGCTGGACAGCCCCACGGCCACGCAGTTGTGCACCCACGACTCCGCGCTGCGGCCGATCCGCATCCGGATGTGGTTGGCCTCCAGGTCGTTCGCGGCCGGGCCGACGAACTCGCGCAGGGTCTGTTCGGCCTTGTCGGGCGTGCAGTAGTCGGAGGAGTAGACGTAGCCGGTCCCCAGCCTGCCGAACAGCGGAATGGTCCAGATCCAGCCCGCGTCCTGGGCGGTGGCCGTGGTGCAGGGCCGGATTCCCCTCGCCGCCATGTCGACCGGCACCCGCAGCGCCACCGCCCGGTCGTTCGGCAGAGTGTCCTGATAGGACTGGAACGGCACGCCGAGGGCCTGGTTCAGCAGCATGCCACGGAAACCGGTGCAATCGACGAACAGATCCCCGGCCAGTTCGCCGTGTTCCCTGGTGACCACGTGGCTGATCCAGCCCCGCTGGTCGAGGGCGACCTCGGTGACGTCGTCGAGCACGTGCCGCACGCCGCGATCGACGCCGTACCGCGTCAGGTACCGCGCCAGCTGGGCGGCGTCGAAGTGGTAGGCGTACGGGAACTGGGTGTTCTGTTCCGACAGGGTGGTGCGGTACATCCCGTCCGCGCCGCCCTCGCTGAACTCCTGCTCGAACAGCTGGCCGGAGAGGTAGCGGGGCGAGCGCTTGGCGTCGCACAGCGACGCGATCAGGAAGCAGTCCTGGTCGAACCGGTCCCCGGTGCCCTGGTGCAGCCACCAGTCCGTGATCGGGAACCCGTCCACCACCCGGAGTCGCTCGAACGGGTGATAGAAGTGGTGCCCCTTGGCCCGCCAGTTCTCGAACCGGATGCCCAGCTTGTAGGTCGCCTGGCATTCCGGCATCCACACCCGCTCGTCCAGGCCGAGGTAGTCGAAGAAGTGCCTGACCGTACTGAAGGTCGCCTCGCCGACACCGATCGTCGGCACCCCGGGCGATTCGACCAGGGTCACGGTCACCCGGTCCCCGAACGCCGCCGTCAGATACGAAGCCGTCATCCACCCCGACGTTCCGCCGCCGACGATGACCACATTCTTGACCATGGCACCTACCTTGTTGAGCGGGAATTCACGACAGGTGCCTCAGCCTGCGGGGACCCGTCCGCACGCACCAGGAACTTGACTCGGCAGCGAAACAGCGCGGACGATTTTCCTTCGCCGGCGGGGAATTTCGCGGGCGGTCGAAGTTGCTGGCCACCGGTTGTCCCCGTATACCAGGAGTTCCCGCTCGCGATGCGCGGCACGACCGAATCCTCGGCGAGCGCGAAGGTCGTCCCCGCCGCGCCGGGCCGGAAGTGTCCTCAACAGACAGACGAGCATGGCTCGCGGCCGTGTCTTCCGGACCAGTCTGCGGGAGTCCCCCACACCCGCCAACCGGGCCAACCCCAGTTCCCGCTTCGGGTTATCCCCACCGAAGGTCGGGGGACAACGGTGTGCCCGGCCGCCGGCTCCTCGCCGGATACTGGGCCCATGCGCCCGCTGTCACGTCGGAAACGACAAAAGCTCTCCGGCCGGGAGGGCGTCCTGGCCGGAGAGCTTCCGCCGGGGCCGGGCGGGGCAGACCACCGGGCCCCCGGCCGGTCACGCGGCCGGTGTCGGCGACGCGGCCGCTTCCATCGCGTCGATCAGACTCTTCGGACGCATGTCGGTCCAGTTCTCGTTGACGTACCGCAGCGCGGTTTCGCGGTCGGACTCGGTCAGCACGACCGTCCAGCCCGCGGGCACCTCGATGGCCGAGGGCCACAGCGAATACTGGTTCTCGTCGTTCACCAGCACGACGTAGCGGCCGTCCTGGTCATCGAATGGGTTCGTGGTCAACTCGCGGATCCTTTCTCGGGTTACGGCAGTTTCACCGGCGTACGGTGTTCGGATCGCCTCGGCGCGACCCTGCGGCTCTGGAGCAGGGCCACGCCCAGCGGGGTGAGGGTGTGCAGCGCGGTGTTGCGGTTCCGGGTCGTCTCGACCAGCCCGGCCTCACGCAGGATGGTGGCGTGCTTACTGGCTCCGGCCAGCGAGATGCCCAATCGCTGGGACAGTTCCCCGGTGGTGCAGCTGTCGGTGAGCGCCTGGAGCGCGGCCGCCCTGGTGTGCCCGACGAGCGCCCCCAGCGCCTGCTCGTTGGGTTTCCACGATCCCCACATCCCGGAGAGCACCGCGGGGCTCGGCGGGACGGCGAAGGCGAGTACGGGCGCGGTCGAGGCCCGCCGGGCGTCGATCAGCACTCCCGACCGGCCGATCAGGAAAAGCGACGGGCTCAGCAGCAGTCCTCTGCCATCGAGATGGACGTCACGCCGGGGCTGGCCGGCGATCTCCAGCGTCGGCGGAGTCCACCGCATTTTCGGGTGCAGCGAACTCAGCAGCCCCTCCACGCCGACGGTGATCAGGACCCTGCCCCGGACGTCGCGCTCGGCTTCCAGGCAGCTTCGCGTATGACTCCAGTAGGGCACAACGGCCACCTGACAGAACTCGAACACGGCCGCGGCCACCCGTTCCTGGTTCCGGTCCTCCGGCTGGGCCTGCTCGGCGAGCTGCCGCTCCAGCAACCACTGCAGGTCGGTCAGCGGCAGGTGCTCGCGGGTCAGCTTCTCGATTCCGGCGACGCGGTGGCCGAGACCGTCCCGCACCCGCCGTTGCCAACCGCCGAAGACTCCGCCGCCGCGCCGGAAGAGGTCCAACGCGAAGACGCTCTCGGCGACGGGCCCCAAACTCGTGATCATTCTTACCTGGGACAGGTCCTTGTCGGTGAAGTGGATTCTCAGCATCTAGCCCCCAGACGCCTCTCGGGCCCGGCATGACGCCGTCGAAGACAACCGCACCTCGCCCGAAAGGCATGCGTATGTGACACGACACCCCCAAAAAACGTCACGGTGGAAACCCAATACCGCCCGGCGCGCTATCGCCTATATTGGGTCGACCTTCCGCGAACCCGATCACCGCCCCTGATCGAGTGCACCGACAGGTAGCCACACGTTTGGCCGCAAGCCTATTTCAACCCGGAACCGCCCGCAACGCTATCCCTGAATCGACGGCCAATCGAGGCACCCGCGCCCGCCAGTACCTTTTACCCATGGCGAAAACGTCCAGCGCCGTTCGACCCGTGACATTGCTCCGAACCGCTCAGTCCACATTGGTATGTTCGGTTCAGCCCGGTCAGGCGCACACTACGCACCAGGCGACGTACACCTGGTTATACCACCGTTTGGCGGCCGAAATACGCGACCCTATTGGCGTGAATACGATGAGAGCGAAGGCGGCCGTAGGGCGTTGAATCCACGGCGCGGTTGATGCGCGGCCTGCCGCGCGGGGCGGTTTGCCGAATTCGGGATCCAAGTCCCGATCGCGCTTCCCGGGCTCCGTGTCACCGGAAACGGTAATCCGGATTTTTGGTTTTCGGAAAACTCTCGTGTACTGGGAAACTGTCCACTGTGATTGTGGTGCACCGGCCGTCCCCGGTAGGTCGCGGGGACGGCCGGTGCACCACCTCCGGGGGTCAGGCCTGGGTGTGTTCGGCCGCGACGTCGATGATCCAGGTGACGCCGAAGCGGTCGGTGAGCATGCCGAAGGCGGGGGCCCATGGGGCGGGGCCGAACGCTTCGATCACGGTCGCGTCCTCGGCCAGGCCCTCCCACACGGGGGTGACTTCGTCGACGCTGTCGCCGCGGACGGAGAGGAAGAACGGTTCCCCGGTGATGGTGGTGCCGTTTTCGCGTCGTGTGGTGGGCGCGGCGGGTGTGGTGGGGGCGTGCTGGCCGGGTACGTCGTAGGCCATGACCCGGAAGCCGTTGTCGGCCACGATCTGGCCGAACACGACGTGGGTGGCGCCGGGTAGTTCGGCGGGCATGCCGAAGTCGGCGTAGGTGGCGATGGTGAGCTGGCCGCCGAAGACCGACTGGTAGAACTCCAGGGCTTCGCGGGCCTGGCCGTGGAAGTTCAGGTGGGTGACAGCGTGGAGCGTCATGGTGTGGATGGTCCTTCGCGAAGGGTTCTTGTCGCCGGGGGTTTCCGGCGCCGAGGACGACGATGTCAGCGATACCGGTCAGGGAACGTCCGCTATGTGTGGCAGGGTGCGGACATGCCGATCGCCTCCTCGCGGACGACCTCCAGTCGGCTGCTGTCGTTGCTGTCCATGCTGCAGGCTCGCCGGGACTGGCCGGGCGGCCTGCTCGCCGAGCGGCTGGGTGTCAGCGAGCGGACCGTGCGCCGCGACGTCGACCGGCTGCGCGAGCTGGGGTATCCCGTGCGGGCGGTCAAGGGTCCCGACGGCGGGTACCGGCTCGACGCGGGCAGCCGGATGCCGCCGCTGCTGTTCGACGAGGAGCAGGCGGTCGCGCTGGCCGTGGCGCTGCGGATCGCGGCCGGGACGGGCGCGGGCATCGAAGAGGCGGCCGCGCGGGCCCTGGCCACCGTGCGGCAGGTGTTGCCGTCGCGGTTGCGGCAGCGCGTCGACGCCCTGGAGATCGGCGTGGCGGGGAATGGTACCGATCCGCAGGTCGACACCGGGATCCTGCGCACGCTGAGCGCCGCGGTCCGCGCGGCGGAGGAACTGCGGTTCGACTACCGCTCGCCGGGACGCCCCGCGGGCGCCGAGCCGCGCCCGCCGCGCCGGGTGCAGCCACACCACCTGGTGGTGCGGGGCGGGCGCTGGTACGTCCTCGGCTGGGATCCCGACCGCGGCGACTGGCGGACCTTCCGCGCCGACCGGATGACACCGCGTGTCCCGAACGGCCCGCGGTTCGTTCCCCGGGAGGTGCCGGGTGGCGACGTGGCAGCCTTCCTTTCGGCCCGGTCCAAGGGTTCCGAGAGCACGGACGCCTGGCCCTGCCGTGGCGAGGTGATCCTCGACCTGCCCGCGGCGGCGGTGGCCCCGTTCGCCGGGGACGGGGTCGTCGAGGAACTCGGTGCCGCCCGGACCAGGCTGACGACGGGATCCTGGTCCTGGGCCGCGCTCGCGGCGACGTTGGCCCGCTTCGACACCGAGATCGAAGTGATCACCCCGCCGGAACTGCGCGCGGCGTTCGCGGAGCTGTCCCGTCGCGCCGGACGCGCCGCGGGAACCGGATAGGACGGCAGGCCGCGTCGCGACGTTCCTTCCGGCGCTCAGCCATCCCCGCCACCACAACCGTCCCCGCCGGAGCCGCATCCGTGACCACCGTGGCTCCCGCCGTCCCCGCCGTGGGTACCGCACCCGCCGCCCCAGTGGCCCTGGTGACGTCCGGTCGTGGGCCCGCGCACGCCGGATCGGCGGCGCGAGGCGGCCGGACCGGGCCGGCCCGACGAAGGCAGCGGGGCTCGCGGGATCGCGTATTCGGTGGTCGTGGACCGCAGGTACGCGCGCAGGCCGGGATCGGGATGGGCGTCCGGTCCGCCCAAGGCGACCAGGCCCGCCGGTGTGCTCCACAGACCGGCGGTGGCCACACCGGCCCTGGCCCGCGCCGCCACCTGCCTGCCGGCGCCGGTGAGCGTGCCAGGGGCGCGGGACTCGCTCGCCCACCACAGCGGGGAAATCACCACCGCGGCGAGACAGACGAGCAGCCATCCCTCCGGCCGGCGCGGCCCGGTTTCGGCGACCAACCAGACCGCGCCGACCGCGAACACCACGAGCACCGCCCCGAGCGCCAGCCGACGGCGACGAAGCCAGGCGCGCCCGCCCGCCACCAGCCCCAGCTCGGCCAGCCCGGACCGGACCGCGGCGAACTCGGGCTCGCCGGCCGCGTCCCGTGCCACGGCGGCGACCGGCGTCGGACGCCACTGGCTGAGCTGGCGCAGCACGGCCGCGTCCACCCGGTTCTGCCTGGCACTGGCCAGATCCGCGCCGGCGACCCTGGCCAAACCGCTGCTGGACACGCGCAGCGTCCCCTGGTCGACCAGCCGCACGATGGCCGTCTCCGCCAGCCGCGCCGCGCCGCCGAGCAGGCAGGCGACCTCGTCGACGGACAACGGCCGCGACGGCACCGCCCGGCGCGGCCCCCATCGGAGCAGCACCGCCCACCCCACGGCCGCCACCGACGCGACCACGTAGCCGAGCAGGCACAGCACCCGCCACCACTCGTCCATACCACCACCGTGGGTCGTCCTCGTCCGGATGACGGTAGGCGCCGTCGATGAAATCCCGATGACACGGCCGCCGGGGCGGCCGTGGCCGAAGGAGCGAGTTTTCGGTTACGGGGCAACCTGTTGGCCGCCTCGGTCGTGAGGTGTTGCGAAGACCGGGACGGTCCGGCCCGCCCGAGACGGCACTGGGGCTCGGCGCCGATCGGTGTCCGAGCGGATGGGGAGGAAAAGCATGGGGAGCACGACGCGTCGCGTCGCGGTGGTGGCCGCGCTGGCGACGGCGATCCTGGGCGGCATGAGTTCGGCGGAGGCGGCGACGCGGTCCGCCACCGGGCCGACGGCCGCGCCCGGCACCGGTAACCGGGTGACGGCCAAGGCCAGGGCAGGCGGTGTGTACGCGGTGCAGGGCAACGCGGACGGCACCTGGGGCCCGGCCACCCCGCTGCCGGGGCCCGACGGCAGTCCGCTGGCCGCGGGTTCGGTGTCGGCCACGACCATGCCGGACGGCTCGGTCCAGGTCGTCGCCACGGACCCTGCCTGCGGTCTGTGCTACCAGAACAGGCTCGTCGACGGCACCTGGACCGGCTGGCAGACCCTGAACGCCCCGGACGGCTCCGCGGTGTTCGCCGCGAACGAGGTGGCGATCGCCGGACTCACCGACGGGTCCTCGGTTGTCCTGGCCACCGACCAGAACCACGTTCTCTACCACCGAATCCAGGACCCCGACGGGATCTGGTCGGACTGGCGGGCGATCCCGGGCGAGGGCCGCGACGCGCCCACCATCCAGGTCACCAGTCCCACCGTGGTCGGGCGCCCCGACGGCTCGTACCTCATGGCCGCCCTCGAAGGCGGCCGCCTGCTGCTCGAACAGCCGGGCACCCTCGATGGCGGTCTCACCTGGTGGCGGGTCGTGCCGGGGCTCTCCCCGGATCTCCCGTTCGAGGGTGACGCTGTCTCGGTCACGCAGCTGGCCGACGGGTCGAGCCACTACCTCGCGACCTACCGGCGCCGCACCTCGACCCTTCCGCCCGGCGCGCTTTTCCAGTCGACCGGGGACTTCCGGCAGTTCGCGATGGTCCCCGGCCGCGACGGCGCGGCCGCCTTCATCGGCGCGGCCGTGAGCATGACTCCCCTGGCCGACGGATCGACCCAGTTCCTGGCCACCGACCGGACGACCCACTACGTCTACCGGAATGTCCGCCGGCCCGACGGCACCCTCGGCGGCTGGCAGCCGGTGCCCGGCCCGGGCGGCGACGGCACGAACGTCCCGGTGAACGCGGTGTCCGGCACCGGAATGCCGGACGGGACAACGCAGTTGATCGAAGCGACCTGATCTCGGTTCTTGTCGTTGCCGGACGGACCGAAACAACCGGGGCTGCCCAAGATGTCCTCCCGGCGCGTGGCAGGCTCGGTTCCCATGATCGACGATTTCGCGAAGGAATACCTGCACAGCGATCTGCGGGAGATCCGCGAGGTCATCCTCTGGAAGCTGGACGGGCTGGGCGAGTACGACGTCCGCCGGCCACTGACCTCGACGGGAACCAATCTTCTCGGCCTGGTCAAGCACCTGGCGTTGTGGGAGTCCCGCTATTTCGGCGAGGTCTTCGACCGGCCGTTCCCCACGCCCCTGCCCCGCTGGGACGAACCCGGACAGCGTGGCACCGACCTGTGGGCGACCGAGCACGAGACGCGCGAGGAGATCATCGGCCGCTACCGGCGCGCCTGGGCGCACTCCGACGCGACGATCGCCGCCCTCGCCATCGACGCGCCCGGTCGGGTGCCCTGGTGGCCGCGCCCGGACGTCACGCTGTTCACCGTCCTGGTGCACATGCTCACCGAAACCAGCCGGCACGCCGGACACGCCGACATCCTGCGCGAACAGGTGGATGGCTCGACAGGGACGGCCGCCGGCTACGCCGCCCAGCGGCGTGACGCGGCCATTGTGGACGCGCGGCGCGCCGAGATCGAGCGGGCCGCCACGGCTGCCGCCAAGTTCGATCACGGCCTCCGGCCGTAGATCCTCACCACGCCCGTTCGGGCGATCAACGACGGGTGGCCGAGCGACGGGGCCTGGCGCCAAGACCGATCAGGGTGCTGGTGTGCGCGGTCATCGAAGTCCTCTGGGCCGATCACGCGGATACTTGGATTTTCAAACTGTTCGCAGTGTCGCGGCAATACTTTGAGTTGTCAAGTATTGGATGGACCAAGTAATGTGCGGACATGGCCGAGCGCACGGGTGTGGAGGAGTCCCTGGTCTACGAGGTCCTGGACCTGGTTTTCACCATGGCCGACCAGACCAACGCCCTGCTCGCCGACACCCTCGGCGACCTGGAACTGACTGCCGTGCAAGCGAAAGCGTTGTGGAAGATCGAGCCGTCGGCTTCCCCGACGATGCGCCAGCTCGCCGCCAGCCTGCACTGCGATCCGTCCACGGTGACCTTCATCGCCGATCGTCTCCAGGACAAGGGCCTGATCACCCGGGAGATCGATCCCGCGAACCGCCGGGCCAAGATCGTGACCCTCACCGAACTCGGGCTCACCACCCGGCACCAGCTCGCCGCGGCGATGGTCACCCGGTCACACGTCGGCCGGCTCGGCCCGGCCGAGCAGCGCCAGCTCAAACGGCTGCTGACCAGGGCCGTGTCCACGCACACCACGGAGTGAAGAAGCCGGGATCGACACGGGCCGCCTACCGGGGTGCGATGACGCGCTGAACGCTGTCGCGGAGCAGGGCCCGGCGTTGGTCGTGCAGCTCCGGGGGCTCCTGATCACTGGCGGCGTAGACGTTGCTGACCGGTGACCACGCCATGGACATCGCGATGACCATGGCCATCAGGTCGAACGGGTCTCCGGCCCGGACGACGCCCGCGGCCTGCGCGTCGGCGATGGCGCGCAGTTTGGCGTCGTCGAGGCGGTTGCCGTCCTCGACGAGATGACCGGCCGGGCGCCGCTCCAGGCGTGCCCAGGTGGCCAGCCGGATGAGGTCGGGGCGGCGGAGATACTCATCGTAGAGACGGACGGCCCAGTCGGCGAGATCGGTGGCGTCGATCGGCACGACGGTCATGATCCGCTCCAGCGAGCCGAAGAAAATGGCGTCGAACAGCCCTTCCTTGCTGCCGAAGTAGCCGTAGAGCTGCGCCTTGTTGGTGCGGGCGGCGGCCACGACACGTTCGACGCGCGCCCCGGCGATCCCGTGCTCGGCGAACTCCCGGGTCGCCACGTCCAGGATGCGCTGCCTGGTGGCGATGCCACGCGGGGTCAGGGGCTTGTCGGCCATGCGAGGACGATAACAACAGACCAGTCGGTTTGCCGAGTCGGCGACTTCCCGCTACCGTCGAAATAGACCGAACAGTCTGTTTTATTTGGGAGTGGACGTGAGAAGCACCCTGGGCTGGCAAGCCGGCCGCGCCGGGACCACGTTGCGGCGAACCTCGCTGGAACGCCGGGAACTACGGGCCGACGACGTCGCCGTTCGCGTCGACTACTGCGGCGTCTGCCATACCGATCTCCACGCCGTCCGCGCCCACACCGGCGAAGCGCCGTTGGTGCCGGGCCACGAGTTCACCGGCGTGGTGACCGACCTCGGGCACGAGGTCACCCGCTTCGCCGTCGGCGACCGGGTCGCCGTCGGCAACATCGTCGACTCATGCGACGTGTGCGCGATGTGCCGGGCAGGACAGGAGAACTTCTGTCACGAGTTCCCCACCCTGACCTACGGCGGCACCGACCGCCACGACGGGACCACCACCCTGGGGGCCTACTCCGGCGAGTACGTCGTCCGCGACCGGTTCGCCTATCCGCTCCCCGCCGGGCTCGACCCCGCGGCCGCCGCTCCCCTGCTGTGCGCGGGGATCACCGTCTGGGAACCACTGCGAGCCCTCGGCGTCGGGCCCGGCACCCGGGTCGCCGTGGCCGGACTCGGCGGCCTCGGGCACCTCGCGGTCAAGTTCGCCGTCGCGCTCGGGGCCGACACCACGGTCGTCAGCCGATCGGCGGGCAAAGCCGACGACGCCCGCCGGCTGGGCGGCCACGACCTGATCGTCTCCACGGACCGAGGCCGGATGGCCGCGGCCAGGGACCGGTTCGACGTCGTCGTCGACACCATCGCCGTCCCGCACGACGTCACGCCCTACCTCGGGCTCGTCGCCCTTGACGGGACGCTCAGCCACCTCGGGCACCTCGGCGCGATCACCGTGCGGGCCACAGATCTGTTGATAGGGCGTAAGAAGCTCAGCTCCGCGGGCAGCGGCGGCCGTCCCGCGACGGCCGCCATGCTGGAGTTCTGCGCCCGGCACGACATCACGGCCGACATCGAACTCCTCCCGTCCGCACACGTCAACGAAGCCCTCGATCGCTTGGAACGCGACGACGTCCGCTATCGCCTCGTCCTGGATATGTCCGGTCTGCCGCGAAACCACTGACGGCCCAACGGAATTCGTGGGCACCGCGGGATCCCTGGGGGCGCACCGGCCGGGTACGGGCGATCGGCGGCGTCAGTCCCTTCCGGCGTGCACGATCTTCTCGGCGAGCAGCCGGGGGTTGGTGAAGACGACCTCGTGGCTGCCGGGCAGTTGGACGAGGCGGTGCAGGCCGAGCCGCCCGGACATCCGCGGATGCCATCCCCACTCGCCGGGCGGGAGCGCGGTGTCGTCGGTGCCGTTCAAGTAGCTCTTGGGGATTTCCAGCCGGGAGAACCTCGACAGGTCGAGCCGGTCCAGGAAGGGCTGGTACGGCGTCGGTGACAGCTGTTGGTAGGCGGCCTTCGCCCGGTCGAGGTCGGCGTCCTGGATGAACGCTTCCCGCCAGATGGGGAACGGCAGTGTCACCGTGTTGTCGGCCGACTCGCCGGCCAGCCGGGCGAACAACTCGCGATAGCTGGGCGGGAGATCGTCCTCGACACTGGTACCCGGCAGTGGCACGAAGGCGTTCCAGAAGACCAGGCGACGCAGCCGCCCCGGGACCTCCTCGGCGACCCGCGCGATCACCGACCCGCCGAAGCTGTGGCCGGCCAGCACCACGTCGGAAAGATCGTTGTCCACGATGAACCGCTGGATCGACCGCACGCAGTCGTCGTGCCCGACCGCTTTGTCCGCCCCTTTGCCGTGACCGGCGATCGTCGGGCTGTGGGCGACGTGACCGAGTTCTTCCAACCTCGGAACGACAGCGTCCCAGGCCGAGCCGTCGTGCCAGGAACCGTGCACGAGAACGAACGTGGTCATGATCAAGCCTCCGTTTGCCGGGGTGCGGGACGGTGTGCGAGGCCGAACCCGATTCGCCGTCGAGGACGACCAGCCCCCTTCCTCCCGAGGTCCACGTCCCCGAGGCTCGCGCGGGGAGGGTAGTGCTGGCCCCGGCGGAGCGGTCCCGGGTTTCGGTCGCTGCCGAGGGAAGCCCGGCCGGGCCTGTTCAGCGGGCCGTCGGGGTCCGCGGTGTGACCGCCTCGCGCAGTTCGGCGGCGGCGTGGGCGATGAGCTCGGACAGGGTCGCGTCCGGGTCGGCCAGCCACCGGGACGTGGCGCGCCGGGAGATCGCGATCGCCACGTCGATGAGGAAGCGTGCCTCGCCGGGCTCGACGCCACGGCCCTCGAGTGCCCGCGTCAGCGCGCCGGCGATGTCGGCGAGCTTGATCAGGTCGCGTTCGGCCAGTGCCGGGCTGACGGCGATCACCCCGACGCGGCGCAGCAGAAACTCGCGCGAGCGGAAGACCTCGTCCGCGGTGCCCAGCGCGGCCAGCAGCGCTTCGAACGGGGTGAGGTCCGGGGCGGCCTCCTCGACCCGGGCGACGAGGTGGGCTTCGAGTTCGTTGCCCGCGAAGAGAACTTCCCGCTTGTCGGGGAAGTAGCGGTAGAAGGAGCGCTCGGTCAGACCGGCGGTACGCGCGATCTGCGCGACCGTGGTGCGCTCGAATCCCTGCGTTTCGAACAGCTCGAGCGCCGCGCGCTCGAGCCTGCCCTGTGCGTCGGACTCCCATCTCGGCATACCGGTCAGCATACGACAACAGATGCTGTCATCACCGTGCTACGGTCGATGACAACAGATGCTGTCATCACTTTGGGAGACCGTCATGAAGGCTCTGCAGTTCGACCGGTTCGGTTCCCCGGACGTGATCGTGCTCCGTGACGTCCCGAAACCGGAGCCGGGACCCGGCCGGATCCGGATCGCCGTGCGGGCGTGCGGCCTGAACCCTGGCGACTGGGCGGTGGTCGACGGTCTCCTCGCCGACCGGTTGCCGCCGCTGCCACGCGGACTCGGCCTCGAGGTCGCGGGCACCGTCGACGCGCTCGGCGAGGGCGTCACCGGCATCGAGATCGGCGACCCCGTGTTCGGCCCCGCGACCTTCGACGGCCCGACCGCCGGGGCCGCCGAGTACGCGCTGATGGCGGCCTGGGCTCGCCTTCCCGAAGGCGTCACCGCCGAGCAGGCCGCCGCGCTGCCGATGGCGACCGAGACGGCCTGGCACGCACTCGACGACCTCGGCGTCCAACCGGGTGAGCTGCTGCTCGTCCACGGCGCGGGCTCCACCGTCGGCGAGGCCGCGGTGCGCCTCGCGCTGCACCGGGACATCCGGGTGATCGCCACCGCCGGCCCCACACGGGCCGCGGCCCTGCAAGGGATCGGCGCCCAGGTGACCGCCTACGGCGAGGGCATGACCGACCGCGTCGCCGCACTGGCCGGGGGCCGCGTCGACCGTGCCCTGGACACGGCCCCTACCGGCGGCCGGATCGACCGCCCCGGCCGGACCAGCCCGGCCGGCGGCGCACTACCGGCCCTCATCGAGCTGACCGGCGACCCCGACCGCGTCCTCACCGTCTCCGACTTCGCCGCCGCGACCGAACTCGACACCCGGATCACCCGCATCGACATGCGCTACGACCGCCTGGACGAGTTCGCCCGGCTCGCCGCCGAAGGCGTCCTGACCGTCTCCGTCGCCCGCACCTTCACCCTCGACCAGATCCACGAGGCCGCCGAACTCAGCCGATCCCGCCGCCCCGGCGGCAAACTCACGCTCACCCCGTGACCGACCTGCCACCCCAACCCCGCGAAGTGATCTCCCGGCCGGGGCTGTACTTCCTGTTCGCGTCCAAACAGGACCTGTTCCGGGCAGCGGTCACCCGGGCGATCGAGCGGGACCTCGCCGCGGCCGAGGAGATCCTCGCCGACACCGGAAAGCCGTTGCGGGAGCGGCTGATCGGTGCGTTCGACCGGTGGGCCGGCCGCTACGTCGGACCGATGAGCCGCGACGTCCCGGAGGTCATCGAGCAGAACCCGGACCTGCTCGGGCCGATCACCCACACGGCTCCGAAGCGTTTCGAAGAACTCGTCGTCGCCGCGGTGGACGGGGCGGCGACGACCGGTGTCGCACAGACGTTGATCAGCGCGTCGGTCGGGTTGAAGCACCAGGTGGAGACCCGGGAGGAGTATCTCGGCCGCATGGCCACCGCCATCGGCCTCCTCGTCCCGTGAGCGACCGCGGCCCGGCGGAGTCTCAGTGTCGTCGAGGCGGAGCGTGGCCGCGGCCTCTACCGCTCATGGACACGCGCCGAACGCCCGCGCATCGGCATGACCGGACATTCGATCGCCATCACCCTGATCGATCCTGGCGACCGGCGATCTGGTCAGGCCGCCGTCGTGTCGGGCCGCAGGGCGGGGCCGAGCAGGAGCCCGCCGTCCGCGACGAACTCCGAGCCCGTGACGAACGAGGCGTCGGCCGAGGTGAGGTAGAGCAGGAGTGTGGTGATGTCGGCCGGGGTGCCGATCCGGGGGACGGCATACGGTTCGGGCGAGTAGAAGTCGGCGATGGGCGGCCGGCCGTCGATCGGTTCGTTGATCAACGGAGTGGAGATGACGCCGGGGTGGATGGAGTTGACCCGGATGCCGTCTCGACCCAGCTCCAGCGCGGCGGTCCTGGTGAGCCCGCGCAACGCCCACTTGCTGGCGACGTACGGCGCGTAGAGCGCGGTGCCGACGTGGGCCATCGTGGAGGCGATGTTGACGATCACTCCGCCGCCGTTGCGGCGCAGGGACGGTGCCACGGTCTTGATGCCGAGAAACGTGCCGGTGAGGTTGACCTCGAGTACGCGGTCCCAGACCCGCCGTTCGACGGCCTCGATCGGCACCGCGGGGTTCTGGACGCCGGCGTTGTTGACCAGAACCGCGATCGGCCCGAACCGGCGTTCGGTCTCGGTGACCGCCACCGCCCAGGCGTCCTCGTCGGTGACGTCCGTGCGGACGAACAGTGCCCGCTCGCCGAGTTCGGCGGCGAGTTCCTTGCCCGGCCCTTCGGAGAGCGCGGCGATGACAACGTTCGCCCCCTCCTCGTGGTAGGCCCGAACGTGACTGGCGCCCTGCCCGCCAGTGCCACCGGTGACGAGAACGGTCTGCTTGTCGAAGCGTCCCATGACGCGGTCCTCCCTGCGAAACAATGGTGAGTCGAGCGACTCACCTCACCAAAGCTACGGACAGGACAAGTGGTGAGTCAAGTGACTCGCCTCGGGTAGAGTGGCGCCATGACGACGGAGCCCTCGCCCTACCACCGGCGCGTCGCCGAGCAGAAGCGAGCGGCCATCATCGAGGCCGCCACCCGCCTGTTCCTTGACGCCGGGTACGCCGGCACCTCACTGGCCAAGGTCGCCGAGACCGCCGGGGTGTCGAAGGCGACTCTGTTCAAGCAGTTCCCCACCAAGGCGGCACTGTTCGACGCGATCGTGACGGAGTCATGGACGGTCGAGGACGTCGGCGACCTCCGCCCGCCGACGGGCGATCTGCGGGCGGGCCTGACGGCGATCGGCCACCGGTACGTCACCCTGCTCGCCCGGCCCGGTATGGCGGCCCTGTTCCGCATCGTCATCGCCGAACTGCCGCGCTTCCCCGAGTTGGGCGAGGCCCACTTCGAGCGCGGCAAGATGCCCTACTTCGACTCGGTACGCCGCTATCTCGACACCGAGAACGCCCTGGGAACGGCCAAGCTGGACGACACGGAACTGGCAGCGACCCAGTTCCTCGGGATGATCTCCAACTACGTCTTCTGGCCCCGGATGCTGCTCGTCGACTGGTCCCCCGACGACGCGTCGATGGCACACGTCGTGGACGAGGCCGTCCTGATGATGGAGGCCAGATACGGCGCGGCGAACACCACCGACTGAGGCGGCCGTACGCAGCGCGTGAAGATTGCTCGGCGAACCGGCAACGTGAGCGCGGGTAGGTAGGGTCTTCCCTACCGGGCAGCCGGTGGTGTACCGGCTGGGTGTGGCGGCTCTTCGCGACCAGGCTTTGTCCCATGACTTCGAAGAGACGTGGGAACCGTCGGGGCGGACGCCGGATGATCGCCGTCGCGGCCGCCGCCATGGGTGCCGCGCTGGTGCTCGCTACGGCTTCGCCCGCCGTCGCCGATACCGCGGTGCCGACACGGAACGCTTGGCGTGGAACGTATCTGGCCACTCTCGACACGCAGTCGGTGCCGCAGAAGGACATCGGCGCGGTCGTGGCCAGGTCGAGTCTGGTGAACCCGAAGACGAACTACGGTGTGGACGCTTACACCGTCCTTTACGGCACCGTCGACACCAACGGCTTCCCGACCGTGGCCAGCGGGCTCGTCGTGCTGCCGCGCAACGGCGGCGGCGCGGTGAGTCCGCTGGTGTTCGAGCACGGCACCCGGTCGGCCCGCGCGGGCGTCGCGACCAGGGACGAAACCAACGCCGACCGGTACACGGCCCTGCTCATCGGGTCCACCGGATACGCCGCGGTCGCACCGGACTACCTCGGCCTCGGCTACGGACCCGGATACCACCCGTACCTGAACGCGGCGACCGAAACCTCGGCGTCGCTCGACCTGCTTCGCGCGGCACGGACCCTCGCCGCCCGGCACGGTCGCGAGCTGGACGCGAACGTGCGCGTGACCGGGTTCTCGCAGGGCGGCCAGGCCGCGATGGCGCTGGCGAAGGCGCTGCGGTCCGGCGCCGACCCGCGGCTGCGGCTGGCCGGGGTCGCGACCATCAGCGGGCCCTTCGACATCCAGTACGCGGAAATCCCGGCCGGGCTGGTCACCAGGACGCTCGACCAGCCGGGCACGGCGTTCTACCTGGCCTACGCCACGGTGTCGATGAATCGGCTGTTCCACGTCTACCGCGATCCGTCGGAGGTCTTCAAAGCGCCGTACGACAAGACGGTCGAGTCGCTGTTCGACGGCACTCACGAGGAACCGGAGATCTTCCGGGCACTGCCCGCGAACCCCGACGACCTGCTGACCGACGACTACCGCCGGCGGCTCCTGAATCCGCGCGGACAGCTTCTGCAAGCGTTCCAGGCCAGCGACGGCACCTGCGCGGGATGGCGCCCGGACGTGCCGGTGCGGCTGTTCGCCGCGAGCGGCGACGAACAGGTCGCGTTCGCCAATTCGCAGAACTGCCGACAGCAGCTGCACGCCTCCGGCGCGGACGTGCCGCTGGTGAACCTGGGCGACATCCACCACTTCGACACCCGGGACCGCGCCGTCCCGATGATGCTGGACTGGTTCACCCACCAGCACTGATGCACCGCCGTGTCCGTATTGCGCGGAGCAGGCGCCCAGTGTTGACCTTGACCTGAGGTCAAGGTGGAGGCTGGCGACATGACCAGCTCGATTACCTCACCTTGGACCGGCATGGTGTCTGTCGACGACACGGCCCTGTCGGTCACCGACACCCGCGGCCTCGGTCGTCCGGTTGTCTATCTCAACGGTTCCTACGCCAGTCAGCGGTCCTGGCGGCGCGTGATCGCCGAGCTCGGCTCCGGGTGGAGGCACGTCACCTATGACGAGCGGGCCCGTGGTCGCTCGAAGCGGTCGGCGGACTACTCGTTCGAGGGGTGCGTTCGCGACCTCGACGCGGTGCTCAGGGCGACCAAGGTCGATCGGCCACTGCTGGTCGGCTGGTCCTATGGGGCAGCGCTCGCGGCGCACTGGGCCGACCGCTACCCGGACCGTGTCACTGGTGTGGTCTCGGTCGACGGCGCGGTTCCGTGGGGCTACACCGGCGAGGAGGGGCGGGAAACGATTCGGCGTTTGTGGCGCCGGATGCGGTTGTTCCTGCCGCTCGTGCGTCCGTTCGGCATGTCCGCCTCGATGAGCGCCGCTCAGCATGCCGAGGTCAACATCGAGATCAACGAGGTCTGCGCTGCCCTCGAACCGGTTCTGGACCGATTGGCCTGCCCCGTGCGCTACGTTCTGGCCACGGGCGCGAACCTCGGTGGTGGCGCGGAGGAGATGGAGCAGATGCGGGCCTCTCTCGACCCGGTGCTCGGCCGGAATCCGCATCTGCGGGTCAGCACGAAGGTGGCGAGCAACCACACGCAGATCCTGCGCAAGGACTTCCAGGCCGTCGCCGCCGCCGTACGGGAGACCGCTGCCGTGTCGGCTCGGGAGGAACGCTGAGTTCGATGACCGACGGGGTGACCATCGGCCAGGCGGCCGCGTTCGCCGACATCACCATCAAAACGGTGCGGCACTACCACAAGCTCGGCCTGGTCGACGAACCAGCACGCGACAGCTCAGGCTACCGGCGATACGGGTCGGCCGAGCTGTCGCGGCTGGTGCAGATCCGGACCCTGGCCGCCGCCGGGGTGCCGTTGGCCGACGTCGGCCCGTTGCTCGACTCCGACGCCACGACGTTCGCCGACGCACTCGCCGATGTCGAACGGCACCTCACCGAGCGGATCGCCGAGCTGACCGCGCGGCGGGACATGCTCCGCCGGCTCGGCTCCGGCGACCGGACCTTGTTGCCCGAACGCGCCGTGGCGATGCTGGAGGGAATGCCGACCCTCGGCTTCACGCCGTACGACGTGCGGACCGCGCGAGAATCCTTCGTACTGGCCAAGGCTCTGGTCCCAGAAGGATTCGACGGCTTCCTCACCGATATCGAGCACGCGCTGCGCGATCCCCGATTCGTCGAACTGACCAGGCGCACCGCCGAGGTGGCCGGCTGGGAACCGGACGATCCCCGGGTCGCCGAACTGGCCACCGACATGGCCGAGCACTACCTCGCCAACCCGGCACAACTGAGGATCGTGACCGGCCTGCAAGCCCGCACCGAAACCACGACCCGCTACCGGTTGGTCGCCCACCACCGCGAACAACGCGAATCAGCAGCGGCCCGGCTGACCGCGCTGCTCGAAGCGAAGCTTCGCGCCGCCGGCATCGACATCCCCTGACCCGAAGCAGGCCGCCCCCCCCCGATGGCGGCCCGCGAACCGGGCCTGCGAGCGCGCGGTGGCGTCGTGTGGAGGGTGGGTCAGGTGGTGCGGTGCAGGGTTCGGTAGGGCGGGTGGCCGTAGGCGGTGCGGTAGCGGTGGGCGAAGCGGCCGGGGTGGAAGAAGCCCCAGCGGGCGGCGATCTCGGTGATCGTGGCCCCCGTGGTGGGGTCGGCCGTGAGAAGTTCCTGGTGTGCTTGCTGAAGGCGGGCTTGGCGGAGGTAGCCCATCGGCGTGGTGTCGCGGTGGCGGCGGAAGGCGTACTGCAGCGCGCGGATGGTGACGTGGCTGGCGGCGGCGATGTCGGCAGCACTGATGTCGAGATGGGCGTGATCGTCGATGTAGGCGATGGCCCGCCGCAGGGTGGCCGGGTGGGAGTCGTGGCGGTCTTCGATGGTGGGATCGGTCAGCGCGGTGTTGGGGAAGGTGGTCAGTGCCGCCGCAGCCAGCAGCCGGCCCGCCGTACCGGCGACGAGCGGTTCCGCCATGGCCTCGGGCCGGTCACGCACGCTGGTGGCGAGGTAGTCCATGGTGGCGATCAGGTGCCGGGCCGGTTCCGGGTTCGTGCTGCGCAGGTCGGTGAAGCGGACCGGTTTCGACTGGCGGGTCTCCGGCGCGGCGGCCACCTGGTCGAGCAATGGGAAGGGAAAGGTGACGGCCTGCACCGCACCGTTGTGCCACCGGGCCTGAATAGGGGGATGATCCTCGGTCGTGTTGGACAAATGCACTTCGCCGGGGAGGAAACAGTGCGCGGCACCGCCGTAGCGGTAGTGCACCGGTGCGGTGCGGGGGCGGGCGATCATCAGCGAGGGCACGGATTCCAGGGTGTATCCGATCTCGGCGCTGTGTACGGCCGTGACGAAGGTGAACGTAGTGGTGATCAGCCAGTCGAGATGAACGGGCGCGCCTTTCTCACCGATACCCAGCCGGAAGTTTCCCCCGTAGATTCCGGTCAGATACTCACCCGCCTGATCGTGGTCGGTGGTCTCGAACAGCACCTTCCGCGGTGGTTCGGGAGCGGCGGTCATCGTCGGGACTCCTTGATGTGACAGGACTCCGGCGACGTTGGGGTCCGGCCGCCGCCACCAGGACGACGAGCAGCCTCCTCCAGGCGGCGCGGGATCGGGAGCCTCGCCGAACACTTGTCACGCGGTCGGAGCAGCCAACCAAGCGATTTTCCCCTGACCGGGTGTCGCGGGCCTGTCCGCCGGGCACGGGGACCGGGGACATATCGGACTGACGCGGGCCGTCGCCGGACTTTCTCCGGTACGTTGCCCAGTTCCGGAATCGGCACAGGGAGAAGACCATGCCGGAGATCGTGGATGCCCTGATCGCGTTTCTCAGTGCCCACCTCGACGAGCGGGAGCGGCGGGCGAACCACCGGGAGGAGTGGACGCACGAGGAGATCCGATTCGTGCTGGCCGACGTCGCCGCCCAACGCGAACTGCTCACGCTGATCCTCGGCCAACTGGCTTCGCAACCGCCGCCAGGGCACACCCTCGGCGAAGTCCTGGACCACAAGATGCCCTGGATCCGCGCGCTCAAACTGCTCGCCCTGCCCTACGCAGAGCACTCCGGCTACCGCGAGGAATGGCGGCCGTAGTGATGTCGCGAATGCGACATTCGTGACGGTGAACGTCAGCAATGCGACATTCGCGACATCCCACACCGATGACCGATACCGCGGCGAGGTCTTGAGTGCGCGTCGGCTTCGGGCCCGGTTACGTGTCCGGCCAACGGATTCCCGGCCGCACCTGGTCGGCCACGAACTTCGCCAGCGCTTCCCGAGACGGGTGTCCCCAGCCGATGCAGAACGGGTGCCCGGCCGGATCGGCATACACCTGGTGTCCCTCGTCGCTCTCCGGATCAGGTGCTGCCCGCAGCAGCCGAGCACCGAGCGCGATCGCCTCCGCGTGCGCGGTTCGCGGATCATCGACGTGCAGGTCGAGATGCACCTGTTGCGGGTTTCCGCGCGGCCAGTCGGGCGGAACATGGTTCGGCGCCAGTTGCACGCCGATCCGCCACTTTCCGGCAGCGTCGAACACCACGTGAAATGCCTCGTCTTCGAAGACGTGCCCGCCGAGAAGGCTTGCCCAGAACGTGCTCTCGGCATCGATGTCGGCGGCGTCGAACACCACCACGTGACGCACCATTTTCACGGTGCCGAGGTTAGCCGGGGTGCCGTGTTCCTGACGGGAACATCGTTTCCCACCGGCACCGGCCCGGTGAACCGGGCGTGGCCCGCGGCGCCACCCACTCCACCCGGCCGAGCCCGGCGTCTTGCCAGATTGTCGGATAATCTGGCAATCTAGCGCCGACAGGACGGGTTTCGAGGAAGGGAGAGCCGGGTGCTCCAAGCCTGGAGTAGCGGCGACGTCGGGCGGCTGATCAGCACGGCGAAGGCGAACACGGTCGGGACCTCGACCGGGTTCCACCGCGTTCGGGATCTGCCGCGAGGAGACCGGTGACCGAGACGAATCCGATCACCGGCCTCGGCGCGAGCATCCAACGGCAGAGCACCACCGAGCAGGCCGCCGAAGCCGTCCGGCAGGCCATTTTGTCCGGTCGGCTGCCGCCGGGCACTCCGCTGCGCGAAGCCGCCGTCGCCACCGAACTCGGCGTCTCCCGCAGCACCGTCCGAGAGGCCGCGCGGACGCTCGAAAGCGAGGGCCTTGTCCGCTACCAGATGAACCGCGGCATCGTCGTCGCGGACGTCACCGGACCGGATGTCACCGACATCTACGCCGCCCGCGCCGCCGTGGAGCTGGCCGCGGCCGACGCCCTCACCGAACACCGGGACCCGGTGGTCTACCAGAACCTCGCCGACCTGGTCGACCAGATAGAAAGCGCTTTCGAGCGTGGCGACACCGCCGCCGCGCTCGACGGCGACCGGCTCTTCCACGCCACCCTGGTCGCGGCCACCGGCAGCCCCCGGCTGCGCCGCTTCCACGAACAACTCCAGCGGGAACAGCGTCTCGCACTGGCACTGGCCGAGCGCTCCCGGCGCGAACTCGGCCGCACCGCGGACGACCACCGCCGGCTGCTGGACGCGCTGCACGGTAGCCCCGAGGAAGCCAGGGCGGAACTCACCGCGCACCTGCTGGCCGGCGCCGCCGAGCTGCGACGGCTGCTCGACCTGCTCGCCCAACGAAACGAAGGAGAGGCACCTCGTGGCTGACTACAACACCGATGGCGCATGGGATCCGATCGTCACGCCCTGGCACCTCGACGAGTACCTCCCGGCCTTCCCGATCCCCGCCGCCGCGACCGAGGTCGTCCGCCCGGACCTCCCCGACGGCCCCGTCCCCGCCCGGATGAGCCTGCTGCACCGGGCCACCGCCGACACGGTGGCGCGGGCCACCAGACCCCTGGTGCTCTCCGGCGACTGCCCCACCGCCCGCGCGGTGGTAGCCGGGCTGCAGCGCCGCCATCGTGACCTGAACGTGCTGTGGCTTGACGCGCACGGCGACTTCAACACCCCCGACATCTCGACCAGCGGCTACGTCGGCGGCATGGCGCTGGCCATGCTGACCGGCCGCACGCCCGGCCTGTTCGGCGACACCCTCGACCTGCGCCCCATCCCCGACACCAGCGTCGTGCTCGCCGACGCCCGCGACCTCGACCCCGCCGAGCGCGGCTCCCTCGCCACCAGCCAAGTCCACCGCGTGCCCGCCGACCCCGCCGCGATCACCGCCGCCCTCGGCCTCCTCGGCCCGGCCCCCGTCTACCTCCACCTCGACATCGACGTCATCGACGGCGCCCAGCTGCCCGGCGCGCGTTTTCCCTCCGGCCCCGGCCCCTCGCTCGCCCGGATCGAGGAATGCCTGGCCGCCGCGCACGCCACCGCCGACATCGCCGCCGCCTACTTCGCCTGCGCCTGGCTCCCCGAGCACGCTGGCGACCAGCACAGCCGCCGGACGGTCACCCGCCTCACCGCGGCGCTCGGCGCCGGCCTGGCCTGGCCCGAACCCGTCGGCGGCTGATCGGCTAGCCGGAGACGGCTCGCGCCGAACCCGAACAGGTGGATCGGAGGGCGACGGTCAGCGCCTGACGGTGGAGCGAGTCCAGGTGCCACCGGAGCTCGGCGGAGATCTTCGCGAACGAGGCGTCCACCGCACAGGTGAGGGTGGGCCGCCGGAGGGAAACCGTCGCCGCCAGCTGCTCGATGATCCCGGTCGTGATGCGGTCCAGCTCGGGCCGGACCTCGGTGGCCAGATCCGGCCGGTGTGCGGGGCGGAGTTCCGGATGCGCGGTCCACAGCCCATACAAGCCGCGTTGCACGATCTTGTTCGCCTCGATCTGGTCCCGGAAGAAGCGGACGCTCGCCGCCGGGTCGATCCCGGCGGCGAGCGACAGCTGCCGGACCGAGTCGAGGACCTGCTGTTCCCGTGCCGGATCGTCGATCGGCTGGTCCGTACCGAACTTCGCCGCCGCGACCTTGTCACCGAGCAGGATTCGCCGCGCCGCCAGATCCGTCAGCCCGCCCAGCGGCCCCCACGCCGCCGGAGCCGACGCGGGCGCGGGTGCGGCTCCGGCGGCCGAAGCCGCCGAAACGCCACCGAGCAGCAACGCCCCGATCATCGAGAACACCAGCAACGGACGGGTCGAACCACGCACACCGGACATCCGGGATCCTTCTGAAGGTCGATGACGTTTCCGCGTCCCAGTCAAGCACGGTTTTCTTTTCCGGCAACGTTTTCCCGGCTCAGGCGACGCGCGTGGTCTGGTGCCTGGTCAGCAGCGTCCAGCCGATGAGCGCCGCGAAGGCGACGATCATCAGCGCCTGCGAGATGTTCGCCGCCACGCCGAGCGGCAGCGCGTAGACGACCCCGATGCGGAGCACGGCGTCGGCCAGCAGCACGCCGCCCCACACCAGCGAGACCCGGTACCAGCGGCGGCGCATGGCCGCGCCCTGCGCGGTGGCCTCGAACTCGTCCCGCTCGTCACCGCCCGCCGACCGCGCGAAGCGCCGCGCCGCGTAGTACGCGAGCGGCCTGCGGATCAGGCAGCTGCCGACGAGGAGGGCACCCGCGACGAAGGTGGTCGCCGACTCCTTGGCGAGCAGCAGGCGCGGGTCGCCGCTGAGGAAACTCAGCCCCAGGCCGGCGCCGAACAACAGCATGAGGGTCAGCGACAGCGGGTCGACTCTGCGTTGCGCCACCGCGACCCAGATCGTCCGCACCCCCGCGACGACCGTGCCGGCCAGCAGTGACACATAGGTGCTCGCGCCGAGCAGTTCGGCCACGTAGTAGGCGAGGACCGACAGCCCGATGTCCAGGAACAGGGTGGAGATCATGGTGCGGGCCAAGCTGGTGCCGCGCTTGGCCTCGGTGTGCTGCGTCATGGCTGACTCCCTGGTTTCGGCTTGGTTGCGGGGATCCGGGACGAAACGCTAGGGCCGCGCACCGGTGCTCGTCTTGACCCGCGGGCCGTAGTCCGGGTGGAGAACTTCTCCACCCGCGGATACCACGCTCGCCCCACGACATCGGCGCCGCGCGGTCATAGGTTTTCGGCATCGGAACGCAGTCGAGCCAAGGCAGTGAGAAACATGAGTGGACCCGTGGAAATCGTGCTGATCGTGGCCGCCGTCGCCTACCTGATGGTGCGGCGGCTGATGGGCGAACCCGCACAGGCCAAGCAGATGCTCATCCTGCCCGCCGTGCTGTGCCTCATCGGCCTCACCAATGTGTCCGGCGAGGTGAAAACGCCGCTGTCACTGGTTTTTCTCATCGGAACCGCGGTGATCGGCATCGTCCTCGGCGTGCTGCGCGGGGCGACCGTGCGGATCTCCCGGCGCGACGACGTCGCCTTCGTCCGGTACACCGCCGTGACCGTCGTGCTGTGGCTGCTGAACATCGCGGTCAAGGCGGGCGTGACCTACGCGCTCGACACGTTCGACCCGAAGGACGCGGGCGGCGTGTCCAACAGCCTGCTGCTCACCCTCGGCCTCGGCATCCTCGCCGAGGGGCTGGTCGTGCTCTACCGCGCGCTGCGCGGCGGTCACCAGGTCATGTGGACACAGGGCGGCGACGGCGAGCCCGCGCGGACCTCGCCGGTGCTGGACACCATCCAGCGTGAGCTCGGCCGCCGCGACGGCCGTCCGGCCGGGTGGAACACTCAGCCCGAACGCGAACACCTCTGACAAGAAGGAACCCGGTCCATGACCACGACGGACTCGCGGCCGCCTGCCCGCCCCGGACGTTTCCGGGACGAGCTGATCCAGCCCTTCCTCGTCCTCACCGCGGTCGTCGGCACCGCCGTTCAGTGGCCCGGCGCCCCCATCGCGTACCGGCCGCTGGCCCTGCCGCTGTTCGTGCTCGTCTCCATCGCCGCCCTCGCGTCGCTGCTGCCGTGGACCCGGCTCACCCCGGGCGCGCAGATCGCCGCGATGAGCGCGTACCTGCTGCTCGGCGCGCTGCTGATGCCGCTGGCGCACCAGACGATCGGCGTGCTGTTCCCGTACGTCGCCGCCGTGGCGGCCGGCCTCAAGCTCGCCTCCCGCAAGGCCGCCGCGGCCATCGCGATCACCGGCGCGCTCGTCGCGGCCTTCGCGACCTGGGCGGTCGGGCAGTTCTCCCCGGCCCTCCCGCAGTGGCCGGTGTGGCTCGCGCTGACCGTGGCCATGCCGGTCGCCATCGGCATTTCGCACCACGACCGGCTCGACGCCGTGCGCAGCGCGGATCTCGCCGCCGAGGAGGCCCGCCGCGCCCGCGCGTCCGAGGCACGCGAAGCCGCGCTCGAGGAGCGGGGCCGGATCGCCCGCGAGATCCACGACGTGCTCGGTCACTCGCTCTCCGGGATCGCGCTGCAACTGGACATGGCCGACGCGCTGCGCGACAGCGGCCGCGACGACGAGGCGACCGCCGCCATCCGCAGGGCACGCGCCATCGCCGTCGACTCGATCAGCGAGACCCGCCGCGCGGTGCACGCGCTGCGCGAGGACACCCTGCCACTGCCCGAGACGCTGCGCAGGCTCGCCGAGCACGCCGGAGTCGGCTTCGCGATCATCGGCGAGGCCGGGCCGGTCGGCGCGGAGGCCACGCACACCATGGTCAGGGTGTCGCAGGAGGCGCTGACCAACGCGGCCAAGTACGCGCCGGGTGCCGCCCGCGACCTGCGCCTGGCCTTCACCGCCGACCAGGTCAGGCTGACCGTGCACAATGGACCCGCGACCGGACCCCGCCACACCGGACCGGCCGAGAGCTCCGGTGTCGGGCTCGTCGGCATGCGCGAACGCGCCGCCCTGCTCGGCGGCACCCTGCAGGCAGGCCCGGCCGACGGCGGCGGCTGGACCGTGGAACTGGAGCTGCCCCGATGACCGATACCGCGATCTCCCTCGTCGTCGTCGACGACCAGGCCACCGTCCGCGAAGCGCTCGCGGTCATGCTCGGCCTCGCCGAGGACGTCGACGTCGTGGCGACCGCGACCAACGGCGCCGAGGCCGTCGAAGCCGCGCGGGAGCATCACCCGGACGTCGTGCTCATGGACCTCAACATGCCCGTGCTGGACGGGGTCGGCGCCACCGAACGCATCCACCGGGACCTGCCGGACACCACGATCCTGGTCCTCACCACCTTCGACGACGACGAGTCGATCCTGGCCGCCCTGCGGGCGGGCGCGAGCGGCTACCTGACCAAGGAAGCCGACCGCGTCACGATCCTGCACGCCGTGCGCACCGCGGCACGAGGACAGACCGTGCTTTCACCGGAGGTCCAGCGCCGCCTGCTCACCCTGGCCGGCAGCCCGGCCCGCACCGCCGAACCGGACCTTTCGCTGACCGCACGCGAACGGGAGATCCTCGGCCTGATCGGCGACGGACTGCGCAACCCGGAGATCGCGGCCAAGCTCGTGATCAGCGAAGCCACCGTGAAAACCCACATCAACAACCTGTTCGCCAAGGCCGGGTTCCACTCCCGCGCCGACGCCGTCCGCTACGCGCTCAACCACCAGAACGGCCGCGCCCGGCCGTGAGCGGCGCGTCCCCCGGCCGGAACCGGACAGCCGCCTGGACCGCGATGCCGGGGAGGTGAGAAGCTCGCTCCCCACCCGCGATCGTCAGGAGCCCCGGATGTCCGTGCCCCAGGGATTTCCCCCGCCGGTCCCCGCACCGGTCCGGCGCCGGGCGCACCTCCCGGCCGGTGCGGTCGCGGCCGCCCTCGCGGGCTGCACGGCGATCGCGCTGATCTGGTTCGTCTTCGCGAACGTGGTGATCGGCGGCCCGTTCGGCGAGTGGTCGGGCACGGTGTGGCTGAACGTCGTGTGCGCGCTGATCGCCGCGTTCGCACTGGTCGTCCCGGCCGGCTTCCTGCTCGCCCGGCAGCTCTGGGCGGCGTGGACGCTGTTCGGGCTGTCCCTGCTGTACGCGGTGGTGGCCACGCTCGTGCCGATGCCGCCGGGCACGAGCTTCGGCGACCACCTCGACTTCGTGCTCGGTTTCCACAAGAGCAACGCGGTGCCGATCGGGCTGGCGGTGATCTTCGCGTTCCTCACCGCGATCGCCGCGGTCGTCTCCGCGACGGTGCGGCCCGCCCGCCACTGACTCTGAAGGCCACCTTGAGGGAACCCAAGTCCCTCAAGGTGGCCTTCGGAGACCTTAAAGTTCCGGGCATTGGCGCTCAGCGCACTGCTCCGTTCCGGATGCGGGCTCCGGCTGGGACGGTGTCACCCATGCGACATTCGCGGCGTCGAACGGCGCCACCACTACTGAGAAAACTCCATTGTGGACTGTCCACCGTGGTCTATGCGGTCGCGGTTTCGCCTGCCACGAAGGTCGACCGGACCCGGGTACGCAGCAGCGCGTCGAGACCTTCGGCGAACGGGTCCTGGTCCAGCACGACGAAGTCCGCGGCGAACCCCGCGGCGAGGCGGCCCGTGTGGTGCTCGGCCCGGCACGAGTACGCGGCGTGCCGGGTGCCGTGCGCGAGGGCGTCGGCCAGTGGCAGGGCGTAGTCCGGCACGTTCGGCGCGAGCCGGGGATCCACCGCCGAGCGCCGGGTGGTGGCGACGAACATGTTGGGCAGCGGCGGATGCGGCGCGGTCGGCGCGTCGGACCCGAACGCCACCACCGCGCCGGCCGCGGTGAACTCCGGCCACGGGTAGCCACGCAGCGCCCGGTCGTCGCCGAGCATCGCGCGCCAGTTGTCCTGGATGGCCGGATCGGCGTGCACCGGCTGCATGGACGCGACCACGCCCAGCTTCGCCAGCCGTCGCACGTTCTCCTCGGTCACGGTTTCGAGGTGCTCGATGCGGTGCCTGCGGTCCCGCGGCCCGTTGACCGCGATCGCGTGCTCCAGCGCGGAAAGCGCGATGTCCGACGCCTCGTCGCCGATGGCGTGCATCGCCACCTGGAGCCCGGCGGCGTCGGCCGCCGCGACCACCGGGGCGAGCGCGTCGAGGTCCCAGATGGGGCCGGGGTGGCTGCCGTCGGCGAACGGTTCCTTCATCGCCGCGGTGCAGCTGTCGATCACGCCGTCGACCATCACCTTGATCCCGGTCACCCGCAGCCACGGCCCGGCCAGCCGACGGCTCAGCTCGGCCGCCTTCGCGACCTGCGCCAGTTCGTCCTCGGGACGCCCGGTCCGTTCGACGAGCCAGTGCGCGGCCACGCGCAGCGGCAGCCTGCCGCCGCCCCGCTCGACGGCGCGTTCCAGCGCGCCGAGATCCTCGGGGCCGGAGGCCATGTCCACCACGGTGGTGACGCCGTCGGCGAGGTAACGCTCGAAGGCGGCGGCCAGCGCGGTGTCCCGCTCGGCGTCACGCACCGTGCCGTCGAGGAACCGCCGCAGCAGCCCCAGCGCGGCGGACTCGTAGAGCATGCCGTCCGGTTCGTTCGCCGCGTCCCGGCCGATACGTCCCCCGACCGGGTCGGGCGTGTCCTGGCCGATCCCGAGTTCGCGCAGCGCGGCGCTGTTGACCCACGCCGAGTGGTGGTCGTTGGCGGTGAGGTAGACCGGCCGGTCGGCCACCACCGCGTCGATCAGGTGCCGGTCCGGAGCCCGCCCGGCGAGGGCGCCGAACAGCCAGCTGCGCCCGAGAATCCGCGGTGCCGAGGGATCGGCGGCGGCCGCCGCGCCGATCCTGGCCTGGATCTCCGCGAGGTCGGTGGCGTCGAACAGGTCCACCTGCCGCAGCGACTCGCCCAGTGACAGCAGATGGGTGTGCGCGTCGACGAAACCCGGCAGCACGAACGCGCCGTCGAGGTCGACGACGCGCGCGCCCGCCGCCAGCGTGTCCGCGGTCCCGGTGTCCCCGGCGAACTCGATCGTGTCCCCCCGGACGAGCAGGGACTCCGCCCATGCCGGTTCGTTGGCGGTGAAGATCCGCCCGCCTCGGTAGTGCACCAGTTCCGGTTCGCGCGGCACGCCGCCGTCGTTCCGGTCGCCGGTCTCGGTCATCGGGATTCCTTTCGGGCTCGAACGAAGAGTCAGTGCGCGCGCCGCGCGGCGGCGAGACGCGGGCGCGTCGCGGCCGAGTAGACCACCGCCGCGACCACGATGCCCGCCGGGAGCGAAAGATCGATCCCGCCGATGGCGTCGGCGAGGAAACCGGTGTAGAGACCGGGAACCGCGAGGCAGGACGCCGCGACGAGGGCACCGGCGACCAGTGCGGCGATGCCGGTCCAGTTGACGCCCCCGGCGTACCAGAACGGGCCGGACTTCGTCTGGTCGCTGAGCGCGTGGCCGTCGTAGCGGTTGCGGCGCAGAACGATGTCCGCGACGTAGATCGCCATCATCGGGCCGAGCAGCACGACCATGAGCTGCAACAGGTGGCTGACGGCGTCGAGGAAGTTCGACACCAGCAGCGCGTACAGGGTGAGCAGCACGCCGAGGGTGCCGTCGAGCAGGACGCTGCGGGACCGGCGCAGCCGCACGCCCATCACCTGGAGGGCGAGCCCGGAGCTGTAGACGGTCATGGCGTTGTTGGCGATCGCGCCCAGGATCACCGCGACCAGGAACACCGGGGTGAACCAGCCGGGCAGCACTCCGGCCAGCGCCGTCTGCGGGTCCCGCATGTCCAAAGTGGTCGCCGCGAGCGCGCCGAGCATGGTGAACAGCACGCTTGGCACGAACGCGCCCAGCGTGGTCCAGCCCGCGATCGCGGCGGGGCGCGTCGAGCGCGGCAGGTAGCGCGCGAAGTCGGCACTGTTGTTGTAGGACAACGCGGCGGACGCGACCAGTGCGAGACCACCGGTGAGCGCCGCCCACAACCCGGCACCGCGCAACGGCTCCGGCGGCCGGTAGGCCCAGTCCGTGTGGCCGAAGACGTATCCGGCCAGCACGACGAAAACCACCGCGAGTACCAGGGTCAGTGGCAGGTAGAGCTTCACGATCACGCCGTGGCCGTACACGCTGATCACCAGTGTCACCGCCGCGATGCCGACGATCACCAGTACCTTGCCCACCACGTCCAGCTCGATCCCGCACCGGGCGAACAGGCTGAACGCCGTCACCGACGCGGCGGCCCAGCTGAGCGCGACATAACAGACCGAGACGAACCAGCCGTTGATCCCGATGACCACCCGGTTGCCGCGGGCCCCGAACATCGCCCGCATGATCACCGCGCTCGGCGCCCCGGCGGCGGGCCCGCTGACCGCGACCACCCCGACCAGTACCCAGCACAGGTTCCCGGCGACGATCACCGCCAGCGCCTGCCACAGGTTCAGTCCCATCAGCACCAGCGCTCCCCCGACCACCAGGCTGAGATAACTGACGTTCGGGGCCGCCCACACGCCGAACAGCTGCCGGGCGCGGCCGTGCCGTTCCTCGTCGCCGATCACGTCGATGCCGTGGGCCTCGATCCGGACGCCGCCGCCGGGCCCGCGCACGGGCACGTCGGCGGCTGGGGACAGGGGTGTCGAACTCATCGGAACCTCCGGAACACCGTTGTTCGTCGGGGATGGGATCAGGAACGGGTCAGTGGCGGCGTGCGTGGTGGCGCCACGCGGCGGGTGCCGGTCGCTTCGAACGCGGCGGCCAGCCGCAGCAGCGCGACGTCGTCGTAGGCGCACCCGGCGAAGGTGAGCCCGACGGGCATCCCGATGTCGGCCATGACGCCCATCGGCACGGTGACCGTCGGGATGCCGAGGTGACGCGGGACGAGGTTGCCGTTGGCCACCCAGACCCCGTTGCGCCAGCCCTCGTCGGCCGACGCCGGGTTGGTGTCCATGTCGGCGCGGCCGACGTCGGCCACGGCGGGGAAGCACACGGCGTCGAGGCCGAGGCCGTCCAGCCACCGGTCGAAATCGGCGCGGCGGGTCTCTTCCAGGCCCCGGACGCCCTCGGCGAGCCCGGGGATATCGGTGAAATGCCCGGCCGGGACCCGGTCGGGGTAAGCGGCGAGGTCGTCGTCGAAACCGTGGTAGCGATCCGGCAGCGCACCCTCGGGATGCGGAAAGATCCGGTTGCCGTCCACTATGGACAGCCGGTTCAGTGCCGGATCGCCGTTGGCGCGCAGGAAATCGTCCCACGCCCACGCCGAGAGGTCGGTGATCTCCCGCTTCAGGAATCCGGGCGGCACCAGCCCGCGGGTACCGATCGTCGGGGCGCCGGGACGGTCGCCCTCGTACCGGGAAACGACCGGGAAGTCCACCAGCACGACCTCGGCACCGGCGGCTTCCAGGTCCCGCCGCGCCGCCGTCCATCGGGCCAGCACCGAATCCCGGGTCACGATGCGCCTACCCGTCGGGCCGCCGATACCCGGACGCGCCGCCGTTCCGGCGTCCGGGTCGGCGTTGACGTACATCTTCGGCACGCCGAAGCGCTTGCCCACCAGGACGTCGCGCGCCGCCCGCTCGTCCGCCACCGCCAGCGCGGCGTAGGCCGCCGGGCGCACGGCCGACGCGGGCGGGATCGGTACCCACGGCTGGGCACGCCAGAAGTCGCCGCGCGGGTCGGGGTCGTCGGCGACGATCACCTCCAGCACCTCCAGCAGATCGGCCATGGTGCGGGTGTGCGGGACGACGACGTCCATGGTCGGCACGAGCGGCCAGTTGCCCCGGACGGAGATCACGCCACGGGACGGCGTGTAGGCGCACAGGCCGTTGTTCGACGCGGGCGCGCGGCCACTCGACCAGGTCTCCTCCGCCAGGCCGAAGGCCGCGAAGCTGGCCGCCGTGGCCGTGCCGGAACCGTTGGAGGAGCCGGAGGCGAACGCGGCGGTGAGGTAGTCGCGGTGGTACGGGCTTTCCGCGCGGCCGTAGAGCCCGCGCTGCATCCCGCCGTTGGCCATCGGGGGCATGTTCGTCAGTCCGATGAGGACGGCGCCGCCCCTCCGGAGCCGCTCGATCGCGAAGGCGTCGCGCCGCGCCACGAGGTCGGCGAACGCGGGCGAGCCCGCGGCGGCGGTGAGCCCGCGCGCGAGATAGCTGTCCTTTGCGGTGTAAGGGATTCCGTCGAGCGGACCGAGTGGCTCACCGTGGGCCCGGCGCTCGTCCGAGGCCCGCGCGTCGGCGAGGGCGGCGGGGTTGGGCACCACGACGGCGTTCAGCTTCGGCCCGTCGCGGTCGTAGGCCTCGATGCGCGCCAGGTAGGCCTCGACCAGCTGCTCGCTCGTCGTCCTGCCCTCGGCCAGCGCCACGCGCAGCCGCGCGATCGTGGCCTCGACGACGTCGAACGCGCTCATCGCCCGCCCCCGGTGGCCGGCTGCTGCTGGGTGACGCAGTGGATCCCGCCGCCACGGGCCAGGATCGGGCGCGCGTCGACGGTCACCACCCGCCGGCCGGGATAGGCCTCGGCGAGGATCCCGGCCGCCACCGCGTCGGCACGCGCGTCGCCGTAGCCGCACGCGAGCACGCCGCCGTTCACCACGAGGTGATTGACGTAGTTCCAGTCGACGAAGCCACTCGCGTCGCGCAGGGTCGGCGGCGCCGGGATCTCGACGATCTCGAACGTCCGGCCCCCGGCGTCGGCCTGCCCGGCGAGTGCCGCGCGGATCTCCCGCAGCACCGCGTGGTCCGGGTGACCGGGGTCGGGCTGGGCGTGCAGCAGCAACCGGCCGGGCGAGGGGATCGTCGCCACCATGTCGACGTGCCCGCGCGTCCCGAACTCCGCGTAGTCGCGGGTCAGCCCGCGGGGCAGCCAGACCGCGCGGGTCGCGCCGATCGTGCGCCGCAGTTCGGCTTCGACGCGGGCCTTGTCGGCGTGCGGGTTGCGGCCGGGGTCGAGCTGGACGGTTTCGGTGACCAGCACGGTGCCCTCGCCGTCGACGTGGATCGCGCCGCCTTCGTTGACCAGCAGGGAACTGACGCGTTCCGCACCGGCCTCGTCGGCGACGAACCCGCCGATCTCCCGGTCCCGTTCCCACGACGCCCAGGCGGGGGCGCCCCAGCCGTTGAACACCCAGTCGACCGCGCCCAGTACGCCGGGCCGTTCGTCGTCGACGACGAAGGTCGGGCCGATGTCACGCATCCAGAAGTCGTCCAGCGGGGCCTCGACCTGTTTGACCTCGCCGCCCAGCATGCGCCGCGCCCGATCGCGCTCGCTCGGGTCGACGACCATGACCACCGGCTCGAACTCCGCGACGGCGTTCGCGACCGCGGCCCACGCGGCGTACGCCTCCTCCGCCGAGACGGCGTCCTCCCCCAGGGTGTGCCCGGCACGCGGGAAGGCCATCCAGACGCGTTCGTGTGGCGCGGTTTCCGCGGGCATGCGCCAGGTCATGCGAGCTCCCAGAGGTCGGCGGGCACAGCCGGAGCGGTGCACGGAGGCCACTATTGATCGCACGATCAATAGTGGCGGAGACGCTAACTAGACTGGTACCCGATGTCAAGAAACGTCAGGAAACGAGCAGCGCGGAAGGCCCCGGCGGAACGTGCCGCGGAAATCGCCGGAACCGCCCGCGAGATCGCCCTCGACCAGGGACTCGGCGCCGTCACCCTGCGCGCCGTGGCGGCCGGCGCCGGCGTGACGCCCGCGCTGGTCGCGCACTACGCGCCGAACATGGACCGGCTGATCGCGGACACCTTCACCGGGATCGTCATGGCGGAGCTGGACGACGTCCTCGAACTGGTATCCGGGGAAACCGCGGCCAGCGCCCGGCTGGCACGGCTCGTGGAGACCCTGTTCGACGAGGGCCGCGTGGACGTCACCGTGGTCTGGGTGGAGTCCTGGGCACTGGGACGGCGCAACACCACCCTCGCCGAGGCGGTCCGGGCCGCGATGGACGCCTGGCAGCAGGCCGTGGAGAAGATCGTCGCGGACGGCGTGACCTCCGGGGAGTTCACCACCGACGATCCCGCCGCCGTCGCCTGGCAGCTGATCGGCATGATCGACGGCGTCAACGCACAGGCACTGGTCCGCTGGGGCCGCTCCGCCGAACGGGGCTCCCTGATCGTCCACGCCATGGAGGCCACCCTCGGCCTGCGCGCCGGCACCCTGCGCTGACCCGCGTCGTCCACAGAGGACGGATCAGGTGTCCACAAGAGACTGTCAGACGTCCGGCCCCGCCTCCGCGTCGACGATCTTCAGGTCCCGAAGGTTGTTCGCGCGCCACCCCTCCAGGCATTGGACGGCCTCCGCCGGATCGGCGCGAATCAGCGCCGCCATCCCCGCCACCCGCCGCTGGACCTCGGCGACCCAGTTCACCCCGTCCGGGTAATACCGGCTCACCCGGTCGAGCCGGCGCACCGCGCCGGCGGCCCGACCGGCGAGCAGCAACTCGTAGCCCCGGATTTCGTCTCCTCGCACCGGGCCTGGCTTCGAGCGCAGCACCGACCGGCGGGCGGCCTCCCGCTCGACCAGCCGGATGGCCTCGGTCAAAACCCTTGGCAGATCAGGAGAATCGGTCGCGTAGGTCTGCGTTCCCCTGGTGTGCCGCGGCGAGTAGGTGAGGTCGAGACCTCCCCCACAGGGCACGGTAAGCGGCATGTGCAGCCTATGCAGGTAGAACTCCCCCGAGATACTGCCGTCCGCGAGGATGCCGTGCAGCACCCAGTCGACCGGGATCCGGTAGGCGAGCCTTTCGCTCTGATGCAACCGCCAGTCGCCAGGCAGCAGTGGCCGTACCAGACGCCGCCACTCCGTGCGCTTCGGCAAAGCCCGACCTCCCCATCGGCACGACCACAGCGTAGCCCAGCGAACCGTAAATGTCCTACATTTGGCTCTATTCGTGGTACGGTTTCCCCGTGGCGAGACTCGAGAGCAACATCCCGCTGGCCGCCCAGATCGCGGAGCAGTTGCGCCGCCGCATCGCCTCCGGGGAGTTCCCCGTCGGCACGAAGCTGCCCACCGAGTTCCAGCTGGCGCAGGACTTCGGCGTCAGCCGCAACAGCGTTCGCGAAGGCGTCCGGGCGCTGGTGCACACCGGCATGGTGCGCGCGCGTGCCGGTGACGGCACCTACGTCACCGCCGCCGACGCGCTGACCCCCGCCCTGCGGCGCCGAACCACCACCGAGCGGGCGGTGCACGTCGAAGAGGTTCGCCGCCTCCTCGAACGCGAGGGCGCGCGGCTGGCCGCGCTCCGGGCGACACCGGAGCAGCGCGCCGCGCTTCGCGACGCGCAGGAGGCCCGGCTCGCGGCCCGCTCCGGCGCCGAATACATGGCGGCCGACCTGACCTTCCACCACGTCCTGCTGGAGGCTTCGGGTAATCCGCTCCTGTGCGACCTCTACCGGGGAACCGGCGGCATCGAGGAGAGCGTCCACCGGGTCACGCCCACCGACACCACCTACGAGCGGTTCGCCGCGCGGCGAGGCGAATTGGACGCCGCCCACGAAGCGGTCGTGAACGCCGTGGAGACCGGGGACGAGGAGGCCGCCGCCCGCGCGGCTCTGCACTCCGTGCTGCTGTCCGAGGCTCTGCCCAGTGTCGAGCCCAGTGCCGAGCCCGGAGCCGACCCGGTCCGATGAGCGCGCCGACGTCCATCCGGCCGCTCGCGCGGCGGCGGATTCTCGCGCTGTCCGGCATTTTCCTGATCGCCGCCAATCTCCGGGCCGCGCTCACCTCGGTCGGCCCGGTCGTGAACGACATCCGGGACGACCTCCGGCTGTCCGCGCTGGCGGTGTCCGCGCTCACCAGCGTCCCGCTGCTCGCCTTCGCGCTGGTCTCCCCCGTCGCCCCGGCCCTCGCGAAGCGGATCGGGCTGGAACGCACGCTGGCCGCGGCCGTCGCGCTGCTGGCCGTCGGCACCGTCGTCCGCTCACTGCACCCCGGCTGGCTGCTGTGGGCGGGCACCGTACTGGTCGGCGCCGCCATCGCGGTCCTCAACGTCACGCTGCCCGCGCTGGTCAAACGCGACTTCCCGGCCCGGATCGGCCCCCTCACCGGTGCCTACACCGCCGTGCAGTCCTGTTTCGCCGCGGGCGCCGCCGGGCTGGCGGCCTCGATCGCGGCGTCTCCGGAGGCGGGCTGGCGGCTCGCCATCGGGGCATGGGCCGCGCTCGCCGTCCTCGCCCTGCTCGGTTTCCTGCCGCTCCTGTTCCACCGGGGAACCGCGCCGGAACCGGTGTCGCGGCCCGAGCGCGGCCCTGCCGCGTCCCCCTGGCGCAGCGCCATCGGCTGGCAGGTCAGCGTTTTCATGGGCCTGCAGTCGATGTTCTTCTACGTGCTGCTGACCTGGATGTCCCCGATCGAACAGGCGGCGGGGACCTCCCCGGTCGAGGCCGGTCTGCACCAGTCGTTCCTCAACTTCGGCAGCCTCGGCGGCAGCCTGCTCTGCTCGTGGCTGCTCCACCGGGTGCGTGACCTCCGGCCGATCGCGATCGGCGGCGGCGCGCTCATGCTCGGCTCGATCCTCGGCCTGATCGGCGCGCCCCGGCTGGCCGGGATCTGGTCCTGGTCCGCTGGTCTCGCCAGCGGTGTCTGCCTCGTGCTCGCGCTTTCGCTCTTCGGGCTCCGCACGCGGGACCACCACGACGCCGCCGCGCTGTCCGGAATGGCCCAGAGCCTGGGTTACGCACTGGCCGCCACCGGGCCCGCCCTGCTCGGCCTCCTCCACGACCTGACCGGCGGCTGGACGATCCCGCTGCTCGCACTCGGGACCGTCACCTGCGGCCAGCTGGCCGTCGGCGTCTTCGCGGCACGACGCGGAGTGCTCGGCTCACCGACCGGTACCTGAGTCACCGGCCGCAGCGGTCCACCCGTTCCCACGGCCAGTCGGTGGCGAGCCAGCCCGCGACGGCGTCGGCGAGCGGCCCGTCGAGATCCGCCCGGTCGGCCCGCACCCAGGACTGCACCGTGACGTCCCAGTCCGCGTCCGCCGTGGGATACAGGTAGACGCAGCCGATGACGTCGCCGTCGCCCGGATCGAGGACGGTGAAGGTGAAACCGGCGCCCCGCGCGAAGTCGTCGGCGTGGCGGCGAAGGTCGGCGAGGTTCTCCTCGATCGTCATCCCGTCGCGGGGTGGCCAGTTCCCGTCGGGATAACCGGCGTGGCGCGGATGTGCTCGATGCTCGAGGTCCATGCCGCGTGATCGGCCCGATTGTGCCGCGGCCCCAACGGTTCGAGCCGGAACCGGTCGGTGGCGAACGAGGTGGGCGGAACGAAACCGGCAGGGACGAACCCAGCTGCGGACATGAACCGGGACCGTACCGGGCGGGCCGCGACCTCCGCATCCGAGATTCCGCGCATCGAAGCCCGCGTCGCGTACGGAGTTGGGGACGGTGAGCGTTGCTGGTGGCCTTTCGTGGGGCGAGCGGGGTGCTGAAGGACGCTTTCAGTGCGTTGGGCGCGCTGAAGGACGCCTTCAGTGCTCTGAGCGCACCGAAGGCGTCCTTCAGCGCAGCAGCGGGACGGCCGCCGCGTACTGCGGGACGAGCCGCGCGCCGAGCGTCGCCTTCACCTCCGTCATCTTCTTGCCGAACACCACCGACCCGCGCCCGTTCGCGATCGCCCAGCGCACCGCCTCGCCGTAGAAGTGGAAGTACAGGTTCGACCGGCCGCCGTCCGCCCGCCCCAGTGCGCCCCAGTGCCGGGCGATCGGCCGCACCGGATGGTCCAGCAGCGTGGCGGCGGCGAGCAGCCTGCCCGTCGCGGTCTCGACGTATTCGATCACCCGGACGTCGGGCTGCCGCAGCAGCGCCGTCAGGTATCCGGTGAAGTGCGGCAGTGGCACGATGGGGACGTCGTGGTGCTTGCGTTCGTTGTACCGCAACACCTCCGCGACGGCGACCGGATCGGCCTCGGCCCCCGGCACGCACCGCACCGCGACCGACGGGTCGGCGTCGAAGGTACGGAAGATCTTGCGCAGGTTCTGTTTCCGCTTACGCGCCAAGGAGTTCATCCAGTCCTCGCGCGAGCCGAACCCCGCGAGGTCGAGCACGGCGATGTCCTCGGTCCGCCGCACCAGCCGGAACCGGCCGCCGACGGCGTCCAGCCCGGCCTCCCCGACCTGCCGCACCAGCATCCCGCGGAACCCCGGCCCGAGTTCCGCGCGCATCGCCGGAACGTACGACTCCAGCAGACGCGTCACGCCGCCGTCGCCACCGGCGTCGGCGAACCACCAGCCGGGCTGCGCGCTGCTGCCGGGCGCGCGGATGTCCAGTCCGCCCAGCCAGCCGCGCCGCGCGGACGGGCGGGCGAAGCGGTGGCGCCGGGTGCGGCCGGTGACCCAGGCCGCCGCGACGACCCCGCGCGGTCCGGCGCCGTCGCGGAGCACGGTCACCGGCTGCGGCGTCCGCGCGGCCCACGCCTGGGCCGTGAGCACCGCCCAGCTCCAGTCCGCCCGGAGCCCGGCCCGCTCGCGCAACGCCGTCCAGTACCCGGGTTCCGCGTCGTAGCGCGGGTCGAGCACGTCGACCGCGGTCCGGTTCATCGGCCCAGCACCGGCCGGGGCACGGCGACCGAGAACAGGGCCCGGGTGCCGAATCCCAGCGCGGCCTTCTCGGCCAGCATCGCCCGGCCCGCAGTCAGTTCCGGACGCCCTTCGGCGATCATGTGCGCCACGCAGCGGGCGTAGCAGTCGACATAGAGCCCCTTCCGGCCGCCGGACGCGCTGGGCAGCGCGGCCCAGTGGTGCACCGCGCAGCCGTCGGGCCGGTCGAGCATCGTGGTGAAGCCGAGCAGGCGGCCCGCGCCGTCGCGGTAGGTGCGGGTCAGCACGTCCGGCCTGCGGACGAGCGCGTCGAGGTAGGCGGGCGCGATCGGGCTGCGGGTGTCCAGGTGCAGCCCGCCGACCCGCGACCGCTGCCCACCCGCCCACGCGCGCGCGTCCTGGCGGGCGCGGTGGGCGTTGAGCAGGACGGCGAGTTCGCCGGGGTCGAGGTCCGCGCGCCCGAAGGCCGCCTCGGTGGCGACGTCCTGGCGCAGGTACCGCCGGACCTCCGGGGCGAGCGTGCGCACCCAGTCGTCCACAGTGGAATAGGTGTTGCGCAGCACGGCGGCCGGGTCGATCTCGCGGGTGATCCGCCCCCGCCCGTCCAGAGCCGGGACCAGCTCCGGGGTCATCGCCCGGTAGATCACCCCGAGCAGCCCGCCGCCGAGGTGCTCGCGCAGGGCCCGCTCGAACCGGCGGATCGCGGACCGGCGCTGCCGGTCGCCGACGTCGTCGTCGAACACGCACGCCGGATATCCGCTCAGCAGCGGCAAATAGACCTCGGCCCAGCGCGGGCGGAACCGGCCACCGGTGAGCGGGGCGAAATCGGTCGCCCGCCAGCTCCGGCACACCATCACCGACAGCGCGCCGACCACCCGTGAACCGCTCCGCACCGCGGCGAGCACCGGCGGGTTCTTCGCCAGCCAGGCCTCGCGGCGGAGCAGTTCGTGGTCCCACACCGGCGGCAGGCACCGGGCCCGGAACGCCGCCCAGCCCTCGGGCGGCGGATCGACGCGGGGATCGTGGATGTCCACATGCGACACCTCGGCCGCGGCGGGTGCGATCACCGGCCCAGCACCGGCCTCGGCGCCGCCGCCGCGTAGAGCGGACGTGGCTGAAAACCCAGCTCCTGCTTGAGTTCGCTCATGCCCCGCCCCGCGGAAAGCTCCTTCGCCCCGCGCTGCGCGAGCAGCCGCACCGCGCGGACGTAGGAGTCGAAGTACAGGCCCGCCCCGCGCCCCCGCTCGTCCAGCGGCAGCGCCGCCCAGTGCTGCAGGCTGAGGCTGTCGGGGTGATCGAGCAGCGTGTTCACCGCGAGCAGCCTGCCCTCGGTGTCGCGGTAGGTCAGCGTGTGCACGTCGGGCCGCCGGACGAACCGGTGCAGGAACCCGGCCGAGGGCATGGTGCGCGTGTCCAGCTTGAGTTTCCCGTAGCGGTCACGGTGCGCCCGGATCAACGCGGCGACCTCCGCACCGTCGACGTCGTCGCGGCCGGGACCGCCACGCACCACCAGTCCCGGATCCTCGGCGATCCGGCGGCGGCGTCGGCGCAGGCCGGACCGCCTGCGCGCGGGCAGCGTCCCGATCCAGTCCTCTTCGGACTCGAAACGCAGGTTCTCCAGCACCGCCGTGGGCTCCGCCCGCCGGATCACCCGGCCGCGTCCGCCGACCTGCTCCGCGAAGTCCTCCCCGATCGCGCGGTAGAGCACACCGAGCAGGCCGGGGCCGAGCCTGCGGCCGAGCTGACGCTCGAACGCCCTGGTCAACGCCGCGCGGTCGGCGGCGGGGAAGCCGGGGGCGAACACGATGCCGGGGTAACCGCTCAGCCACGGCTGGTACACCTCGGCCCAGACCGGGCGCAGCGAGCGGCGGCCCGGCCGGGGCGCGAACCGGGGCGCCAGCCGCGGACGGCAGACCAGCACGGACATCGCGGCGACGAGCGCGTCGCCCTCGGCCGCGACGACCAGCAGCTGCGGGTTGCGGGCGCCCCAGGCCTCGACGCCCATCAGCTCGTAGTCCCACACCGGGTGCAGGCGCGCGTCCCGGCAGAACTCCGGCCAGCGGGCGGGCGCCGGGTCGACGCGGGGATCGTGGAACTCGAATCTCATGCGAGGACGACCGGGGTGCCGTGGCGGGGGCAGGACGCGACCTCCGCGCGCACGCCACCGGCCGGGATGACGTCCACGAACCGCGGGGAATCCTGCCGCAGCAAGGTGAACGCGAGCCCGCCGTCGGTGAGGCGCGCGTAGACGTGTCGCCAGTCGAGATGCCACCGGCCGCAGTCGCCCAGCGCGCCGAGGTAGCCGAGCGCCGGATCGTGCAGCACGCCGTACGGGCCGGCGTCCAGCGAATCGATTTCGCGCTGTGGCACGGCTTCGACCCGGTGCGCGAGGTCGCCCGGCACCGCCGCGGTGAACGTCACGATCGCCTTGTCGTCACCGACGGCGAGCACGCGGTGTCCCCGGCGCAACACGGCCGACACCTCGCCGAGCACCGCCGCGGCGGGCGCGTCGGGGTCGGTGACGCAGCCGCGCACGCCGCGTGGCAGATCGGCGGGCGGGCGCAGCTCGTCGCCGCCGAGCAGCACGACCAGGCCGTCGCGCCCCGGCGGACGGGCCGTCCGCAGCACCCGGCCGAGCCCGCGGCCGGGATCGGGCCGCTTGGTGCCGCCGGCGAGCGGGACGAGGTCGACGATCTTGTGCAGCGCCTCGGGCAGTGGCGCGGCCCCGCCGTCCTTTCCGGTGCGCCCTGGCACCAGTACCGGATCCTCGCGACCGTCGAGCGCCCAGCGCTCCCGATAGAACGGCACCGTGGCGAACGCCGACCGCACCGCCCGCAGATAGTCCGCGCGCCACAGCACGCCGACCCCCAGATTCCCCATGGCGCAGCAGTCTGTGTCATCCGGCGGCGCTTGGGAAGCAACGGCCGGAAGAACAGCCCGAATGCCCTAAGGACCCTACTTTCTCTTTGGTCTGAAAGGAGTAACTTTTGCCCGAGACCGTCCCCAAACCGATGACTTTCTGCTTATAAAACGCAGATCGAACAACGCCACAAGACGCCTTACCGGATCCGACTGGGGGATTCATGAGGAAAACTGCCACGGTCGGTGACCGGGCGAGCACAAGACCGAGATCACGGGTCGGACACGGCAGATGACCAGGGATTTTCCCGGACCCGACCACAGTGGACTCAGCGTAGTCATTCCGTGCTTCAACGAAGTCGACAACGTCGAGCCATCCTATCGGGAAATAACCAACGAACTAGGTGACTACTCGCTCGAACTGTTTTACGTCGATGACGGAAGCAGCGACGGAACACTCGAAAAGATCCGCGCGCTCGCGGCCGCGGACACGCGCGTGCGGTATGTGTCCTTCTCCCGCAATTTCGGTTTCGAGGCCGCCTTCTCGGCCGGTTACCGGTACGCGTCGATGCCGTGGATCCTGCACATCGACGCCGACCAGCAGTTCCCCGCCGCCGAGGCGAAGAAGCTCGTCGCGACCGCGGCACAGGGCTACGACGCGGTGTTCGGCGTGCGCACCAACCGCCAGGACCCGCTGATCCGGCGGTGGGGCACCGCCGCGTTCCACTTCGTCGGCCGTCGCGTACTGCGCATCGAGATCCCCCAGGGCGCCACCGCGTTCCGGCTGGTCCGGGCCGAACTGGCCCGCAAGATCGTCGACCTGCGGCTCGGCACGCCCTACTTCCTGGCCACCGTCCCCCGGCTGACCAGCCGCTACACCACCGTTCCGGTGGCGCACCGGGCCCGCGAGCGCGGGGAGTCCAAGGTGGGCATGGGTTTCCTGTCCTCGCACGCCATCGAGCTGTTCGTCGGGTTCACCCGCCGCCTCACCACCGCGGCCTCCGCGACGGCGCTGTTCGCCGGCGGCGTCTCCGTGCTGGCCGCCGCCGCGGCGGCGTGCGGGCTGCTCGGCGCGGGCGCGACGGCCGCGACGCTGTTCGCGCTGCTCGCCGTGCTGCTGCTGGTGCTCTCGCTGACCGTGCGTTACCTCGTCGTGGTCGGCGCGGGCCAGCCACGGCCGCGGCAGTTCTACGTCCGGGAGGCGAACGTCGTGGTCGACGTCGAGGACCGGCTCTTCACGCCGGAGGACGCGGGTCCCCGGCTGATCGATGTGCAACTGGGGAAAGGCGTTTCAGCGTGACAAGTTCCGAAGACGACAGAGCCGCGAGAACCCTGGTGATCCTGGGGGGCGCGGACGGTTCGGTCAGCACCTACGAGCGGGCCCGCGAACTGGGCTTCCGCACGATCTGTGTCGACGTACGGCCCGGCGCACCCGCGGTGGCGTTCGCCGACGAGTTCCTGCAGGTCAGCGTGCGCGCGCCGGAGCAGATCGCGGCGGCCCTGGCGGGCCGGGGCGACCTGGCCGGGGTGCTCTGCCCCGCCAGTGACGTCGGCCTGCCCGCGCTGGCCTGGCTCACCCGCCACTGGAAGCTGCCGGACCCGCTGCCCGCCGAAGCCGTCCGTGCCTCGACCGACAAGTCCGTGTTCCGCGCGCTGTGTGACCGGCTGGGCCTGCCCAGCTACCGCAGCGTCGACGGCACGCCCGGACCGGAACTGGCGCGCGCGGCCCAGCAGCTGCGGTTCCCGACGCTGGTCAAGCCGGTCGACTCCTCCGGCAGCCGCGGCGTGGTGGCCTGCCCCGGCCCCGGCAGGCTGGGCACGGCGTTCACCGAATCACTCGCGTTCTCCCCGTCCGGCAGGCTGGTCGTGGAGGAACACCTCGACGGCACGCACTTCACCATCGAGGCGCTGGTCGTCGACGGCCGGATCGTCTTCCACGCCGTCACCGACCGGACGCTCACGCCGCCGCCGTTCTTCGTGACCGCCTCGCACCTGCTGCCCGGCGAGCTGCCAGCCGACGTCGAGCTGCGGCTGATCGAGGCGCTCGACCAGATCTGCACCGAGCTCGGCTACCGCACCGGCCCGCTGACCCTGGACGCGGTGCTGAGCCGCGACGGCAGGCTGTACCTGATCGAGATGGGCGCGCGGATGGGCGGGAACGGGCTCGCGGAGGCGATCCAGCACTGCCACGGCGCCGACCTGATCGCCGCCGGGATCGCGGCCGCCACCGGCGGCGAGGTGCGGCTGGACCTGCACGAGCCGAGGCCGACGCTGGTGCACATCCTCGCCTCCGACCGCGGCGGCCATCTGTCCCGTGTGGACGGTGTGGCCGCGGTGCGGGCCATGCCGGGCCTGGTCGGGCTGCACCTGTTCGCCGACGAGGGTTCCTTCGTCCGGCCGTACGAGCAGGCCGGGTACAAGCTGGGCTACGTCGTGCTCACCGCCACCTCGGTACCGGAACTGCTCGACCGGGAGAACGCGGTGCGCGGCACGCTGAAGTTCGTGCTGCACGAGCAGGACATGGCGGTGCCCCTGCCGTGACCGTGCCCTCCACCGCCGGAACGGTCACGGCCCCGCCGCGACCGGCGGTCGTGCTGCGGCTGCTGGCCGGCCGCGGCGCGTTCCGGGTGTCGGTCCAGCTGATGGGGCTGGTGCTGATCACCGCGTGGGGAGCACGCGACTACGGCCGGTTCGCCAACGCGCTCGGCCTGGTGACCTGGCTGAACTTCGTGCCGACCGCGGCGGAAAAGTCCGCGCTCAAGAGCCTGCCGCGGCTGCGGGTGACCCGCGACGCCGTCGCCGCGCTCGCCGTCCGGGTCGCCGCCGTGCCGGTGCTCGCGGTGCTGGCCGCGATGGTCGTCGCGCTGGTGGTGGCGCCGCGTTCGGACGCGGCGCTCTACCTGACGGCGGCGGCCTGGTCGATCTCCGGCGGGATGCTGATGACCGTGTCCGGGCTGCACCGGCTGCGCGGAAAGTCCACTTTGGACGCGCTGGCGTTCGCCGCGGCCTCGGTCGTGGTCGCCGTCGTCACCGGCCTGACCTGGCTGGTGCGGTGGTCCCCGGAGACGCATCTCGCCCTGCTGCTCGGCGGGCTCGTCGTGCTCCTCGGCACCTCGGCGGCGCTGCTGCCGGGGCCGTGGCTGCGCGGCGACGGTGTCGCGGGGCACCGGCTCCTGCCCGCGTACGGGCGCAGCACGGTCCTGCTCGGCCTGACCGAACTGCTCGACGTGCTCGCGACGTCGGTGGTGTTCGGCGTGCTCGCGCTGTCCGGCCGGACCACCGACAGCGGCCCGTTCTACCTGGCGCTGCTGGCGTCGAGCGCGTTCTGCTCGCTGCTGTTCTACCAGCTGAAGCTGCACCAGCCCGCGGCGTCGCGGCGGATGCGCGGCACCGGGGCGGCGGCGGGGCGGGCCAGGGCGGCCGGCCTGCTACGGCTGGTCGAGCGCGCCGGGATCACGTTCGCCGTGGTACTGGGCGCCGGGCTCGCGATACCGGTGACGCGGGCGCTGCTCACGGCCGAGGACGGCTACGTCGTGCTCGGGGTGCTCGTGCTCGTCGAGACGACGCTGTACGCGATCGGGATCTACGCGAGCTTTCTCGTCGAGAACACCAACAGCAAGGTACTGACACTGACCTCCGGCACCGCCGTCGTGTCGCTCGCCGTCACCGCGGCCGCCGCGGCGCTGCTCGTCCCACCGCTCGGCCCGGTGGGCGGGTTCGCCGCGCTCGTCCTCGCGCTCACCGCCAAGGCGGCGATCCTGCGGCGCCTGCTCCACCGCGCTCACGCTTTCTGAACCACTGGGAGAAACTCATGTACGTACTGGGCATCAGCAGGGTCCACGACTCGGCCGCGGCGCTGGTGCGCGACGGCGAGATCGTCGCGTTCGCCGAGGAGGAACGCTTCACGCGCGTCAAGCACGACGGCGGTTTCCCGGCCCACGCCATCCGGTTCTGCCTGGAGCGCGGCGGGATCACGCTCGCCGACGTCGACCACGTCGCCTACTACTGGCAGCGCTGGAAGGAGGCGATCCACGCGGGCAAGGTGTTCGCCCGCTACTTCCCCGGCACGCTCGACGTGTTCCGGAACCGCAACGGCGACGAGGGCGGCAGATCGGCCGGGATGGTCGACACCTTCCGTACCGGCGGCGGGAGCGGCAGCGACGACTACCACGTCGGCGGCGCCGTGCTGGCGCACATCAAGCGGTCCTACACCCTGGAGAAGGACGTCAAGGAGGCCGCCGAGTTCACCGGGCCGACGAAGTTCAAGGTCCACCTCGTCGACCACCACCGCGCGCACGCGGCCAGCGGGTACTTCATCTCGCCGTGGGACGAGTCCGCCGTGCTGACCTTCGACGGCATCGGCAGCGACGGCACCGCGACCTATCTCGCGCACGGCAGGGGAAACCGGATCGCCGACCTGCGGCGGATCAAGTTCCCGCACTCGCTCGGCGCGATGTACGCCGGGGTCACCGGCTACCTCGGCTTCTACCCGACCCGCGACGAGGGCAAGATCATGGGCCTCGCGCCGTTCGGCGAGGACACCTACGTCGAGGCGTTCAAGCAGCTGATCCACCTCGACGACGACGGCGGGTTCGAACTCGACCTGAGCTGGTTCGGCCACCACCGCACCGGCAAGCACGTGATGGCGAAGAAGTTCACCGACACCTTCGGCCCGGCCCGGCCGAAAACCCGTGTCACGGCGGACAATCCGGTGCCGCAGCACTATCGCGACATCGCCTACGCGTTGCAGGTGACCCTTGAGGAGGCGGGCCTGCACCTGGCACGCTGGCTCCAGCGCGAGACCGGTTCGAAGCGGCTCTGCGTCGCGGGCGGCGTCGCACTGAACAGCGTGATGAACGGGCGGATCCTGCTGGAAACCCCGTTCGAGGACTTCTTCGCCCAGCCCGCGGCCGCCGACGACGGCTGCGCGCTCGGCGCCGCGCTGGAGGTGTCGGTCGGCAAGTACCGCAGGCCGCGACCGCGGGACGGCTTCACCTACACCGGCCCGGACTACACCGAGGCCGAGATGGAGCTGGCCCTGCAGGACGCCGGTGTCGAGTACACCCGTGTCGAGGACATCGCCGCGCACACCGCCGCCAAGGTGGCCGAGGGCCGGATCGTCGGCTGGGTGCAGGGCCGGATGGAATGCGGGCCGCGGGCGCTGGGGAACCGGTCGCTCGTGGCCGACCCGCGCGATCCGGACTCGAAGACCCGGATGAACGAGAAGGTCAAGCACCGCGAGGCGTTCCGCCCGTTCGCCCCGTCCTGCCTCGCCGAACGCGCCGGGGACTACTTCGCGAGCGGCTACCCGTCGCCGGTGATGCTGCTGGTGTTCGACGTACTGCCGGACAAGCGGGACGAGGTCCCGGCGATCACCCACGTCGACGGGACCGCGCGCGTGCAGACGGTGAGCGAGGAGGACAATCCGCTGTACTGGCGGATGATCAGCGAGTTCGAGCGGCTCACCGGGGTGCCGATGGTGGTCAACACCTCGTTCAACGACAACAACGAGCCGATCGTCGCCAGCCCGGCCGACGCGATCGCCTGCTACCTCAAGACCGATGTCGACGCGCTGGCCCTCGGCCCGTTCTGGGTGGAGAAACCGCTACTGGAGGAAGAAGAATGACGACGACCGCAGCGGCCCCGGGGTGGGTCGCCGCGCTGTACCGGCGGCGGCGGTGGCTGTGGCTGGTGGCGGCCGTCCCCGCCGTGGTGACCACGCTGCTGATCATGGTGATCCTGCCGCCGGACCAGACGCTGGACAACCTCGGCGACTGGGCGTTCAAGCTGTGCCCGTTCGTCTTCGCGGTGCTCACGGTTTCGCTGTTCCCGCGCGGGAAGTTCGGGCCGGCGCTGATCGTGTTCGCGGTGTTCGTCTACATGTCCTATTTGGACACCGAGCTGGTGATGCGGGTCCAGGCGTTCGCGCGGGAGTCGGCGACCAACGACGACGCGTTCGGCCCGGTCTACCAGTTCGAGCTGTTCATCACGACGTTCATCGTGCTGTTCGCGCTGCTGGCCTACCGGCTCGGCGGCGGCCGGACGGCGAACGTGCTCAAGACCGGCGTCGCCGCGATCCTGGTGGTCATCTCGGGCGTGAACGACCTGACCTTCTGGGCGCTCAACACCGTCTGGTCGGCGGGCACGAGACCGGCCGAGCTGAAGTGGGCGTCGCACATGATCGTGTTCCTCGGCGGGCCGCCGAGCGTGCCGGCCGCGGTGGCGTTCATGGCCGTGCACCTGGCGCTGGCCACGATCGTCGTGGCGCTGCCGGTGGGCCGCTGGGTGAACCGGGCCCTCGGCGCCACGTCGGCGAAAGGCCTCTGAAGGCCACCTTGAGAGACCTGGAGTCCCTCAAGGTGGCCTTCAGAGACTGGGAATCCCGTTCCACCGCCATAGGAGTCCCCTATGGCAGCTACTCACATTTCGTCTTTGCCTCTGGTTCTTTCCCGGACGTACGGTGAAAACAGCTCGAACAGGCGCCCTTTTCTCCCGAAGGATCCACGCGCCTCATTCCCTTTTCGAGCGGAAAAACCACGACCGAAAGGACCGATGGCATGACCACGACCGAACACGGAGCACAAGAACTCGCCGGAAAGCGGGCGCTGGTCACCGGTGGTTCCCGCGGTATCGGCGCGGCCGTCGTCCGTCAGCTCCTCGCCGCGGGCGCGGAGGTCGTCGCGACCGCCAGGTCGGCCACCGGCACGGTGCCGGAGGGCGCCACCTTCGTGGCGGCCGACGTCCGGACAGCGGCCGGGACGCGGGCGCTCGCCGACGCCGCGCGGGAAACGCTCGGCGGGGTGGACATCCTGGTCCACAACGCGGGCGGGGCGCGGCCGCACCCGGGCAGCGCGGACATTCCCGACCAGGAGTGGCAGGACGCGCTCGACCTGAACCTGCTGGCCTCGGTCCGGCTGGACGCGCTGCTCACGCCGGGGATGCGGGAACAGGGCTCCGGGGCGATCGTGCACGTCTCCTCGGCCGCGGTCCCCACCCCGGTGGCCCCCTTCCTGCACTACACGGCGGCGAAGGCGGCGCTGGAGAACTACAGCCGGGGCCTGGCGCTGGAACTGGCGCCGTCCGGTGTCCGGGTCAACATCGTGACGCCCGGCCGGACCGCCACCCCCGGCGGCGAGGCGACCCGCGAGGAGTGGGCCCGCCTGGCCGGGGCACCGGAGCCCGGCGACACCGCCGTGTCCGCCGTGCCGCTGGGGCGTGACGGCCTGCCCGACGACATCGCGAACGCGGTGTTGTTCCTCGTCTCCGAAAGGGCGAGCTGGCTGACCGGGAGCGGCCTGGTCGTCGACGGCGGCGAATTCCACCGCTGACACCGGGCCGTTCCGAAAACCATTCCCGGCGAAACAAAGAAACGGAAGAACCCTGTCATGGACAACTACCGCGGCAAGAACGTGGTGATCACCGGCGGCGGCAGCGGCATCGGATTCGCGACCGCGAAACTGCTGGCGGACGGCGGGGCGCGGGTCCTGATCACCGGCCGTTCCCAGGCCACCCTCGACACCGCGCTGGAGCGGCTCGGCGGAAACGCGGTGGCCGTCCGCGGCGACGTCGCCGCACTGTCCGATCTGGACACACTGGCCGAGCGGGCGCGGGACGAACTCGGCACCGTCGAGGCACTGTTCGTCAACGCCGGGATCGCGGCCACCATGCCCTTCGCATCGACGACCGAACAGTTCTACGACGAAATGTTCGCGATCAACGCCAAGGGCGCCTACTTCACCGTGCGGAAACTCGCCCCGCTGCTGAGCACCGGCGCCGGTGTCGTCCTCACCACCTCCACCGCGAACGTCACCAGCCTGCCGGCGACCGGCGTCTACTCGGCGAGCAAGGCGGCGCTGCGATCGATGGCCAGGACGCTCGCCGGCGAACTGCTTCCGCGCGGCATCCGGGTCAACGCGATCAGTCCCGGTCCCGTCGACACCGGGATCCTGGGGACCACGATGCCCGAAGCGGAGGCCGAGCGGTTCGTCGCGGAGCGGGCCGCGGAGAATCCCATGGGCAGGCTCGGCACCCCCGGCGAGATCGCCAGGGCGGTCGCGTTCCTCGCCTTCGACGCCACGTACACCACCGGTGCCGAGCTCGTCGTGGACGGCGGCGCCACCCAGCTCTGAGCGGGGCTCAGGCGGCGCCCGCTTCCTTCGCGGCCGTCAGCGCACCGGGCGCGAAGGAAGCGGACTTGTGCCAGGTCTCCTGCCGCAGGAGGTCGAGCAGGGCCCGCTCGGCCGGGCCCGCGCCGATCCGGAGCGCGACCAGAACGCGCTGGGAGACGACCGGGAACGTCGGGCGCGCGAGGTGCTCGTACCCGGGCGGCACCGCGGACGCCGGGACGAGGGTCACCCCCAGCCCGTGCGCGGCCCAGCGCACGGCCGTCGCCGCCTGGGACACGCGGGCGGCCGTGGCCGGGGTCAGCTCGTGGTCCCGCAGCACGTCCCGCAGGACACCGTCGAGCGCGCTGTCGCGGTCGAACCGGACCCACGGCTCCCCCGCCAGCTCACGCAGTTCGACCCGGTCCGCGGCGAGCAGCCGGTGCCCCTCGCCCAGCACCACGACGAACTCCTCGTCCCCGAGGTGATACGCCTCGGCGGAGCCCTCCTCGCACGTCTTGGCCGCCAGGACGAGATCCAGCACGCCCCGGCGGCCCATCCGCTCCAGCTCGGCGGGGTTCGGCTCCTCGAACACGGTGACCTCCAGCCGGGGGAAGCGGCGGCGCAGCTCGGCCAGCGCGCTCGGCAGCTGCCGCGTGCCCAGGCCCAGCTGCGCCGCGACCAGCAGCTCACCCACCAGTTCGTCGGCACCGGCCCGCGCCGTGGCCCGCGCCCGCCGCGCCGCGTTCACCGCGATCTCCGCCTCCCGCAGGAACGCGCGGCCGACCACGGTGGGCACCAGCCCGGTGGGCGTGCGGGCGAACAACTGCACGCCGAGTTCCCGCTCCAGCCCGCGGATCTGCTGGGACACCGACGGCTGGGCGACGTGCAGCAGTTCCGCCGCCGCGGTCACCGAGCCCTGCTCGGCGACGGCCAGCGCGTACTCGTACTGCCGAAGGGTCATCGGTTTGCGTCCCCTTCCCACGACCGGGCCGCGCGGCACCGGATCGTGCGCACCACGACAGTGTAAGCACGTGCTTCTCGGTGTCCCCGGCCGTCCCTGGCCGCGGCGCCGCCGGAATTCGTCGCGGCGTCACCAATCGCCCCATCCGGAAGCCTCCGATCCGCGGCCGGGAATACGCCCGACACAACGAAATCAGCACATATACCTCAACCGATCGGCGAATACCGGACCGACGGAAACGCCGGATTGCTCCGATCAGGTCCAAACCGACGGGCGGATCACGCCGCGGCACCGGCCTGTGACAATCTGGATCATGCTCGCGCGCCGGTCCGAGCCGGGGCGCGGGGCACGGCGTTTGGGGGAGGAAAGCGTGACACAGAAGGCCTATTTGGGCACCTATCTGGATAAGTTGCAGTGGTCGCCGGAACGGCTCGCCCGAGAACTCAACAGGGAACACGGACCCCGTACCGTGAGCGCGAAAACCCCGTACGGCTGGTTGAAGGGATCGTTCCCCCGGGGACAGTTGCCGGAATTCGTCGCCGCGATTCTCTCGCGGAAAATCGGCCGCACGATCGAGGTGAACCAGATCTGGCCGGGGCGAGGCGACCGGGACACCTTCGGCGCCCATGACCCCGCCGAGACGCCCTGGACCCAGGAGCAGGTCATCCGCGCGCTCCGCAGGCTCGGGCAGGGCGCCAGGGGCAAGCCGGTACACCACACCGGCGGCACGCTGGTCTCGATCGCGGTCGACTGGCTGGCCGCGGACGGGCAGCAGGCCCGGCCGCGCAACCAGGGCACGCGGGTCACCCCCCGGCTGGCCGGGGTGCTGGCGCCCCGGCTGGCGCAGTTGCGCGAGCTCGAACGCACCCAGCACGGGCTGTTGCTGGCGGACTGGAACAACCACGACCTGCGCTGGGTGGCGCACCTGCTCGACGAGGGCTCCTACGACACGGTGACGGGCCGGCTGCTCTACACGACGGCCGCGGAACTCGCGCACAACGTCGGCTGGCTGCTGACCGACCAGGGCCGTTACGCCGAGGGGCAGCACTACGAGCTCACCGCGCTCCGGACGGCCGCGCTGGCCCGTGACCGCCAGCTCGGCGCCTACGTCCTCTCGTGGCTGGCCGATCACCTGACCTGGTACGGCCGGCCGCAGGACGCGCTTCGCCTGCTCGCGATCGCCCGCACGGGGGTCGAGGAAACCGCGAGTGACGCGCTCCGCGCGCTACTGGCGATCCGGCAGGCCCTCGCCCACGCCCAGCTCGGGGAGGAAAGCGCTTGCGACGCCGCGGCGGCCGAGGCGGCGGCCACACCGGCGGGCGCGGGGACTCCCGGCTGGCTCCGCTGGTTCGGCCCCGGGGTGCTGCTCGCCGACACCGGACGGGCGTGGCTGAAGCTGGGGCACTTCCGCCGCGCCGAGGAACTGCTGGCGAGCGGCCTGGCGCGGCTGGGCGAGCACCGGCGGCGCGAACGGCTGCTGTATTCCGCCTGGCTGGCCGAGGCACGCCTCGCCATCGGCGAGCTCGACGGTGCCGTCGAGCTGGCGCACACCGCGCTCACCCTCGCCGAGACCGTCGATTCCGTCCGTGCCCGCCGGTGTCTCGAAACGCTCCGGCGATCCTTCGCCGGATACGACACCGCCCAGGTGCGGGCGGTGGTGGACCGGATCCGCGAAACCGGCCCGCTCCCCCAGGCCCCGGGCTGCTAGCCCTCCGCCACCGTGCCGTCCGCACGACCGCGATGTGTCCTTTGTGGACACATCGTGGCGCCCGCGCGGTCTCAGAGGGCGGCGAGGATGTCGCCGACCCGGTCCTTCGCGTCCCCGAAGAGCATCGCGGAGTTTTCCCGGAAGAACAGCGGATTCTGCACCCCGGCGTAGCCCGAGGCCATGGAACGCTTGAACACGACCACGTTCTCCGCCTCCCACACGGTGAGCACGGGCATCCCGGCGATCGGGCTGCCCGGGTCCTCGGTCGCGGCCGGGTTCACCGTGTCGTTCGCGCCGATCACCAGCACGACGTCGGTCTCGGCGAAGTCGTCGTTGATCTCGTCCAGTTCGAGCACGATGTCGTAGGGCACCTTGGCCTCGGCAAGCAGCACGTTCATGTGGCCGGGCAGCCTGCCTGCCACCGGGTGGATGCCGAACCGCACCTCGACGCCCCGGTCCCGCAGCTTCCGGGTCAGCTCCGCCACCCCGTACTGCGCCTGCGCCACCGCCATCCCGTAGCCCGGCGTGATGATCACCCGCGAGGCACCGGTCAGCAGTTCCGCCGCACCCTCCGCGGTGATTTCCCGGTGCTCGCCGTAGTCCTTGTCCCCGCCCGGGCCGGCCTCGATGCCGAAACCGCCGGCGATCACGGAGATGAACGACCGGTTCATCGCCTTGCACATGATGTAGGACAGGTACGCACCGGAGGAACCGACCAGCGCGCCGGTGATGATCAGCAGGTCGTTCTCCAGCAGGAACCCGGACGCCGCCGCGGCCCAGCCGGAGTAGGAGTTCAGCATCGACACGACCACCGGCATGTCCCCGCCGCCGATCGAGGCGACCAGGTGCCAGCCCAGCGCCAGCGCCAGCACCGTCACCACGATCAGCAGCCACAACTGCGGACTCGCCACGAACCACGCGGTCAGCGCGACGAACAGGACCACCGCGCCGAGGTTGAGGAGGTTCTTGCCGGGCAGCATCAGCGGCGCGGACTTGATCTTCGCCGACAGCTTCAGGTTCGCCACGATCGAGCCGGTGAAGGTCACCGCCCCGATGAACACGCCGATGACCACCTCGGCGTGGTGGATCCCCAGCGTGCCGAGCGAGTCGAGGTGCAGCGCCTCGCCCCCGGCGGGTTCGCTTTCGACCTGGAGATAGCCGTTCCAGCCCACCAGCACCGCGGCGAGACCGACGAACGAGTGCAGCAGGGCGATCAGCTCGGGCATCCCGGTCATCTCGACCACGGCCGCCCGCCGCAGCCCGATCCCGGCGCCGATCACCATCGCGATGATCAGCAGCGCGACCGAAGTGCCGGTGATCTCGCCCGTCACGGCCTGGGTGATGGTCGCGACCAGCGCGACCGCCATCCCGGTGATGCCGAAGTAGTTCCCGACCCGCGCCGTCTCGTGCCGGGACAGCCCGGCCAGCGCGAGGATGAACAGCAGCCCGGCGACGATGTAGGCGGCCTGGCTCGCGGTGTGCACAGTCATGTCAAGGCCTCTCGGGTCAGCTGCGGGAGAACATGGCGAGCATCCGGCGTGTCACCGCGAAACCACCGAAGATGTTGATGGTCGCCAGCAGCGTCGCCACCGCGGCGAGCACCACGACCACCGTGTTGCCGCTGACCAGGTTCAGCAGGGCGCCGACCACGATGATCCCGGAGATCGCGTTCGTCACCGACATCAACGGGGTGTGCAGCGCGTGGTGCACGTGGCCGATCACGTAGTACCCGATCACGATCGCCAGCGCGAACACCGTCAGATGCGGCAGCAGCGCCGCCGGGGCCAGCGCCGCCAGCAGCAGGAACACCGCCGCCAGGCCCAGCACCAGCCCGAGCCGTCGGCCCGCCGTCATCGGCCGCTTGGCGGTCTCCTCCTTCGCCGCGGGTGCCGCGACGGGCGCCGCGGGCGCGGCCGAGACCTTGACCGGCGGTGGCGGCCAGGTCAGCTCGCCGTCCTTGACGACGGTCATCGAGCGGATCACGACGTCGTCGAAGTCGACGACCAGCCTGCCGTCCTTCTCCGGCGTCATCAGCTTCAGCAGGTTCACCAGGTTGGTGCCGTAGAGCTGCGACGCCTGCGCGGGCAACCGGCCCGCGAGATCGGTGTAGCCGAGGATCGTCACGCCGTTGCCGGTGACGATCTTCTCCCCCGCCACCGAGCCCTCGACGTTGCCGCCGTTGGCCGCGGCCATGTCCACGATCACCGAGCCCGGCTTCATCGACGCGACCATCTCCGCGGTGATGATCCGGGGCGCGGGCCTGCCGGGGATGAGCGCGGTGGTGACGATGATGTCGACGTCCTGGCACTGCGTGGCGTACAGCTTCGCCTCGCGTGCCTTGTAGTCGTCGCCCATTTCCTTGGCGTACCCGGTGGCGGAGACCTCGGCCTCCGGGTCCTCGATGGACAGGTACTCCCCGCCGAGGCTCTTCACCTGGTCGGCCACCTCCGGACGCGGGTCGGTCGCCCGCACGATCGCGCCCAGCGAGCCCGCCGCGCCGATCGCCGCCAGCCCGGCCACCCCCGCGCCGACGACCAGCACCTTCGCCGGGGCCACCTTGCCCGCCGCGGTCACCTGACCGGTGAAGAACCGGCCGAAGGTGTGCGCCGCCTCCACCACCGCCCGGTATCCCGCGATGTTGGCCATCGAGGACAGCACGTCCAGCGACTGCGCCCGGCTGATCCGCGGTACCGCGTCCATCGCCAGCGCCGTGATCGGCCGCTTCGCCAGATCCTCGACCAGTTCGGCGTTCAGCGCCGGGGCCAGCAGGCTGACCACTGTCGCGCCCGGCTTCACCGCCGCCAGCTGCTCGGCCGAGGGGGCGTTCACCCCGAACACGATGTCCGCGTCGGTGACGGCGCCGATCCCGGCGCCCGCCTCGGTGTACGCCTCGTCGAAGAACCCCGACGCCAGCCCGGCGCCCGGTTCCACGATCACCTCGTAGCCCAGCTTGCGGAGTTTGCCCACCGTCTCCGGGGTGGCGGCCACCCGGGTCTCGCCCGGCCGGGCTTCCTTCAGGACTCCGATCACCATTCCGGCTCCTCGCGGGGTCGCTGCGTCGGGCATCCAGGGCCTCCCGGTGGCTAAGCAAATGCTTAGCGCAGCACGATAGTCGCGCACGGTGGCGGAGCGTCAAGCGAAAGTCGGCTACCCGGCCCTGTTACTCACATCACGACCCTTTCACATCCCCCAAACCGGACGGGTGCACGACACCGGTCTTTCAGATCACGAATGACCCACGGACACGTCCCGAACGCGTCGATAGCCCACGATGCCCTGCGCGTTCGGGCTGTGCGGTGGTCATGCGCCCCAATGTGGCGTTCGGTGCGTCCAACGCACCGAACGCCACATTGGGGCGCTCGTCCCCCGAAGTTCCAGGCAACGTCCCCAACGGAGCGTTCGAGACACGCGGATCGTCACCGACCGAGGGCCGACTGATCGTCGTCGAGCGCCGCGCGCACCGTGGGCAGCACCAGCGCGCTGGTGTCGACGTCGTGCTGGCCGGCGAGGCGCAGCAGCTCCGCGAGCCGCGCGCGGTGCAGGTACGCCTCGTACGGGTGCCCGGCCTCGGTCGCGGCGACCGCCGCGTCCTGCGCCTCCCCGATCCCCCGGCGCAGCTCGCTGACGAACTGGCTTCCCATCGGCACGTCCCCTCATCCGGACCCGTCAAGACTCGGAGAATCTATCATGTTGGCAGTTTCTTAATTATGCAACTCTTCAAGGGCGGGGCCGCGGGACATCGGACGCCTACTTCGCGTGCGGGCCCGGCGCGGCGCTGCCGGTGTACTCGCCGAGATCGGAGACGAGGCCGGCGACGTCGGGCACGGCCTCGAACCGGCGCCGATGGATCTCGGCGATCTTCGCGCCGGCCTCCGGGTCCGGATCGTCGGTGATGTCGTAGGAGACGAACTTCTCGACCAGCGGCAGCCCGGCCCGGTCCATCGCGAGGTGCGCCGGGTGGTTCATGTACTCCTCGTAGCCCGCGAGGTCTTCGAGCACGGTCACCGCGCCGTAGTCGAACTCCCCGCCGAAGTCGGGGCCGAACACGCGAGCCCTGATGGCCGGGATGGCGTCCCGGTGCCCGCGCATCCGCGCGATCCCGGCGGCCTTCTCCTCCTCGGTGACGCCGGGCTTGAGGGTGAACCGGATGCAGTGGTAGATCATCGGATTTTCCTTTCCTGGCAAGGGATTCACGCCGAGGGCGTGAACGCGGCGGCGTAGTCGCGGACGAACTCGTCCAGATCGCGGGCGGGGTGGCCGGTGAGGTCGGCGACGGCGGAGTGCACCTCGGCGGCCTCGCCCCTGGCGTAGTGGGCGTAGTCCTCGACGAGGCCGCCGATCTGCCACGGCGGGAGGATTCCCTTCAGCGCGGCGGAAAACTGCTCGGCGGACACGTCGTGGAAGGCGACCTCCCGCCCGGTGGCCGCGCCGATGGCCCGCGCGATCTGGTGGTGGGTCACGGCGCGGGGCCCGGTCAGCGTGTAGGTGCGGCCGTGGTGCCCGGTGCCGGTCAGCACGGCGGCAGCGGATTCGGCGATGTCCCTGGTGTCGATGACGCTGACCGCGGCGTCGCCGACCGGCGCGGCGAACCAGCCCTGCGCGATGGTGCCACCGAAGGCGAGCAGCGCCTGCAGGTAGAGGTTGGGACGCAGCACGGTGTACTCGATCCCGAGCCCCCGGACGTGCGCCTCGACCTCGGCGTGCCAGCGCAGGAACCGCACCGGCGAGTCGGCCCGCGCGGCGTACTGCGACAGCACCACGAGCTCGCGGACACCGGCGTCACGGGCGAGGTCGGCGAACCGGATCTGCGTGGCGGCGGCGTCCTCGGCCGACGGGCTGTTGAGGAAGGCCGCGTCGACGCCCTTCAGCGCGGCGGTGACCGACTCGGGGTCCTTCAGGTCGGCGACGACGGTTTCCGCGCCGGGGATGACGCGACCGGCGTCGCGGGTCATCGCGCGGACCGCGACGCCGCGTTCCAGCAGGGCGGGCACCAGCGCGGAGCCGACGGTTCCGGTCGCGCCGGTCACGAGGACGGTGGGAGTGGTGTTCATGGTGGGTTTTCCTTTCCGGTGAACAGGTTCAGCGGGCGCCCGCGACGGCGGGAGCCGGGCGGGCACGGGTGGCGGAGACGAGGGAAATCGTGAGGGCGACGAGGACGAGCGCGGCCTCACCGGCGAACGCGGTCGTGAACGAGATGTCCCCGCTCGTTCCCGCGGCGCCGATGGCGACCCCGGTGAGGGCGGCGAGCACGACCGCGCCGCCCAGCTGCTGCGCGGCGTTGACCAGCCCGCTGAGCAGGCCCGCCTCCCCCTCCGCGCTGTCGCGCACCGCCATCGCGGTGGCGTTGACGACGCTGAGGCCGAGGCCGGTACCGATGAGCACGAACGCGCACAGCAGGCTGACCGAGAAGCCGTCGGCGGTCTGGTCCAGTGCCAGCCACAGGAATCCGGCGAGCAGGACGGCGAGGGCGACCGGCTGCGCGCGGGTCAGCCCGATCCGCTTCGCCAGCATCGGCGAGCCGACGCTGCCGACGATGATCATCCCGGCGAGCGGGAGCTGGGCGGCCCCGGCCGCCGCCGCGTTCATCCCGAGCACCTCGACCTGGTACTGGGGCAGGAAGAAGAACAGGCTCGCCAGGGTGCCGCCGCCCAGCAGCATCACCAGGTTCGCGGTGACGACCGGCCGCCTGCGGAAGACGCCGAGCGGGACCAGCGGACGCGCCGACCGCCGTTCCACGGCCACGAACGCCACCAGCGCGGCGAGCCCGAGCCCGAGACCGAGCAGGGTGGTGGGCGCGGCCCAGCCCGCGCCGGGAGCGGAGACCATGCCCAGCGCCAGGCCGGAGACGCCGACGGTGATCGTGACGGCGCCGAGCACGTCGAACCGGCCGGGCCTGCCGGGAACCGGCGGCACCGCGCGCCACACGACGAGCGCGCCGGCGACGCCGAACGGGATCGGGGCCAGGAACACCGCCTGCCAGCCCAGCAGCTCGGTCAGTGTTCCCCCGAGCACCACGCCGAGGAGACTGCCGATCCCCGCGATCGCGCCCCAGACACCGGTCGCCCGGGTGCGCTCCGCCGGCTCCGGGTGGAGGAACAGCACCAGCGAGAGCGCGGACGGGATCACCACCGCGGCGCCGATCCCCTGCGCGATCCGGGTGGCGATCAGCATCGCGCCGCCGGTGGCGAGCGCGCACAGTGCCGTCGCGGTGAGATAGAGCGCCATCCCGCCCAGGAACGCCTTCCTGGCGCCGAGCACGTCGGCGAGCCTGCCGCCGAGCAGCAGCAGTCCGGCGAAGGCCACCAGGTAGCTCCCCACGACGATGGCGAGTTCGGCGGCGGTGAGCCCGAGGCTCGCGCGGATCGCGGATCCGGCGATGTTCACCATCGTGGCGTCGAGGATGACCAGGAACATGGCGGTGGCCAGCCCGGCCATCGCGACCCCGCGGGGTATCGGCGCGCGGGCCGGTACCCCGCCGTCCGTGTCGTCGTTCGTCATGCCACGACGATCGCGCGGACGCCCCCTCGTTCGCCTCGGTGACCATCACCTAATCGCCGCCCGGTGACGGTGTCCGCCATAATGGCCGCATCATGTCGCTCATCGGCCGGAAGGACGAGATCGAGCGTCTGCGCGCGCTCGTCGGCGCGGCGGGGCGGGGCGAGGGCGGGGTGCTCGTCCTCCGCGGCGAGCCGGGCATCGGCAAGAGCACGCTGCTGGACCACGTCGAGCACACCGCGCCGCCGGAGTTCCGGATCGTCCGCGCGTCCGGCTCGGAGTTCGAGGGCGAGCTGCCGTTCGCGGCGCTGCACCAGCTGTGTGTCCCGGCGCTGGCCCACCTCGACACGCTGTCGGCGCCCTACCGCGACTCCCTCATGATCGCGTTCGGGCTGGCCGAGGGCACACCCGATCCCTTCCGCGTCGGCCTCGCCGCGCTCGACCTGCTCGCCGCCTCGGCGGCGGACCATCCGCTGCTGTGCCTCGTCGACGACGCGCACTGGATGGACGCGGCCTCGGTGCGGGCACTGACGTTCCTGGCCAGGCGCGTCGCCGCGGAACCGATCGCGATCGTGTTCGCCGCACGCGACCAGGACGCCGTCCGCGGGCTGGACGAGCTGCCGGGGCTCACGATCGGCGGCCTCGCCGAAGCGGACGCGCGGGCCCTGCTCGCCGGGGAAAAGACCGACACGCTCGACGAGCGGGTGCGTGACCGGCTGCTCGCCGAGGCACGCGGAAACCCGCTGGCCCTGATCGAGCTGCCGAAGGCGGGCGGCTTCGCGCTGCCGACGCCGTCACCGGTCACCGGCCGGATCGAGCGGAGTTTCCAGAGCCGGATGGCCGGGCTGCCGCCCGACGCGCGGCGGCTGCTGGTCCTCGCCAGCGCCGACCCCACCGGCGACCCGGGTCTACTGTGGACGGCCGTGCGGGACCTGGACATCGACGTGCCCGCCGCGACCGCCGCCGTCGAGGCGTCGGGGCTCGCGCGGTTCGACACCCGCGCGCGGTTCTGTCACCCGCTGGCCCGCTCGGCCGCCTACCGCGCGGCCGAGCCGGAGCTGCGCCGGCGTGCGCACCGGGCGCTGGCCGAGGCCACCGACCCGGCCGCCGCGCCGGACCGGCGCGCCTGGCACCGCGCGCAGGCCGCCACCGGACCGGACGAGCTCCTCGCGGCCGAGCTGGAGTCGTCGGCCTCGCGCGCGCAGGCACGGGGCGGGGTCGCGGCTGCCGCCGCCTTCCTGGAACGCGCGGCGGCGTTGTCGCTCGACCCGGACAAGCAGGTCGAACGCACGCTCGCGGCCGCGCGGGCGACGCTCGACGCGGGCCGGACGGACACCGCCGCGGACCTGCTGGCCAGCATCGACACCGAGCAGCTCGACGAGCACCGGCACGCGTCGGTGGACCTGCTGCGCGGGCGGCTCGCCTTCGTGCAGGGCGCGGACGCCACGGTCCGCGGGCCCGAGCTCATCCTGCGGGCGGCCCAGCGGCTCGCGGCCACCGACCCGGCGCGGTCGCGCGAGTGTTTCCTGGCCGCGCTGGAGATGGCGCTCGTCGTCGGGCGGGCGGCCGGGGTACTGGACCGGGTGCTCGACGCGGCCCGCTCGGCGCCGCCGGCCACCCGCGAACCGGATCTGCTCGACGCGCTGGTGCGGTGGCACACCGAGGGGCACCGCACCGGGGTGCCCGCGCTCCGGCTGGCCCTCACCGGCGAGGATCCCGGCTGGCCGCAGGCACCGGCGCTGGCGACGGTGCTCGCCGGGGAACTGTGGGACCTCGACCTGCACGCGACGATCGTCGACTGGCTGGTGCGGACCGGGCAGGACACCGGGTCGCCGATGACCGTCCGGCTCGGGCTCTCCCAGGTGGCGGTGCAGGCGGTGTTCACCGGGGACTTCGGGCGGGCGATCGCCGCGACGGCCGAGGAGGAGGCGATCGCCGACGCCCTCGGCGACCGGCCGCAGCTGTACCCGCGGGTGCACCTGGCCGCGATGCGCGGCCGCCGTCAGGAGGTGCTCGACCTGTCCGCCGACGCGGCCAGCCGGGGCACCGGTCAGCTGATCACGAACCTCGGCTGGGCGAAAGCGGTGCTGTACAACGGTTTGGGCGACTACCCGGCCGCGCTGGCGGAGGCCACCCGGACAGTCGCGGCCGGCGACATCTTCCTCACCGGCATCACGCTGCCCGAGCTGGTGGAGGCCGCGGTCCGCTGCGGGGAGCCCGCCGCCGCGGCCTCGGCGCTGGAGTCGCTGACCGAGCACACCGGACCCGCCGGGACCACGTTCGCGCGCGGCGTGGCGGCGGGCGCGCGGGCGCTGGTCAGCGAGGCGGAGGACGACTACCGGGAGTCCATCGGGATTCTGGCCGGCAGCACGCTCACCCCGCACCTCGCGCGGGCGCACCTGCGGTACGGCGAATGGCTGCGCCGGGAGGGCCGCCGTCGCGAGGCCCGTGAACAGCTGCGCACCGCGCACGAGCGGTGCTCGGAGATCGGGATGGAGGCGTTCGCCCAGCGGGCGGCGGGCGAACTGCGCGCGACCGGTGAGGTGGCCCGCAGCCGGTCCGGGCACACCTACGACCAGCTGACCATGCAGGAGACGCACATCGCGCGCGAGGTCGCGGCCGGCGCGACCACCAAGGAGGTGGCCACCCGGCTGTTCCTCAGCCCGCGGACGGTGGACGCCCACCTGCGCAACATCTTCCGCAAGCTCGGGATCACCTCGCGCCGTCAGCTCCGGGACATGCCCGGCCTCGGCTGACCTCCCGGCCTCGGCGAACATCCGGGCACAGCTCGTCACCGGATCGGCCATTGTCCGGCGTGGACACCGCGCCGCTCTCCTCGAAAACCGTCGCCTACCCGGCACCACCGATCGAATAGGCGATCGTCGCCGACGCGAGCTCCGTGGCGACACCGGCAACCTCGACTTCGACGACGAACCTCGAGGAGGCACGATGACCACGGCCCGGCGGGCACCCACACGAGCGGCTCAGGCGACCCTGCTGGCCGCGGCCACGCTGACGATCATGGCGGCGGCCGTCATCGCGCCGAGCCTGCCCGCGATGACCCGGGCCTTCGGAAACGCGGACGTCCTGGTCAAGCTCGCGCTGACGGTCACATCGCTGGCGATCGCGATCAGCGCGCCACTGTCCGGCGCCGTCGCCGACCGGGTGGGGCGACGGCCGTTGCTCGTCGGCGGTCTCGCGCTCTACGCCGTGGCGGGCACCGCGGGCTACTTCGTGTCCGACCTCGTCGTGCTGCTGGTCACGCGGGCACTGCTCGGGATCGCGGTCGGCGGGATCATGACCGCGGTCAGCGCGATCATCACCGACTGGTTCGACGGACCGCGGCGGGCCTCGTTCCTCGGGCTGCAGCAGGCGTTCGCGAGTCTCGGCGGGGTCGTCTTCCTGCCGCTGGCCGGGGTGCTGGCCGGCGTGGACTGGAAGCTGCCGTTCTGGATCTACGCCGCCTCGGCGCTGATCCTGCCCGCCGCGCTGCGGACACTCGGTGAACCGGCCCGTGCCGGGGAAGCCCCCGCCGACACCGGCCCGTCGCGAAATTCCTTACGCGTCACCGGGATCTACGCGCTGGCCCTCGTCGTGACACTCGCGTTCTACCTGGCACCCACGCAGCTGCCGTTCCTGCTGACCGAGTTCGGGGTCGGTCCGGCGGTCGTCGGGATCGTCGTCGCCGGGAGCACGCTGACCGGCGTCGTGGGCGCGCTGGTGTTCCCGGTGCTCAGTGGCAGGCTGACGCCCACGGCGATCACCACGGCCAGCGTCGGCCTGCTGGGCGCGGGCTGGCTGCTGATCGGCACGGCGGGATCCGTCGCGCCGATCGTGGTCGGCCTGCTCGTCGGCGGCGTCGGCGTCGGGCTCGCCGTCCCCACCCTGAATCTGCGGCTCGCCGGGCTGGCCGGCCCCGGGCGGCGCGGAAGAGTCCTCAGTGGACTCGTCACCGGGATCTTCCTCGGCCAGTTCCTCTCGCCGCTGGCCGCGCAGCCACTTGTCCGGACCGCCGGCATCGGCGGCGCCTTCACCTACAGCGGCGCCGCGATGGCGGCCGGCGCGGCCCTGGCCACCCTGATTGTCCTGCAACACAAGGAAAGGAAAGTTCGATGATCTACCACGGAAACCGGTTCACCATCAAAGCCTCCGCCACTCCGGAGCAGCTCGAAGAGGCGCTGGAAAGCCTGCGCGAGCAGGGCCGGGCCATCCCGGCGGTCAAGTCCTTCGTGGTCGGCCCCGACTACGGTGGCGAGTACCAGTACGGCGCCGTGTTCGCGCTCGAAGACCTCGACGGCTACTGGGAATACCTCGTCCACCCGGCGCATCTGCACACCGACCGGGTCGGGCTGCCGCTGGTGGAGAAGTTCATGTCGTTCGACATCACCGACGACGAGGACCCCCGGATGGCCGAGAAGATCGCGGAACTGCACCAGCGCCGGTACGACACCATGCCCGACATCACCGCGCTCGTCTCGGACCTCGGCGAGTACCAGGGCAGCGCGGCCCCCGGCCCGCACCGCGCCGCGAACGACGCGTGAGGGGCGCTGAAGGACGCTTTCAGTGCATCCAGCGCACTGAAAGCGTCCTTCAGAGCGGCCAACGCACTAAAGGCGTCCTTCAGCACCTCCGGCCCGCCTGCCCCGAACCCGTCGTTCAGGGCAAGCGCAGCGGGACCCGCCAGGTCACCGTGGTTCCCCCGGCGGGCCCGGCGGTGAACGCCGCCGTCCCGCCCTGCCGCTCCGCGCGGCGCCGGAGGTTGTCCATGCCGCTGCGCCTGCCGCCCTCGGGTATCCCGCTCCCGTTGTCGGTGACCGTGATCACCAGCTCGTCGTCCACCGCGAGGTCGACGGTGATCCAGTCGGCCCCCGAATGCCGCAGCGCGTTGCTCAGCGCCTCCCGGACCACGGCTTCGGCGTGCTCGTGCAGTGCGTCCGGGACCAGCGTGTCGACCGCGCCGGAGATCCGCACCGACGGCGTGACGGCGGTCCCCGCGGCCAGCTCGGCGACCAGGTCGAGCAGCCGCCGCCGCAGGCTGGTGGTGGTGCCCGTGCTGTGCAGGTCGAAGATCGACGTCCGGATCTCCCGCACCGTCTGGTCCAGTTGCTCCACCGCGGTGGTGACCCTGGCGCGCGCGTGGTCGTCGGTCACCCTCGGCAGGATGCTCTGCAGGCTCATCCCCGTCGCGAACAGCCGCTGGATGACGTGGTCGTGCAGGTCCTGCGCGATCCGGTCCCGGTCGGCCAGCACGTCGAGCAGCCGCTGGTTGCGCTGGTTGTCCGCGAACTCCAGCGCCACCGCGGCCTGGTCGGCGAACGAGGACAGCATCGGCACCTGTTCCGGCTTGAACCCCGCCGCGCCCTTGTCCCGCACGGCGATCAGCACCCCGCCCACCCCGGCCGCGCTGACCAGCGGGACCGCGGCGGCGGGCCCGAACCCGGCCGCCGGCGGTTCCGGGTCACCGGGCAGGGCCGCGTCGATGTCGGGGATCAGCAGCGGCTGCCCGGTGGACACGACCTCGCCGAGCACCGTGGTGCCCACCGCGATCGACGAGCCGAGTACGAGCCCGGCCCTCGGCCCGGACGCGGCGCTCACCGACATCGTCGCGCCGGAGTCCTCGAGCAGGATGAACACGCCGTCCGCGAGCACCACCTCGCACGCGCGGTCGGCCACCAGGCCGAGCGTGTCCGCCGCCGACGCGCCGCCCAGCAGGCCGCCGTTGATCTCCGCGACCGCCGCCAGCCACCGTTCCCGCGTCTTGGACCGCTCGAACATCCGCGCGTTCTCGATAGCCACTCCCGCCGCGGCCGCCAGCGCCTCCAGCACCACCTCGTCGTCTGGCGTGAACTCGGCGGCGCCCCGTTTCTCGGTGAGGTACAGGTTCCCGAACACGATGTCCCGCACCCGGACCGGAACCCCGAGGAAGCTGTGCATCGGCGGATGGTTCGGCGGGAAGCCCACCGAGGCCGGGTGCGCGGCCAGATCCGGCACCCGCACCGGACGCGGGTCCTCGATCAGCAGGCCGAGCAGGCCCCGCCCCTCGGGCAGGTGGCCCATGACGGCCCTGGTCTCGGTGTCGATGCCGACGTGAACGAACTCCGCCAGCCCGTCGTGTTCGGCCAGCACGCCGAGTGCCCCGTAGCGCGCGTCCACCAGGTCCGCGGCGGCCTGCACGATCCGCTGCAACGTCGAGTCCAGCTCCAGCCCGGTCGCCACGGCCAGCACCGCGTCCACCAGTCCCTGCAGCTGGTCCCGCGTCTTCCCGATCTCCCGGAGCCGGTCCTGCACCTCGTGCAGCAGTTCGTCAAGGCGCAGACCGGCGAGCGACCCCGGTGTCGGCGCCCCGGCCCCGCTCGCCTCGTCCATCGCGCCCCGCTCCGTCCGGTCCCGAGGCGTCCGCCACGGCGCCTCCTGTCCGCCTCAGGGTTCCACGTCGGCCCCACGACGCCAACCCGGCGCCCCCGGCACCGGCCGGGCCGTGTGGTCCTTTGTGGACCACGCACCACTATCCACAGTGGACTATCCGGCCCCGGCGGCACGCCGTCACCACCGCGACGAACCCCGGTACCGCCGTCCGGCCGTGGGCGCTGCGGGAAACGGCCCCGTCTCTTTCCCCGTACACAAAGGAAACCTTGCCCGGCGGCAACGGCCGGGTGGATCATCCGTGCATGACTCCGGACGAAGCCACGCCGGTCACCGCCGGCCGGGCATCCGCGTTCTTCCTGCTGGACGAAGTACTGGGATACCTCTACCCCGCGGCACTGCGTGTCGCCGCCGCGCTCGGCGTCGCCGATCACCTCACCGAGGGACCGCGCTCGGCTGCCGAGCTGGCGCGGGCGACCGGCGCCGATCCGGCGTACCTCTACCGCACCCTGCGGCTGCTGGCCACCCGCGGCGTGTTCGCCGAGGACGAGGCCGGGCGGTTCGCGCTCACCCCCGCCGCCGACGCGCTCCGCACGGACGCGCCGGTGTCGGCGCGGTCGGCGATCCTCATGCTCACCGACAAGACGTTCTGGCAGCCCGCCGGGGAACTCCCCGCGACCGTACGCGAGGGCACCACCGTGTTCGAGCGCATCTTCGGCACCTCGTTCTTCGGCCACTTCTCCGGGGACCCGGCCACCGCGGCGATCTTCCACGACGGCATGGCGGGCATGGCGGATCCGGAGAACCCGCTCATCGCGCACGCCTGCGCGTTCCCGGACTCCGCGACCGTGGTCGACGTGGGCGGCGGCCACGGCGGTCTCCTGCTCGCCGCCCTGCGTGCCAACCCCGGGATCCGCGGCGTGCTGTTCGACCAGCCGCACGTCCTCGCCGAGCACCACCTCGGCGAACTCGGCGCGGACGATCGCTGGGAAACGGCCACCGGCGACTTCTTCACCGAGGTGCCGCGCGGCGACGTCTACCTGATCAAGCGCATCCTGCACGACTGGGACGACGAGGAGAGCGTCCGCATCCTGCGGCAGTGCCGGCGCGCGATGTCCGCCGGTGGCCGGGTGCTCGTGGCCGACTCGGTCCTCCCGACCGGCAACGATCCACACCCCGGGAAGACCTTCGACCTGCTCATGATGGCCTCGCTCAGCGGGCGCGAACGCACCCGGGCGGAGTTCGAGCGCCTCTTCACCGAAGCCGGGCTCGAACTCACCCGCGTCATCCCGACCGGCTCCCCGCTGTCGGTCGTCGAGGGCACCGCGGCGTAGCTGCGCCGGTCAGCCCGCCGCACCGGGGCCGGGCAGCACGTCGACGTCCCCGGCGTGCATCGGCTCACCGCAGCGGGCACAGCGCAGGTCGGCCCGCGCGATCTCACCGCACGCGTGGTGGCGGTAGAGCACCGGCGGGCCGGCCTCGCCCGCCAGCCAGCGGTCGCCCCAGCCCGCCATCACCATGAGCACGTCGACCAGCTCGGTGCCCTTCTCCGTCAGTACGTACTCGTACCTCGGCCGCCGGTCGTAGGGACGGCGGTCGAGCACGCCCTGCTCCACGAGGTGGTTCAGCCGCTCGGTCAGTACCTTGCGCGAGATCCCCAGGTCGGTCTGGAGCTGCTCGAACCGGCTCATCCCGACCCACACGTCGCGCAGGATCAACGGCGACCACGGCTCGCCGATGACGTCGAGCGTGCGGGCGATCGAACATGCCATCCTGCCGAAGTCGGTGCGCTGCATGGGACCAGTCTAGCAATTGGGGTTCCCTGAGGGAACTTCAACTGCTACGGTTATGGAGTCTCTTGAAGGAACTCCGAAAGGATGTGCGGATGAGCAAGGTCGTGAGCGGGCTCGCGGTGTCGGTCGACGGCTACATCACCGGCCGGGAGCCCGGCGCCGGGCGCGGACTCGGCGACGGCACGATGCTGTTCGACTGGTACTTCGACGGCGACACGCCCAGCCAGGTGTTCGGCGGGTTCAAGCTGAGCGAGCCCAGCGCCCGGGTGTTCGACGCGCTCGCCTCCCGCGTCGGCGCGGTCGTGGCCGGCCGCAACACCTACGAGGACTCCGGCCACTTCGACGGCGGCAGCCCGCATCCGGCCGCCCCGCTCGTGCTCCTGAGCCACCGGCGGCCGCCCGAGCTCGGCGAGCGGCAGACCCTCGTCACCACCGGCATCGAGGACGCGATCGCCGCGGCCCGCGAGGTCGCGGGCGGCAAGGACGTCGGTCTCATGGGCGGCGGCGTCGTGACCGAGGCGCTGAAGGCGGGGCTCGTGGACGAACTCGTCCTGCACCAGGTCCCGATCCTGCTCGGCGGAGGCCGTCCGTTCTTCCGCGAACTGCCCGAACACATCCGACTCCGCCTCGTCGAGGCCGTCCCGGCACCCGGCGTCACCCACCTGCACTACGCCGTCGAACGCTGACCCGTTTTCCCTGCCACACCAAGGAGCTGACCACCATGATCGACCCCGAAGTCCGCCAGGTGCTCGACACCGCCCCGACCGCCCACCTCGCCACCGTCCTGCCCGACGGCGCCCCGCACGCCGTCCCGGTGTGGATCGGCACGCACGGCGACCACGTCGTGATCCTCACCGGCCCGGACAGCCGCAAGGCACGGAACCTGCGCCGTGACCCGAGGGTCGCGCTCTCGCTGACGCCGGTCGACAACCCGTTCCAGCCGGTCATCATCCGCGGCAGGGTCGTCGAATGGCTCGACGGCGACGCCGCGTGGGAGATCGTCGACCGGATCGCGACGAAGTACATCGGCGGCCCCTACTCGCGCGAACAGGAGCGGGTCGTCGCGCTCATCGAACCCGAGCGGCAGAGCGTGGGCATGGGCTGACGCGCGGGTCATCGCACGGGCTCGGCGACGTCGGGCAGGAAATGTCGCCGGGGGTAGAGCACCCGCAGCAGCGGTCCGGTCGCGACCGTGGTCACGACGGCCATCACCACCATCATCGTGTAAAGCGTCTGGTCGAGCACGCCGAGGTCGAGCCCGACCGTGAGGATCACCAGCTCGGTCAGGCCACGCGTGTTCATGAGCACGGCCAGTGTCCCGGCCTCGCGCGCGCCGACGCGGTGCATCCGGGCGGCGGCGAAGGTGCCGAGGAGCTTCCCGCCCACGGCCACCAGCAGGATCCAGCCGAGCTCGGTCAGCTCCGCCGTCCCGACCCGCGTCAGGTCGACGTTCAGCCCGGCCACGAGGAAATACAGCGGGAGCAACAGGACCGAGGACACCGGCTCGACGCGGTCGGTGACCTGACGACGCAGCCCATCGTTCCGGGGAAGGGCCAGCCCGAACAGGAACGCGCCGAAGATGAAGTGCAGGGTCATCCACTCGCTGACGGCGGCGCACACGAGCAGCCCGGCCAGCACGACGGCGAGCTGCGTGCGCGCCGAGTCCCCCGGCCGGCCGAGCAGTTTCTTCAGTATCGGCCTGCCCAGCCCGAACAGCACCGCCGCGAACGGCGCGAGCAGCACGACCCGCCACGACGCCTGTCCGGTGCCGCCGACCAGGGTGACCACCAGCGCGAGGCAGGACCAGGCGAGCACGTCGCAGACCGCCGCCCCGGCCAGCGCGAGCCTGCCGACCGGCGTCCTGGTCATCCGGCGGTCGTCGAGAATGCGGGCCAGCACGGGAAAGGCCGTCACGGCCATGGCGGTACCGAGGAACAAGGAGAAGCCGAGCCGGTGTCCCGGCGCGTGCTGCCCGGCCAGCGAGGTGGCGAGCAGGAACCCGAGCCCGAACGGGACGACCATCGACCCGACGGACACGGTGATCGTCGCGCGCGCCCGTCCCCGCAACGCGCCGAGGTCCAGGTCGAGCCCGACCAGGAACATGAACAGCGCGACACCGACATCGGCGAGCCCGCTGAGCAACGGCCGGACGTCCGGCGGGAACACCGCCCGCGTGACCGCGCCGTGGAACAGGGTCGGGCCGAGCAGAATCCCGGCGAGGATCTCGCCGATCACCGCGGGCTGGTCGAGCCGCCGGGCGAGCGCACCCAGCCCGCGGGCGAGCACCAGCACCACCGCGAGATCCAGGAACAGGACGACGACTTGCCGTGCGGTCATCGGGGCGGACTCCCTCCGAAGGGCACCAACGGCTTACCGGTCGACCGTAGGGAGGCCGCATCGCGCGCGGTTCGGGCCGGGAATGAGCACGGATCGCCTGCCGTGCCGTAATTTCGACGCCGACATCGCGTCAGGAGGAACCGGGGAGGAATCGATGGACGCCGACGTGGTCATCGCCGGGGCCGGGCCGGTCGGGCTCCTGCTCGCCGCGGAACTGCGCCTGGCCGGGGTGCGCCCGCTGCTGCTGGACCGGCTTCCCGGCCCGACGGGACAACGCAAGGCACGCGGAATCGGCCCGCTGGCGGTGGAGGCGCTGGCCCGCCGGGGCCTGGCAGAAGCCGTCGCCGGATATCGCGAAGCCGCGGAAGCGGACCTCCGCCGCGACCGGGCCGGGGTCGACGGCGCCGCGTCGAAACTCCACTTCGGCTGGATCCACCGGGTCGACCCGGTGCTGCCCGGCGAGCCGGAACGCGTGGGATCGCTGATCTGGCAACGAGATCTGGAGCGGATCCTCGCCGCCCACGCGGCCGGGCTCGGCGTCGTTCCCCACTGGGAGCACACGGTGACGGGGCTGGACACCGCGGGCGACGAGGTCGTGGTCACCGTCGACACCCCGCGAGGCACCCGGCGGATCCGGGCGGGCCACGTCGTCGGCTGCGACGGCGGGCGCAGCGCGGTCCGCGCGCTGGCCGGGTTCGACTTCCCCGGCACCGATCCGATGCTCATCGGCCGGATCGCGCGGATCGAGGCGGACGGGCCACCACTGCCCACGGGCAGGCTGCGCACGGAACGCGGCATCTTTTCCCACGACGGCGAACGCGGCGTCGTGGGCACCTTCGAGTTCGACGCGCGGGCGGCGGACCGGACGCCGCTCGCCGCGACGAGCCTGCAGGAGAGCATCCGGCGGGTGACCGGCGTGCCGGCCGTGGTGACCGCGATCGCCGAGCCACAACAGTTCACCGACTACGCGGCCCAGGCGAGCACCTACCGCCGCGGCCGGGTGCTGCTCGCCGGGGACGCGGCGCACGTGCACTCACCCAACGGTGGCCAGGGACTCACTCTCGGGTTGCTGGACGCTGCCAACCTCGGCTGGAAACTCGCGGCGACGGTCGCCGGCACGGCGCCAGGAGGACTGCTGGACAGCTACACCGCGGAACGGCATCCCGTCGCCGCGTCGGTGCTGGCCAACACCCTGGCCCAGTCCGTGCTGATGCGGCCGGGGCCGCACGTGGACGCCCTCCGCGCGGTACTGACCGACCTGATGGAGCTTCCCGATGTCAACCGGTACTTCGCCCGGATGCTGACCGGCCTCGACCTCCGGCACGAGTTTCCCTACCCGGGCAACGGACATCCGCTCCTCGGCCGTCCCTGTCCCGATCTGCGGATCACCCGCACCGGCGGCGAGTGCCGGCTCAGCGAGCTGACCGGATCGGGGCACGCGGTCCTGCTGTGCGAGGAAAACGCTTTCCCCGCCGGGATCCCCGCCATCCCGCCGGATCGCGTCCGCCTCGTCCCGGTACGGTCGACGAGCCGGGCCGACACCGCCACCCTGCTCGTCCGGCCGGACGGCATCGTCGCGTGGGCCGCCCGGCCGGGCGAAGACGCGGGGACCGGCCCGCGCGCGGCGCTGGCCACGTGGTTCGGTACCCACCTTCCGTGACAACGGCGTCCGGCCATTTCGCGGATTCCTTCGATAACGACAGGCAAATTCGCGCCGGCCAAGAATGGCTATTCCGACCCTGCGCCAAACGTGTCATCGACACCCGGTGCCATATCACGCACAGTAAAAACTATATCGGACACATTGCGACAACACACACACTCAGGACAGTGTTGATAATTCAGACATTCAGGACCGATGGCTGGCCAACGCGACAGGTCGATCTTCAAGCACCGTTGACTAACCCCGTCCGGCACAGCTAAATTAACTGTCAGCTCACCTTGGTGTGACGAAAAGCTTTCTCACCCTCCAGCGACAGCGGCTGCAGTGGTGATGCTGGGGCAGCTGGCCGGCAAGCGCGAATGTTGACTCTCCGTGACGTTTCACACTCGCACGTCCGGTCCGAACCATTCTGGGGATGGGGGTCATTGTTTTGTTCTGGCGGGAAACCGATCGGATGGCAGGCAGCGAATGCGCATCGGCGGGGTCGGCTTCGAAAATACGTGATTCGGCGGCGCACACGCGACTTGAAAAGCTTCGTGCCCGGCCCGGGGCCCGCCGTGGTGCGGTTCGCCACCGGGTGTCACAACGACCGTGGCCGGCGGGGACCCGTGCCACGTTCGCCAAGGGGTAGCTGTGCGAGGACGAGCTGCGTCCTGTTGCGAACAGGCGGGAGACACCAGGCCCGAGGACGGCTCGCACGGCGCCACCGCCGCTCACCAGCCGACGGACAAAGCACCGTCCCTGGTTCGGATCGACCATCTCCTTCCCGCGGATTCGCCGCGCAGCGAAGGCGAAGATCCCTACCATGCCCAGGCACTGGCGGAGAGCGGCGTGGCACTGCCGCCGATCATCGTGCACCGAGCCACGATGCGGGTGGTGGACGGCATGCACCGGCTGCACGCCGCGCGGCTGCGCGGCGACACCACCATCGACGTCCACTTCTTCGACGGCGACGAGCACGAGGCCTTCGTGGTCGCCGTCGAATCCAACATCCGCCACGGACTGCCGCTTTCGCTCGCCGACCGCAAGGCCGCGGCGGAGCGGATCGTCCGCTCCCATCCGCACTGGTCCGACCGCGCCATCGCGGCGAGGACCGGACTGTCGCACAAGACCGTCGGTGCGATACGGCGGCGGTCCGGTGGGGAAATTCCCCACTCGGCCGCCCGAGTGGGGAGGGATGGCCGACAGCGCCGCCTCGACCAGGTCGACGGACGGCTGCGGGCGAGCGAGCTGATCAGCCGCAATCCCGGCGCGCCCATCCGTGAGATCGCCGAGGACGCCGGAATTTCCTTGTCCACGGCCAAGGACGTCCGCAGCAGGCTGCGCAGGGGCGACGACCCCGTCCCGCCGAAACAGCGGCGGGAGCCGCCGGCACACGCCGAGCGGGTGCCCCGGCAGGCGCCGGACCGGCCGGGCGAACAGACGCTCGGCCGGAACCGGGCGTCCGCGGTGCGTGCCCTGCTCGCGGATCCGTCGCTGCGCTACACCGAGGCCGGGCGCACCCTGCTGCGCTGGCTGCACAGTCACAGCGGCGGCGAAGGGGGATGGAGCTGGATCGCCGACCAGGTACCCGAGCACTGCCGCGAGCTGGTCGCCGAACTGGCACACGGCTGTGCCTCGGACTGGCAGCAGTTCGCCGAACGCCTCGACCTGCTCAGAGGCGAGGACTCCCCTGCCTGAGGAAGGCGCCGAAAAGCGCGGGGACGCCCCGGACACGACCGCGTCCGGGGCGTCCCGCCGTGTGGGGTCCAAACAGGACTTCGAGCGCCCGCGAGGAAACGCTCAGGCCGGTTCCCGCACGGTCGCGGTCAGCACGTCCTGGTGCGCCCGCTGGAGATCCGCCGACGGTGCCAGCCCGAGCTCGTCGCTCAGCAGCCCGCACACGTCGCGGTAGGCCCGCAACGCCTCACCCCGGCGGCCCGCCAGGTGCAGCGCGAAGATGAGCTGCGAGTGGAACCATTCGTTGAACGGGTGTTCCGCCACCAGGGCACGCAGTTCGGCGATCAGCTCCCGGTGCCGCCCCAGCAACAGCTGCGTCCGGATGTGCAGCTCCAGCGCGGCGATCCGCTTGTCCTCCAACGCGGTCAGCAGCCCGTCGAGCACCCTGCCACGCGGCACATTGGACAGTGCGGGCCCCGACCACACGGCCAGCGCCTGGTCGACGCGCCGGGCCGCCCGCTCGATCTGGCCGTCCTGGTGGCAGGACTGTGCCTCGGCGAACAGCCGGTCGAACCGCTTGAAGTCCAGCACGGCCTCGTCCACATGGAGCACGTAGCCGAGCGGGACGGTTTCGATGGCCCAGTCGGGAAACGCTTTCCGCAACAGGTAGATGTAGGTCCGCGTGGTCAGCACCGCGCTGTGCGGCGGGTGATCGCCCCAGAGTTCCTCGACGGCGGCGTCGAGGCCGACGGTGTGGTTCGCCCGGAGCAGCAGCAGGGAGAGCATCTGCCGGACCTTGGGCGCGGTCGGCGTGCGCACCCGCCCGCGATCGATGACCGACAACGGCCCGAGAAGCCTGAATTCCATCCCGATTCTCCGTTCCTTCCCGTTGTTCGCTTCCCCAGAAATTCCGAAAGCGTCGAGCCGGATCAAAAGTTCGTGCACCGAATCTAGTACAGCCACCGGAGGTTTCGCGCGGGCCGGTGCTTCTTCGGCGGCACGGTCGCCGAAGCACTGTCAGCAAACAAAAGTCAAGGCAGTCCGGGTGTCGATGCCCCGCTTGACGCGCCGTTCCGCGGTTCCGTACCTTCGGGTCCGGCCACCGCCGGGAAATGGCGACGAACCGCCCGGCGGCACCGGCCGTGGCAATCCACATTCATTTCCCCGACCACCTTCACGGGAGTTCATCATGGCCACGACACCCCGTCCTCGCGAGATCTTCGCCAAGGTCCAGGAAAGCATCCAGAACGGCGGCCGCGGCGAGGTCGCCGACTTCTACGCCGAGGACGCCGAGGTGGAACACGTCTTCGGCGTCGGGCAGGCGAAGTGGCGTGGCCGCGAGGAGCTGCGGGCCTTCTTCGACCGCCGCGTCAGCGACCGCATGAAACTCAAGGCCCACAACACCTTCGTGCACGAAACCACCGATCCCGAGGTGATCGTCGCGGAGTGGGACTACGACCTCGTCGACACCGAGACCGGGATGACGGTCCGGCTGCCGAACCTCGTGGTGATGCGGATCCGCGACGGCCTGATCGTGTCCTCGCGGGACTACCACAACCACCTGGCGCTGGCCGCGGCGAGCGGGAAGCTGCGCGATCTCGTCGCGATGCTCGAAAACACCGACGCGGCCTGATCACCCGGGCGAGGGAGGCAGTCGTGGACACGGATGTGGTGATCGCGGGCGGTGGGCCGGTGGGGCTGATGCTCGCCGCCGAACTCGGCCTGCTCGGCGTCGGCACGGTGGTACTCGAACGGCTCCGGGAGCCCACCCGGCAGTCCAGGGCCCTGTCCTTGCACGTCCGGACGGCGCAGACGCTGGACCGGCGCGGCCTGCTGAAGCGCTTTCTCGACGAACAGGAAAAGGTACTGGGGATCGGCGCGGGCGCCCGGCGGACCGGCTCGCACTTCGCCGGTATCGAGGGTGTCGACTTTTCGTTGCTGGACACCGATGTCCCCCATCTCGCGTTCATGCCGCAGACGGTCACCGAGCGGTTGCTCGGCGAGCGGGCCGCCGAACTCGGCGTGGTGCTCCGGCGCGGTCACGAGGTCACCGGGTTCACGCAGACCGCGGATGCCGTGGAGGTGCGCGTCGCGGGAGAACGGGACCACACCCTGCGGGCCCGTTACCTGGTCGGCTGTGACGGCGGCGCCAGCACGGTGCGGAAGCTGGCGGGGATCGATTTCCCCGGTACCAGGGCGTCGGTGGCGGGGATGACCGGGGAGCTGGTGCTGACCGATCCCGCCACGGCGCCGAAGGGCTGGCGCCGCACGGGTCGCGGCTGGACACTGATGCTGCCCTATCCCCATTCCCGGCTCACCCGCGTGGTCACCATCGACTTCGCCGGGCCGGAGGACGGCCGGGACACCCCGCCCACCCTGGCGGAGCTGGAACGGAAGGTCCTCGACATCCTCGGCTACCCGGTGCCGATGGCCGAGCCGACCTGGATCTCACGGTTCAGCGACGCGTCCCGGATCGCGACCGGCTATCTCGACGGGCGGGTCCTGCTGGCGGGCGACGCGGCGCACATCCACTTCCCCGCGGGCGGGCCCGGCCTGAACATCGGTCTGCAGGACGCGGTCAACCTCGGCTGGAAGCTCGCCGCCACGGTGCGCGGTCACGCGCCGGGCGACCTGCTCGCCAGCTATCCCGGCGAGCGGCGTCCGGTCGCCGAGGCCGTGCTGCGCACGACACGCGCGCAGCTGGCGCTGATGCGGACCGGCGAGGACGTCGATCCGCTCCGCGAACTGTTCGCCGAGCTGATGCGGCTGGACGAGGTCCGGACGCACCTGACCGAGCTGTCGAGCGGCTTCGGCGTCCGCTATCCCATGCCCGGCGCGGATCCCGGCGCCGGCGGGTTCGCCCCGGACGTCCGGCTCGCCACCCCACGCGGGACGCGCCGCCTCGCCGAACTGCTGCACCCGGGACGCGCGGTGCTCCTGCTCACCCGGGCTTCGACGCCGTACGCGCGCGCCGCCGAGGGCTGGTCCGGGCGCGTCGACACGGTCACGGCCGCGCCGGAAAAGCGTGAAGGCGTGCTCGCGGACGTCGACGCGCTGCTGATCCGGCCGGACGGGTACACCGCGTGGTCGGCGCCTGCCGGGGCGGCGCCCGGTACCACGGCCGCCGGGCTCGACGCCGCCCTGCGCACCTGGTTCGGCGTCCCGGCCCGCACGACACAGGAGGTGTCATGAGCGAAAACATCTTGTGCCACAAGGAAACCAACAAGGAAACCAACGCAGTCTCGCGAAGCGAGACGACCACATGAGCCCGTTCACCCAGCACTCGCTCGTCGAAACGCTCCAGGCGTACAAGCGAACGAGCCTGCTCAAGGCAGGGCTCGAACTCCGGGTCTTCGACGCGCTCGCCGACGGGCCCGCCGAAGCGGCGACGGTGGCGAAGGCCGCCGGTACCGACGAACGCCGGACCGCGGTCCTGCTCGGCGCGCTGGCGGCGGTCGGGCTGCTCGACTGCCATGACACGGAGTTCGCCCTGCCCGAGGGCGGCGAACTCCTGGTCAGCACCGGCCCCGGGTTTCGCGGCGGCGCGGTCAAGCTCCTGGTGAGCGACGCGGAGTGGGACGCCATGCGGGATCTGGCGACGCTCGTGCGCACCGGCGGCCCCGCGCTGGCCACCGACCCCGGATTCGGCTACTGGCAGGACTTCGCGGCCCAGGCCACCTTCGTCACGAAGAGCACGGTCGAGGTCTTCCTGGACGCGCTGACGGCGTGGGCCGTGGACCGGCCCGCACCGCACCTGCTCGACCTCGGCTGCGGGCACGCCCTGTTCGGGCTGCTGTTCACCCAGCGGTTCGCGCACGCCCGGATGTCCGGGCTGGACGGGGCGGACGTGCTGCCCGCCGCCCGCGCGCAGGCGGCACGGCTCGACGTCACGGACCGCGCGGAGTTCCTGGCGGGCGACGCCTTCACCGCCCCGCTCGACGGGCCCTACGACGTCGTCGTCGCGGCGAACCTGCTGCCGCTGTTCTCCCCGGAGCGGTGCGCGGTGCTGCTGCGCCGGATCGCCGGGGTGCTGCGCCCCGGCGGGCGGCTGGTCCTCGCCGGGTTCGTGACCGGCGAGCGGCCGCCGGCCGAGGAGACCGAGGCGCATCTGCTCTCGCTGCTCATGCTGGCCTGGACCACCGGCGGCCAGGCCCATTCCGTGGCGACCTACCGCGCGCTGCTCGCCGAGGCCGGATTCGGCGAACCGGAGGTGCGCCCGGTCGGCGGGCTGCCGGTCCGCGTGCTGGTCGCCGGCACCGTCAACGAAGGGAACGGCTGATGGACCACGCCCCACTCGGCAGGAGCGGGCTGATGGTGAGCAGGCTCGCCTACGGCAACGCGCTCACCCACGGCGAACAGCTGGACGACCGGACGTCCTTCGCGTGCGTGCGCGCCGCGCTCGACGCCGGGATCACCACCTTCGACACCGCGGACGCCTACGCCGGCGGCCGCGCGGAGGAGCTCCTCTGCCGGGCACTGGCCGGGCACCGGCGCGAGGACCTGGTGCTGTGCACCAAGGTCGGACGGTCCAAAAGGGACGATCCGAACGCGGGACGGCTCTCCCGCAAGCACATCGTCGAATCGCTGCACGGCTCGCTGGGCCGTCTCGGCACCGACCACATCGACCTCTACCAGGCCCACCGGTTCGACCCGGAGACACCGCTCGAAGAGACCATGCTCGCCTTCGCGAGCCTGGTGAACGCCGGGAAGGTGCTCTACGTCGGCGTTTCGGAATGGCCGGCGGACCGGATCCGCGCGGCGGCCGCGCTCGCCAAGGAGCTCGGGGTCCCGCTGATCGCCAGCCAGCCGCAGTACTCGTTGCTGTGGCGGGTGATCGAGGCCGAGGTGGTGCCCACGTGCGTGGAGCTGGGCATCGGCCAGCTGGTCTGGTCCCCGCTCGCCGGCGGGGTGCTGACCGGCAAGTACGCGCCGGGCGTCCCGGCCCCGGAGAACAGCAGGGCCGCGCGCTCGCCGATCGGCGCCCAGTCGATCAACCGCTGGAACTATCTCGACGACGCCGTGCTCACCGCGGTCGGCGCGGTCGCCCGGTTGGCCGCCGAGGCGGGGCTGAGCCTGCCCCGGCTGGCGATCGCGTGGGTGCTGCGCAATCCCGCGGTGTCCGGCGCGCTGCTCGGCGCGAGCAGGCCGGAACACCTGCGGGACAACGTCGAAGCCCTGTCGGTCCGGCTCGACGACGACTTCGTGAAGCTCGTCGAGGAGGCCGTCGAGCCGGTCGTCCGGCGCGATCCGGTGCTGACCCGCGACCCGCTGGGCCCGGCGGCCCGGTTCCGCTGACCCGGAAGGAGTACCCGGTGTTCACCGAAAAGGAGATCGCGTACCTGCGCACCCAGCGCCTCGGCAGGTTGGCGACGGTCGGGGCGCACGGCGAACCGCACAACGTCCCGGTCGGCCTCCACTACAACGCCGAACTCGGCACGATCGACATCGGCGGGCTGAACATGGCGGCCAGCCGGAAGTACCGCGACATCCGGCGCAACGCGCTGGTCTCGTTCGTGGTCGACGACGTGGACCCGATCGACCCGTGGACGCCGCGGGGCATCGAGGTCCGGGGCACCGCCGAGGCGCTCGCCGAAGGTGGCAGGCGGTTCAACGACGTCGTCGCCGACGAGATGATCCGGATCACCCCCGGCCGGGTCGTCTCGTGGGGCATCGAGGCCCCGTGGCAGGACGGCACCCACGCGCGGGGCACCGTCCCGCGCCCTACCCCCGCGCGCGGGGAGAAGTGAGGAGAAATGACCGAGCTGATCCACGAAATCCACGTGCCCGCGTCCGCGGACTCGCTGCTCGAACTGGTGGCCGACCAGGACAACAACCACCTCTACTACCCGACCCACCTGTACGCCGAGGTCGTCGGGCGGGACGGGAACGACGATCTGGTCGACCGCTGGGTCATCGACGGCGAGCAGGTCAAGTCCTGGCGGATCCGGCGCACGATCGACCGGGAGGGCCGGAAGATCGTCTTCACCCACGTCGAGCCCGCGGCGCCGTTCGAGACGCTGTTCGGCGAGTGGACGTTCCGCCCCGACGGGGACACCGGGACGCTGGTCCGCACCCGGCACGGGTTCGACATCGCGGGCAACGACGCCGCGACCATCAAGAAGGTCAGCGCGCACATGGACCACAACGTGCCCGAGGTGCTCAAGCACACCAGCTGGCTCGCGGTGCACCAGGACCGGCTGCGCGAGCTCACCTTCACCGCCGAGCGCACGGCGCGGGTGACGGCCTCGCTCGACGAGGTCTACCGGTACCTGGCCGACGGCGACACCAGCGACGAGAAGAAGTACGCGCGCGTGCTCCAGGCCCCGAACCGCATTCTGCACAAGTGGCGGACCGGGTTGCCGGGCGATCTCTACTCGCTCACCGGCGAGTACCGGCTCACCCAGCACGGGGCCGAGGTCGAGGTGCTGGTCGGCAACACCATCGTGCTGCCCGTCGAGCTCGACGGGGACCTGGTGGAAAAGACCGGGAAGAAGGTCGGGGGCAAGTCGGACAAGAACCTGCAGGAGATCGTGGACCACTTCGCGGCCAAGGCCTGATATGTCCACAGTGGAGGGTGGGTTCGCCCGCCCTCCGCTTTTCCGCTTTCACCGAAACCACTGACGCAGTCTGGAGCTGGAAAGTGACGAAAGCACAGGACGGTTACCGTCCGCTGATGTCCGAAGAACGCGCCACGAAGATCTGGGAGCTGCACCAGTCGCTGGTCAGCAGGGGAAGCGCCGGGGCGGAGTGCGAGCAGACCTTTTCCTTCCTCGGCCTGACCATCACGGTCCCGCCGCAGGTGCTGGCGATCGGCCCGGTCTCCTACCTGCTCGGCGAGGCCGTCCTCGCCGAGACCGGGAGCGGTGACCGGGTACTGGACATGGGCACCGGGAACGGCGTCAACGGCGTCCTCGCCGCCACCAAGGGGGCCGAGGTCCTCGCCGTGGACATCAACCCGCACGCGCTGGAGGCGGCGCGGGGCAACGCCGACCGGAACGGGGTCGGCGACCGGTTCGAGGTCCGCCACAGCGACATCTTCAGCGCCGTCGACGGCGCCTTCGACCTGATCATCTTCAACCCGCCGTTCCGCTGGTTCGCCGCCGGCAACGTCTACGAATCGGCCACCACGGACGAAAACTACGCGGCGCTGACGCGGTTCTTCCGGCAGGCGCGGAAGCACCTCACCGGCACCGGGCGGGTCCTGATCTTCTTCGGCACCGGCGGGGATCTGGACTACCTGCACCAGCTCGCCGACGAGGAGGGTTTCCGGCGGGAGACGGTGTCCCAGCACAGCCGCATGATCGCCGGGATGCAGGTGGACTTCGTCACCTACCGTCTGTCCTGAGCACTTCCTTCCGGCCCCGGCCACCGAAGAAGGGCGCCTCCGCGGGGAGGCGCCCTTCCTTTCGTGCCGGTGTGTCACGCCTCCCGGCGCGCCATCACCGCCGTGCTGGTGCCCCGGGCGAACCGCTGCGCCGCGACGAAGACCAGGCCCGCCTTCTCCATCCATTCGCGACACTCGGCCACCGTGTAGTCGGAGCCGCCGACCGTGTTGAGCGCGACGTTCAGGCTGCCGATGAAGCAGTGCAGGTCGGGCTCCTCCTCGTCGAGCATCTGGTCGTAGACCACCACCGCGCCACCCGGCCGGACCGCCCGCGCCGCGCGCTGCAGCAGATCCCGCCGCTGCGGGATCGGGAAGTCGTGCAGGATGTGCCCGAAGATCATCACGTCCGTCTCGGGCAACGGGTCGGCGAAGCAGTCGCCCGCGTGGTAACGCACCTTGTCCGCCAGGCCGACCTCGGCCATCAGCTCGTGGAAGTACGGTTCGACGGGCGGGAGCTCGAAGACCGTCCCGCGCAGATGCGGATGCGCCGTGACCAGGTGGGTGGCCAGCCTGCCCCGCGAGCCCCCGACGTCCACAAAGGACTTGACGGCCGACCAGTCGACGAACTCCGCCAGCTGCGGGCCGACCAGCGAGGTGTTCGCGTCGACGTGGTCGAGCAGCCCCTTGGTCTTCTCGGGGTCGGTGTAGAGCGTCTCGAACAGTTTCAGGTCGTCCTCGCCCGCCTTCTGCTTGCCGTCCCGCAGCGCCTCGGTGAACCTGGACCACGCGACGAAGTGCCGCTTGCTCGCGGCCCGCACCCGCCCGCCGAGGTAGAGCGTGCCACCGGGGACCAGGTGCTCGGTGGTCACCTCGGTGTTGCGGTACCGCTCCCCGTCCCGTTCGAGCAGGCCGAGCGCGACCAGCGCGGTCAGGAAGTCCCGGGTGAACCGCTGGTGCAGCCCCAGCCTGCGCCGGATCTCCGGCTCGGCCGCCGGTGCCTCGGCGAGCAGTTCGAACAGCCCGATCTCGACCGCGCTGTGCAGCAGTTTCGACTGGGCGAACCCGTGGTTCAGCTGGAAGATCGACACCGCGTCGACCACCCGGTCACCGTTCATCGTCATGACGTTGCCTTCCCTTTCTCGCCGTTGGAGAGGAAATCCGTGAGGCGGTGCTTCGCCTCGTGCCACCGGGCCGCGGTCGCCGCCGTGGCCGTGGCCGCGGGCAGCAGCGGAAGCACCGGGATCCGGCGCCGCCGGACCACCGGGTGCCGCCGGGCCAGCATCGACAGGCTCCGGCCGGGCCCGGTCTCCACGAGCGCGCCGGGCCGCGTGCCGAGCAGGCCGTCGAGGGCGCGGTGGAACCACACCGGCCCGGCGAGCTGCCGGGCCCAGAAACCGGGGCTGACCGCCTGGTCCGGCCGGACCGGTTCGCCCGTGCTCGCCGACCAGACCGGGATGCGCGGCGGCCGCAGCCGGACCGTCGCGAACCCGGCTTCGAACTCCGCGGCCGCGTCGGCGACGGCCGGGCTGTGGAACGGCTGCCTCGCCCCGATCCTGCGGCAGCCGATCCCGTTGTCCAGCAACGACTTCTCGACGGCGTCGAGGGCGGGGCCGGTACCGGCGAGCACGGTCTGGCCGGGCGCGTTGACCGCGCCGAGCACCGGGTCCGGCCCGCCGAGCCAGCGGGTGAGCCGCTCCGGCGCCGCCGCCACCGCGAGCAGGCCGCCCGGCGGGACACCGGCCAGCGCCGCCGTCCGCGCGCGCATGATCCCGGCCGCGGCGGGCAGGTCGAACACGCCCGCCAGCGCGGCGGCGGCCAGCTCGCCGACGCTGTGCCCGAGCAGGGCCGTGACCTCCAGACCGCGGGCGAGCACCGTGCGGCCCATCGCGTAGCCGATGGCGAACAGCAGCGGCTGCGCGCGGGACGCGTCGTCGAGCGGGACGACCGGCCGCGGCCCGAGCCAGTCGGCCCGCAACCGGTCGCCCTCGGCACCCAGTTCCGCGAAGAACTCGTCCAGCACCGCGGTGAAGACCGGTTCGGTGCGGTAGAGCGCCGTCGCCATCCCGGGGTGCTGCGCGCCCTGGCCCGGCAGCAGCAGGGCCACTCCGCTCACCCCGGCACGACCGTCTCGACCAGGTGCAGGTAGGAGTTGACCGGACGGACGTCGACGACCCGCAACCCGGCCGCGCGCACCAGGCCGAGCAGCCCGTCCCTGGTGTGTTTCTTGCCGCCGACGTTGAGCAGCAGCAACAGGTCCATCGCGGTGGTGAAGCGGGGTTCCGGGCTGTCGTCGACGAGGTTTTCGACCACGACCACCCTGGCACCCGGCCGCGCCGCGGCGGCCGCGTTGCGCAGGGCGAGCACGGTGCTCGCGTCGTCCCACTCCAGGATGTTCTTGAACAGGTACAGATCCGCCTCGACCGGGATCGACTCCAGGCAGTCGCCCGGCACCAGCCGGGCCCGCCCGGCGAGCGCCCCGCCCTCGGTCAGCCGGGGATCCGCGCCCGCGACCACCGAGGGCAGGTCGAGCAGGACCCCGCGCAGCCCGGCGTGCCGTTCCAGCACGGTCGCGAGCACCTGGCCCTGGCCGCCCGCGATGTCGGCGAGCACCTCGGCGCCCCCGACGTCGAGGACGTCGGCCACCGCCTGGTTGGACAGCTTGCTCGACTGGGTCATCGCCCGGTCGAACACCGCGGCGGACTCCGGTGCCTCGGCGTGCAGGTACTCGAAGAACCCCGCGCCGTGCAGATCCGGGAACACGCTGCGGCCGGTGCGGACCGCCTCGTCGAGCCGGGGCCACAGCTCCCAGGTCCACGGTTCGGTCGCCCACAGGGCGTTGTACTTGACCCCGCGTGGCGCGTCCTCCCGCAGCAGCCGGGAAGTCTCGGTGTGGACGAACCGGTCGCCTTCGGCGGCGAAGACGTCGTAACAGGTCAACGCGCGCAGCAGCCTGCGCAGCGCGCCGGGGTCGGCGCGCACCGCCGCGGCGAGTTCGTCGGCGGTGGCCGGGGTGTCGCCGAGCGCGTCCGGCAGGCCGAGCCGGACGGCGGCGCGGATCGCGGCGGCGCACGCGGCGCTGTGCGCGAGTTCCCGCATCCGCGTCACCGCGGCGGGAAGTGTGGGTGCCGTGCTGGTCATGGATTCCCTTTCTCCGGGCGGCCTGGGGCGCTCAGCTCGCCGCGACCGCCTCGGTGCGGGTGACCAGCTCGAACGGCGCGGCGTCCGCCTCGGCGAGCCCCAGCACGCGCCGCACCGGCCCTCGGAAGCCCTCGCCCGAGATGGCGGCCTTGTGCGCGGCCGCGTCGGCCCACACCGCGGTCTCCACGTAGACCTTGGCGTCGGCGGCCGATCGGTACAGCTGGTAGGAGCGGAAACCGGGCTGCGCGGCCATGTACTCGGTGATCGTGTGCAGGGCCTGCTCGAACTCGGCGACGTCGCCGGTGACGGTGAACCGGTTGATGAAGGTGAACACGTGCGGCTCCTTTTCCTGGGGTGGGTTGCCGTTCGCGGCCCGGACGAGCCGCTCGCGCAGCTCGCGGCGGGCCAGTTTCCCGGTCGGCGACCGGGGGATCGTGTCGACGAGGTCGAGGTGACGCGGCCGCTCGTAGTAGGGCAGCCGCTCGGCGAGGTAGGCGGTGACCTCGCCGGGGTCGAGCCCGGCCCGTGCCGGGACCACCAGCCCGTAGGCGACGGCGCCGCTGAGCTCGTCGGGGAAGTCGACGACCGCGCAGTCGGCCACGCCGGGGTGCCGCAGCAGCACCCGCTCGATCTCCGTCGGCGAGACGAGCCAGTTGTCGCACTTGAAGACGTCCTTGATGCGGTCGACCACGAACAGCCTGCCCCCGGCGTCGACGTAGCCGACGTCGCCGGTGGCGAACCAGCCGTCCGCGTCGACGTCCGCGCCGTCGGGGCGGCCGAGGTAGCCCGCCATCACCTGGGGACCGCGTACCTGGATCTCGCCGCGCTCCCCCGGCGGCAGCACGGCCGTGCCCCCGACCGCGACGATCCGGCAGTCCGTCCCGGCGACCGGCCTGCCGGACGAGCCGACGACCGGCGCGCCGAGATCGTCGAAGTGGGTGGACGGCGAGGTCTCCTGCAGGCCGTAGCCCTGCGCGACCGGGACGCCGAACTGACGGCGCAGCGCGTCGGTGGTGGCGGGCGGCAGCGCCGAGCCGCCGCAGAGGAAGGCACGCAGGCCCGGTACGGCGAGGCCGGGCAGCCGGGGATTCCTGGCCAGCCGGGACATCCGCACCGGGAGGCTGTAGAAGTGGGTGGCCCCGGCGTCGGCGGCGGCGTCGACCGCCGCGGCCTCGTCCTCGCCCGGCCAGAGCACGAGGGTGCCCGCCACGGCGACGCTGATGGTCAGGTGCATCAGGTGAAAGGTCGGCAGGTAGTCGAAGAGCACCGACGAGCCGTCGAGCCGGTGCGCGGCCGCGGTCTGCGCGGCGTTCACCAGGAGATTGCGGTGCGAGAGCCGGACCGCCTTGGGCGGGCCGGTGGTCCCGCTGGTGAACTGCAGGCACGCCGTGTCACCGGGCGAACCGGGAACCGCCGGGATGCCGGCGGGCGCCGTCGCGAGCATTTCGTCCACAGTGGACACCTCCGCGCCGGGAACCGGTTCGGTGAGCAGGATCGTGCGCAGCGCGGGGAGGGTGTCCCGCACCGCGAGCAGCCGCCGGTACACCTCCGGGGGCACGACGGCGACGCGGGCCTCGCACAGCCGAAGGACGTGCGCCAGCCCTTCCTCCCGCAGCAGCGGGTTGACCAGCGCGGGGATCGCCCCGGCCCGCGAGATGCCGAAGAAGGCCGTCGGGAACACCGGGTCGAGGACCGCCGCCAGCGCCACGACCTCGCCCGGCCCCGCCGACGCGCGCAGCGCCGCGGCGAACCGGGACGCCCGCGCGTCGAGCTCCCGGTAGGACAGCTCGGTGCCCGGCGCCCGCACCGCGCACCGGTCGGGCTCGGCCGCGGCCGCCGCGCGCAGCAGGTCGTCGACCAGTGGTCCGCCGATCAGCGGGGCGATCGAGGTCAGCGGGGCACCCACGGCCACCGGCCCGGATGTCGTCGGCACGGTTTCTCCTTTCCGAACAGGGGAATCGCGGTCAGCGCGGCGGCAGGTCGTCGCGGCGGACGCTGCGGTGCCGGACCCGCAGCCCGGCCCCGTCCCGCACCAGGACGTCCGCGCAGGAGCAGCTGAGCTCGACCGCCGCCTGCCCGCCGGCGGGGATGGCGAGCACGATCGCGTAGCTGTCCGCGCGGATGGTGCCGTCCGGCTGCTCGGCGACCTGGAGCATGCCGAGCCAGTGCCGCCTGCGGATCCCCTGGTCGGCCAGTTTCCTGTGTGCGGCAAGGGCTCCCTCGACGATCGCGGCGCGTCCCTCCTGCGGCTTCGGGTGGGCGTTGGCGGTGAACACGCCGTCCTCGGTGAAGGTGTCCGCCCACTGCTGGATCTCGCCCTCGTCGAGGTGACGCATCTGCCTGCCGTAGAAGTGCTGGACCTCCACGTACAACGCGGTGGCACCGGCGAGGTCTGCGGGCGGGGCGAACGACGACATGGCTTTCCTCCTGGGGATCTCGGCTTCCGGCGGAACCGCCGTCCCGACCGACCGTCGCACCGGGCGTTCGACCGCGGATAGAGCGCGCCGCGCTCGAACGCGGTTATGACGAACGTCGAACGCACTCCGCCAGCCTCACCGACGTCGGGAAAACGGCTGTGGGAGAAGGGAAGCCGATGAGCACACCCCCTACCGGACAGGTCGCGCTGGTCACCGGCGCGACGAGCGGTATCGGCCTCGAGATCGTCCGGCGGCTGGCCGGGCAGGGGCTGCGGGTCTTCCTCTGCGCCCGCACCGCGGAACACGTGACCTCCACGGTCAAGCAGCTGCGCGAGGAGGGTCTGACGGTCGACGGCGTCGAGGGCGACGTGCGCGACCGCGCCGCCATGCGCCGGGTGGTGGAAACCGCGGTCGAGCGGTTCGGGCCGCTGGAGGTGCTGGTGAACAACGCCGGGCGCAACGGCGGCGGCATCACCGCGCAGCTCACCGACGAGCTGTGGCACGACGTGCTGGAGGCCAACCTGACCAGCGTCTTCACCGTCACCCGCGAAGCGCTCACCACCGGCGGGCTGGACCGCTCCGCCCGTGGCCGGATCATCAACATCGCCTCCACCGGCGGCAAGCAGGGTGTCCCGCTCGGCGCGCCGTACTCGGCGGCGAAGGGCGGCGTCATCGGGTTCACCAAGGCACTGGCCAAGGAACTCGCCACGACCGGGATCACGGTCAACGCGGTGTGCCCCGGCTACGTCGAGACCCCGATGGCGGTGCGGGTCCGCAAGGCCTACGCGGCCACCTGGGACATCGCCGAGGAGGAGGTGCTCGCGCGGTTCAACGCCAAGATCCCGCTGGGCCGCTACGCCACCCCGGAGGAGGTGGCGGGCATGGTCGGCTACCTGGTCACCGAGGCCGCGGCCTCGGTGACCGCGCAGGCGATCAACGTCTGTGGCGGCCTCGGCAGCTACTGATCCCCGTTCCCCCACGCACAGGAAGGCGGCCGTCGCCGTGACCCTCATCGGACGTCATCGCACCCAGCACACGATCGACATCGACGCGGCACCGGAGGTGGTCTACCGGATCATCGCCGACGCACCCGCCTGGCCGCAGCACTTCGCCCCGACCATCCACGTGGAACAGTCGCGTTTGGACAGGGGAACCGAGCGGCTGCGCATCTGGGCGGCGGCGAACGCCGAGGTGAAGAGCTGGACCTCGATCCGGCATCTCGACCCGGCGGCGCGGCGGATCCGGTTCCGCCAGGAGGTCTCCAGCCCGCCGGTCGCGGGCATGGGCGGCGAGTGGCACGTGCGGGAGCGCCCCGGCGGCACCCGGCTGGTGCTCGACCACGACTTCGACGCCGTCGGCGACGACCCCGCCGGCGTCGCCTGGATCACCGAGGCCACCGACACCAACAGCAGGACCGAACTGGCGAACATCCGCGCGCTGGCGGAGAACTGGGACGCCACCGGCGAGCTGGTGTTCGCCTTCGACGACGCGGTGCTGGTCCGGGCACCGCTGGAGATCGTCTACGACTTCCTGTACGCGGCCGCCGAGTGGCCGGAGCGGCTTCCGCACGTGGCCGGCCTCGACCTGACCGAGGACGTCGAGAACATCCAGCGGATGGCCATGGAGACCCGGACCAGGGACGGCAGCACGCACACCACCGAGTCGATCAGGATCTGCTTCCCCGGCGAGCGCATCGTCTACAAGCAGCTCGTCCCGCCGTCCCTGATGACCGCGCACACCGGGGAATGGCTCTTCGAGCGCACCGCCAACGGCGTGCTCGCGACCTCCCGGCACACGGTGACCCTCAACGAGGACGCCATCGAGCGTGTCCTCGGCGCGGGCGCGACGGTCGCCTCGGCACGGGAGTTCGTCCGCCGCGCCGCGGGCGGGAACAGCAGGGACACCCTGGCGCTGGCCAAGGAATTCGCCGAGGCGAGCCATGTCTGATCCCGAGGTGCTCGTCGTCGGCGCGGGGCCGGTCGGGCTGACCGTGGCCGGGGAACTCGTCCGGCGCGGCGTGCGCGTGCGGGTGGTGGACGGGGCGAGCGGACCGGCGACGTCGAGCAGGGCGCTCGCCACGCACCCGCGCACCCTGGAGATCTGCCACCAGATGGAGGTGCTCGACGACCTGCTGCCACGCGGACGGCGGGTCCGGCACTTCACCATCCACCTCAAGGGCCGCAGGCTGATCTCCTTCGACGCCGACTACTCGCGGATGCCCACCCGGTTCCCGTTCAGCCTGATGGTCGACCAGGTCGTGGTCGAGCAGGTGCTGCGCGACGCGCTGCGCCGCCGTGGTGTCGAGGTCGAATGGGGCGTCGAGCTGACGGAGTTCGACCGGCGCGCCGCCGAGGTGACCGCCCGGCTGCGGCACGCCGGGGGCCGGGAGGAGCGGGTCGTGGTGCCCTGGCTGGTCGGCACGGACGGCGCGCACAGCCTCGTCCGCCGCACGCTCGGCATCCGGCTGCTCGGCGACGCGACCCAGACCTGGCTCAACGCCGACGTCGTGCTCGACGTCGACCTCCCCCGGGACAGCAATCACCTGGTGCATCACGGAAAGGGCACGCTGCTGCTGGTGCCGTTCCCGGAACCGGGCAAGTGGCGGATCGTCGACACCGAGGACTCCGCGCACGCCGGCGAGCCCGACGTCGTCCGGAACCGGTTGGCGGACAAGCTTTCCCGCGCGCTCGGCCGTCCGGTCGAGGTCCCACCGCCGAGCTGGCTGTCGGTGTTCACCGTGCAGCAGCGGAAGGTCGAGCGGATGCGGGAGGGACGCTGCTTCGTCGCGGGCGACGCGGCGCACGTGCACAGCCCCGCCTCCGGCCAGGGCATGAACACCGGAATCCAGGACGGCTACAACCTCGCGTGGAAGCTCGCCGACGTCGTCCGCGGGCACGCGGGCGAGGAGCTGCTGGACAGCTACAGCGCGGAACGGGTACCGATCGGGGAGAAACTGCTGCGCTCGACGCGGACCGCGACCGCGCTCGTGGCACTGCGCAACGCGCTCGCGCTGACGTTCATGCCACCGGGCCTGGGCATGGTGAACGCGATCAAGCCGTTGAAGGGACATCTGGAGCGCAAGCTGATCCGGGGGTTCTGCGGGCTGACGCTGAGCTACCCGGAAAGCCCGCTGAGCGACCCCGCCGGGGACGGGCGGTTCGCGCCCGGCACGCGCGTGGCGTGTGACGGTGCCGAGGAGAGCGGCTCGCCCGGCTGGCGCGAGCTGTGCGCCGAACTCACCGATCCACGGTGGACACTCCTGCTGCACACCGACGACGCCACCGATCCCGTGCCGGGGTGGGCCACGAAGCAGTTCGGGCGGGCGGTGTCCGTGCGCGTCGTTTCGGCAACGCCACACGGGGAACGGCCGCTCGCCGACCCCGGCGACGTGGTGCGGCGGGCGTTCGGCCTGTCCGGCGGCGGCTACGCGCTGGTGCGCCCGGACGGTTACCTGGCGGCCAAGGGCACCTACGAGGGCACCGCGTCGCTGGCCGCCGTGCTGACCGCCCGGCATCTGATCCCCGCGGACGAGAACGCCGGGCTACCGGCCTAGGGAGGCACCGATGCGGATCGTGGATCTTTCGTCCACAGTGGACGCGTCGGCGGAGTGGGAGGCGAACCCGGTCGAGCACCGGATCCTCTCCCCCGCCGAGGGCGCCGCGCACATGGCCCGGCAGATGCGGGAGAACTGGTCCGTCGACTTCGACGTCTCCGTGCTCCCGGACGGGGAACTGCTCTCCCTCGACACGTTCACGCTCACCTCCCACACCGGCACCCACGTGGACGCGCCGTCGCACTACGGGACCCGGGCCGCCTACGGCGTCCCCCGCCACATCGACGCGCTGCCGCTGGAGTGGTTCACCGGCCCCGGTGTGGTCCTCGACCTGACCGCGGCCCCGGTCGGCGCGGCGGGCGCCGACCGGCTGCGCGCCGAGTTCGACCGGATCGGCGCGGTGCCCGGCCCCGGCGACATCGTGCTCCTGCACACCGGCGCCGACCGGCTCGCCGGGTCGGCGAAGTACTTCACCGACTTCACCGGCCTCGACGGGCCGGCCACCGAACTGTTGCTGGACCTCGGTGTGCGGGTGATCGGCACCGACGCGTTCAGCCTCGACGCGCCGTTCGCCGACATGATCGACCGCTACCACCGCACCGGTGACCGGTCCGTGCTGTGGCCCGCGCACTTCACCGGGCGGCGCCGCGAGTACTGCCAGATCGAGCGGCTCGCCAACCTCGGCACGCTGCCCCGCCCGACCGGGTTCACCGTCTGCTGCTTCCCGGTGAAGCTGCGCGGGGCGGGGGCGGGCTGGGCAAGGGCGGTGGCGCTGCTGGAGGAAACCGAGGACCCGAAGGAGAAACCGTGACCCCCGTGCCGCGCACCCATCTCGACATCCCGCCCGGCGTCCTGGGCTCCTGCATCGACGGGGACCGGTTCCGCGCGATCATGAGCGCGTTCCCGTCCGGCGTCACCGTGGTGACCACTGTGGACGAACAGGACCGGCCGCTCGGCCTGACCTGCAGCGCGGCGTGCAGCGTCTCGCAGACGCCACCGCTGCTACTGACCTGCCTGCACAGCGCCAGCCGGGTGCTGACCGCGATCCTCGCCGGGCGACGGCTGCTCGTCAACTTCCTGCGGGACAACCGGGAGGCGACCTCCACCCGGTTCGCCACCCGGCAGGAGGACCGGTTCTCCTCGGTCGCCTGGCGGCCGGCCCCGGGGTCCGGGCTGCCGTGGCTGTACCGGGACACCATCGCCTACGCCGACTGCGCACTGGTCGGCGCGCTCGACGCGGGCGACCACACCGTGCTGCTGGGCGCGATCGTCGACGGCCAGGCACCCGAGGAGACCTTCGGCCCGCTCATGTACTGGCGGCGGCAGTACGGCCGCTGGCCGGTCGGCGAGGACGCGGTCACCGCCGCGCTGACCATGGCCACCGAGGGCTGAGTATCGCTATCGATATCGCTAACTTACGTTAAGACTATCGATAGCGACTGGTATCGATAGCCGCTCCAGCCCGGTGTCACAGCCGCCCGATTCATCTGAAACCGCTTCTGTACTGGGAAAATGTTCCCACAGACCCGCCTTCACCCTGTCAAGCGCGCAGCGTTCGATGTGAGCCACGTCACCTTGTATCGAGATAGTTAACGATATAACGTGATGGACAGTTGAGCTCACGAACGACCCGAACCCAGCAAGACAGGAGAAGACGCGATGCGTCCCCCATTCACCGGCCGCCGCCGAGACGAGGACGAGGAGCCGCGCCCCGAGCGGCAGGAGCCGTCGCCGCGACGACGGGAGTCCCTCGACCGCGACGAGCTGCTCGCGTTGCTCGAAAGCGGCGGACGCCGGGGAGACCAGGACAGCACCGGCCGTCCCGACAACGGTGACCGGCGCGAGCCCGCAGGGGACGACCGCGGCGAGCCCGCCGAGCAGGGCGACCGCCGCGGCACGCCCGAACCCACCGAGCAGAGCGACCGCCGCAGGTCGCCCGAGCCCACCGGCGCCGAGCGCCGGTCCAACCGGGCACGCCGCGGCGCCGTGCGGGCCGCCGCGCTCGCGCTGCTGTCCGAGCGTCCGATGCACGGGTACGAGATCATGCAGGAGCTGGCCGCGCGCACCAACGGTGCCTGGCGCCCCAGCCCCGGCGCCGTCTATCCGGCGCTGTCCCTGTTGCAGGACGAAGGCATGATCATCGGCGAGGGCCGGGCCGGGAAACGGGCCTTCACCCTCACCGCCACCGGACAGGCCGAAGCGGCCAGGCTCGCCGAAAGCGGCCTCGTGCCCTGGGCCGACCTCGTCGAGGACCCGGACGCCGCGGCGACCAGCATGCGCGAGAACTACGACCGGCTCGGCGACGCCGTCGCCCAGCTCGCCAGGCACGGCACCACCGGGCACAAGACCACCGCCGCCACCCGGCTGCTCGAACTCCGCCGCGAGATCTACCTGATGCTCGCCGGCGAATCCTCCTGACCCATCCCCCCGGCGACGGGATCGGCCCGCCGGCCGATCCCCGCACCAAGGAGCCCTTTCCCATGACCAAAACCTCCACCGACCAGGCGCGGACCGCGCCGGGTGCGGTGACGGACGCGGCGCGGACCCGCTGGATCGCGCTCGCCTTCGTCGGCCTCGCCCAGCTGATGCTGCAGTTCAACTCCAACGTCGTCGTCATCGCCCTGCCCTCGGCCCAGCAGTCGCTGAGCATCCCCGACTCGATGCGGGCCTGGGTCCTCGGCATCTACTCGCTGGCCTTCGGCGGCATGCTGATGGCGGGCGGGCGGATCGTGGACCGCTTCGGCCGCAAGCGCACCATGGTGCTCGCGATGGCCGGGTTCGTGATCGCCTCCGCCGTCGGCGGCGCGGCGCAGACCACCATGATGCTGATCATCGCCCTCGCCGCGCAGGGTGTGTTCGCCGCGGTGCAGAACCCCGCCCAGCTGGCGACGATCACCACGACCTTCACCGACCCCGCCGAACGCGGCAAGGCGTTCTCCTACTTCGGCCTGATCAACACCGCCGGCGGCACGATCGGCTTTCTGCTGAGCGGGGTGATCACCGACTCCCTCGGCTGGCGCTGGTGCCTGTTCCTCAGCGTCCCGCTCGGCCTGATCGCGATGATCGGCGCGATGCTCGTGCTCAAGGAAGGCCCGGCGGGAGAGCGCAAGCCGTTCGACGTGCCCGGCGCCGTGCTGGTCACCGCGAGCATGCTCGCGCTCGCCTACGGCCTGTCCGAGGCGGGCAAGCACGGCTGGGGCGACGGCACCACCGTCGGCCTGCTCATCGGCGGCCTGGTGCTGCTCATCGTGTTCATCGTGCTGCAGACCAAGGTCAAGCACCCGCTGATGCCGATGCGCGTGCTGCTCGACCGCAACCGCGGCGGGGCGAACCTGGTGATGCTGCTGATCAGCATGCAGATCCTGAGCATGAACTTCTTCCTGACCTACTTCGCCCAGAACATCAAGCACTTCACCCCCGCCGAAACGGGGCTGACCTTCCTCCCGCTCACCGCGGGCCTGCTGGTCACGAACTCGGTGGTCGGCAAGATCGCGGCCAGGTTCCGGCCCCGCAGCTTCGTGCTCGTCGGCATGCTCGTCTACGCCCTCGCCTACGTCTGGCTGACCCAGGTCAGCGCGGAGGACAGCTACTGGTCGTCGTTCCTGCCCGCGATGGTGGTGATGGGCCTCGGGATCGGCTGCATGGTCGCGCCGGTGTACAGCACCGCCACCGCCGGGGTCGATCCGGGCGACGCGGGTGCCGCCGGCGGCATCGTCGGCACCGGCCGCCAGATGGGCGCGGCGCTCGGCCTCGCCCTGTCCAACACGATCGCGACCCTGGTCACCAGCAGCTTCCTCGAAGCGCACCCCGGTGACGAGCAGGCCAGGGTGACGGCGACGGTGCACGGTTTCAATGTCGCCGCGGCCTGGGCGGCGGGCCTGCTGGTCTTCGGGGCGATCGTCGGCTTCCTGCTGATGAACGCGCCCAAGCCCGAGCCGGGCAAGGCGGGCCACCACTGAACCCGCGGGCGGCGCGCGGGGCTCCCCCCAGACCCGCGCCCCGCCCGCCACCGTGTCCCGTCCCCGCCCCCAAGCAACCGGACGGGACACCCAGACCCCGGGCGGTCCGCAGGCCATCCCAGTGGCGGACCGCCCGGGGTCATCCGCGTCCGTCCTCGCCTGCCGGCGCCGGGAGCACCGGGCCGGTCAGCGCGGCGCCCGCCCGCACCTCGTCGGCGGTCATCCCCATGTAGTGCACGATCGTCTCGTGGTTCGTCGAGCGGACCGCGTTCTCCGCGCCGATCCGGTAGTAGAGGTCGAAGCCGGTCCCGGTCGCGGTGAGATCGGGTTCGGCCTCCGCGTGGAGCGCGGCCACCACGGCCGGGACGTCGTAGTCCAGCCGCACCCCGGACCGCAGGTAGTACTCCTCGCCCCGGACCCGCACGACCGGCAGCCCCGGCTCCGCGCCGCCGGACTCGCCCTCGGCACACACCGGCTGGGTGAGCAGGTCGTACTCCAGCACGGCGTCCAGCACCGGCCCGGCCTCGGCGGGCACCCTCGGCCGGATCCGCTCCGCCCACCAGTGCCGGAACATCTCCTTCGCCGCCGGGTCGGTGTACAGGTAGGCGACCGCGGAGCCGAGCCCCGCCTGGTTCGTGACCACCTCCTCCACCGCGATCCGCAGCGGTTCGGCCGCCGGGTCCCCGGTCTCGTGCACCCAGGTGTCCAGATCGCGCAGCACCTCGGTCTGGGTGATCCCGGCCAGCCCGCGCAGCGCGACCCAGATGTGCCGCAGCACGGCCATTTCCGCGACCGCCCGCGCCCAGAACAGGAACCGCTGCATCTGCTGGTTCTCGGCGAAGGTGACGGAGTTGTTGGCCAGTACGTACTCGAAGTCGTCGTTGTCGCCGCGCACGGAGATGATGCCGTACACGTCCTTCTTCTCGCTGTAGTCGGTGTTGGGCAGCATCAGCATCGGGTAGCAGGCGATCCGCGACACCCGGCGGGCCAGCTGGTCATAGCCGTCCATAAAGGACTGAACGGTCTCGCCGGGTGCGCCCCAGATCAGCTCCGCGTAGCAGTCGAGCCCCTCCTTGGCCAGCCGATCCGAGAGGTCCTCCCAGTCGTTGACCTTCATGTTGCGGCGGTTCATCAGGTCGAGCGTGCCCTTGTCGAGGGTCTGCAACGCGAGCGTGAACGAGCTGCGCATCCCCGCCTTCTTCAGCTTTCCGACGATCTCGTAGAACGTCTTGGACTTGTTCTTCGCCCACGAGGTCTCCAGCGCACGAGGGAAACCGTAGGTCTCGCGGACCTCGATGAGATCGTCGACGAACTCGACGTCGACCGGCAGCAGCCCGAAGTTGGCGTCGCAGAGCACGATGGTGTGCACCTGGAGCTTCGCGAAGAACTCCAGCTCCGCGCGCAGCCGTTCCCTGGAGAAGGCGCGGACCTTCTGCCCGACCGCGCCGCCCCAGTAGCAGAACGCGCACTTGTACGGGCAGCCGCGGTTCGTCTCCATCAGCGCCACGTCGTACCGGAACCGGCCGTCGGCGCCGACCATCTCGATGGCCTCGGTGAGGAACGGCGAGGGGATCTCGTCGAGGTTCTCGATGCGCGTCCGGTCCGCGGTGGTCACCGTCACGCCGTCGGCGTCCCGATAGGACAGACCGGTGATCCCGGCCAGCTCGTGCCGGGGCACCTCGTCGAGCACCGCGGTCAGCACGTCACGGAAGACGAACTCGCCCTCGCTGTTGACCACGACGTCGACCTCCGGGAACATCCGGAACACCCGGTCCGCCTGGTTCGCGACGTGGGTACCGCCGAACACCACCCAGCCGTTCGGGTTGAGCTGCTTGAAGGTCTCCGCCAACGTCCCGAAAGCGCGGAAGTTCCAGCCCAGCACGGAAAACGCCAGCACGTCCGGCACCGAGGTGCCGAACAGCTCGTTGGCCATCGCCGAGAGCGTCACCTTCCCCCGGAAGTTGCGGATCGTGATCTCTGCCTCGTCCGCGATCCGCCCGTCGGCCAGCGCGGTGGCCTTGAGATAGCCGGAGGCCAGCGGCATGGACTCCAGCGGCATGTCCCAGACACCCTGCTGGACAAGGAAGACTTCGAGCTTCTCGGTGCGATTCATCTTGGGGCTCCTCTGCGGCAGTGAGCCGGCGGACGCACTCTGCGGAAACACACGGAATTCGCCGGTCGCCCCAGGCTAGGTTTGTCCGTTCGACCCGATTTCGAGCGGATTTCGGGCGGGGGGCGGATGCCACGAAGGGGCCCTCGGCGGCGCTCGGCGCCTTCGAGAACCCCTTCGCCACAACGGTTCGCGACGCTCAGGTCTCCGAAACCCTGGCGGCGCGGGACGGGCAGAGCGAGACGGCCTCGGTGGCCGCGTCGCGGTCCTGGCCGGACGGTCGCGGCTGAAGCACCAGCACCAGCCCCTCCTCGTCCTGGTCGAACACGCGCGGGGCGGCCAGCGCGCAGAGCCCGGCGCCGACGCAGACACCCCGATCGACGGTGACGTGCATGATCGTTCCTCCTACCAGGTGATCGGCAGTTCGTTGACTCCCTGCACCTGCCACGGGTGCCGCAGGGAAAGCTCTTCGGCGGGCACGGCGAGCCGGATCCCGGGCAGTCTGGTGAACAGGGTGGACAGTGCGATCTCGATCTCCATCCGCGCCAGGTTCTGCCCGACGCACTGGTGCACACCGAAACCGAAGGCGAGGTGGTGCCGCGCCGGGCGGCGCACGTCCAGTGCGTCCGGGCCGGGGAAGGCCTCGCCGTCCCGGTTCACCACCGCATGGGGCACCACGACGCCCTCGCCCGCCCTGATCACGACGCCGTCGATGTCCACATCGGACTTCGCCACCCTGACGATGGTGTCCCCGATCGACAGGTACCGCAGGAGTTCCTCGACCGCCGCGGGGTACCCGGCCGGGTCCGCGCGCAGGGCGGCCAGCTGGGCCGGATGGTTCAGCAGGGTGAGGGTGCCGAGCACGATCATCGACGCGAGCGCCTCGTGCCCGCCGAGCAGCACCAGCATCGCGGTCCGCACGGCGTCCTCGTGGGTGAGCACCCCGGCGGTGACCTGGCCCGCCACCTTGCCGAGCAGGCCGGGCCCCGCCCACGCCGACCGGCGCCCCTCCAGCGTCCGGAGGTAGCCGTCGAGGTAGCGGGACAGGTCGGCACCCGCCTGCTTCGACTGCTCGGTGTCGGTGGCCAGCGCGAGCCGGACGCCCGCCTCCTCGAAGAACTCCCGGTCCGCGTAGGGCACCCCGAGCACCAGGCAGATCACCTGGGTGGGCGCGGTCTGGGCGTACGCGGGGAGCAGGTCCACCGGTGGTTTCCGCACGGCGAGCCGGTCGGCGAACTCGCGGTAGATCCGTTCGATGTCCGGCCGCAGCGCGCGCACGCGGCGCACCGTGAAGCCGGACAGCACGGTGCGCCGCAACGTGCCGTGCCGCGGCGGGTCCAGCCCGATGAACGCCGGCGCCTGCGTCCGCATCCGGCCCATCCTCGGTGTGGTCACCGGGAAGTCGGGGCGGGTGCGGTCCGAGGAGAGCCGCGGATCGGCCAGCAGCCTGCGTGCCTCGGCGTGCCGCGCGACCAGCCAGCCGATCGAGCCGTCGTAGAGCGTGACCCGGTGCAGCGGTCCTCGCTCGCTCATCCGGACGTAGCCGGGCGGTGGATCGTACGGACAGGTACGCGGTTCCGGGAACTTCGGCGGCGCGTCGCCGGCGGTGGTGACGGTCTCGGTCATGGCTCCCCCGATGCGGTCGGGAACGGCTTCTTCGCCGCGAAGCTAGCCATCGGCGTTGGGGCCGGGTTCGAGCCGCGCGATCCTTCGTGCCCGCTCGAACCCGCCTGGATCCGGCCGGGTTCCACTGGAGGCCATCCGGGGAAACCCGCCGAACAGAAGGGATTCGCCTGTGCGGAACGGAGAAAACGACCACGACGTGGTCATCATCGGGACGGGACTGTCCGGGACCATCCTCGGGTCGATCCTGGCCAGGCACGGCTTCCGTGTCCTGTTGCTGGACGGCACGCAGCACCCGCGGTTCGCGGTCGGCGAGTCCACCATCGGCCAGACGCTGTTCCTGCTCCGGCTGATCGCCGAGCGGTACGGGGTGCCGGAGATCGGCTACCTCGGCAGCTTCGCCGACATCATGGCGAACGTCGGCGGCTCACACGGGCAGAAGAGCAACTTCGGGTTCGTCCTGCACCGCGACGGCGAGGAACCCGACCCGCGCGAGACCAACCAGCTGCGGCTGCTCGACGTCGCGGGGAACGCGGCGCACCTGTTCCGGCAGGACTCGGACGCGTACATGTTCCACACCGCGATCCGCTACGGCTGCGAAGCGAAGCAGAACTACCGGGTGGAACGCGTCGACCTCGCCGACGACGGTGTCGCGGTGGTCGGGGTCGACGGCAGCGTGCACCACGCCCGCTACCTGGTGGACGCCAGCGGGTTCCGCTCGCCGCTGGCCCAGCAGCTCGGCCTGCGCGAGCAGCCGAGCAGGCTGCACCACCACGCCCGCTCGATCTTCACGCACATGATCGGGGTCGACCCGGCCGACAACCACCTGGGTTTCGGCGGCGGGGACCGGCCACCGGCACCGTGGAGCGACGGCACGCTGCACCACATGTTCGACCGCGGCTGGATGTGGATCATCCCGTTCGACAACCACGAGCACGCGACGAACCCGTTGTGCAGCGTGGGAATCCAGCTCGACCCGCGCCGCTACCCGCTGCGGCCGGAGCTGTCGGCCGAGGAGGAGTTCTTCGCGCACGCCCGGCGGTTCCCCGCGGTGGCGCGGCAGCTCGCCGGGGCGCGCAGCGTGCGCGAGTGGGTCCGCACCGACCGGATGCAGTACTCCTCCACCAGGACGGTCGGCCCCCGCTGGTGCCTGATGTCGCACGCCGCCGGTTTCGTCGACCCGCTGTTCTCCCGCGGCCTGTCCAACACCTGCGAAATCATCAACACGCTGTCCTGGCGGCTGATGGACGCCCTGCGCGACGACGACTTCTCCCTCGACCGGTTCACCTACGTCGAGCGGCTGGAGCAGGGCCTGCTCGACTACAACGACAAACTGGTCAACAGCTCGTTCATCTCGTTCGCCACCTACGACCTGTGGAACGCGGTGTTCCGGATCTGGTCGGCGGGCAGCATGATCGGCGGCAAGCGCTACCTCAACGCGCTCGCCAGGACCAAGGAAACCGGCGACGACACCTACTGCCGCCGGCTCGACGACACCGACTACCCGGGCCTGTGGTGGCCGGTCGACTCCTACGCCGCGCTGTTCGACGAGATCAACACCCGCTGCGAGGACGTCCACGCGGGACGTGTTTCCGCACGGGACGCCGCCGACGCGCTGACCGCGCGGATCCACGCCGCCGACTGGATGCTGCCCGCGCTCGGCCTCGACCGGCCGGAGGTGCGGTTCATCGAGCCGACGGTGGACCGGATGCGCCAGGTCGCCGAGTGGGCGCGGACCCACCCGAGCGCGGAGATCCGCGACTACCTCGCCCCCGAGGCCGCCCAGATCCCCGCGGGCGGCTGAGCACCGCGTCCGTCCCCGGAGCGCCGGGCGAGCCCCTTCGCCCGGCGCTCCGCCCCGTTCCGAGGAGGTTTTCCTTGTCAACGCTCGAAAACCCGGCAGAGGTCCGTTCCTTCCCGATGCCCCGCACCTGTCCCTTCGCCCCGCCGGAGCAGTACGCGCGGCTGCGCGCGGAGGAACCGGTCAGCAGGGTGGTGCTCGGCAGCGGGCGCGTCGCCTGGCTGCTCACCCGCTACGAAGACGTCCGGAAGCTCCTCCTCGCCGAGACGGTCACCTCGGACCGCAGGCACCCCAACTTCCCGCTGTTCTTCGAACTCCCCCCGGAACAGCTGGCGAAACTGCGTCCCGTGCTCGTTTCGCTCGACCCGCCGGCCCACGCCGCGCAGCGGCGGCTGGTCGTGCCCGAGTTCACGCTGCGGCGCATGCGGGCGCTGCGCCCGCGGATCCAGGAGATCGTCGACGAACACGTCGACGCGATACTCGCCGGGGACCGGCCCGCCGACCTGGTCGGCGCGCTCGCGGTGAAGGTGCCCGCACTGGTGATCTGCGAGCTGCTCGGCGTCCCCTACGCCGACCGGGAGTTCTTCCAGTACAGCACCACCGCGATCATCAGCAGGTCGGCGACGCCGGAGGAGGCGGGCCGCGCGAACGCCGAACTCCAGGAGTACTTCGACAAGCTCGTCACAACCAAGGAGGCGGACCCCGGCGACGACCTGATCGGCCGGATGATCGTCAAGAACCGTGAGAGCGACACCCCGCAGGACCACGAACAACTGGTGGGCATGGCCAGGATGCTGCTCGTGGCTGGCCACGAGGCGACGTCGAACATGATCTCGCTCGGCACCGTCGCCCTGCTGGAGCACCCGGAACAGCTCGCCGCGCTCCGCGAGGACCCGGCGCTCGCCGAGCCCGCGGTCGACGAGCTGTTGCGGTACTTCAGCATCGCCGACCAGCTGACCTCCCGGGTGCTGACCGCCGACGTCGAGGTCGGCGGCACGCTGCTGAAGGCGGGCGACGGCGTGATCGGGGTGAACGCGGCGGCGAACCGGGACCCGTCCGCGTTCGCGTGCCCCGACGAGCTGGACATCCACCGCAACGCGCGTGGCCACCTGGCCTTCGGTTACGGCATCCACCAGTGCGTCGGCCAGAACCTCGCGCGGGTGGAACTCGAAGTCGTCTACCGCACGCTGTTCACCCGGATCCCCGGGCTCCGGCTCGCGATCCCCGCCGCGGAGCTGCCGTACAAGGACGCCACCGTCTTCGGGCTGCACGAGCTGCCCGTCACGTGGTGACGAAGCGTCCACTGTGGTCTGACGCCTCGACAGCGGGCCCCGGCGTTCGAAGCGCCGGGGCCCGCTGCCGGATCGGTGCGCCCGGCCTCACAGGTCCACGGTCACGCCCCAGCGGACCAGCCAGTCGTTGAGCCACAACGCCAGTTCCAGGCTGCCCCGGTCGTACGGGCGGCTGACCTCCCCGACCGCGCGGCTGGCGAACCGCCGGACGCGATCGAGATCCAGCAGGGGCAGCACCGGCGCGTCGTGCCCGGACACCAGCTCGGCCAGTTCGGCACGCAGCACCCGCTCGTAGCCCGGGTCCTGGGTCGCCGGGTACGGCGTCTTGACCCGCTCCACCACCGAACGCGGCAGCAGGTCCTCGACCGCCGCGCGCAGCAGGCTCTTTTCCCTGCCGTCGAACGTCTTCATCGCCCAGGGGACGTTGAACACGTACTCGACGAGCCGGTGATCGCAGAACGGCACCCGGACCTCGAGGCCGACGGCCATGCTCATCCGGTCCTTGCGGTCGAGCAGGGTCTGCACGAAACGGGTGAGGTTGAGGTAGGTCACCTCGCGCATCCGCCGCGCCACGTCGTCCTCGCCCGGCAGCCGCGGCACCTCGGCGAGCGCCTCGTGGTACCGCGCCGCGCGGTAGCCGGGGAGGTCGAGCTTCTCGCGCAGTCCGGTGTCGAGCAGCGCCAGACCGCCGAAGTACCGCGCGGAACCCGAGGTGAGCCAAGGGAAGGTCGGGGCGCGGAGGGCGGCGGGGTTGTGGAACCAGCGATAGCCGCCGAACAGCTCGTCGGCCGACTCACCCGACAAGGCCACTGTGGACCGTTCACGGATCGCGCGGAACAACAGGTACAGCGAGGGCCACATGTCGCCCCAGAACGCGGGCGGCAGATCGGTGGCCCCGAGCACCGCGGCACGGACCGACGGGTGGGCGAGTTCCCCGGTGCCGAGCAGGATCTCGGTGTGCTCGGTGCCGACGTGCCCGGCCACGTCCCGCGCGAACGGCGCGTCGCTCTCCGCCCGCACCGCGTCCGGCGCGAAACGCTCGGCGGAGCCCGCGAAGTCGACGGAGAACGACCGTACCGGGCCGTGCCCGGCCGCGAGCGCGGTCACCGCCGAGGAGTCGAGACCGCCGGAGAGCAACGTGCACAACGGGACGTCGGCGACGAGCTGCCGCGCCACGATGTCCTCCAGCAGCTCCCGGACCCGCGCGATCGTGGCGGGCCGGTCTTCGGTGTGCTCCACCGCCTCCAGCGTCCAGTACCGGCGCTTCGTCAGCCCGCCCCGCCGGATCCGGACCAGCTGTCCCGGCCGGACCTCGGCCATCCCGGTGAAGACCGCGGCCTCCGGCGTCTTGACCATGTCGAGGATCTCGCACAGCCCCTCCGCCCCGACCCGGCGCGGCACCACCGGGTTCGCCAGTATCGCCTTCGGCTCCGAACCGAACAGGACGCCGTGCGGGGTCGGGTGGTAGTACAGCGGCTTCACCCCCATCCGGTCGCGGACCAGCAGCAGTTCCTCCTTCCTGGTGTCCCACACCGCGAGCGCGAACATCCCGTTGAGCCGCTCGGCGAATCCCTCGCCCCACTGGAGGTAGGCACGCAGCACGACCTCGGTGTCGCCGCGCGTGCGGAACCGGTGCCCGTGCGCGGTCAGCTCGGCACGCAGCTCGCGGAAGTTGTAGACCTCGCCGCAGAAGGTCAGCACGGCGCCCTCCCGCTCGGCGGCCATCGGCTGCGTGCTGCCCGCCGGGTCGATCACCGCGAGCCTGCGGTGCCCGAGCGCGACCGGCCCGGCCAGCCACAGCCCCTCGTCGTCCGGCCCCCGGCACGCCATCGTCGCCGTCATCGCGCGCGCCGTTTCCCTGACCGGGGGACGCTCGAAGTCGACCCAGCCGGCGATTCCGCACATCCGCGGTCACCCCTTCCCTGTGTGCCGCGCCTAGGCGAGCTGGCTGATGCGGTCGTTGATCTCCGCGAGCAGCGCCCGCGGTGTCTTCGCCTCGGTGACCACGTCCTCGGCGAGCTGGACGGAGCATTCGCGCTCGATCCGGCTCACCGTGTTGAACAACGCCAGCGAGTCGTAGCCAAGGTCCTCGAACGGCTCGTCGAGAATCGCGCCGTCCAGGTCGACGCCCTCCTCCTCGCCCGCGCACTCGCGCAACAGGACGACCAGCCGCTCGATCGTGAACTCGGTCATGTCACTTCCTTTCTCGTCGGGTCTTCTCGTCGGGTCTTCTCGTCGTGCCACGGCCAGGTTTCAGCCGCGCCGCACCACCATCGCGGAGTTGAACCCGCCGAACCCGCGTGCGAGGACCAGCGCGGTGGACAGCGGCAGCTCCCGGGGTTCCGGTCCGACCAGGTCGAGCAGGTCCGGCTCGGCCTGTTGTCCGATGTGGACGGTCGGAGGAATGACGCCGGCCTCCAGCGCCAGCAACGCGGTCGCCAGGTCCAGCGCCGCGCCGCCGCCGAGCAGCCGCCCGGTCATTGTCTTGGGCGCGGTGACCGGCACCGCGCCCGCGCCGAACACGCGCGCCAGCGTCCGCGCCTCCACGCGGTCCAGCTCCGGTACCCCGGAGGCGTCGGCGAACACCACATCGATCTGCTCCGGCCGCAGGCCCGCCTCGGCGAGCGCCGCCTCGACGGCACGCCCCAGCGCGGGTTCCCGGCCGCTGCCCGGCCGGGGATCGAAGGTCGCCGCGTACCCGGCGATCTCGCCGTAGCGGTGCCCGCCCCGCCGCCGGGCCGCCTCGGCGGACTCCAGCACGAGCAGCGCCCCGCCCTCGCCGATCACCGAGCCACTGGCCCCGCGGTCGAACGGCAGGAACGCGCGGCGGGGGTCGGCCACCGTGCTGAGCCTGCCCGAGCGGATCATGCACAGCCACGACCACGGGCACAGCGACCCGTCCACGCCGCCGGTCACCATCAGCTCGGCGCCGTCACGCAGGTGCCGTCGCGCCTTCGCGACCGCGTCCAGTCCGCCCGCCTGCTCGGTGACCAGCGTCCCGCCCGCGCCGCGCAGGCCGTGCCGGATGGAGATCTGCCCGGTGTTCACCGGGTAGAACCAGGCGAACGACTGGTACGCGCTGACGTACGCGCCGCCCTTGCTCCACAACGCTTCCAGCTCCCGCTGGCCGAACTCGAACCCGCCGCCGGACGCCGCGGTCACCACGCCCGCCCCGTATTCCGGGACCTCCGCCGGGTCGAACCGGGCGTCGGTCAGCGCCTCCTCGGCCGCGATCAGCGCCAGCCTGGTCATGTGGTCGGTCTGCGGCAGCAGCCTGCCCGGCACCCGGCCCGCCGGGTCGACGTTCACCTCACCGGCGACCCGCGCCGCGTACCCGGACGGATCGAAACGGGTCAGCACCCCGAGACCGGATTCGCCGCGCAGCACCGCGGACCAGTACTCGCCGGTGCCGACCCCGTTGGGCGCGATCACCCCGAGCCCGGTCACCACCGGCCCGCTCATGCGAATGCCCCGCTTCGCGAGACGGTGCCGAATTCCTTATGGCGCATGACATTCTCGATTCGCTCGCACGCGTCGCTCATGTGTTCGCCCCGGCCTTGGTCAGCACGATCGCGCTCTGGAACCCGCCGAAGCCGCTGGCGACGCTCAGCGCGACGTCGACCCGTTGTTCCCTGGCGACGAGCGGGACGTAGTCGAGGTCGCACTCGGGGTCGGGCTCGTGCAGGTTCGCCGTCGGCGGGATCACCGAATGCTCGATGGTGAGCGCACAGGCGGCGATCTCCAGCGCGCAGATCGCGCCGAGCGAGTGCCCGATCATCGACTTGATCGAGCTGACCGGCGTCGTGTACGCGTGCTGCCCGAGACTGTGCTTGAACGCCGCGGTCTCGTGCCGGTCGTTCTGTTTCGTCGCCGAGCCGTGCGCGTTGACGTAGTCGATGTCGGCCGGGTCGAGCTTCGCCCTGTCCAGCGCGCCGGTGATCGCCGAGGCCAGTTCCTTCCCGTCGTCGCGCAGCCCGGTCATGCTGAAGGCGTTGCAGCGGGCGGCGTACCCGGCGATCTCGGCGTAGATGTGCGCGCCACGCCGCCGAGCGTGCTCGCCCTCCTCCAGCACGAAGAACGCCGAGCCCTCACCGAGCGCGAAACCGTTGCGGGTGCGGTCGAAGGGCCGCGCCGCGCTTTCCGGTTCGTCGTTGCGCGGGGTGGTCGCCTTGATCGCGTCGAAGCACGCCACGGTGATCGGCGAGATCGCCGCGTCGGAGGCACCGGCGAGCATCACGTCCGCCTCGCCGTCCCGGATCAGGTCCGCGGCGTGCGCCACGACGTCGATGCCGGAGGTGCACCCCGTCGACACCACCCCGACCGGGCCCTCCGCGCCGGCCAGCCAGGCCAGTTCGGTGGCCATGGAGGAGGGCAGGAAGTAGTCGTAGAGGTAGGGCACCCCGTGCTCGGCGTCGACGAGCCACTTCCGGCCCTCGTCGCTGACCACGGCGTACTCCTGGTCGAGGCTGATCGTCATGCCGCACGCGGTGCCCGCCATCACCCCGGTGCGGCCGGGGTCGAGCCCGTCGCGGACCCCGCTGTCGGCGAGCGCCTCGGTCGCGGCGACCACGGCGAACTGCGCGGTCCGGTCCCACGCGCGGATCTGTCTCCTGCCCAGCCCGGCCGCGACCGGGTCGAAGTCGCATTCCGCGGCCACGCGCGAGCGGAACTGCGCGGGGTCGAACAGCGAGATCCGGCGGGTCGCCGTCCGGCCCGCGGTCAGCAGCTCCCAGAACGGCTTCGTGCCGACCCCGCCGGGCGCGACCACCCCGATACCGGTGACCACGACGCTCCGGGTGTCCCGTCTCCCTGCCACCGTCTATTCCCTGCCCTTCGGCGCTCCTTCGGGTGCGGCGCGGCCCGTCCGGGTACGCATCGCCTGGCTGAGGCGAGCGTGACCCCGGATCTTCGAGCCGGTTTGGACCCGAGTTCGACGCCCGCCGCGTTCACCCCGGCTTGATCACCGATCGATCGGCCCGGCCCACGATCGGCGGCGACCATCCGTGCCGACGACAGGAACGCGCAGCATGACGTCCTTGGCCACGCGCACCGAACCGGTGCGCGCCCCGCACTGGGAACTGTGTCCCGGCTGCCGGGCAGTGCTCTACCGGAAACGCCTCGACCGCGATCTGCGGGTCTGCCCCGACTGCGGCCACCACCTGCGGCTGACCGCGCCGCACCGGCTGAAAACGCTGCTGGACGAGGGATCCGCGGAGCCGATCACCGTCCCGGTGTCCGAAGTGGACCCTCTGGGCTTCACCGACTCCATGCGCTACCCGCTGCGCCGGGACGCGGCGCGGTCCCGGACCGGGCTCGACCAGGCCGTGGTCTGCGCGAGCGGCACCGTCGGCGGGCACCCACTGGTCGTCGCGGTGCTGGACTTCCGGTTCCTCGGCGGCAGTCTCGGCACCGCCGAGGGCGAGGCGATCACCGTCGCGGGCGAGCTGGCGCTGCGCCGCCGGGTCCCGCTGCTGCTCGTCACCGCCTCCGGCGGGGCACGGATGCAGGAGGGCGCGCTGTCGCTCATGCAGATGGCCAAGACCGCCCAGATGCTCCAGCGGCTCGACGAGGCCGGAATCCTCACCGTCTCGCTGATCACCGACCCGACCTTCGGCGGGGTGGCGGCCTCCTTCGCCACCCTCACCGACGTGATCATCGCCGAGCCCGGCGCACGGCTCGGGTTCGCCGGGCCGCGGGTGATCGAGCAGACCATCCGCCGCCCGCTGCCCCCCGGTTTCCAGACCGCGGAGTTCCTCGCCGGGCACGGGCTGATCGACCTGCTGTGCCCGCGCGCCGAACTGCGCGCGACACTGACGAAACTGCTCGCCACGACCGGCCCGGCGACCTTCACCGCCCCAGCGGGACCCGCCGTGGTCACCGACCCGGACCTGCTCCCCGCCCGCGACCCGTGGCAGGCCGTGCGCGCGGCCCGCGACCTTCGCCGGCCGACCGTGCAGGACCACCTCGCACGGGTCTTCGACGAGTTTCTCGAGCTGCACGGCGATCGGCTGGCCAAGGACTGTCCCGCGATCGTGGGCGGCCCCGCCCTGCTGGCCGGGTCCCCCGTGATGGTGATCGGCACGCGCAAGGGACACACCGCGGCGGAGCTGACCGCGCACTCCTTCGGCATGGCCTCCCCGGCGGGCTACCGCAAGGCCGGACGGCTCATGCGGACCGCCGCGAAGCTCGGCATCCCGGTCGTCACCCTCATCGACACCCCCGGCGCGCACCCCGGTCCGGAGGCCGAAACGGACGGGCAGGCGTATGCGATCGCGGAGAACCTCAAGCTCCTCGCGGGGCTCCCGGTCCCGGTGGTCGCGGTGGTGCTCGGGGAAGGCGGCAGCGGCGGCGCGCTGGCGCTCGCGGTGGCCGACCGGGTGCTCATGAACGCCGACGCGGTGTACTCGGTCATCAGCCCGGAGGGCTGCGCGGCGATCCTGTGGCACGATCCCGCCGCCGCGCCGCGCGCGGCCGCGGCACTGCGCGTGGACGCCCGGCAGACGCTCGCGCTCGGCATCGCGGACGGCGTCGTCCCGGCCAGCCCGGCCGGGGACCACGACGCCGCGGCCGCGCTGCTGCGGGCCGCGCTGACCGAAGCGCTCGCCGAGCTCGCCGACGTCCCCGGCGAGGAGCTGTGCGCCCGGCGGCGGCACCGGTTCCGCCGGTTCGGCGCACCGGCGCCCGCCGTCGCCAGGGAGGTGCGGTCATGACCGACGTCGGCCTTTCCCCCGGCACCGGGGACGTCCCCGGTGACTGGGACTACGCGCGGGACCTGGTGTTCGCCCAGCCCGCCGCCTCGGCGGTCCGTGCCGTGCTGCGCGAAGCCGCCGACACGGTCGCCACGCTCCTGACGAGCGGCCCGGCCCCGGCCCGGCTGTCCGTCCGGGCAGGCGAGGTCGCCATCGAGGTCAGCTGGCCGGACCGGACCGCGGTCCCCGCCGGGCCCGCGCCGACGTCCACAGTGGACACAATGGACACCGCGGACACCGCGGACACCGTGGCCGAGCGGCCCGGCCCGGACGTCACGGTGGTGACCGCGTCGACCGTCGGCGTCTTCTACCGCGCGCCGTCCCCCGAGGCCGACCCTTACGTGCGCGAAGGCGACCACGTCCGGCAGGGCCAGCAGGTGGGCATCGTGGAGGCCATGAAGCTGATGATCCCGGTGGAGGCCGACCGCGCCGGGACCGTGGTGCGCATCCTCCGCGACAACGGCGACGAGGTCGAATACGGCGACGCGCTCATGGAACTGGGCGCGCCGTGAGCACCGGCCGACGACGGCTGTCCACCGTGCTGATCGCCAACCGCGGCGAGATCGCCCTGCGCGTGGCCCGTGCCTGCCGGGCGTCCGGGATCCGGGTCGTCGCTGCGTGTTCCAGCGCCGACCGCGACTCCGCGGTGACCCGCGTCGCCGATCGGACCATCCACATCGGACCCCCGAAGGCGCGGAAGAGCTACCTGAACGCACCGGCGCTGATCCAGGCCGCGCTGATGGCCGGCGCCGACGGCATCCACCCCGGCTACGGGTTCCTCTCCGAGGACGCCGACTTCGCCGACGCCTGCGCGGCGGCGGGCCTGGTCTTCGTCGGGCCACCGGCGGCGGTGATGCGCAGGCTGGGCGACAAGTCGACCGCACGCGCGGCGATGGCCGCGGCCGGGTTGCCGCTGCTGCCCGGCGCCGTCGAGCCGGTGCCGACCGCGCACGAGGCGGCCCTGCTGGCCACCGAGGTCGGTTACCCGGTGATCATCAAGTCGGTCGCGGGCGGCGGCGGACGGGGGATGCGGGTGGTCCACCACCCCGGGGAACTCGCCGACGCCTTCGCGGAGACGACGGCGACCGCCCGCGCCCTGTTCGGCGACGGACGGGTGTATGTCGAGCGCTACCTCGCCAACGCGCGGCACGTCGAGGTCCAGGTGCTGTGCGACGGGCACGGGCACGGCGTCCACCTCGGCGTGCGCGACTGCTCCGTGCAGCGCCGACGGCAGAAGCTGATCGAGGAGTCGCCCGCGCCGGCGCTGCCGGACACGCTGATCGACCGGCTGACCGGCGCGGCCGTGCGCGGCGCGCTCGCCACCGGCTACGTCGGCGCGGGCACGTTCGAGTTCCTGGTGGACCCGGCGGGCCGGTTCAGTTTCATGGAGGTCAACTGCCGGATCCAGGTGGAGCACCCGGTGACCGAGATGGTCACCGGGATCGACCTGGTGTCCGAGCAGCTGCGCGTGGCGGCGGGGGAACCGCTCGGCTACGGCCAGGAGGACGTCCGGTTCACCGGGGTGGCCGTCGAATGCCGCGTCAACGCCGAGGACCCGGACCGCGACTTCGCGCCCGCCGCCGGGGTCCTCACCGAGTTCGTCCCGCCGGGCGGCCCGTTCGTCCGGGTGGACACCCACGCCTACACCGGATACCGCGTGCCCGCCGCGTACGATTCGTTGCTGGCCAAGGTGATCGTCTGGGCACCCGGCCGCGACACCGCGCTGGCGCGGATGCGGCACGCGCTCACCGAGTTCCGGATCGGCGGGCCCGGTGTGCACACCACCGCGCGCTATCTCTCCGCGGTGCTCGCCGACCCCCGCTTCGCCGAGGCACGCCACGACACCCACCTGCTGGACGACTTCGCGCTCACCACGACCACGAACGACGGAACGGAGTGACGATGACCGACGATGTCGCGGCCGGACAGGCACCCATGGACTTCGACCTCGCCTACCAGGGCGACCTGCCCGAGATGGGGATCACGACGCCGACTGCACCGTGGGACATCGGCGGCCCGCAGCCCGCGATCGTGGAGTTCGAACGGGCCGGGCGTGTCCGCGGCCACGTCCTCGACGCGGGGTGCGGCACCGGCGGGAACGCGCTGTACCTCGCCGGACGCGGCCACCGGGTCACCGCGATCGACCTGTCCGGGGTGGCCGTCGGCCGGGGCGAGCGGCTGGCCGCCTCACGCGGCCTCGACGTCCGGTTCGCCGTCGAGGACGCCGTCGCCCTCCCCGGCCGCGCCGGGGACTTCGACTCCATTGTGGACAGTGCGCTGTTCCACGTGCTCGACCGGGCCGGGCAACGCGAGTACCTGACCTCCCTGCACCGGGCCACCCGCCCCGGCGCGACACTGAACATGGTGTGCATGTCCGAGCACAGCCCGCTGCCCGGCATCTCCGCGGCCGACCTCCGCGCCGCGCTCGTGCCGCACTGGTCCCTCGCGACGCTCCGCCCGGCGGTGTACCTGGCCAGGGTGCCGGACAAGATGTTCGAGGTGTTCGGCACCACACCGCCGCCGCTCGACGACGAGGGCCGTCATCGGCTGCCGGCCTGGTCGGTGACCGCGGACCGCGCCGAGGCTCAGCCCCAGGTCAGGAACCGGTAGTGCAGCCCGGTCGAGGACTCCAGCCATTCCCCGACCGAGTCCGGCGCGCGCCCGACCTCCGGCGCGTGGGTGTCGCCGTCGAAGTGCTCCCGGATCTCGGTGACCACGATCCGGTCGGCGAGCGGCAGCGCCGCCCGGTACACCGCCGCGCCGCCCATCACCCACACGTCCCCGGACACCGCGGCGAGTGCCTCCGCCAGGTCGGGGAAGGTCTCCACGCCTTCCTGCGGCGTGCGCGAGAGCACCAGGTTGCGGCGGCCCGGCAGCGGCCGGAACCGCGGTGGCAGCGACTCCCAGGTGCGACGGCCCATGAGCACGGTCGCGCCGGCGGTCAGGGCGCGGAAGTGCTTCAGGTCCTCCGGCAGATGCCACGGCAGCTCGCCGTCACGGCCGATGACGCCGTTCGACGACTGTGCCCACTCGACCCCGATCACACCGCCACCGGTGCCTTGATGCCGGGGTGCGGGTCGTAGCCCTCGACCGTGATGTGCTCGTAGCCGTAGTCGAACAGGCTTTCCGCCGGTTTCAGGCTCAGTGTGGGGAACGGCCGCGCGTCGCGGGACAACTGCGTGCGGACCTGGTCGACGTGGTTGTCGTAGATGTGACAGTCGCCGCCGGTCCAGACGAAGTCACCGACGCCGAGGCCCACCTGCTCGGCGATCATGTGCGTCAGCAGCGCGTAGCTCGCGATGTTGAACGGCACCCCGAGGAACAGGTCGGCGCTGCGCTGGTAGAGCTGGCAGGAGAGCCTGCCGTCGGCCACGTAGAACTGGAAGAACGCGTGACACGGCGGCAGCGCCATCCGCGGGATGTCGGCGACGTTCCACGCGGACACGATGATCCGGCGGGAGTCGGGGTTGTCGCGGAGCGTGCGCAGCACCTCACCGATCTGGTCGACGTGCCCGCCGTCCGGGGTCGGCCACGACCGCCACTGCACGCCGTAGACCGGGCCGAGGTCACCGTCGGGCGCCGCCCACTCGTCCCAGATCGTGACGCCGTTCTCCCGCAGCCAGCCGACGTTCGCGTCGCCGCGCAGGAACCACAGCAGCTCGTAGGCGATCGAGCGGAAGTGCACCTTTTTGGTCGTGACCAGCGGGAAACCCTCGGACAGCCGATACCGCAGCTGGTGCCCGAAGATCGACCGCGTGCCGGTGCCGGTGCGGTCGCCCTTGCGCGCGCCCGTCTCCATGACCAGGCGGAGAAGATCCTCGTATTGGGTGTCCGGCATGCCCCCGAGCCTATAGCCTGGTCAAATGTCCGGCCGCGACCAGGCTCCGAAGAAGAGACGCCGGACGTGGAAGGATCACCTGGGCCTCGGCCTGGTCGTGCTCATGCCGGTGGGCCCCGTGCTCGTCGGCGTGTCGCTGGCGACCGGGAACTGGCTCCTGCCCGCCATCGCGCTGCCCGCCATCCCGGCGGTCACCCTGCTCGCCGGGACACTGGCGCGGACACGGGCGGCGGCCGCGCTCGGGTCGGTGGCCCGCACCGGGTTCGTCGTCGACACGGTCACCCTGCTCGGCCTGTTCCTCGGCGCGGTGGCCGGCATCGCGCTGATCTGGTTCGGCATCCGCTTCAATCTGAGCGCGAAATCCTGTGACCCGGCGACGTACGACTGTGTCACCCGCGGGCCGTCCGCCGGATCCGCCACCGGCCGGGAGCTCAGGAGGCTCCTGCTGTCGCTGATCCTCATCGCCCCCGGCGCCACGCTGCTGTTCCTGTCCTCGCGGGGTCTCTGGCGGTGGCTGCGGGTCCCCGCCGAGTCCGCGGATCCCGATCGGGACGAGTAGCGTTTACGTCTACAAAGGACAGTTGAACCGCGGGTCGCGGACGGTCGTGCCGTCCGCGACCCGCGGGCACCGCGCAGGCGTCAGCAGGACAGGTTGCCGCCCGGGTCGGCGCCGAGCACACCCACGAACTTCTTGTAGATGTTGATCCGGTCTTCCCGCTCGGCGGGGTTCTTGCCGTTGCACTCCAGCGCGCCGTTGATGCTGCGGATGGTCTCGCCGAAACCCTTGTCGTTGACCATCGCGTCGTGCGCGGTCATGCTGCCGGCACCGCGCTGGCTGTTCCAGAACCACAGGCCGGTCTTCCAGGACACGGCCGCGTCCTTCTCTACCTTGTACGGGTCGTGCAGCAGATCGATCTTCAGCGCGTCACCCGCGGCCTTGTAGTTGAAGTTCCAGCTCAGCTGCAGCGGGCCACGGCCGTAGTAGGCCGCCTGCCCCGCGGGGCATCCGAAGGGCTGTCCCGCGTCGCAGTAGTGCGGGTAGTTGTCCTTGTTCTGCTCCACGACGTATTTCAGCCCGCCGGTCTCGTGACCGACGTTGGCGAGGAACGCCGCGGCCTCCCGCTTCTTGATCGTGTCGTTGCCGGTGTTCGCGAAACCCGGGTAGGCACCCAGTGCCGCGGTGAGCCCCTGGTAGCTGTAGAAACCGTTGCGGCCGGGGAACATCTTGTCGAACTGCGCCTGGCTGACCACGAACGCCGTCGGCCCCGCCGCCGTGGCGGGCTGCTCCTCGGCCGCGGCTGCCGGGCCCGCCAGCGCGACCGCGCCGAGCGCCGCCGCGGGAAGCAGACCGGCCAGGAAACGACGAATCACCATTTCTTCTCCTTACGATGCGCGACCAGCTGACACAAAGGGTTCGAGTTCACTTCACGATCTGGGTTTTGACCACGAGATGACCGGGGTCGGGCGTGAGCTGACCGATCTTCGCGAACGCCCCGTCGGTCAGGTCGAGGCACTTCGGGACGGCGGAGCTCCAGGTGTAGGTGCCCCGGTCGTTGACGCGCACGGTCACCGACCTGTTGTTCGCCACGTTCGTGACCTTGAGCTTGGTGCCGAACGGCAGCTGCGGGTCGCGGCTGAGCGAGGTGGCCGCGGTCATCGCGTTGCCGTCGTACAGCTCACCGTTGGCCGTGCGCGAACCCGCCGGTATCGGCCCGTAGTGGGTCGCCCAGCAGTTCTGCCCCTTCGGCGGGACATCGACCGGCTCCGCGGCGCCGGCCACGGTGCCCATCAGCGCGGCGGCGGCCACCACGGTGCCGACGGCGAGCGCCGAGCGCCCGCGTGAATTCCACATCCGATTCCGCTCCTCATGATCGGTCCTGCTCGGTCATGCCGGTCACGTCATTCCTGCCGGGTCGAACCAGGAACGCTGAAAAGCACGGCAAAAACGACGAAACGCGGGAAACGAGGTGATCAACTCCGCGGATTCACACTGGCACAGGCGCGACGGGCCCACCAAGTCTTCCCACCCGACCGTGTGATCACGGCCGGGAACGCCGCCCTTGCTGCGTGCACGGGAACGACGGACCCGGTCCCGCACAACGGGTTGTGCCGCCGGAGGCGGGGCAGCGGCCGGTCAGACGAGCTTGCAGGGGATGTCCGCGTTCTCGTCCAGGTGATGGGAGGCGCACACCCGGTGGTAGCCGTCGGCGATCACCAGATCGGCGGCGGCACGCAGATCCTCGTGGGTGTGCCCGCGTACCAGCAGGACGGGCGACAGCGCTCGGCCCTTCTTGACCTTTTCGAGGTCCTTCGCGACGTGGACATTGTCGACGGGCAACAGGGCCAACCCGCTGGCGCGCAGAATGTCCTTCGCCTTGCGGTGCGTCAGTTCCCCCGCCGTGAGCGCGCCGACGAGACGGTCCGCCGCGGCCTCGCCGGTGACGAGGGTGAGGTAGTCGCGCGCCGCCGGGTAGTCGTGCTCGTCCGGCTCGTCCTTCCAATGTTCCTTCACGCCGCCTCCTCGGATGAGCCGCCCGCCCGCGCCGGGAACCGGTTCCCACGATGACTTCGTCCCGGCCACGACGGTTTCCAGAATACGCCCTTTCCCGCCAGGGAAAGACCCTTTCCCCTCGACGGCCGCACTCGCGTGCCGCGTCCGGAACAGGGCGGTTCGGGCACCGCACACCAGGCCGGCGCGAATTTCACCCTTTGACGACTTCTGTTACAAATATGCAACAGCCATTATGGATGTCATGCCCCACACCGAAATTCCCGCCGCCTGCCGACGGCTAGGCACCGAGCGCGCGGAGCACGCCGGCGAGCCGCCGGAGTCCCGCGGCCGCGGGCGTCACGGTGGTCACCAGGCTGAGACTGCCGGCCGCGACGCCGAGCGAGGTCAGCACCGGAACATGGCACGCGGTCATCCAGCCGACGAAGCCGAGGACGACGGTCAGCAGGGCGGTCCGGGCCAGGGTGAGCCGCGGGACGACGGCCGGGGGCACCGACGGCGCGGGCCCGGCAGGGGAAACGGAGTGCATGGGGATCCTCGATGAGTGGTGGTGTTGGCTATTCGGCCAGGTCCGCGACGATGCGACACGCCCTGGCGAGCCCGGCTGCCTCGGGCGTGCCGTGTGCCTCGCGCTCCGCGGCCCGCAGCGCCCGCAGGACGCGCTCGACCGGCGAGCGGGGCGGGTGCCGGGGTGGCGCGGCGGCGAGTGTCGGCGCACCGGCCGGGGGCTGCCGCACCCGCCGCCAGTGGTACAGCCATTCCTCGACCGCGCGGCGAAGGAGCCGGCCCTCGCCCTCGGGCAGGTGGCGCAGCACGATGGTCAGCAGGGTGCGCATCCGCTGTTCGTCGGCGGGCACGGTGTCACGGGCGAGCAGGTCCCCGAGGGTGCTGCGCGCGATGGGGCGGGACGGGTGGGCCTTCTCGGAGGCCCGGTTGATCTCGCGCATCGAGAGCGGACACCGGACCTGCACGAGATGCCGGAGGTGCACCATGAAGTCTCGCTGGGTACGCACCTCCGTGAGCGGCGCGGGCGGCCTGGGCGAGGCCGCCATCAGCGCGTCGATCCGGAGGTTCCGCACGGTCGGCGGATCGGCCGGGTCGTCCCGCGAACCCGGCGGCCCCTGCGTACCGGAGGCAGGTGCGCGCAGTGCCTTGCGAGCGGCGAGATCGTCCCTCACGCGGGCTGACCCGTTTCGGCGTTGGCGCTGCTGGAGCCACAGCCAAGGCGGGCCAGCATCCGGCAGGTGGCGATCGCCGCACGACACACGCGCCGAAGTCGCCGTGTGCGCGGTGGCCATCGCGGCACAAAGCGGTACATGAAAATCACTTCTCTCTCGCGAATCATTGGTGGGGAGCGGCGCAACACGCGGTCTGCCGCGAACGGACGTGTGCCCGGACGCCGCCTCCCCTCGACGGGCACGTTCCATCGATTCCGGATGACGAAATCCTGAACTCGCTCTTCGATCTAAAGCCATCGGCGCCGGTTTCCACAAGCTACCCGCCCGCTTTCCTCGTCCGGATTTGTCCGGCGGGTATTTCCGGCACGGCGGACGGTAACCCGGATTACCTTCCGCATTTTCTTCCCTCACCGGCCGACACCCCGGCGCATTCGCCGGTGGACCTGCGCCCCACCGAAAGGTATCCGACAACGGCCCGTCCGGTAGGTGTCCGGGAGCGCCGGAAACCGTATGTCCGTACCGGTTGACCGTCTCAAGGCGACCCGGAAATCACACCGGTCAGAACTGTTCACTGGCGCGGTCTTGTGATTCCGGAGTTCGACGGGAGAAGACCGTCCCCACGCTCGGACCTACCTCGTGGCCCTGTCACTCTGGGTGTCACCACCGGCTTCCACGCACACACCACGTCGATCCCACCGGCCTCGATTGCCACCGATCGGCCGTTCCAACACTCGACCGGATGGCAGATTCACTGCCGTCGACCGGAGTCAGGTGCTCGTTCGCCGCGTCCCGATGACCGCTGAGCGATCTCCGGCGACGGTCAACGTTGTCGATGACAGCAAGTAGCCGGTCAACGGGTACGGTGACTCTCCAGTGGAACCCAGACGGTTCAGTCCGACATCCGGCCCCACCAAGAGTCGCTCACCGTGCAGGCAAACGCGAAAACCCTTGCACGGACGGGTGGCGGGAATCCGCGCGGAGCCACCGAGGGAGCCATTCCGCATTTGGAGGGAGTGTGCCGTCACGGCACACCGAGGAAGAGGAAAGCCACACCCGTGCCAGCCGATACCAGCGCGTGGCGGCCCCGCCGACGACGCCGAGGTCAAGCGGTCCTGAAATCGCTCAATTCGACCGACGACTTCACCAACCAGAGCAAACTGGGCCTCGCCGACCGGGTCCTGATCCTGTTCCTGGTCGTCGTCCTCGTCGACGAGGACGGGTGCCTCGCCACGATGTTCCGGCGGCTGGTCGAGGCCCACGCCACCGACCCCGGCCATTGGGCATACGGGCGCACACCGGAGCGGCTCCAGAACATGCTGGGCAAAACCCTCGGCAAATGCGCACTGCGGCGGCCCTCGTGGGAACGGATCGCCGACGCGCTCCGCGTCCAGATCCCCCCGGAACGGCTCGCGCCGATCATGGCCGTCGCGGCGGGCCTGTACCGGCAGGCGGCGGGACCCGACGCCCTCGGCGCGGTGCCGTCCTGGCCCGACGAGGTGCGGCTCCCCTCATGGGCGGGCCGGCCGAAGGTCACCGTGGACATGATCCGCACCGGCAGCGACCTGGGCATCGACACCGAGGCACCCACCCCGCGCGTGACCTTCCTGCGAGACGAGCCCGAGGACGATCCGCTCGCCAGGGAGAACGAGGAGTTGCGGACCGAGGTCGACGACCTCAAGCTCTCCCGGCGGCAACTGCAGCAGACGATGATCGAGTACTGCCACAACGACAAGGAGGACCACCGGGAACTGCGGGACGCCCACCACAAGCTGTGGGAGCGTTATTTCGCCCGCCTACGGCAGCTTTACCCGGACAAGCCCGCCGAGGAACTGCGGGGCATCATGGACGCCGAAGCGGCCGCCGACCGCGAGCGAGGAGCCGCACGCGTCGAGTGGCTCCACCGCCGCGACCGCGGGGCCGAAGACCTCAGGACCTACGACGAAGTGGTCGACCGCAGCAGCTGACGGACCGCGGCGGCGGTCAGACCCCGAGCCAGGCGAGCACCTGCCCGGCCCGCGGACTTCCCATACGCTCGTAGACTTCGGCGGCGAAGCGCGCGTGCCGGTCGGCTTCCTCGGCGCGCCCGCGCTTTCGCGCCGCCGACGCGCGCAGCGTCGCCGCCTCGGCCTCGATGGCGCTCTGTCCGACGTCCTTCGCGCTGGACGCCGCCCGTTCGAGCACGAGATCCGCCTGATCGAACTCGCCTTGCGCCAAGCACACCGCCGCCGTGGCGAGCAGTGCCTTCGCCGCGACACTTTCCGCTTCCGCCGCGACCGCGAGCGCACGCGCTCGCTCCAGCGTCTCGCGTGCTTCCTCGTTCCGGCCCAGCCCGGCCAGCGCCCGGCCGACGAACAACGTCTGCATCGCGGTGCCCCGGCCGTGTTCGAGCGCGATGTTGATCTCCAGCGCCCGCCGGAACCACCCGAGCGCGTCGTCGAACCGCCCTTCCCGCAACGCCAGGTTGCCGGTGAAGTCGTAAGTGGACGCGAGCAGCCACTCGTCGCCGGACGCGAGTTCCCTTGCCCGATCCAGATCGGCCGCCGCCTGGGGATAACGTTCCAGCTCTTGCAAAGCCTTTGCGCGGAGGCACCGGCAGCGCGCCTCGGCCGCCACGTTGCCGGCGATCCCCGCGGATTCGACGGCCACGTTCGCCGCGCGGTACCAGCTGGCGAGCGGACGCCGCGCGTCGAAGTAGGCGAAGCTGGCTTCGAACAGCTGCCAAACCCGTTCGTGCCAGCCACGGGCCGCCGCCGCGTCCAGCACGGCGAGGATGTTGCTCAGCTCCCGCTCGAACCACGCCAGCCCGGCGAGCGCACCGGGGGTCTTCGCGTCCGCGGACAGCAGCCTCGCCGGGTCGGCAATGCGCAGCCGCTGCCGGCCGGTGATCGCGACGTCGGCCGCCGTGGCACCGAACAGCCACCAGTCCACCGCGCGAGAGAGCCACCCGGTCCGGTCCGCTTCGCTGTCCTCGGCTTCCGCCCTGCCCAGCGCGTGGGTACGCACCATCCGGTGCATGGTGTACGTACCGTCCGCCTTCTCGTCGATCAGCGCGCACGCGTAGAGCTGCTCAAGGTCCTTGCGCACGCGGGCGACCGGCCTGCCGATCATCGCCGCGACCAGTTCCGCGCTGCAGTGCGGCCCGACCAGTACGCCCAGCACCCGATAGACCGTCCGCGCCTCGTCCGGCAGGTCGGTGTACACCGTGTCGACGACACGCGCCAGCTTTTCGTTGACCGTGTCGGCGTTGGTCTCCGCGAGTTCGTCGACCAGCCACTGGACCGTCCTTTGTGGACGACTGGCCAGCCGGGCCCCGACGACCTGCAACGCCAGTGGCAGTCCGTCGCACAACTCGACCAGCTCGGCGGCCGCGGCACCCTCCGCCGAGATCCGGCCATCCGGGCAGATCCTTCCCAGCAACTCGACGCCGTGCTCCGGTGGCAACGGATCCAATCGGACGTCGACGGCACCGTCCGCGTACAGTTCGTCGAGCGCGCTGTTCGCCGCTACCAGGACCACACTCGCGCCCGAGTTCGGTCGGAGCGCCTCCACCTGGGCAGCACTCGTCACGTCGTCGAACACGGCGACCAGTCCCTTGCTCGCGGTCAGCGAGCGGTACAGATCCTGCCGCCGTGCGAAATCCGCCGGCACCAGCTTTTCCGGGACGCCCAGCGCGAACAGCAGCCGTCCCAGCGCCTCGGCGGGCGAAGTACCTTCGGCCCCGAACGCCGCGTGCAACGTCCCGTCCGGGAACCGCGTGCCCAGCTTCGCGGCGGCCCTGCGCAGCAACGCCGTCTTCCCCACACCGGGCATACCGCGCAGCACGATCACCGGTGGCCGTCCGCGCTCGGTGCTCGCCGACCGCGCCTCCGAAAGCACCTTCTCCAACTGGAGATCACGATCGACGAAGGTGGCCGGGGCCGCGGGCACCAGCGCCGGGACCACCGTGGGAATCGCGGCCTCCGCGAAGGTCACCGAGCCGATGTCGCGCGCCTGCACCACCTGCCCAGCCGATCCGGACAGTGCGTTGTGCATTCCGCCGCTCCCTCCGCGCTGGCTCCCTGTGACCGACACGGTACTGGACGCCGACCGCGGACACGGGCATTCCGGATCATCGATTGCTACCGTGGCCCGGCGTCCGTCCCCGAGCTGCATGCTCTACCGATCGAGGAATTGACCTGGGCAATGCCGCATGGTAAGCGAACATGAACCCGGAACCCGGAACCCGGAACCCGGAACCCGGAACCCGGAACCCGGAACCCGGAACCCGGAACCCGGAACCCGGAACCCGGAACCCGGAACCCGGAACCCGGAACCCGGATATCTGGGACACGGTCCGGCACGACCGCCGGGTGCTGGTCGTCCTTCGCAATCCGGCCGCCGAGAACCGGTTGTGGGACCTCGTCCGGCCACTCGCCGCCGACCCGCGTCTCGCAGTGGTGTTCACCGTCGACGACGGTCCCACTGACGACGGTTCCGAGGACAGCAGCTCCGACTTCTCCGGCGGGCTGCCCGCACGGCTGACCGAACTCGGCGCTCACCGGCTGCCCTGGGCCGAGGCGATCGAAGAGCGATTCGACCTCGCACTGGCCGCGAGCGACAAGACAGAGCTGCACCGCGTCAAGACACCCGTCGTACTCATGGCGCACGGCGCCGGGTTCAACCGTCGCACCAAGGACAACGCCAACGAAATCTCCGGGCTGCTTCGGACCGCACTCGTCCACGACGGCGGGATCGTCCCCGCCTGCGTCGTCGTAGCGCACGAGCGGGACCTCGCGACGCTGCGCGCCATCGACCCGCGGCTGCCCGCACGGGCGCTCGTCGCCGGGGACCCCGCCCACCACCGGATCGTCCGCAACCTTCCGCTGCGTGAGCGTTTCCGCGACGCACTGGCGGTCGGCGAACGCAAGCTCGTGCTGCTCTGCTCGACCTGGGGCGAGCATTCACTGTTCGGCCGCAACCCACGGTTGCCACACGACCTCGTGTACGCGCTGCCTGTCGACGAGTTCGCCGTCGCGATGACCATGCACCCCAACGTCTGGGCCCGGCACCTCGAACTGGAGGTACGGGCCCTGACCCGGACGGCGACCGACGGCGGACTGCGGCTGATCCCCGCGCACGGCGAGTGGCGCAGCGCGCTCGTCGCCGCCGATCTGGTGATCTCCGATCACGGCTCGCTCACCGTGTACGGCGCCGCCGCGGGCAGGCCGGTACTCTTCGCGGCCGACGGCGGCGACGAGGTCGTGCCGGGCTCGATGATGGACCGGCTCCGCCGGGCCCTGCCACACCTGCGCACCGGCGAGCCGCTCGAACCGCAGATCACCGCGGCGCTGGCGCGCGGCGCACGGGACGTCGCTCTCGCGGCCTCCTCGTTCGCCGCCCACGACGCGCTCGCGGCCATTCTCGCCCGCGCCTACGAGATCATGGACCTGCCCGTTTCCCCCTATCCCACCGGGAATGACGCCCTTCCGGCACCCGACGTCACGCTCCGGGAACCAGCCGCCTTCCGCGTCGTGCTCACCGGGGCACACGAATCCGGTGGGCACGCGACCCTGCGGCTGCACCGTGTCGCCGAGCCGCCCCGAAACCCCGTCGAGGAGCGGCCCGAAGACGGACACCTCGTCGTGAACGAGTACTCCGACGACATCGAGGCACTCGAAAACGCCTCGGCGATCTTCAGCGGCGTCCCACACCCCACCTTCGACCAGGCACGCACGAGAGCACGGCGACTGCTGAATGCCTTCCGCGGCGCGCGAATGGCCGTGGCCGAGACCATCGACGGCCGCCGGGCCGCCGTCCTCCGCGACGGCCGCGAGCCGACCGTCCTCGGCGAGCTCCCGATCTCACTGGTCTGCTCGGGCCTCCACTGGTGGTCGCTCACCCCGGACCGTCCACATCGGATCACCGTGGAATCCGGCACCATCTCCGGCCCGATGACCATTAACGACTGAACCACCCGGCGCATTTCCCGCGAAATACCGGCCGCGCATTCACCGCGAAGCCACTGTGATTCCCGCCGCTCTTCCCGGCCACCCGACACGGGCCACCGGCACACCACCCGCGACCCGGATCGGCTACGGTCGGAGAACAACCGGACGAGCACAGAGGGACATACACAGAGTGAGCAGGGAGCCACACGCCGAGGTGCCCGTGGGCCGCGACGCCCGCCGGTGGACGAGCATCACGCCCGCCCGCACCGTCCTGCTGGTCGCACACAACGTGACCACCCTGACCCGGCTCCTCGACATCATCCCGGCGTTCGAGAACGACACCCGCGTCCAACTCGTCTTCACCCTGACCACCGGCGACCCCTTCCAGCACGGAATCACCACCGCACTCGAAAACACCGGCATCATCGTCATTCCCTGGCGCCAGGCGAAAACAACCACATTCGACCTCGTCATCACCGCCAGCCACCACGGAAAACTCGGCAAACTCTCCCACCCCCAAGCAATTCTTTCCCACGGAATCGGATACACTAAGTACTCGCCCAGGAGCCAGGAGCCAGGAGCCAGGAGCCAGGAGCCAGGAGCCAGGAGCCAGGAGCCAGGAGCCAGGAGCCACTTCGGTATCGGCCCCGAATGGACCCTGCGCAACGGAAAACCGGTCGCGGCGGCCCTGGTTCTCTCTCACCCCAGCCAGCTCCGCCAACTCGCCGACGCGGCACCCGCCGCCCTTCCCAGCGCGACCATCGGCGGCGACCCCTGCTATGACCGGCTCCTGGCGAGCGTTCCCTTCCGCGAGCGCTACCGATCAGCGCTCGGCACCCGCGACCGGCGGCTGGTCCTGCTGTCCTCGACCTGGTCGGACACCGGACTGCTCGGCACCCGCCCCGCACTCCTGAGAGAACTCGCCGCCGAACTACCCCGGGACGCCTGGCAACTCGCCATCGCCCCGCACCCGAACACCTGGCACGGCCACGGCCCCGGACAGCTCACCCGATGGCACGCCGACTGCCAGCGCGCCGGAGTGCTGTTCCTGCCGGAGTTCGACGGCTGGCGCGCCGGGCTGCTCGCCGCGGACGTCATCGTCGGCGACCACGGCTCGGTCACCGGCTACGCGGCCGCCCTCGGCAGACCGACCGTGCTGGGCGCGTTCGACGACGTCCCGCCCGGAACCCCGATCACGATGCTCGGCTCGGCGGCACCCCGGCTTCCCGCACGAGGACCGTACGCACCGCACCTCGCCGCCGCGATCGACGCGCACCGGCCGGACCACTTCACGGCCGTGCGGGATCTGGTGTCCGCACTGCCAGGGCGGTCGCTCGCGACGCTGCGCGCACTGTTCTACCGCCTGCTCAGGCTGGACGAACCCGCCGCGGAGGTCGCGGTCGAGGTCGTGCCCCCGTACCGCCCCGATCCCGCCGGGACGCCGCCGTTCGCCGACCTGGTCGAGGGAAGCGTCGAAGGAACCCTCGTCCGGCTGATCCGCCGTCCCGCGGAGGTCCAGCGCGCGGGCCTTGACGACCAGGAAACGCACCTCAGCTGTTCAGCGGACTATCCCGTCCGGTCCCTTGTGGACAATGCCGCGATCATCACCGCACTGGCGGCCGACGCCGGACACAACGTCCGCGGATGGCACGAAACCATTCTCGCCCGGCACCCGGCCTGCGTACTCACCGCGGTCCTCCGCGAGAAGAGCAGCCAGGTGCTCGTCCGCGAGGGTCCGGCCATCACCTTGACCGCACCGGGCGCGCCGCCGGAGGCGCTGGCCTCGATCCTGTATGCCTGGCGCGCGGAGGGGCTTTCGTGGTCGGCCCTGCCGTCTGCCCTGTCGGTCGAACTCGGTGGCACGACACATCGGGTCGCCATCGAAGTGTCCTAATCGGACTCCGGTTCTTCCGCCAGCTTTTCAACCCTGGCCCGGAGTTCTCCGGCTTCCTCTTGCCGTCCTTCGGCTTCGGCGAGAGCGGCGAGCTTGCCGAGCACCCGGCTCGCCTCCTTCCGCATCGCGAAGGCGAGGAACACTTCCAGGGCGGCGCTCCAGAGCGTCCGGGCTTCGGCCTTGGTGCCCTGCGCGGAAGCGATGACCCCCAGCAGCTCGTCGCACAACGCGGCGTTCTGCTCGTCCTTCTCGCTCGCCGCGAAGAACGCCCGAGCCCGCCGCAGCCCCGGCAGCGCTTCATCGTGGAGCCCCATCTTGAGCTTCGTGCGGCCGACGTGCATGTCCAGCAGCGCTAACGCCCGAACCTGCCGTGCGGGACTACTCATCAGAGGAACAGCGGCGCGAGCCTTGTCGAACAGGTCCAGTGCCTGCGGGTACCGGCCCCGCCCTTCCTCGGAAAACCCATGCCAGGCATAGGCACTCTCGGTTCCTTCCGGGTGTCCTGCCTCGGCCGCCTGCCGCGCGTAGTGCTCGACCTGGTCGTACTCCTCCAGTTTTTCGTGCAGCTGAGCCAGATCGCGGTAGACCTGCCAACGCGCCGCCGGAGTGTTCGCGAATCCCTCCGCCCGTCGATAGGCGTCGATCACCCCGGCGCACCGCGCGGACTGGTAGGCGAAGGAACACATCGCCGCAGGGAAGGTCAGCGCCAAGATCTCCTCGCCGAGTTCGGCGGACCGGCGGGCCGCCGCGAGCAGATTCGGCCATTCCACGCCGAATTCCGCCGCCGCCCGGCGCGCACCGCCCGCTTCGGGGAACGCCTCGCCGACGATCTCGTAGACGTCGCCGGTGCCGTGTGGGAAGGGCCGGGGCAGGAAGGATTTGTCCAGTGCGACGGCGCGGCGTGCGTACCATCGGTCGGCGCGACGGATCGCGGCCTCTCCCTCGTCGTCCCGGACTTTCCCCTCGGCGTGTTCCCGGACCAGCAGGTGAAACCGGTAGCGCCCCGCGCCGAGGTCCTCCAGCACGTTCGCCCGCACCAACTCGGCGAGCACCCTCGTGGTGATGCGGCTGCTCACGTCCAGGACGGCCCCCGCAGCCGCGACGCCGAAGTGCGGCCCCGGCAGCAGGCTCAACAGCCGGTAGGCCCGCTGGAGCGCTGGCTCGAAGTCGCGGTACACCGCGTCGAACACACGCTTCACCACGTACTCACCGTCGACCTCCAGCTCGTCGAGCGCGCCGAGGGTGAGCCGGTCGGCGAAGCCCTCCACGTCGCCCCCGTTGCTGAGTCTCCGCACGCTGGCCCCGAGTGCCAGCGGAAGTCCGGCGCAGGCGGCACAGACCTTGGTGACGACTTCCTCCGGCAGGTCACCAACGGTCGCGGTGACCAGTTCGCGCGAGGTCTTGAGGTCGAATCGTTTCAGACCGATGTGGGTGAATCGCCGAGGACCTTCGAGCGTCTGGATACGGGGGCGGCTGGTAACGATCACCGCGGAGCCCGCCAGGCTGCCAAGCAGCGGCTCGACCTGACTGGCCAGCCGGACGTCGTCGAGCACGATCAGCACCCGTGCTCCGGCGATCCTGTTACGCAGTAAGGAGATCCGGTCCGCGGCAACCGCCGGGACCCTCTCCGAGGGCATGCCGAGCTGGACCAGCAGCTGCCGCGCCAGTTCGTCGGCGGGGCACGCCTCGGCCAGTGCCGCCGATCCCTGTGCGTCACAGAACAGCGCACCACCGGGAAAGTGGTCGAGGAGGCGATACGCCGTGCTCAGCGCGAACACCGTCTTGCCGACGCCCTCGGGACCGGAGACCGCCAGCAGCAGTGCCTCCTGCTCACCCAGGCCGGCACGCAGCCGTTTGACCAGCTCCCGTTCGATGTCCCGGTCGTAGCACCACGGCTCCAGCGGCAGTATGTTCGGCGCGTTCAGTCGATCGGTGACCACGATTCCCCTCCAACGTCGCAAGCCTGTCCGACCCTATCGCGTTCCGCGCGCAGCGTGAGGGGATCAGCACTTCGTGTTGGCCTCCGCCAGCCGCACGAGTTCCTCGGCCGCGGCGCCCGCCGCCAGCACCGCGCGTGCCCGTTCCCGCAAGCCGCTCAGGCGGGCCCGCACCGTGTGTTCGTCCGCGAGGCGCTCGGCCGTCGCGCGCAGGTCCGTCCACCGGCGCAGCCTGCGGCCCACCCCGAGTTCGACGATCCGGGACGCGGTGCGGCGCTGTTCCCCGATCCGGGGACGCACCAGCATCGGCACCCCGCAGGTGATGGCCTCCAGCACGGAGTTCATCCCACCGTGGGTGACCAGGACCTCGGCGTGCCGCAGCACCTCCAGCTGCGGTATCCACGGGTGCGCGACGACGTTCCCCGGCAGCGGGCCCAGGTCCGCGACCGGCACGCGGCCGGTCGCCAGCACGAGGGTCCACTCGGTCCCGGCGAAGGCGCCGATCAGCCGCTTCAGCTCCGCCGCCCCGGGAGTGAAGACGGTGCCCGGTGACGCCACCACGACGCGCCCCGCCCGGATCCGGTCCCACGGCAGACCGGGATCCGGCGTGGTCATCGCGCCCACCAGCGGGCCGACGAACCTGACCCGCCGGTCGCGACGGCCCCGCCGGGCACGCAGCTGGGGCAGGCCGTTGACGAGCACGGGCAGATGCCCGCGCGCCGTGCGGCCCGCCGTGGTCCACAGCCACGCCGCCGGGGTGCCGCCGGGCAGGGGCAGGCCGCGGAGCCAGGCGGTGTGCGGGTCGATCACCACGAGCGACGGGCGGCGTTCGGCGACCAGGCGCCGCGACGTCTCCGCGGTGGCCGTGGCCAGCGCTCGCCGACCCCGGCGGAGCCGGGCGCGTTCCCCCACGGCGCCGGGTCCTTTCCCGGCGGGCACGCGCACGTCGTGGACGACGTCCGGCACGACGGGAACGGCCCCGGCCGCCCGGACGTGGGCGGCGAACGGCGCGGGCACGACCATCCGCACCCGGACCCCGCGCGTCACCAGCGCGGAGGCGGCGGCGAGCATCGGCGCGACATGACCGCGGGCCGCGTACGGCACGAAAACGATCTCCACCGCATCCCTCCCCGAGTTCCCGAGCGTACTGCCGCGCGGCGGACCTCGCCCCGGGGAAACCTCAGCGGCCGTCGCGCAGCAGGCTCTGCTGGGGCGTGCGGCCGTAGACACCGCGGTAGTACCGCGCGAAACGACCGGGGTGGAAGAACCCCCACCGGGCGGCGATGTCGGTGACCGTGCCGGTGGTGGGCTCGGTGGCCAGGAGTTCCCGGTGGGCGTGCTCCAGCCGGGCCCGCCGCAGGTAGCGCATGGGCGTGGTGTCGAGGTGGCGGCGGAAGGCGTGCTGGACGGCGCGGATGGTGACGTGGGCCGCGGTGGCGATGTCGGCCACGCTGATGTCCCGGTGCGCGTTGTCGTCGATGAAGGCGACGGCCTGGCGCAGGGTGTGCGGATGCGCGTCGTGCCGTTCTTCGATGGTGGGATCGGAATCCGCGGTGTTCGGGAAGACGCTCAGGAACGTCGCGGCCAGCAGCCGCCCGGTGGCGCCGACCACGAGCGGCTCGTTCATCGACCGCGGCCGGTCGCGGAGCGCGCCGGTGAGGTAGTCGAGGGTGGCGCCCAGCTGCCGGGCCGCGACCGGATCTCCTGGCAGCGGGTCGGTGAAGCGGATCGGCGTGTTCCGCTGGTTCCCCGCGCCCGCGGCGACCTGGTCCAGCAGCGGGAAGACCATGGTGACGGCCTCGATGTCGCCGTCGCCCCAGCCGATCTGGTACCCGGGCCCGTGTTCGGCCCGGGAGACGAGAATGGCTTCACCGGAGCCGACGCGGTGCTCGACGTCGCCGCACCGGTAACCGAGCACCGTGCCGCGCGGGCGGATCAGTCCCAGCACCGGGAGCGACTCCTCCACCGCGTAGGTCATCCGGACGTCCTGTCCCACCACGTCGACGGCGAACGCGTCGGAGGCCGCCCTGGAGAACCGGCAGCGGTAGCCGTCCCCGCTGCTGCGCAGCCGGATCTCGCTGCCGTAGGCACCGCTCAGGTACTCGCCCGCGTGATCGCAGTCGCCGGTCTCGAACGAAACGTCCGGCTGCGGTGGCAGCGAGGTGGCCATGGTGAGCCTCCTGGGCCTGGCATGGGTTCTGCGACACGGGTCCGAGCGCCGATCCGGCCCGAAGTGTGCTCCTCCCGGCGGGAAAAAGGAGGAGAGCGTGCGGGAGCGCCACGCGGTTGGAGCAGAGAATCACGGCGAATTCGCCCGATCGGGCGGTACGAATTGCGTTATCCGGCTTGCGCGGGCGATCGGCGGCCTTTTCTTTCGCCGCGCGGCGAAAAAAACGTCATGGAGTGTCCCGCAGCAGGGTCCGATGCGGTGAGCACCCGTAGACGCGACCGTAGTGAGCGGCGAACCGGCCGGGATGCGGGAAACCCCACCGGCGCCCGACCGCCGACACGCTGTCGCCGGCCGCCGGGTCGGCGGCGAGCAGGTCCCGGTGCGCGTAGTCCAGCCGCACCCGGCGCAGGTGCCGGAGCGGGGTGGTGGCGCGGTGCCGCCGGAACGCGTGCTGCAGCGCCCTCGGGCCGACCCGCGCGGCGTCCGCGATCCCGGACAGCGTGAGCGGCTGGTCGGCGTGCGCCTCGATGAAGGCGATCGCCCGGCGCAGCGCGGCGGGCCCCGCCGTGCCGGGCGAAGGCAGGTGCTCGGCGGTCATGGTGGTGTTGGGGAACGTGCCGAGCGCGACGGTGGCGAGCAGGTTCGCCAGCTCGGCGTACACCAGCGGGTCCCGCCCCGGCCCGTCCGGCGCGGACAGCTGCCCGCGCGCGAACTCGACGGCGGATCGCCAGTAGTCCCGCATGCCGGTGTTCACCGGGCCCATGCCCAGGAACTGGACCCGCCCGTGCCCGCTCTCCTCGGCCGCGACCCGCCGCACCGTCCCGGCGGGCAGGCGCAGGCCGGACCACTCGGCGTCACGCAGGGTGTAGACGCCCGCGTCCCGGTTCGAGTGGGTGAAGACCAGCCCGGCGCGCCCCCGCAGTTCCTCACGCCGGGTGCTCCCACCCCATCGGCCGCCGGTCAGGAAGCCGAACACGAAGTCCCGGAACGGATCGGCGTCCAGCGACAACCCGCCCTCGACACGCCACTGGTCCAGCCACAGCTCGCCGATCACCTCGCGGGTCACCCGCAGCGTGAACGCGCCGGTGGCGCCCCGATGCACCCGGCACCGCACCCGCAACTCGCCGAGCAGCGCCTGCGCGACCTCGGCGTCCGAGGTCGCGAAGCCGGTCCGCTCGACCGGCACCGGGTCGCGCGCGAGGGCGAGACCGCTCGCCGGGGTCATCCGACGATGGTAGCGCCGAATCGCGTGGCACGGGACCGCTCAGGCGGTCACGGCCGCCGGCACGGCCACGTGCGCCAGTACCGCGGCGGCGAGGGTTCCCGCCTGGTCCCGGATCTCCGGGATGGCGGTGGACTCCCAGAGCCCGCCGACCCTCGGCGCGCCCAGTGTCCACAAAGGAGCGTGCGGGCCGGTGCGGGCGAGCACGCGCCCGTCGGCGGCGGTGTCGATGCCCAGCCCGTGCGGGCCGGGCATCGCGAGCCCGTCCTCGAACAGCCCCGGCACCAGCCGCCCGCCCGATCGCGGGTCCGGGTTCGGGCCGGTGCAGTTGACGACGAGGCCGGCCCGCAGCACCCGGCCGCCGGACAGCTCGACACACAGCCCGGCACGGTCCTCCACCGCGCCCGTGACCTCGCCGGTGTACAGGCGCAGACGGCCGTCCCGCCGGATACGCCGGAGCCTGTCCGCGACCGCGGGCGGCATCCGGTGCCGCAGGACGTTCCAGTACCGCGCCTTCTCGTCGAGGAAGCGGCGCTGCTCGGCCGGGGAAAGACCGCGCCAGATCTCCGGGACGACCGGGCGCAGCCGGTCCACCGCCGCGCGCCAGCCCCGGCCCGCCGACACCGCGCGCCACACCTCGTCGAGGTCGAGACCGGACAGGTCCGGTGCCGCCGCGGGCGTACCCGGCCGCAGCGCGTGCACGCGGGGCAGCAGCCCGGTGCGGGACACCGCGTACATTGTCCGATGTGGACGGTCGAGCTGGACGGCGAGGTCGGTCATGGTCAGCCCGGTCCCGACGAACAGCACGTCCTCGTCCCCGGGTGCCGTCAGGCCGCGTGCCCAGGGATCGGCGACGAACCGGGGCGATTCCCGGAGCGCGCGCGGCGCCCAGCCGGTGTCCGGGGCGCCCGCCCCGACCGCGAGCACCGCCGCCGACGCGGTGAACTGCGAACCGGACGCCAGTTCCAGCGTCACGCCGGGCCCGGACCGCGTCAGCCGGACGACCCGTTCGCGCACGTAGTCCAGATGCGCGCCGCCGCGCCGGGCCGTGACGTCGAGCAGCGCGCCGAGGTAGTCACCGAAGAGACGACGCGGCAGGAACTCCTCCGGACCTACCGGCCGCCCCAGGGTTTCCCCGCACCAGCGCGCGAAACCGCCGGGATCGGCGGGGTCCGCGCCGAGCTTGCCCGCGGGCGTGTTGAGCAGGTGTGCCGGCTCGTGCGTCCGGAAGGCCGTCCCGTGCCCGATCTCCCCGGCCGGGTCGACCAGGACCGGGTCGATCCGCCGCCCGGTCCGCGTGGCGACGGCCAGCAGCCGGAGCGCGGTCAGTACCCCGGCCGCACCCGCGCCGACGATCGCGACGGTCGATTCCGCGGTCCTCATTTCCCCTCGGCCGCCCAGAGCTCTTCGGCACGCTTCTTCAGCGCGCGGGCGACGTCGTCGAACCCGGCCTTGACCCACGCGCCGGTCCGCTCCAGCACCGTCCGCGCGTACCGGCCGTTGAAGCTGTCCGTGGTGCGGTAGCTGCACCGCCCCGGTCCGAGCGGTTCGACCCACTGGTCACGGAAGGCGAAGATGCCGGGCAGTTCGTCGCCGGTGTCGTAACGCAGGTGACGCGGCGGGTCGACGACGCGAAGGTACTCGCGGTTGACGAAGGTGTCCCCCGAACCGTCCATGGTGGGCAGGGTCAGGTCGATCGGATCCCCGATCTTCAGGGTGGTGCTCACCTCCACCGTGTAAGGATTCCACTCGGGGTAACGGGGATAGTCGACCAGTACCGCCCAGACGAACTCCGCGGGCGCCTCGATCTCGACCGTGATGGACTCGACAACGTTCTCACTCATGCGATCGACTCGCTTCGCTCATGAGGGCATGTACTCCCCGCCGTTGACATCCAGCGTCGCGCCGGTGATCTCGCTGGCGTAGCGGGAAAGCAGGAACAGCACGGCACCGGCACACGCCTCGTCCGGCGGGATCCGGCCGAGCGGGTTGCGCGCCGCGATCTCGTCGTAGACCTCCTGCTCCGCAATCCCGCGCTGCTCGCCGGTCATCCGCAGGAAGTAGCGGACACCGGGCCCGTCGAGCCAGCCCAGCACCGCCTGGTTGGCCCGGATGCCGTGCTCGCCGAGTTCCACCGCGAGGGAGCGGGTCGCCGAGCCCATCGCCGCCTTCGCCAGCGCGTACCCGCCGTCGCCCAGCATCGGCTTGCGCGTGGCCATCGTGCCGATGTTGACGATCGAGCCCCGGCCCGCCGCCTTCATGTGCGGGACCACCGCGCGGGTCACGTTGAGCGCGCCGAACAGGATGATGTCCATCGACCGGCGGAGCGCCTTCTCCGGGGCGTCGAGCAGCGCGGCGAAACCGGGATGCCCGAACGCCGAGTTGACCAGCCCGGTGATCGGGCCGAACCGCTCGACCGCCGCGTCCACCAGCCTGCTGACCTCCTCGGGCTTGCGGACGTCGCAGGACAGCCCGAACGCCTCCCCGCCCGCGGCGGTGATCTTCGCCGTTTCCTGCTCCATCACCTCGGTGGACCGGGCCGCCATGACGACCTTCGCCCCTTCCGCCGCGGCGCGCGCGGCCAGTTTGGCGCCGAGGCCGGGGCCCACCCCGGTGATCAGCACGACCTCACCGTCGAGCATCACAGGTACTCCTCCAGATAAGCCGCGAAGTCGCGGTCGAGTTGCCCGGCCGAAAGCCCGAATTCCTCCGCCGTGTAGGAATGCGCGGCCTTCCGTTCCGCGCGGTCACGCTCCACATAGGACAGGAAGGCGGCGTCGTCGGCCTCGTCGGCGGTCAGGCCCAGCTCGCCGAGTACCCGGCGGGCCTGGGTGACCGGCTCGGTCAGCATCGCGTCGAACCGCACGTCCACGAACCGCTCCGGCCGCTTCGCGCGCACCGCGGAGAACTCGCGCAGGGTGGCGGCGAACCGGTCGCTCCAGTACCGGCCGACCGCGACCGGGTCGGTTTTTTCGCTGTACTGCGCCGACATCGTGCACACCATCGAGGCGTAGGACGGGACCGCGCGTGCCGGGGAGCGGTGCGTCATCACGATCTTGCAGCCCTCGAAGGTGTCCAGCACGGTGTCCACCGCGGTCAGGTGATGCGGCGACTTCAGCACCCACTTCCGGCCCGCCCGCGCCGGATCCTGCCACTGCAGGACCTGGAGCCACTGGTACAGCTCCGCGTACGCCCTGGTCTGGTCCGCGGCGCGCAGCCAGTCGCCGTAGCCGGGCACCCAGTAGAACGAGTCGAAGCTCATCGACACGAACGAGCGATCGACCAGGATCACGTCCTCTTCCGGCGCGTCCCACGCGATGGTGTGGATGTCCCCGAAATCCGGGGACAGCTCCAGGAACGCCTTCGCGCGTTCCTCGGCACGGCGCTTGCGCTCGGGGGCCCCTGCCCCTTCGCCAGGGAACGGGAGCGGGTAGGAGGTTTCCCAGGACAGCGTGGAAGTCAGCTTCGGCGAGGCGGCCAGCAACCGGTACAGCAGGGTCGAGCCGGTCCGCGGCAGTCCGCAGATCTCGGCCGCCACCACCGGTTCGACGTCGAGGATCGCCGGGTGCTCGCGGTGCAGCGCGCGCAGCCGGAGCCGGTCGGCCAGCAGCGCGGTCAGCCGCCGCCGGGTCATCGCGAGCCCGATCTCCGAAAGCCGCGCCTCGTCGTTGAGCGCGGTCACGAGCACTCCGAGCGGTTCGAGGAACCAGTCGTCGCCGAACTCGGTCAGCCCGGTCTTGTCCCGCGCCGTGCCCAGCAACTCGTCGACGCGCAGTGGCGCGCTCATCGATTCTCCTTACGCGTCAAAGAATCCAACGGAACGACTCGGCAGCGCGGGATCGGGTGCTCCTTCGCGCCGAGCCAGCGCAGCAGCGCGGTACCGGTGGCGTGCCCGCAGGTGTCGATCCAGTTGGCGACGCCGGGGTCGCGCCCGGCCACCACGATGGTGACGCCGCCGTCCTCGTCCGGGACGGCGGTGTGCTTGTTGACCGTGATCCGGCGGCGCTGGTCCAGCGACTCCATCCACCAGTTGTCCAGCTGGAAGTTCCAATAGGGACAGTCCGGGACCTCGGTCTCGATCACCCACGCCTCGTCCGGCGCCAGCGTCCAGTAGCCGTGCAGGTAGAAGATCTCCGGATCGCCACCGGCACGCTGGAAGAAGTCCTGGCCGAAGTCCGGTAGTTCGTTGAGGCGGGCCATGAACTTCTCGGTCCACCGCGCGAAGGTCTCGGCGGTGCCGTGCACCGACAGCGCGGCCCGCCCCAGCGCCTTGGCGAGGAACCCCGGGTCGAGCTCCGCCGGTTCGGCCGGCCCGCCGATCCGCTCGATCCGCCACTGTCCCGGTTCCTCGGCGGCCCGGTCGAGGTAGGTCTGGCGCACCACCAGCCCGGTGGAGTCGGCGGCCAGCGGCAGCCAGTTGCGGCCCTGCCGGGTCGCGCTGGCGATGATCTCGACGGTCCCGTCCGGCTCGGGGACGAGGTCGGCGCCGGTCAGTTCGCCGGTGGAGGCCATGGTGCCGTCCTTGGCGTACCGGTTGGCCTTCGACCCGATGCTGAAGTACGCGATCGTGCCGCGCCGCCCGGTGATCCGGTAGTCGCGGTCGCCGCGGATGTTCGCCGACAGGTACACGTTGTCCGGGTTGTCGGCCCCCATCTTCACCAGGTCGAGCTCGTGCAGCCGGGGAAAGTCCGGATCGGCGTTGTCCACGCAGGAGTAGAGCATCTCGCGGGTGAGCCTGCTCAGGTAGCGGAAGCCCTCCGCGCGGTCCAGCGGCGTGTCCGGCGCGGCGTCCCGCAGCACGGCCTGCCCGGACCGTTCCAGTGCCCGGCAGAACTCGGTCCAGGCCTCGGCGATCTCGGCCACGACACCTCCTAGAACACGTTCTAGCGATGACTGTACAGGAATCTGGACAACGTTCAATGGTCGTCGAGCACGCGCATTTCGCGCAGCTTGGCGAGCACCGCCGCGGCCGCGTCCCCGGCGCTCGTCGTCGTGGTGTCCAGGCGCAGCTCGGACTCCGCGGGCGGCTCGTACGGGCTGTCGATGCCGGTGAAGTCGGCCAGTTCGCCACGCCGCGCCTTGGCGTAGAGCCCCTTCGGGTCGCGCCGCTCGGCCACCTCCAGCGGGGTGTCGACGTACACCTCGCAGAACTCACCGGACTCCACCAGGCCACGGGCGAACGCGCGCTCGGCGCGGAACGGCGAGATGAACGACACCAGCACGATCAGCCCCGCGTCCACCATCAGCGCGGACACCTCGGCGATCCGGCGGATGTTCTCCACCCGGTCCGCGTCGCTGAATCCGAGGTCGGAGTTCAGGCCGTGCCGGACGTTGTCGCCGTCCAGCAGGAAGGTGCGCGCGCCGTCGGCGTGCAGCGCCTTTTCCACCAGGTCCGCGATCGTCGACTTGCCGGCGCCGGACAGCCCGGTGAACCACACCACGCAGGGCCGGTGCCCGTTGCGCGCGGCCCGCGCGCGCTTGTCCACGGTGACCGACTGCCACCGGACCTCGGCCGGCCGGCGCGTGGCGGAGTCGATCATGCCCGCGCCGACCGTCCGGTTGCTCAGCGGATCGAGCACGAGGAACGAGCCGAGATCGCGGCAGATCCGGTACGGCTCGTAGGCCACCGGACGGTCGATGTGCAGGTGCGTCACGCAGATCTCGTTGAGGCGCACCGTTTTCGCGGGCAGGTGTGCCTGGGTGTCCACGTCGATCCGGTACTTCGGGTGCTCGGCGGTGAACCCGGCCGTGCGGGCCCCGAACTTCGCCAGATACCGCCTGCCGGGCAGCATCTCCTGCTCGTCCAGCCAGACCAGATGTGCCTGGAAACCCTCCGCGACCTCGGCGGGCGCCTCGGCCGCGGCCAGCACACTGCCCCGGCTGACGTCCACCTCGTCGGCCAGCACCACGGTGACCGAGCTCCCGTCCGCGGCGTGCGCGCGGTCGCCGTCCATGGTCACGATTCGCTCCACAGTGGACTCCTGGCCGCCCGGCAGCACGCGGACGCGGTCCCCCGCGCCGAGGGTGCCGCGCACCATCCGGCCGGAGAACCCGCGGAAGCCCTCGTCCGGCCGGTTCACCCACTGCACGAGCAGCCGGGCCGGGCCGTCGGACGCGCCGTCGTCCACCTCCGCCGACTCCAGCCATTCCAGCAGTGTCGGCCCGTCGTACCACGGTGTCCGGTCGCTGCGGACGACCACGTTCGTCCCCTCCACCGCGGACACCGGGACACAGGTGACGTCGGTGATGCCGAGCCCGGCGGCGAAGGCGCGGTATTCCGCGCTGATCTCGTCGAACGTGTCGCGGGCGTAGCCGACGAGGTCGAGCTTGTTCACCGCGAGCACGAGGTGCCGGATGCCCAGCAGGGCGACCACGTTGGTGTGCCTGCGGGTCTGGGTGAGCAGGCCCTTGCGCGCGTCGAGCAGGATCACCGCGGCGTCCGCGGTGGACGCGCCGGTCACCATGTTGCGGGTGTACTGCTCGTGGCCGGGGGTGTCCGCGACGATGAACCGGCGGCGCTCGGTGGCGAAGAACCGGTACGCGACGTCGATGGTGATGCCCTGCTCCCGTTCCGCGGCGAGGCCGTCCACCAGCAGCGCGAAGTCCAGGTCGTCGCCACGGGTGCCGTGCCGTTTCGAGTCGGCGGTGAGCGCGTCCAGCTGGTCGCGGTAGAGCAGCCGCGACTCGTACAGCAGCCTGCCGATGAGCGTGCTCTTGCCGTCGTCGACGCTGCCGCAGGTGATGAACCGCAGCAGCCCGGTCCGGTCCACCTCGTCGTCGTCCCGTGTCTCGGCGATCGTCCGGGTCATCAGAAGTAGCCCTCCTGCTTCTTCCGCTCCATCGAGCCGGACTGGTCGCGGTCGATCACCCGTCCCTGCCGCTCGGACGTGGTGGCCGTCCGCATCTCGGCGAGGATCTCGTCCACGGTGGCCGCCTCGCTTTCCACCGCCCCGGTCAGCGGGTAGCAGCCGAGCGTGCGGAACCGGACGCTGCGCGGCGACGGCTTTTCCCCGTCCGCGAGCGGCATCCGGTCGTCGTCGACCATGATCAACGCGCCGTCACGCTCGACGACCGGGCGCTTCGCGGCGAAGTACAGCGGCACGATCGGGATCCGCTCCCGCCGGATGTAGCGCCAGACGTCGAGTTCGGTCCAGTTGGACAGCGGGAACACCCGGATGCTCTCGCCGGGCCCGATCCTTGTGTTGTACAGCCGCCACAGTTCCGGCCGCTGGTTCTTTGGTTCCCACCGGTGCTGGGCGGTGCGGAAGGAGAACACCCGTTCCTTGGCGCGGGAGGCCTCCTCGTCCCGCCGGGCGCCACCGAAGGCGAAGTCGAAGTGGTGCTTGTCCAGTGCCTGCCGCAGTCCCTGGGTCTTCCACAGGTCGGTGTGCGTGGCCGAGCCGTGGTCGAACGGGTTGATCCCGCGGGCGAGGCAGTCCGGGTTGCGGTGCACGATCAGGTCGAGGCCGAGACGTCGCGCGGTCTCGTCCCGGAAGGCGATCATCTCGCGGAACTTCCACGTGGTGTCCACATGCAACAGCGGGAACGGCGGCGGGCTCGGGTGGAAGGCCTTGCGCGCCAGGTGCAGCAGCACCGAGCTGTCCTTGCCGATCGAGTAGAGCAGCACCGGCCGCTCGCTTTCCGCGACCGCCTCGCGGAAGATGTCGATGCTGTCGGCCTCCAGCCGGTCGAGATGGCCCAGTGTCATGCCGCCCTCCCGTTCAGGTGTCCCAGCACCGTGTCCGCCAGTTCGGGGCGGCACACCAGCAGATCGGGCAGGTACGGATCGGGGCTGTTGTAGGCCAAAGCTCCGCCGTCCAGCCGCGAGGCGTGCAGCCCGGCGGCCATGGCCACCGCCACCGGCGCCGCGGAGTCCCACTCGTACTGGCCACCGCTGTGCAGGTAGAGGTCCGCCTCGCCGCGGACCACGGCCATCGTCTTCGCGCCCGCGCTGCCCATCGGCACCAGCTCGGCATCCATTGTGGACGCCAGGTGGCTCGCCGCCTCGGGAGGCCGCGTCCGGCTCACCGCGATCCGCACCCGGCCGGTACGCGCCGGCGGAGGGGGAACGGGCCCGTCGGTGGCGTAGGTGTGGCCGAGCGCGGGCAGCGCGACCGCGCCCGCGATCAGCTTCCCGGCCCGCCACAGGGCGACGTGCACCGCCCAGTCGGTGCGGTCCGGCTCGCCGAACTCCCGGGTGCCGTCCAGCGGGTCGACGATCCACACCCGCTCGGCGGACAGCCGGGCCGGATCGTCCGGGGCCTCTTCGGACAGCACCGCGTCCGCCGGCCGATGCGCGCGCAGCTCCCGGTCGAGCACCTCCTGCGCCCGCCGGTCCCCCGCCGCGCGCAGGGCGTCCCGGTCACGGACCGTGCGCCGCAGCTCCAGCAGCACCGTGCCCGCCGCGTCCGCGAGGCGGCGGGCCAGTGCCGAGTCCATCTCGTCCATGCGGCCACCATAACGCCAAAATGAACAACGTCCAATAGTCAAAATGAACATCGTCCAGCCGTGCGCTAGGCTGGGATCCATGGGGAAGACCGAGGCCACCGAGCCGGCGCCGACCGCCTGGGGTGACGCCGAGGGCAGGCGGCGCGACATCCTGGCCTCCGCCGAGAAGCTGATCGAGGAGGCCGGCTACAGCGCGTTGACCATGCGCGCGATCGCCGCCGGGGCCGGCGTCAGCTCCGGCACCGTGTACCAGTACTTCGGCGGCAAGGAGGACGTCTTCGTCGCGCTGACGGCCCGGCGCCTCGAGGACATCCAGGCCACACTGTCCGAAGTGGACGTGAAGATCGGTGTCGCGGGGGTGCTCCGCGAAATCCTGCCGCAGGTCGTCGAGCTGTGGCGCAGGCTCGGCCGGTCCGCTCCACAGTGGGAGGCCAAGGTGCTCGCGGGCGGGCGCCGGTCCAAGGGCGTCACGACCTCGGCGACGGTGTACCAGCACACTCTGACCGCGCTCGTGAAGACGCTGCGAGAGGCGGCGGAGGCACACGGCCAGGCCCTGATCGAGGATCCCGCCCTCGCGCACTGGGTGTGGGACGCGCTCATCGGGGTCGCGGACGATCTGCTCCTCGGCGGTTCCCGTCAGGACCGCATCCGGCCGGAACGGCTGATCGCCTTCGCCACCGAAGCGGTCGAGCGCAGCGTCGTGGCACCGAATTAGCTCACGTTCTATTGTTAACTGATCACCATTCAGACTCCGATTTCGACCACTCGAAAGCGCGAAACAAAACACTTCTGGATGAAGCCACTCTGACTCTTCGCTGCGTAGGTTCGGCGGCATGTCGCGCTTCGCTTTCGCGCTCGCCATTCTTCTGCTCAGCTCGCTGGTCACCCCGGCGCTCACGACCTCGTCCGCGCTCGCGGACGAAGGGTGGGCGGTCTGCGATCACCAGCCCGCCGCCGACCGGGAAGCGCCACCCGGCGCCGTCGTGATCGACCCGGCGGTGCCCGGCGATCTGACCATCCGCACGCGGGACTCCCCGCCAGGCACCACGTTCTGGCTGCCGCCGGGCACGCACACCCTGGCCGGTGACCAGTTCGGCCAGGTGATCCCGAAGGACGGCGACGTCTACCTCGGCGCGCCCGGCGCCGTGCTCGACGGACAGCGGCTCAACCGGGCCGCGTTCACCCAGCAGGCCAAGGACGTCGTCATCCGCGGCCTGGTCGTCCAGAACTTCGTCGCGCCACAGAACCAGGGTGTCGTCAACCACGATTCGGGCGAGCACTGGATCATCGAAAACACCACCGTGCAGCACAACACCGGCGCCGGGCTGATGGCCGGTGATCGCCAGGAGGTGCGGCACAGCTGTCTGCGGGACAACGGCCAATACGGCATGAACGCCTATCGCACGGGAAACGGGATCACCGGGCTGATCGTCGAAGGCAACGAGATCTCCGGCAACAACACCGACGACTGGGAAAAGCGCGCTCCCGGCTGCGGATGCAGCGGTGGCGTCAAGTTCTGGGTCGTGGACGGCGCCGACGTCCGCGGCAACTGGGTCCACCACAACCACGGCGCCGGGCTGTGGGCCGACACCAACAACAACGACTTCCTCGTCGAGAAGAACCTGATCGAGGACAACGACGCCGAAGCGCTGTTCTACGAAATCAGTTACAACCTGGTGTTCCGGGAGAACATCGTCCGCCGCAACACCCTGGTCGCCGGAAAGATCCGCGCCGACAAGGGTGACGCGTTCCCGGCGGGCACCGTGTACGTGTCCGAATCCGGTGGCGAACCCCGGGTGCCCGCGCGCACCGGCATCATCGACTTCCACGACAACGTGTTCGAGGACAACTGGGCCGGGATCACGTTGTGGGAGAACGCCGACCGTTTCTGTAACAGCCCCGCCAACACCTCCACCAACAGCTGCACGAAGCTCGTCACCGACCGCGCGCGGTGCGCGGCGCCGGACATCGCTTCCCCGCCGCTGCGCGACGACTGCCGCTGGAAGACACAACGGGTCGAGATCCACGACAACACGTTCAGCTTCGCCCCCGAACGGATCGGCTGTGTCACCGGCCGCTGCGGACGGATGGCGGTGCTGTCGAACTACGGCACCTATCCGCCGTGGTCGCCCTACAAGGGCACGACCGTGCAGCAGGCGATCACCCACGACCAGGAAAACTACTGGTTCAGCAACACCTATCGCGGGCCGTGGACGTTCGTCGCCGGGGACACCTCCAGGACGCTCACCGCGGAGCAGTGGCAGACCTCGCCGTACGACCAGGACAACTGCGCGTCGTTCGACGGCGTCAGCCCGCGCTGCTGACGCCGTCGAACCGGCGCGATGGTCAGTCCCACGTCATGGTGATCGCGCGTTCGAAGTTGACGTAACCGAGCCGGCGGAACGCGTTCGCCATCGGCGTGTTGCCGAGGTCCGTGGCCGCCCGGATGCGCGGAACATCCTGTGCGGCAAGGATTCTGGTGCCCTCGGCGAGGATTTCGTCGATATAGCCGTTGCCCCGGTGCTCGGGCAGGACGGCGAGGTAGCCGATGACGAAGTTGTAGTCGTTGCGGGCCGGGGTCACGAAACCCACCGGCTCGCCGTCCGGCAGCGTCGCGATCCGCCACCAGTCCCGCGGGCTCCGGTAGACCGCGAGTTCCTCTTCGAAGTGCCGGACCGCCGCCTCCCGGGCGGACATCCGGGTCAGGTCGTCCCTGCTGTGCGCGTCCAGCGTCCCCGCCAGCACGCGGGTCATCAGCGTGAGGATCTCCTCGGTGTCCCGGATCGGCCGGAACGCCAGGCGCCCGCCGGGCGCGGGAACCGGCGTTCCCGGACGCCATTCCAGGCGCAGCCGTTCGACGAACAGGGCGGCGCCGGTCCGTTCCAGAGCGGCCATGCGGTCTTCGACGGCTCGTCTGTTCTCCTCGCCCTCGCGCCAGTCGGGCGGCACGAAGCGGGTGTACTCGGGACGTCGGGCGCCCTCGGGGAGCACCTCGGCCAGCGCGGTCCGCAGCAGCCGCTCGCCGAGGCCCACCCGGTCGCCGACTTCGGCGGCGTCGTCGGCGAGGTCGAAGATGTCCAAAACGGACGGCGTCCGCTCCCCGGCCCGGCCCCACCAGGCGAGCCTGGCCAGCGGGCGGTCCCCGCGCAGGGCGACCCACATCCAGCCCGGCAGCCGGCGTCCGTCGGCGAGATCGTCCGCCAGCTCTTCGTTGAGGACGTAGGGAAAACGGTTGAAGAGGCCGAGTTCTTCGCGTCCGGTGATCGGGCGCAGGGTCAGGTCGTGCTGTTCCACGGTCAAGGGCACACCCCGGTCTATCCGATCATCGTCCCGGTCGCCAACCGGTTTTCCCTCCTCACCCGGGTTCGCCGCCGGTCAGCCCGGTCGCGGTCAGTGCGAGGTGCCCGGCCAGCGCCGCGGCCGCGGCGTCGGCGTCGCGGTCGAGCGCGGCACGCTCCAGCTCGCGGTGCTCACCGAGATGGTCCCGGCCGGGAGTGCGGCGCGCGGAAAGACGGCGGGCCAGCTCGCTCGCGGTCCACAGCCGGTCGAAGGTCTCCAGCAGCACCGGGTTTCCGCACCCTTCCAGGAGCGTGCGATGGAAGACCCGGTGCGCCTCGGACCACTCGGCGCCGTAGTACTCGCTCTCCTCCTGCTCGTACACCGGGGTCCGGACCAGGCGGTGATGAGCGGCCCGCACCCTGGCCTCCCAGTCGAGGTCGCCGCGTTCGACGGACATGCGCAGCACGACCGGTTCGATGGTCCGGCGGGCCTCGGCGATCTCCTGCCAGCGACGGTCGGAAAAGGCCGGAACGGCAAAGCCGCGGTTGGGCAGCCGATCGGCGAGTCCTTCGCCGACCACCCGAACGAGCGCCTCGCGCACGACGGCGAGGCTCACGCCCAGCTCCCTGGCGAGGTCCTGCGGTTTGAGGGCGGCGCCGGGGGCGTGCTCCCCGCGCAGGATCGCGTCCCGCAGGTGGACGTAGACCTGCTCGGAGAGCATCCGCTTGCCCGGCCAGGTGAGATCCGTCTGCGGCATCCCGGCAGCATAGACGATCCGGACGATAATCGATTATCTGTGCTATCGTCGATTCATCGGCCCGCCGACGAGCGGCCGACCCACGATCTCGAAAGGAACCAGCACGATGAGCGACACCGAGCCCTTCGCCCGCCTGCCCGACACACCGGCCTCCCCCGGCGAAGGCACCGAACGGATCGAGGTGTCCCGGCTCGTCCCCTTCCCGGCCGAGGCCGTCTTCGCGGTACTGACCGATCCGAAGGGCCACGTGGACATCGACGCGTCGGGCATGCTCCTGGACGCCGAGGGCGAGCCGGTGACCAAACCCGGTGACCGGTTCCTCGTCCACATGGACCGGGAAGCGCTCGGGGACGTCCCGCTCGGCAAGTACGACGTCGAGGTCGTCATCACCAAGCTTCTCCCCGACGCGGAGATCGCCTGGACGGTCGAGGGCAGGCTCCGGCCGCACGCCCGGCACGTCTACGGCTACCGCCTGGCGCCCGCCGACGGCGGCACCCTCGTCACCTCGTACTACGACTGGTCGGAGGTCGGCGAACACTGGCGATCACGCCTCGTCTTCCCGGTCGTCCCCGAATCCGCGCTCAGGGCCACCCTTGGCATCCTGGAGCGCACCGTCCGCCGCCGTGCCCGCGCCTGAGCCGTCGCCGGGTTCCCATTCGTCCAAGCACCGGGGCTCGCCGGTGCCCGACGATGACCTCATGAGTGATGAGAACGGAATCCGGATCGGCGCGTTCGTGTTCACCAGCCGGTACGAGGGGCAGACGGCGGACGAGGTGCTGGCGCGCGGGGTCGCCACCGCGCAGGCCGCGGAGGCGGCCGGTTTCGACGACGTATGGGTGACCGAGCACCACTTCGTGCCGTTCGGGGTCAACCCGTCCGCGCTGATCTTCGCCGGTTACCTGCTCGGCCGGACCGCCGCGGTGCGGGTCGGCACCGCGGTCACGGTGCTCCCGCTGCACTCCCCGGTGCACGTCGCCGAGCAGGCCGCGCTGCTGGATCACCTGTCCGGCGGCCGGTTCGACCTCGGCGTGGGGCGCGCGCAGCCGGTGGTCGACTACGAGGTGATCGGGCGCGGCGTCGAGTACTGGCGGCGTGGGCTTTCCGAAGCGCTGGACCTGACGCTGGCCGCGCTGGCCGGGCCGGTGTCGGCGGATTCGGACCTGTACCGCTTCCGCGAGGTCACCCCCGAGCCCGGTCCGGCGGCCGGGCGGCACACCCCGGTCTACGTCGCCGCGAACTCCCCCGCCTCGGTGGAGCTGGCCGCGGCCAGGGGGCTGCCGATGCTGCTGTTCTTCGACAAGGACCCCGCCACGAAGGCCGGGATGATCGCCGAACACGCCCGCCTCGCCGCGGCCGCGGGGCATCCCGCCAACGGCTACGCGCACGGGATGGCCCTGTTCACACACGTGGCCGACGACAGCGAGGAGGCGCGCCGGGTGATGCGCCGGGCGGCCGGGGAGTTCGTCCTGGCGAACGAGCGGTACCAGCCGCTGCTGGACGTGCCGCGCCGGGTCGACCCGGCCACCCCGCGCGAACGGATCGTCGACGGGCTGACCGAGTCCGCGCTGGCCACGCACCCGGTCGGTCCGCCCGAGGTCTGCGTCGAGCGGCTGGTCGGCCAGATCCGCGAGTCGGGCGCCCGCCGGGTGCTGTGCCAGGTGGAGGTCTCCGGGGAGCACGACAGCGTGCTGGCCAACGTCAAACGGCTGGGCGAGGAGGTGCTGCCCGAGGTGCGCCGCCGGCTGGCGGAGTGACCGCGTTACCGTAACCGGCGTAGTCGGGGTCCTCGACGAACCGCCGGGCCGCGGCCGCGAAGTACGGCTGGTCCGCGGTGATGCCGAGGCCCTCGACGAGCCGGTTCATGAAGTTGAACAGCGCGCACACCGAAACCGCGTCGTAGAGCGCCTTTTCGTCCCAGCCCGCGGCCAGCACCGCGTCCGCGTCGGCCTTGCTCAGCCGGGCCGGGGTGAGGGTGAGCGTGCGCAGGTAGCGCAGCAGCACCTTCCAGCGGTCCTCGACGGGCGCGGTGTCCAGGTCGGTGAGCAGCGCGGTCAGCCGCTCCTCCGGGAGGCCGAACGCCACCGCGGTGGCGCCGTGCACGCCATGGCAGTACCGGCAGGCGTTCAGCCCGGACACGTAGGCGGCGATCAGCTCGCGCTCGGCGAGGGTGAACACGGACGGGCCGCGCAGCACGATCCGGTGATAGTCGATCAGCGGCCCGACCGCTTCCGGGTAAGCCCGGAAAACGTCCGTCAGCACCGCATCCTCGGGCAGAGAAGGCAGATAGGACATCGATCTCCTTACACTCGACGCCAGGAACTCAGACGTGTGGCGAGGACTTGTGAGCGTTGTGGCCGGTTCTCGAGTTCCGGCGCCCGGGTGTGCTGAAGGACGCCATCGGTGCGCTCAGTGCACTGAAGGCGTCCTTCAGCGCGGCCAACGCACTGAAAGCGTCCTTCAGCACCCCGCCGCTACTGAGAAAACCTCATTGGGGCGCTCGTCCCCCTCAGTTCCAGGCATTGCTCCTCATACCGCGTTAAGAACCTTCGACGGGTTCACCGAGCTGACCTCGTGGATCTCCTCCTCGGTCAGGCCGAACGCCCGCATGTGCGCGATCAGCAGCCGCAGCGCCTCGACCGTGTTCGGGAACAGCGGTTCGCCCGCGTCGCTGGACAGCGTGACCTGATCGGTGCCGATCTCCTGGATGGTCCGGCACATCACCGCCGGGTCGACACCCAGCAGCGGCGAGATCTCGTCGTAGGTGAAGTTGAGGTACACCCCGGCCGAGGCCAGTTCCTTCATCTGCGCGGTCGAAAGGTCGAGGAAGGGACTGAACGGATGATCCACGACGGCCTTGGTGATGTTCAGCTCGCGCACCTGCTCGGCCATCGCCTCGATTTCGCGGTGCGTGGCGTGTGCGAAGGAGATCATCACGTCGTGGTCGGCGGCCATCCGGAAGAGCTCCCGGTACTCCGGCTTGAGCGCACCGTGCTCGTCGAGCGTGTAGTTGCCGACCTCCAACGCCTTTTCCCACGGCAGCGGATCGCTCCAGGCCGTGGGATCGGCGTCCTTGTCGAACCAGATCGCCTTACCGCCGACCTTGCTCAACGTGTTGGCACTGCGGAACACCGGCAGCCAGATCGCCGAGATCCCGGTCGCCAGCTGCGCGCGGGCCGCTTCGAGCATCGGCAGGCCGCGAGTGTCGGTGCAGATCCAGCCCGGCCACAACCGGACCGGCTCGATCTCCATTTCGTCGGCCCACCTGCGCAGCGGGCCTTCGACCGCGCGCACGGCCTCGGCGGGCCCGGACAGCTCGGGCCGGTTCATCCCGGGCATGCTCTTGAACAGCAGGCCCTTCATCCCACTGGCCGACGCCAGCTTCGCGATCGAAAGCGCGTCCTGCTGGCCTTCGTGCGCGTGGCAGTGCAGGTCCACCGCGTCCTTCACCCCGTGCACCGCGGGCGGGCGGAGAATCTCCGACTTGTAGAGCATCCGCGCCTTGTAGGAGGTCAGGAACCGGTCGTGCGGCGCGTTGTTCGGGCGGCGAAGCCGCGCTTCGGCGAGGAGTTCGGCGACCTCGTCGATGTCGTCGACGGCTTCGCCGGCGTTGGGCACGGTCATCGGGGCTGCACCTCACTGAGTCGGGATTGTTCTTTCCACACAACGATTTCCGCAGGTTTCACGGCAGCGAAACCAGATCGCGGGTGATCTCCTTCGGCGTGGCCACCCCGCACAACGCCAGCGCGTTGTCCAGTTCGGATCGCATCAGGCCGAGCACCTTCGCCACCCCGTCCGCGCCGTCGGCGGCCAGGCCCCACACGATCGGCCTGCCCAGCGCCACCGCGTCGGCGCCCAGCGCCAGCGCCTTCACCACGTCGGTGCCGCGGCGCACACCGCCGTCGAGCAACAGCGGGACGCGCCCGCCGACCTCCTCGGCCAGCAGCGGCAGCTGCGTGATGGAGGCCGGGGTGGTGTCGAGCTGCCTGCCGCCGTGGTTGGACACGAAGATCGCGTCCACCCCGCCCTCGACCGCGAGCCGGGCGTCCGCCGGGTGCAGCACGCCCTTGAGCACGATCGGCATCCGGGTCATCTCCCGCAGCTTTTCGATGTGCCGCCAGGAAATCTCCGGCGACAGCGTCACCCGCCGCACGTCGCCGGAGTCGCTGCCGCCGAGCCCGCGCAGGTTCTCGCACTGGACGTGGTCGGGCAGCTGGTGGAAGTCGTTGCGGTCGTTGCGCTCGTGCCGCCCCAGCGCCGCCGAGTCCACGGTGACCACCAGCGCGCGGCAGCCCGCCGACTCGGCCCGCCGCACCAGCGCGCGGGTGAGTTCCTCGTCCGGTTGCGGGTAGAGCTGGAACCACAGCCCGGGATCGGCGCCGCCGAGCACGGCGCGGGCCTCCTCGGCGATCCGCTCCACCGCGACGGTGGACAGCATGGCGACGGTCATGATCACCCCCGCCGCGGCGGCGGCCCGCGCGGTGGCCAGCTCGGCCTCCGGATGGGCGAGCCGGTGGAAGGCGGTCGGCGCCAGCAGCACCGGCATCGTGGCCGAGCAGCCGAGCAGGTTCACCTCCAGCGACGGCGGCTCGGCGCCACGCAGGACCCTCGGCACCAGGTTGATCGCGGCGAAGGCGGATTCGTTGGCCCGCACCGTGTGTTCGTCCTGCGCGCCACCGGCGAAGTAGTCGTGGTGGACGGGGTCGAGGCGGTCTCGGGCCGCCCGTTCGAACTCGCGAATGGCGAACAACGGCCTTTCCGTGCTCACGCGATCGCCTCGCCGATCGCCTTCGCGACGAATTCGCGCAACGGCCGCCGGTACTCGTCCTCGTCGGTCCATTCGTTGTAGAGCTGCTCGGGCAGGTGCAGCACCGCGATCTGCTCGCCGTCGCGGAAGTGCCGCACCACCGGATGCAGGTAACGGTCCTCGTTGGCCGGGTCCGCCTCCCAGGCACGACCGGCCTCGACGTCGAACGGATCGATCGCGGAGTGCCCGGCGCCGTATTCCAGCGAGACGGTGACGACCTCGCCCACCGCGCCGTAACCCGGCTCGCGCAGCAGGTCGAACGGCATCTCCTCGTGGTAGCGCGAGACGGACTCCCCATCGGGCACCGAGACGAAGTCGCACAGGTAGCCGAACTGCTGCCACAGCGCGGAAGTGTGGTTGAGCCGGTCGAGCAGCGAGTCCGCGAGCTTCCCCGCGTCCACCGGCAGTTCCCGGTACGGCCACGCCGCGTCGTCGTAGCGGTGGGCCAGTACCCGGCTCAGCACGCGGGCGCCGTAGCGGAAGCCGTGGATGAACGCGTTGGTGTACTTCTTGAAGTCACGGACCTGGGTCAGCGTGCCCGCGAAGTACAGGTCCGGCACGTTCACCGACTCGAACTCCGCGGTGAGCTTCGGGAACCGGTCGTTGATGGTCAGCTCGGGCCGGGCGCCCGCGCCGAAGATCGAGGAGTCCAGCGCGAACCCGGTACAGGTGATCACCCGGTCGTAGACCAGCGTCACCGTCTTGGGCCGCCGGGCGTAGGTCAGCGTGACGTGGAACTCGCCGCCGCGCCGTTCGATGCGGCCGATCGTCGCGTCCAGCACCATGTTCTGCGTCTTGAGCTGGTAGGTGTCCAGGAAGTTGTTGTTCACCGCGCGCAGATGCCCGATGAAATGGGTGCGCCACGCGAACTTCAGCGCGCTCGGCCCGAGCACGTGGATGCGGGTGGCGTGCTCGTTGAGGTTGTCCGCGGTTTCGAAGGCGGAGTTGCCCTTGCCGATGATCAGCACGCGCTGGTCGGTGAAGTCCTCCGGATCCACCGACACGTCCGAGTAGCTCTCGGTGGCCTCGATCCCGGGAATGTCCGGGACGAAGGAGCGGCCGAACCCGGTCGCCACCACGACGCGTTTCGCGGTGATCCGCGTGCCGTCCGCGGTGGTGGCGACGAAGTCGCCGTCGCGCTCCAGCCGGGTGATCCGGGTGCCGTACCGGATGTTCAGCCGGTGCGCGTCGGCGAAGTCCGCCAGATAACGCACGTAGTCGTCGGCGTGCGGGAAGTACTTGCCGGTGTAGGCGGTGAAGCGCAGTTCCGGATCGTCCGAAAGCAGCGAATTCCAGTCCATCCGCAGGTTGCGCTCCGCGTCTTCGGAACCGGTGCGCGGTTTGTTGATGGAGATCATCTGCCGGTGCCGGGGAAAGGTCCGGAACGCCGTGCCCGCCGTCTCCCCGGCCTCGGTCACCAGGTAGTCCCGGCCCGCCCGGTCGAGGAAGTAGGCGAGCTGGGTCCCCGCGGGCCCGGCGCCGATGATCAGGTGGTCCAGAGCTGCGCTGCTCACGCGATCGCCTCGCTTCGTCACTCGATCAGGAGACGTGGTCATGATTGCCCCGATTTCTCAGAGAAAAATCAGAGCGCGTGGCCGGGGCCCGCTGTGACCGCGAACACAGCAGGCCGGTGTCACGCTCGCCGTCCGGGCGGTGTCCCCAGGGGTAGTGGCCGAATCGGACGGAGGTGACGGTGATGGCTCGGGTGCTGGTCGTCGGCGCGGGATACGCCGGGGTGATGGCCGCGAACCGGCTCGCGGCGGCGGGCGGACCGGAGGTGAGCGTGACGGTGGTCAATCCCCGGCCGGAGTTCGTGGAACGGATCCGGCTGCACGAGCACGCGGCGGGCGGGACGAACGCCGTGCGGCCGGTGCGCGGGCTGCTGCGCCGCGACGTGCGGCTGCGGGTGGGCACGGTCGAGTCGATCGCCGACCGCTCGGCGCGGCTCGACGACGGCGCCGAGCTCGGCTTCGACTTCCTGCTCTACGCGGTGGGCAGCACCGCCGCGCGGGACGCGCCTGGGACGGCGCTGGGCGCCGCGGACCTAGGTGACGCCGAGACGGTACGCACACGACTGCGGCGGCTGCCCGCGCAGGCGCGGGTCGTGGTGGTCGGCGGCGGGCTGACCGGGATCGAAAGCGCCGCCGAAATCTCCTACCGGTACCCGTCTCTGACGGTCGAGCTGGTTTCGCGGTCGGTCGCCGGATGGCTGCCCGCGCCGAGCCGGGCGCGGATCGAACGCGGGCTCGCCCGCGCCTGGCCGCCCGCACCGGCGACGTCGGGGCCCTGCTGGACGTGCTCGCCCCGGACGTCGTGCAGATCTCCGACGGCGGCGGGCGGGTCACCGCGGCGCGCCGCCCGATCACCGGCGCCGAGCGGGTCGCCCGCTACGTCATCGGGCTGGCCGGGACCAGCATGGCGGGCATGCGCGCCGAGTTCGGCACCTTCAACGCGCTGCCCGCCGTCCTGTTCCGCTCCGGCGGACAACTCGACTCCGTTCTGATGGTCGAGCTGTCCGGGGACCGCATCACCGGCCTCTACGCGGTCCGCAACCCCGACAAGCTGCGTGCCGCCGAGGTGCTCCGCGCGCTCGACCGGCCGCGTCCCGAACCGAAGGGAACATCGTCATGAAGGCCGTCATCGTCTGCACTTCCGTGTCCCACGGCAACACGAAGAGGATCGCCGAGGTCATGGGCGAGGTCATCGGCGCCCCCGTCCTCGCCCCCGAGGAGACCGATCCGGCCGAGCTGGCCGCCTGCGACCTCGTCGGGTTCGGCTCGGGGATCTTCCATCTGGACTTCCATCCCCGGCTGCGCGAGTTCGTCCGGTCGCTGCCGGGCGTGGCACGCGGCAAGGCCTTCGTGTTCGCCACCAGGGGCCTGCCGGAACCGTCGTTCCGGCCCTACACGCGCCGTTTCACCGGGCTCGTCGAGCAAAAGGGCTTCGAGGTGATCGACACCTTCGCGTGTTCGGGGTTCGACACCTGGCTTCCGTTCAAGCTCGTCGGCGGCATCCGCCGGGGACATCCCGGCCCCGCCGATCTGGCGGCGGCGCTCAGGTTCGCCGAGGGGCTGCGCGTCCGCACAGCCTGACCACGGCGGCCGTCAGCTGCCGAGACCCGAGAACCTGGTGGCGAGGTCGCGGTGCCGGACCACGGCCGACCGCACCCGCGCGCTGTCGAGGTCCATCCCCGGCTGCCCGGCGAGGCGCTCCAGCTGGTCGGCGTGGCGCAGATGCTCCCGGGCCGCGTGCTCGCGGCAGGCCAGGCAGGTGACCTGGTCCGGAACCCCGGACGTCCTGGCACGGGGCACCCGCAGGCCGCATCCCGTGGTGACCACGCCGGGGAGTTCGCCCACCAGCCCGAAGGCCGACGCCACCGTGGCCCGGACGGCGGCGTCGCCGTTCAGGTCCCTGCCGATGTGCACGTACGGATCGGTGTCGCCCACCGGCCCTCCTTCGCCTCGGCCGCCATTATTCACCGATCGGCTCAGGTTCGGTGGATGGTGTTCCGTCGTGGGGTGCGGGTAGGGTCGAGCCAGGCGGGTGGCAGGAATTCGGGGAGTCCGTCGTTGGCGACGCGAACTTCCCATTCGGATCGGTGGATGACCTTGTGGTGTATGGAACATAAGAGCACGGTATTGTCCACTTTGGTCTCGCCGTGATGTGCCCAGTAGGAGTCGACACGGGGCGCGGTGCCCGGGTTGCCCCGGGTCGTTTCCCCGATGTCGCTCCCCCGAACCGGACGTGCGACTTTCACCGCATCCGGCTCTCCACGAGTTGCCATCAGGC
>NZ_BAABHG010000012.1:0-351637 GCF_039541975.1 Amycolatopsis samaneae
CGACATCCGCGACTGGATCACGACCTGGAACGAGAATCCCGCACCATTCGTGTGGACCAAAGACGCCGACGAGATCCTCGACCGCCTCACCTCATATCTTGACCGGATTCCTGGCGCAGGACACTAGCCCGGCGCGGCGAGAGTGGACAGCGCGGAACCGAAAGGGCCCGCGTTCGGGAAAAACAAAGGAGAATCACCCATGCCCGCCACCTTGACCCAGGCCACCGGCACCGCCGGGGACGTCGACGACCGCCCCGTCGCCCGGATTGTCGCGGACCGGCTCGCGGAACGGGGAATCCCGTCGACGGTCGAGGAGGAGCACTGGCTACGTCTGCCCGGCACCGAGGGCGAGCTCTACGCCGACGCCTGCGGGCAGGTGATGTGGGCCTTCCGGCTGCCCCCGGCCCAGCGCGAGGACCCGGTCCGCGTCATCCGGACGCTCCTGCTGCTGATCGGCGCGGAGGACCTCGCCGGGCTGGATTTTTCCCCGGTGCCGCAGGACACCCCGCGCCGCACGGTCGGCGCCGCGCTGCACGCCCTCGGCCTGACGGTGCGCCTGGTCGTGAGCGAGGACTCGGTGGCCTGGCGCGTCTACGTCGAGCTGGCCGTGTCCGACCCGACCCGGCCGTCCCGCGGTGAGGCCCGCCTCGCCGACAGCGGTGAACTCAGCTGGCACTGCTGGTGCGACCCGGCGCAGGCCCTGACCGCCGAGACCATCGCCGACACCGTCACCACAGTTGTCGCCGGCCTCTGAAGGCCACCTTGAGGGACTTCAGGTCCCTGAAGGTGGCCTTCAGAGGCACTTTTCCCAGCCCGGCCCCTCTCCGCGAGGTCGAGCGCCCCAATGTGGCATTGGGTGCGTTGGACGCAGCGAATGTGGCGTTCGGTGCGTTGGACGCACCGAACGCCACATTGGGGCGCATGACCACCGGGCTTCCCGACCGGTCCCACTGGCTTCGAGCGCCCTGGTCTCTGAAGGCCACCTTCAGAGACTCTAAGTCCCTGAAGGTGGCCTTCAGAGACCTGCGCTCACCTGGCTTCCCTCGAAGGAGCGCAGGCGCAGGCTGTTCGAGACCACCAGCACCGAGGACAGCGACATCGCCGCGCCCGCGATGAGCGGGTTCAGCAAGCCGAGCGCGGCCAGCGGAATCGCCGCGACGTTGTAGCCGAAGGCCCACACCAGGTTGCCGCGGATGACCCGCAGCGTCCGGTTCGCCAGCCGGATCGCGTCGGGCACGACACGCAGGTCGTCACGCACCAGCACGACGTCGGCCGAGCGCAGCGCGATGTCGCTGCCCCTGGCCATCGCCATGCCGAGGTCGGCGGTCGCGAGCGCGGGGCCGTCGTTGATGCCGTCGCCGACCATCGCGACCCGCGCGCCCTGGGCACGCAGCGCCTCGACGGCTTCGGCCTTCTCCGCCGGGAGCACCCCGGCGCGGACGTCGGTCACGCCGATCTCGGCCGCGACGACCCGGGCCGCGGTTTCGTTGTCCCCGGTCAGCAGGACCGTCCGCAGACCGAGTTCGTGCAGCGCGGCCACCGCGGCCTTCGCGGACGGCTTGACGACGTCGCGGACGATCAGCAGCCCGGCGATCCGGCCGCCCACCGCGACGAGGACCGCCGTCGCCCCTTCGCCCTCGGCGGCGGCGAGCTGTTCCCCGACGTCCTCCGGCACGTCGGGGAACAGCCGCGGGCTGCCGATCCTGATCTCGCGGCCCTCGACGATTCCCTGCGCGCCGAGTCCCGGCAGCGCGGTGAAGTCCGTGACCTCGGGCAGGTCCGGCAGCTCGGCCTTCGCCGCGGTGACGACGGCCGTCGCGATCGCGTGCTCGGAACCCGCCTCCACCGCGCCGGCCCATCGCAGCAGCTCGCCCGAGGTGAAGCCGTCCGCGGGGTAGTGCCCGGTGACCGTCATCCGGCCGGTGGTGACCGTGCCCGTCTTGTCCAGCACCACGGTGTCGACCGAACGGCTCGCCTCCAGCGCGTCCGGCCCCTTGATCAGGATGCCGAGCTGGGCGCCCCGGCCGACCCCGGCCATCAACGCGGTCGGCGTCGCCAGGCCGAGCGCGCAGGGGCAGGCGATGATGAGCACCGACACCGCGGCGGTGAACGCGTCCCGCACCGGCTGCCCGGTCAGCAGCCAGCCCGCGAGGGTGAGCGCGGCCAGGCCGAGCACGACCGGGACGAACACCGCGCAGATCCGGTCGACGAGGCGCTGCACGTTGGCCTTGCGGGCCTGCGCGCGCTCGGCGAGCGCGGTCATCTGCGCGAGCTGGGTGTGCGCGCCGACCGCGGTCGCCCGGACGACAAGGCGTCCGTCGCGGTTGATCCCGGCGCCGATCACGCGGTCGCCCGGCCCGACCTCGGCGGGCACCGGTTCACCGGTCACCGCGCTGACATCCACTGTGGACAGTCCACTGTCGACGACGCCGTCGGCGGCGACGGACTCCCCCGGCTTGACCACGAAGAGATCCTCGACGGCGAGTTCGCCGATCGGGACCAGATGCTCGACGCCGTCACGCAGCACGCGGACGTCCTTGGCGGCGAGCGCGTCCAGCGCGGCGAGCAGCCCGGCGGCACTGCGCCGCGAACGGCTCTCGAAGTAGCGACCGGCGAGCAGGAAGGTGGTCACGCCCGCGGCGACGTCGAGGTAGATCGCGTCCGCCCCGGCCGCGGTGGGGCCGAAGCCGATCCAGTAGCCCGCCTCGTGCCCGCCGAACACCGTCGCCCATGCGGACCAGGCGAACGACGCGAGCACGCCGAGCGAAACCAGAGTGTCCATACTGGACGATCGATGCCGCAGGTTCCGCAGCGCCGCGCGGTGGAAGGGCAGCGCGGACCAGAACACCACCGGGAACGCGAGCGCGAGGCACAGCAGCTGCCAGCCGGGGAACCGCAGCGAGGGCACCAGCGCGAGCGTGATGGACAGGTTGCCGAGCGGGATGGCCAGCACGGCGGCCACGACGAGCCTCCGCCGCAGGTCCGCGACCCTGGCCGTGCCGAGGTCGGCGTCGTCCTCGCCCCGGAGCCTCGCCTCGTACCCGGCCTTGCGGATCCGGCCGAGCAGGACGTCGTCGGCCACGTCCCCCGGCGCCTGGACGGTGGCGCGCTCGGTGGCGTAGTTGACCGAGGCGCGGACGCCGTCGAGCTTGTTGAGCGTGCGTTCCACCCGGGCCGAGCAGGCGGCACAGGTCATGCCGGACACGGTCAGCTCGACCGTGCGGACCGGGGTCGTCGCGGTGGTCGTCGTCGTGGTCATCTTTTCGGTGACTCCGTGGGGTTTCAGCGTCGCTGGTCGGCGAGTTCGGCGAGCATGGCGTTGTAGGCGGCGAAATCGTCTTCGCCGGAGCGATCGATGCGTTTGGCTTCGCGTTCGTCGGCGCGGGCCCACTGCGCGAGCAGCGCGACCACCACGATCACCATCGGGATTTCCCCGGTGGCCCAGGCGATCCCTCCGCCGAGCCGCTGATCGGTGAGCAGATCTCCGGCCCAGGGAAGGGAAAGATAGCGGTAGAACGTTTCGGCGATCACGACCTGCTTGTTCATCAGGATCACGCCGAAGAACGCGTGGAACGGCATGACCGCGAAGAGCATGCCGAGCCTGGCCAGGTGCGGCAGCGGGCGCGGCGGTCGGTCGACGCCGATGACGAGCCAGAAGAACGTGTACCCGGCGAGAACGAAGTGCAGGTTCATCAGCTGGTGCGCCCAGTGGTACCGCATCGCCTCGCCGAACAGATCGGTGAAGTACAGCGCGTAGAACGAGCCGACGAACACCACCGCCGCGAGCGCGGGATTCCCGACGATCCGCGCCACCCGGGAATGCAGCAGCGCGACAAGCCATTCACGCGGGCCGGGCGGCGTGTCCTTCCCCGCCGCCGGGAGCGCCCGCAGCGCGAGGGTGGCCGGGCCGCCGAGCACGAGCAGCACCGGGGCCAGCATGTTCAGCGTCATGTGCGTGATCATGTGCGTGCTGAAGGCGCCCGAGGCGTACGGCCCGAGCCCGGACGAGGTCGCGATCAGCACCACGATCCAGCCCGCGCACCAGGAAATGACGCGCTGGATCGGCCAGTCGTCCCCGCGGCGGCGCAGCCTGCGGACGCCCAGGAGATACGCGACGATCGCGATGATCGCGGCGACCCCGAAAAGCAGGTCGAACCGCCAGCCGAAGAGCAACCCGGCCGCGGACGGGGGTTCGTCGAGGTTGTAGCCGAGCAGGTTTTCCTGCACCGTGGCCGGATTCGCCAGGAACGAGGGCGGCACCAGATGGGTCAGCCCCGCCGAAGTGCCCGTCGCGATGGCGAGCAGCAGGAGTTCGGTGAGCAGGATCCGGCCCGGCCGTGCCGCGGCGCGTCGCCGCAGCAGGAAGACCGGCAGCCCGAGCAGGGCGAGCAGCACGACGTCGATGCCCAGCAGCAGCCCGTATCCGCTCCACAGCCCGGCGGGGCGGGCGATGACCAGCCCGGCGACCGCGCCGGACAGGCCGGCCACGACGAAGCAGAGCAGCGAAAGCCGGTGGTAGCGGCGGAGAATCAGCGCGTCGGGCCGATTCGCCCGTTTCGCACGCCGGAGGCAGGCGAGCAGCGCGACCAGCGATCCGGCCCAGACGCTCGCCGCCGGAACGTGCCAGAGCAGGGCGTTGGTGGCGAAGTCGTGCCCGGCGCCGACCGACGCGTGCCCGGCCACCACCGGCGGAAGCAGCCCGGCCAGCGCCACGACGACCCCGAGCACCACCGTGGTCCAGCGGAGCGTGAACCAGCACAGCAACGACACCACGAGCGCGGCGGCCAGCACGCACAGCCACGCCTTCGGCTCCTCCGCGGCGTCCACAGTGGACAGGAGGACGCCGGGGTCGAGCATCCGCCGCACCGGCTGACCGGAGACGTCCGCGGCGGAGAACGGCACCGCGAGCAACGCCACCGCCACCCAGCCGGACGCGGCCCACGCCGCCAGGCGCACCGCGCCGAACGCCTCCGCCGCCAGGAATCCGCCCCGTTGTCCCGGCGCCACGAAGGCCGCGAACACCAGCGATCCGGCGGTGACGGCACCGGCGGCGTCCGCCGCGAACCGGACCGTCCCGAAGCCGAACGCCGTCAGCGCGCCGGGGTCGCTGTCCCCGAGCAGGGCGTAGACGTTCCCGGCGAGCGCCACCACGAGCAGGACGACGGCGAGGCCCGCCAGCCAGACCGCGGGCAGGAGCACGGCGGGGTACCGGCGCGGCGGTGCCGGGGAGGATTCGGTTGTCCGCACCCTCCAGATGTCGGCTGCCGGGCGCTTCGAGTTCCCGGAAGATCGCCGGGGTGACGGCGCTCACCCGGGCGTGGATCGCTCGGACCGCTAGGCGGGTGGCAGATTGGCGGCGATGGGGCCGGCGATACCGTTCACCATCCGGCACAGTTCTTCGGGCGGTAGCGGGCTGAGGATCACGACCTCCAGCAGTTCGAATCTCGACCTCGTGCCGAGGCCCGAGTACTCGCGATGGACTATCCGGGCAACGCACGAACGAACCCCGTAGCCGCCCGGTTTGACGTAGGCTTCCCGGCCGCCGAAGCGGGTGGGACGGCCGTCCTCCGCGGTCAGCGGCGGGCTTCGCTTGAAGATGACCAGGAGCGTGGCCGAAATGGTCGTGCTTCGCCAGCGACATTCCCATCCGCCGAAACCGATTTCGGGACGCAGCGCGTCGACGCCGGGGAACCGGCCGAGCGTGCCGGGGTCCACCAGCGCGCAGGCGTCCAGCTGCGCCAGCGACGTGTCGGCGAACGGGGTCGTCCGCCGGGGGAAGACTCCCCGGACGAGGACGGCCATCGCGCTCGTCGTCGCCGCGTCCGCCATCGGGCACAGGTCCGCGGCCGCGTGGTCCCGCACCTGTGCCCTGAGCACGACGTGGGTCCTGTCGGCGAGCAGGATCGTCCGGCTGCATTCGATGTCGGTGGGCTGGTGGCGGACGATCGTGAGCGCGCCGTGTTCTTCGGTTTTCCCCGGATACTGGCGTTTCGTCGTCGACGGGTCCAGCTGCGCTATGACGTCAACGGTGGCTCCGGCGCGGGTGCGCACGAACACGTGGCACTGATTGAAGTTTCCGTAGCCGTTGTCCGGCTCGGTGTCACCGAAGCGGGCCAGCTCGGCCGTGCTGGTCAGCGCGCACGGATCCGCGGTCCGGGGTTCGCCGATGGTGAACAACGCCTCCGGGCGCGAACGCGCGCCAGGACCGGCGGGCCGTGGAGGAGCGGAACCCGCCGCGCTTCCCAGCACCACCACGGTGATCACCGCGGCCGCGATCGTGGAGGCCGATATCGGCCGATCGTGGTTTCGCGGGCGAGCGACGATTTCTTCGAGCAGCTGCCTGGCTCGCGCGGCGTCGGGTCGCCTGGACGGCTTGCGGCGCAGCAACGCGGACAGCACCGCGGACAACTCCCCGCCCCGGTGCGGGGTGGCGATCTCGCCGTTCGCCGCACGGCGTACCAGAACCAGCGGGTTGCCCGCGCTGCCGACCGGGGAAACGCCTTCGAGTGCGGTGAAGAGCGTGGCACCCAGTGAGAAGACATCCGAGGCCGAGGTGGCGTCCGCCCCGTCGGCCACCTCGGGGGCGAGATAGCCCGGTGTTCCGGCGATCTCGACGCTGTGCGCCAAAGTCGTGTCGCCGTAGTTCGCCCGTGAGATCCCGAAATCGGTCAGCTTGGCCCGGCCGTCCTCGGTCACGAGCACATTGCTTGGCTTGACGTCCCGGTGTACCACGCCCGCGGCGTGCACCGCCTCCAGCGCGCCGGCGAGTTGCGCGCCGATACGTGCCACCTGTTCCGCGGGCAGGGTACCGATTTCGGCCAAGCTCCGGGTGGGAAGGTATTCCATCACCAGCCACAGCTCACCGTCGTGGTCCACCAGATCGTGCAGGGTCACCACATTCGGATGATTGAGCAGTGCCACGATTTTCGCTTCACGCCGTATTTGCCTGGCACGCCAGGAATCCTGCGCGTTGTCCGCGGCCAGCGCGCGTTTGAGCGCGACCACGCGGCCCAGCTTCTCGTCGACGGCGCGCCAGACCACGCCCATCCCGCCCGAACCGATTTTCTTCTCCAGCCGGTAACGAGCACCGACCAGCTCACCAGCACGCACGTTCCCTCCCCGACACCGCGCCCGAGTGCGATCGGGCACCTTTTACACCCCTGGGGTGCCGAGGTGCGGTGGCAGCAGCCTTCACCTTAGAGCAGCGGCGGGTTTCTGCCGGTGTCCCACCGGGCAAAGACTCCATGTGGGCGAACGTCAGGTCCGCTGCCGGTACGGGCCGTTCGGAGGCTGGGCACCGATCCGCCGGGAAGGGCGGGGCGCGGGCTACTTCATGGCGGCGAGCTGGATCAGGTTGCCGCAGGTGTCGTCGAAGACGGCGGTGACCACCGGGCCCATGTCGGTCGCCTCCTGGGTGAACTCGACGCCCAGCCCCTTGAGCCGCTCGACCTCGGCGTACACGTCGTCCACGGCGAACTGGGTGAACGGGATGCCGTCGGCGACCAGCGCCTTCTTGAACGGGCCCGCCGCCGGGTGGCCGTCCGGCTCCAGCAGCAGCTCGACGCCGTCCGGATTGGCGGCCGAAACCACGGTGAGCCAGCGGGCGCTGCCGGCGGGCACGTCGGTTTTCTTCTGGAATCCCAGTTTTTCGGTGTAGAAGGCGAGCGCCTTGGCCTGGTCGTCGACGAACACGCTGGTGATGTTGATCCGGATCATGGGTTCGGTGCCTCTCGGTCGATGGGCCACCGCTCGACGATCGAGCGCAGCGGGCTCGTGTCGAGATGGTGGAACTTGTAGCGGCCTTGCCGCCTGGCACGCACCAGCCCGGCCTGTTCGAGCACGGCGAGATGCTGCGAAATGGCCTGGCGTGAGGACGCCAGACCGTGCTTCATCGTCAGCCTTCCGCAGAGCTCGAACAACGTCTGACCGTCCCTTTCGGTCAGTTCGTCCAGGATGATGCGCCGCGTCGCGTCGCCGATGGCCTTGAACAGATCGGGGTCCGCGTCCACATCCCCCGTTATAGGCAAGCCGCCACTTGCCTGTCAACCGGACTCACCCGCCCGTGGGGCAACTACGAGGCGGGGCGGTTCTCCAAGCCGTCGAGAATGCGTTCGAGCCCGTAGGCGAAATCGTCGTCCCGGATCTTCCGCGGATCCTCGCGCGCGTGCTCGGCGAACTGGTCCAGCAGTCGCGGATAGTCCCGCGCGGCCTCCTCCGCGGCCGGCCGCAGCCGGTCCTGCCACTCCCGTTCGTCCTGACCGCTCCTGCCGAGCATCGTCAGCGTCGCCGCCTCGCTGATCCCGATCCCGATGACGTAGGCCATGACCGTGCCGAGGGCCTGATCGGCCTCGCGGGTGCCGAAGCCCGCCGCCTCGAAGAGGGCGAGCATCCGGTCGTTGAGACGCAGCACGTTCGGCCCGAGGTAGGCCAGCCCGGCCTGGCCGAGCACGGAAACCAGCCAGGGGTGCCGCAGGATCGCCGCTCTGGCGCCGTGCGCGCAGACGATCACCGCGACCCGCCAGCTCTCCAGATCCTCGGGACCGGGCACCTCGATTTCGCCGTAGACCTCGTCCACGACCAGCTCGATCAGCTCGTCCCGATTGGCCACGTGCCGGTAGAGCGACGTGGCGCCCGCCCCGAGCCGAGCGCCGAGCCGGCGCATGCTCAGCGCGTCGATGCCTTCGGCGTCCAGGAGTTTCACCGCCTCGGACACGATGTGCTCCCGGCTGAGCGCCGGCTGCTCCCGGTGCCGCTTCGGCCGCGTCCACGCCGAAGGAATCGGCTGCTTTTCCGGCATCTGACCTCCTCGTTCCGCCTCCGGCCAGGCTAGCGCACACCGTGCGCAGTTGCGCACACCCATCCTCGTGCGTACAGTGTGCGCAAGACGAGAACACCGTACGCAAGGAGCTTCCGATGACCTTCGACCGCGCTCACTGGCAGACCCGGCTCGACCTGTTGCGCGCCGCCCATCACGTCCCCGGCGCGTCACTGGCCGTCCTCGCCGACGGCGAGATCCACGAACTGGCCAGCGGCGTCCTGCACCGCGGCACCGGCGTCGAGACGACGACCGACTCGGTGTTCCAGGTCGGCTCGATCACCAAGATCCACACCGCCACGCTGGTGATGCAGCTGGCCGAAGCGGGCGAGCTGGACCTGGACGCGCCCGTCCGGGACGTGCTGCCGGAGTTCACCGTCGCCGACCCCGAGGCGTCACGAACGATCACGACGCGGCAGTTGCTGTCCCACACGAGCGGCCTCACCTGCGACTTCACCCATGACACCGGGCGCGGCGACGACTGCCTGGCCCGCTACGTCGAGGCCGCGAAGGACGTCCCGCTGGACTGCCCGCCCGGTACCGCGATCTCGTACAGCAGCGTCGGCTACAACGTGCTCGGCCGCATCGTCGAGGTGCTGACCGGGCAGACCTGGGACGCCGCGCTCCAGGAACGGCTGTGCGCCCCGCTCGGGCTCACGCACACGGTGACCCTGCCGGAGGACGTCCTGCGCTTCCGCGCCGCGATGGGGCATTCCGGCGAGCCCGGCACCGAGCCCGACCCGGCGCCGCAGTGGAATCCCCTGCCCCGCTCGGCGGGCCCCTACGGCGGTGTCCTGTGCGCCACCGCCGCGGACGTCCTCCGGGTCGCGAAGACGCACCTCGACGGTGGCATCGCGTCGGACGGAACCCGTTTGCTGGCAACGGAAACCGTCGAAGCCATGCAGCGCCGCGAGACCGACACCCCGGACAAGTGGACGGTCAGCTCCGACGGCTGGGGCCTGGGCTGGACGCTGTACGACTGGGACGGCGTCCCGGGCTTCGGCCACGACGGCGCGACGATCGGGCAATACGGCTACCTGCGGGTGGTCCCGTCGGCCGGGGTGGCGGTGGTTCTGCTGACCAACGGCGGCGGCGCGCGGCGGCTCTACGCGGCCCTTTTCCGCGAACTGCTCGGCGAACTCGCCGGGGTCACGATGCCCGCGGACTTCGGTCCCGCACCCGAGCCGCCCCAGGTGGACCTCACCCCGATCGCCGGCACCTACCGGCGGGAAGGCGTCGTCATCACCGTGTCCGAACGCGACGGTGCCCCGCACCTGGTGTACGAGTTCGTCGACGGCATGAAGGACCTTTCGCCGCCCATCGAGGAAACTCTCGTGCCGATCTCGGACACGGTGTTCGCCGTCGCGGGCGGCGGCGCGTTCAGCGAGGACTGGATGCCGGTGGTGTTCTCGACACTGACCGACGGCACCGGCTGCGTCTACATCGGCATGCGGGCCGCCCCCAAGGTCTCCTGAACGGCCACTGTGGACGGTCAGGTGGACTCGTCGGTCACCACCCGCGTGCCGACGGTCAGGGCGAGCACGAGCACGCTCATGGTCACGAACACCGCGGACAGCCCGCACAGCTGCGCCAGGAACCCGCCGACGAGCGCGCCCAGCGGCTTCGTTCCCCAGGCGACGAGCCGGTGCGCGCTGTTGAGCCGTCCGAGCAGCCGATCGGGCGTGATCCGCTGACGCAGCGAAACCATGACGACGTTCGCGACGACGATTCCCGCGCCACCGACGAAGAAGGCAGTGCCGACGACGAGCGGATGCGCGGTGAGCGCGGGAATCCCCAGCAGCACAGCGGCGCAGCCGAACGCCACGGCGAGCGAACGCGCCCGGCCGAGCACCCGCTCGGCGCGTTCCGCGAGCAGCGAGCCCACCCCGCTCCCCATGGCGACCGCCGCCATCAGGAACCCGAAGCCCGGCGTGGACAGCTTCATCGCGGAGTCCGGTCCGACCGCATAGAGCACGAGCACGGCCCACACCGCGCCGGTGGCGAAGTTGAACACCCCGACCATGATCGCGAAGGCACGTAGAATCCGTTGCCGCCAAAGAAACCTTAGCCCTTCGGCGATATCGGCGCGCAGTGTGGACCGCTGCTCCCGGTGGATCCGGAACCCGCCACGAAGCAGCAGCAGCCCGGCGATCGCGACCGCCCACAACGCCACCGGCGCCCCGAACGCGACCAGCGCGCCGATCGCCACGAGGAATCCGGCCAGCGGCGGACCGACGAGTTCGTTGGCCGTCAGCTCGATCCCGTACAGGCGGCCGTTGGCTCGCGCGAGGTACTCGCGTCCGACCACCTGCGGCATGATCGACTGTGCCGCGGTGTCGTAGACCGTCTCGGCGACACCGACGCAGACGGCGACGACGTACAGCACCCAGATCGAACCGAGATCGAACGCCAGCGCTAGGACGAGACCGGCGAGCAACGCCGCCCGGCCGACGTGGGCCACCAGCATCGCGCGGCGCCGGTCGAGCCGGTCGACCAGCGCACCGACGGGCAGCGCGCACACCAGCCACGGCAGCGTGAAGGCCAACGACACTCCCGCGATCAGGGCCGGTGACCTGGTGAAAACGATCGCCACCAGCGGCAGCGCATGCTTGACCACGCCGTCGGCCAGGCTCGACAAACCCGCCGAGGCCCACAACCGCCAATAGTCCCCACCCAAGCCCGGCCGTGCCGGACGTACCCCCGCTTCACCCATCCATGGAGAATCACACATCGATGGAGAAAAGTCCATCGATATGTCGAACGCCCACCACTGGGCTAACGTGGCCCCCATGAACGATCAGGCGACCGACCCCTCGCCGGAGGCCGAGTTCCCCGGGCGGCCCCGGCGCCGCCCGGCGACAGCGAAGGAGGCGAAGGCGGCAGGCCATCCGCTGCGCCTGCGGATTCTGCGCCTGTGCCAGCAGAAGGAGCTGACGAACAAACAGCTCGCCGATCGCCTCGATCGCGACCCGGGGACTGTGCTCTACCACGTCCGGCAGCTGGTGGGCGCGGGACTACTGGAGCAGGCGCCGGTCCGCACCGGGGAAAGCGGCGCCCTGGAAAAGCCCTACCGCGCGGTCGGGAAGACGTGGTGGCTGGACGGCCCGCTGAACGAGTTCGACGCCGAGACCCGGTTCGCCCCGGTGGCGGCCTTCCAGGAAGAACTGGAAGAGGCGGGCCCGGCAGCCGTCCAGAGCTACGAACGGTTTCTGCTGCACCTGTCCCCCGACGAGGTCGCCGAGCTGGACCGTCGCATCCTCGAAGTCCTCGACGAATACGTCGCAACCGACGACCAGCGCCTCGACCGGCCCGCGGTGAACGGCCTGTTCATCCTGCACCGGCTTGCCGAATAGCCCTTCACGGCAAGGAAATCCGATGGCCGCGCAGCGGGCGCGCTGGCAGGATCACCGGTCATGACCACAGTGCCCAGCGAGGCCCTTCGCGGCCTCGCCTCCGAATGCGTCACGGTGGTGGCGCAGCAGCACAACCGCGAGCTCGACTGGACCGTGCGGAGCCTCGCCGAGCTGGACGCCGTGTGCGCCGAGTTGCTCGCCGACGGGCCGCTCGCCGGGGAGCGGCTGGAGCTGTGGTGGAAGCTCGTCGGCGCCTACACCGGCGAGGTCCTCGTCCGTGTCTACAGTGGACAATGGATCGAGTACGAGAACACGAGCGGCGCCTACGTCGTGTCGATCGACGGCATGACCGCGATGCCCTTCAGCGTCGCCTGGCGGGTGCTGAACGGTGAGGAGTTCAAGAGCCTCGCCTCGTTCGCCAGGGTATTCCCCACACTCGCCGCACAGCAGAAGGAGAACGGCTGATGACCACCACCGCACGCGTCGGCGTCCGGATTTCCCGCGAAGTGCCCCCGGTACGGCTGACGGAACTGGCACGTCAAGCGGAACAGGCCGGTCTCGACGAGGTCTGGGTGGTCGAAGACTGCTTCTACGCGGGCGGCGTCGCCACCGCGGCGACCGTACTGGCCGCGACCGGGACGATCCCGGTCGGCGTCGGTGTGCTGCCCGCGGTCGCGCGCAACCCGGCCATCGCCGCGATGGAACTCGCCACGCTCGCCGCACTGCACCCGGGAAGGCTGATCGCCGGGATCGGCCACGGCGTCCCCGCCTGGATGCGGCAGATCGGCGCCTACCCCGCGTCCCCGCTGACGGCGCTGGAGGAGACGCTGACCGCGATCCGGCGGCTGCTCGCGGGTGAGCGGGTTTCCGTGGCGGGCCGGTACGTCCGGCTCGACGAGGTGGAGCTGGACTATCCGCCCTCGGTCGTGCCGCCGGTGCTCGCCGGGGTCCGCGGGCCGAAGTCGCTCGCGGTCTCCGGCGCGGCGGCCGACGGCACGGTGCTCGCCGAGCCCGCCGCCCCGGAGTACGTCCGCGCGGCCCGCGCCGCGATCAACGCCCCCGGCCCGCACACGGTCGTCACGTACAACTGGCTCGCCCTGGACGAGGACGCCGGGCGCGCGCGGGACCGCGTCCGGAAAACCCTGGCCGCCTGCCTCAAACCCAGCACCGCCGCGCATCTGCGGCCGCTGCCCTTCGGGGCGGAACTCCTCGCGCTCGTCGACGAAGGCGTCGGCACGGACGAGCTGGCGAAGCGGCTGCGGCCGGAGTGGATCGACCACCTCACCGTGTCCGGGGACCTCGCCCGCTGCGCCGCGCGGGTCCGGGACCTGCACGAGGCCGGGAGCGATTCGGTGGTCCTGCTGCCGCTGCCGGACGAGCCCGAAGAGGACGGCATCGCCGCGGCGGGGGCGATCGCCGCCGAACTCCGCTAGTCCCCCGAACTGTGTCAAGATTTCCGGCGACGGCATGTCGAGCGGGCGCGGCCGGCCACGACCCAGTGGTGAAGGCGCCCGCCACGGGCCGTCACCACAGGGAGTCGAGATGAAGTTCCTGCTGAGCACGCACATGGACCCCGCCGCCTGGGAAGCGCTGCCCGAGGCCGAGCGGGCCGCGATGCGGGAGGACAAGGGAGAGTTCGCGGACGAGGTCGCCGAGTCCGGCGAAATGATCCTGGCCCACGAGCTGGCCGACCCGTCACGCAGCGCCGTGGTCCGGGTCCGGGACGGGCTGGCCGTCGTCGCCGACGGCCCCTATCGCCCGGCCGCGGAGTTCCTCTCCGGCTACTACCTCGTCGACTGCGACGACCGGGACCGCGCGATCGAGCTGGCGGCCCGGATCCCCGAAGCGCGCGTCGCGGGGGTCGAGGTCCGTCCGGTCATGCACGCCGCCGGGCAGGATCTGTGAACGTCGAACCCGCGGTCGAGGATCTGCTGCGCGAGCTGGCGCCGCAGGTCCTCGGCGTGCTCACCCGCCGCTACGGCCAGTTCGAGGAGTGCGAGGACGCCGTCCAGGAGGCGGTGCTCGCCGCGGCGACGCAGTGGCCGGCCGAGGGCGTGCCCGCCAACCCGCGCGGCTGGCTGATCGCCGTCGGCTCCCGGCGGCTGATCGACCAGGTCCGCAAGGACCACTCGCGCAGGCAGCGGGAGGACACCGCCACCGCGCAGGCACTCCCGCTGCACACCGGCGCCCCCGAGGACGCCGTCCCCGACGCCGACGACACGTTGATCCTGCTCTTCCTCTGCTGTCACCCGACGCTGACCCCGGCGTCCCAGACCGCGCTCACCCTGCGCGCCGTCGGCGGTCTCACCACCGCCGAGATCGCGCACGCCTTCCTGGTCCCCGAGGCCACCATGGCCGCGCGCATCAGCAGGGCGAAGAAGAACATCAAGGCCGCGGGCAGCACGTTCGCCCTGCCCGCGGCCGACGAACGCGAAGCACGTCTCGCCGTCGTCCTGCAGGTCCTCTACCTGATCTTCAACGAGGGCTACACGGCGTCCTCCGGGGAGACCCTGCACCGCGCCGACCTCGCCCAGGAGGCCATCCGGCTGACCCGCCTTGTCCGGCGGCTGCTGCCCGCGGACACCGAGGTCGCCGGGCTGCTCGCGCTGATGCTGCTGACCGACTCCCGCCGCGCCGCCCGCACCGGCCCGTCCGGCGAGCTGATCCCGCTGGCCGAGCAGGACCGCACCCGCTGGGACGCCCGCCTGCTCGCCGAAGGAACGGCGCTGATCGGCGACCTCATGAAACACGCGTCGCTGGGCCCTTACCTGCTCCAGGCGGCGATCGCCGCGACGCACGCGAGCGCGGAGAAGGCCGAGGACACCGACTGGCACCAGGTCCACACGCTGTACAAGATCCTCGAACGGATCGCGCCCAACCCGATGGTGACGCTCAACCGCGCGGTCGCGCTCGCCGAGACGCGGGGCCCGGCGGCCGGGCTCGAGCTGCTGTCCACTTTGGACGAAGACGACCGGATTTCCGGGCACCACCGGCTGCACGCGGTCCGGGCCCACCTGCGAGAGAAGGCGGGCGACATCGAGGGCGCGCTGGAAAGCTACCGGCTAGCCGCGCGGATCACGACCAGTCTCGCCGAGCGGCGCCATCTCGAAGCCCGCGCCGCCCGGCTGAGCTGACCCCTTTCCCTCAGCGGTCCGTGGGGGCCTCCCTGAGGGACTCTGGCTCCCTCAGGGAGGCCCCCACGGGCCGTCGACGGCGCAGCAGCGCGCGCTCGGAATCCGCGCCGTACCGGTGACCGGGAAAACGCCGCTCCCGGCCACTCCGATGTGCGATTGACCGAGCACACACCGTTCCCGCACGATGACCGTCTCCCCCCTGGACAAGGAGAATCCGTGGCGATCCGGCGGTTCCTGCTCGCACTGGCGGCGCTCCTGCCACTCCCGCTCACCGCCACGCTCCTGACCGCGACCATCGCCTCCGCCACGGACCACTGGACGGTCAGCCTCACCGGTGACGTGACCGCCGAGGTCTCCCGCGCCGCCGACGGCGGCCTGCGGTTCGCGGCCACGCGCGGCGGACGGCCGGTCCTCGCCCCGGCGCCGCTGGGGATCCGGACCACGGCCGCCGACCTCAGCCACGGCCTGCGGTTCCTCGGCCGCACGGACCGGAAGATCGACGAGTGGTACCCGATGACCACCGGCAAGCGCCTGCACCGGCACGCGCGCTCGGCGGAGTCGACGCTGTCGTTCGAGAACGAGGACGGCGTCCGGCTCGACGTCGTGGTCCGCGCCGCGGCCGACGGCGTCGCCTACCGCTATCACCTGCCCGGCGCGGGCCGGGTGCGGGTGACCGGCGAGACGTCCGCCTTCGCCCCGCCCCCGGCGGCGGCCGCGTGGCTGCTGCCCTACACCCCGAACTACGAGGGCGTCCGGTTCGAGAGCACCACCGCGGGGGCGCCGCGTGGCGACTACGGATTCCCGTCGCTGTTCGAGGCGGACGGTACCTACACCCTGCTCACCGAGTCCGATGTGGACGGACGGTACTCCGGCGCGCGGCTGACGCACACCGGCGGCGGGGAGTACCGGATCAAGCTCGCCGACGCCAAGGTACACACGGAAGGCCCGACGCCGTGGCGGGTGGCGATCATCGGCGATCTCGCGGCGGTGACCGAATCCACCCTCGTCGACGATCTGGCGCCGCCCGCGAAACTGGCGGACACGTCCTGGATCCGGCCGGGCAAGGTGGCGTGGTCGTGGCTCTCCGAGCACGACAGCCCGAAGGACCCCAAGCGCCAGAAGGACTTCATCGACTTCGCCGCGCGCAACGGCTGGCCGTACGTACTGCTCGACGAGGGCTGGGACCCCTCCTGGGTGCCCGGTGTCATCGACTATGCGCGGGCACGCGGCGTCGACGTGCTCCTCTGGTACCACTGGTCCACTATGGACACTGCGGCGAAGCGGGCGATCAACCTCGGCAGGGCGAAACGGTGGGGCGCGGCCGGGGTCAAGATCGATTTCATGGACTCCGACACCCAGGCGCGGTTCCGCTGGTACGACGAGACGGTCGCGGACACCGCGCGGTACCGGCTGATGGTGAACTTCCACGGCGCGACGATCCCCCGTGGCCTCCAGCGGACCTGGCCGCACGTGATGAGCATGGAGGCGGTGCGCGGCGCCGAGCAGTTCAGGACCCGCGCGGCGACCAACACGATGTTCCCGTTCACCCGCAACGTGGTCGGCAGCATGGACTACACACCGACGGCGTTCGTCGTGTCCGACCGGGACACCACCGAGGCACACGAGGTCGCGACGTTCTTCGTCTACGAATCCGGCTGGCAGCACGCCGCGGACAAACCGGAGAACTACCAGGCGCGGCCCGAGGCGCTGCGGACGCTCGATCAGCTCCCGACGGTCTGGGACGAAACCCGCCTGCTGAGCGGGCGGCCCGGCCACGACGCGGTGTTCGCGCGGCGCTCCGGCGCCCGCTGGTTCCTCGGCGGCATCCACGCCGGTCCCGCGACCACGGTGACCGCGCCGCTGGACTTCCTCGGCGCGGGCCCGTGGCGGGCCGAACTGCTGCGCGACGGCGACGGCGGACTGGAGCGCGACACGTTCCCCGTCGAGCCGGACAGCCGGATCACCCTGCCGGTCAAGGCGAACGGCGGGTTCGTCACGATGATCTGTCACCCCGCGCCCGGCGTGGCGGGCTGCGGCCGGTAGCTCAGCCGCCCAGCACGGCGCAGGCCGCGTCGACCGCGGCCACGCGCAGTTCGTCCTCCGGCGCGTCGCGGAACTGGACGGTGCAGTCCTGGAGGCCGCCGAGCGCCATCACCGCGCGGGCCGCCAGCGCCAGCGAGGGATCCGGGCCGGTCAGCAGCACGGTGAGCCGTTCCCGCCAGGCCAGCACGATCCGGATCAGGCCGAGCTCGGACAGCGTCGTCAGCTCGCTCATCACCAGGACGATCAGCTCACGGTGCCGGTAGTGGAAGTCGAAGTACTCCTCGAACAACGCGCGCGGCGCGATCTCGTCCAGCGCCTCCTGCCTGAGCAGGAACGCCTCCCCCTCGTCGATCAGCGGCTGCACGATGCTGCGGACCAGCTCCTCACGGGAGGAGAAGTGGTAGTACAGCGCCGGCTTGGTGATCCCGAGCCGGGCGGCGATCTCCTGCAGGCTGGTGTTGCGCACGCCCTTGCTCGTGAAGAGCTCGCGCGCGGCGTCCTGGATGCGCTGCTTGGTACCGGAGGGTTTCACCACCTACCCAGAATAACTTACTTACCGGAAGGTCAGTTCACATGCTACGCTTACCTTCCGGTAAGTAAGGAGGAATCATGAAGGTACTCATCTCCGGCGCCAGCGTCTCCGGACCGGTACTGGCCTACTGGCTCACCCGCCACGGGTTCACGGTCACCGTCGTGGAACGCGCGCCCCAGTTACGCAAGACGGGCGGACACGCGGTCGATCTGTTCCGGCCCGCCATGGAGATCTCCGAGCGGATGGGCGTGCTGCCCCGGCTCGAAGCGAAGGCCACCGGCACCGACCGGATGACCGTGTACCGCGAGGGGATCGCGCGGCCGACGTCGGTGGATCTCACGAAGATCTACGGCGCGACCTCGGATCGGCACCTCGAGATCATGCGCGACGACCTGAGCGAGATCTACTACGAGGCCACCCGTGACGACGTCGAGTACGTCTTCGGCGATTCGATCACGTCGATCTCCGACGACGGCGAGGTCACCTTCGACCACGGCACGCCACGCCGGTTCGACATCGTGGTCGGCGCGGACGGGCTGCACTCGAACGTCCGGCGGCTCGTCTTCGGCGAGGAGCCGGAGTTCAGCGAGTTCGTCGGCGCCTACCTCGCGGTGCTTTCGGTGCCCAACGACCGGAACCTCGACGGCGAGTTCGTCAACCACCTCGGCGCCGGGCGGATGGCCGGGATGTACGGCGCGCGGCACCTCGGCGACGCGCGGGTGGTGTGCCTGTTCCGCAGCGAGCCGCTCGACTACCACCACCGCGATGTCGCACGGCAGAAGGAACTCCTGCGCGCGGCGTTCACCGGGCTGCACACCGAGGTCGACGCGTGGCTGGGGCGACTGGAGGACACCCCGGCCTTCTACTTCGACTCGATCACGCAACTGCGGATGGACACCTGGTCGCGCGGGCGGGTGACGCTGGTGGGCGACGCGGGCTACTGTCCCGGCCCCGCCGTCGGCGGCAGCACCAGCCTCGCCGTGCTGGGCGCCTACGTGCTGGCCGGGGAACTCGCCGCGGCCCGCGGCGACCACACCCGCGCTTTCGCCGCGTACGAACGCGAAATGGCCGAACTGGTGCGGGCCAGCCGCGCGTTCGCCGCGACCGCGGCCAAGACCCTGATCCCGGCCTCGCGGCTCGGGGTGTGGGGGCTGGTCACCGGCGCACGGGTCGTGTCCGCCCTGCCCTCGAGGATCGGCAAGGCGCTGGCACGGCTGAACACGCAGGGCTTCCGCATGCACGAGTCGATGAAGGTGAAGGACTACTCCGCCCTGATTTCCGCCTGAAAAAGGCGCTCTTCCCGTGTTATATTCGGCCCCGAACGACCGGTTCGCCTCGACACGGGGAGAGCGATGGATCTGCGTGGCGCGCTGACGCGAGTGCTGGACAACCACGACCGCTGGACGTCCCGGTTCGGCGAGTACCGGGTCGCCGAGGCGCTGCGCGTCGACCAGACGCGGCTGGAGTCCATTGTGGACGAGCTGGCCGAGCGGCTCGAGGACAACTACCCGTTCTTCCATCCGCGCTACGCCGGGCAGATGCTCAAGCCGCCGCATCCGGCCGCGATCGCCGGGTATCTCGCCGCGATGCTGGTCAATCCGAACAACCACGCCCTCGACGGCGGACCGGCGACCGCGCGGATGGAACGCGAGGTCGTCGCGGAGCTGGCCACGATGTTCGGCTTCGGCACGCACCTGGGCCACCTCACCAGCAGCGGGACCATCGCCAACCTCGAAGCCCTTTACGTGGCAAGGGAAATCCATCCGGGCCGCGGGGTCGCCTTCAGTGCGGAAAGCCACTACACGCACGCGAGGATGTGCGGGCTGCTCGCCGTCGAGGGCACCGCGGTCGCGGTGGACGCGGCGGGCCGGATGGATCCCGGCGCCCTGCGCGAGGTGCTCGGCCGCGGCACGGTCGGGACGGTGGTGGTCACCGCGGGCACCACCGGGCTCGGCGTCGTCGACCCGATCCACGAGGTCGTGGCCCTGTGCCGCGAGCACGGCGTCCGGGTGCACGTCGACGCGGCCTACGGCGGGTTCTTCACCCTGCTCGCGGGCACGGACGGGCTCGACGCCGCGCCGTGGCGGGCGATCGCGGGCTGCGATTCGGTGGTGGTCGATCCGCACAAGCACGGCCTCCAGCCCTACGGCTGTGGTGCGGTGCTGTTCGCCGATCCGGCGGTCGGGCGGTTCTACCGGCACGACTCGCCCTACACCTACTTCACCTCCGACGAACTGCATCTGGGGGAGATCAGCCTCGAATGCTCCCGGCCGGGCGCGGCCGCGGCGGCGCTGTGGCTGACGTTCCGGTTGTTCCCGCCGACCGCCGACGGGCTCGGCGCGGTGCTGGCCGCGGGCAGGCGCGCGGCGGCGCGCTGGGCGGAGCTGATCGAGCACAGTGAACACCTGTGGCTCTACCAGCGGCCGGAGCTGGACATCGTGAGCTACTTCCCGGTCACCGAGCCCCGGCTCAGCGCGGTCGACGCCGCTTCGGCCCGGGTGCTGCGCGAGGGCATGACCGACCGGGACGATCCGGTGTTCCTGAGCGTGCTGTCCACCGGCGCGGCCGACTTCGGGCGCCGCCACCCCGGGTTCGCCGCGGACGCCGACCGGGCGCGGGTGCTGCGCAGCGTGCTGATGAAACCGGAGGCCGAGGACTATCTCGACACGCTGCACCGGCGCGTCGAAAAGCTCGCCGCCCGGGGTTAACCGAGATTCCAGTTGCCGCCCGAGACGAGTGAGCCCTTCAGCGCGCCGGTGGCGGCGGTGAGCGCCGTGGTCGCGGTGGTCCAGTCGACGTTTTCGTTCCAGGAGCCCATCACCGCGACGGCGAAGGTCCGGGACGCGGTGCGGACCAGGCCCGTGGTGTTGAGCACCCGGCGGCCCCCGGAACGGCCCCAGCCCTGCTTGACCGCCCAGTCCGCGCCCGGAAACGCGCGGGGAATCCCGAAGTGCTGGTCGAAGCCGTCGGCGGCGTTGCGGGGAGCGCTTTCCAACGCCTCGGTGAGAAACTCGCGCTCCTCCTCGGGCAGCTGCGCGGTGATGTACCGGTAGACCGTGACGACGTCCTCGGGCGACATCTGGGTGGAGCCCCACTGACCGGCCTCGGCCGGGGGCGAGGTGTGCGCGAGCCCCAGCCTCTTGGCCTGCCGCACGACGATCGCCGGCCCACCGCGCTGTTGCCACAGGCTGCTGGCGACGCGATCGTCGCTGGCCGCGAGCATGGTGTGGACGGCCTTCTCCTCGCTGCCCGAGGGCACTCCGGAGCTGTCGATCAGGTCCAGCGCGATGAGCAGCTTCACCACCGACGCGGTGGGCTGTGGCTGATCGGCCTTCCAGCTCAGCTCCACCGCGCACGCGTCCAGGTCGACGACCTCGATTTCGAGAAGCGGGTCGTTTCCCTTGCTCAGCAACGCGTTTCTGGCCTCGGCGACGGCGTTCGCGTGCTTGCCCGCCACCTCGGCCGGAGCCGAAGCGCACCCGCTGTGCCAGTCCTCGCCACCGGACCCGCCGGTCAGGACGATCACGGCGACCAGAACCCCCGCCACGACGAGCGCGGCGACCCCCACGAGCACCTTCATCCGAACTCCTCCGGCGACAGTCCACCTTGGACGGAAACTGAACGGATCCGAAGCTATTCAGCGTGAAGTTCGCGAGCCATCGTCCGAAGAGCCGGTGCATTGTGGCCAGCCGGTGGAGAACCCGGCCGGAAAGGGCCCGCGGGTCGGCCGGATGGCCGATCCGCCGGCGGGTACGGCCAGGTAGGGGCGGTCCACTTCGTGCGGAACGGAACTGCTTCTTCGGACACCCCACGATGTCCACAAGGGCACTGTTGGTCCGTGGGGGCCTCCCCGAGGGACTCTAGGTCCCTCAAGGAGGCCCCCACGGACCGACCCGGATCAGCTCACGGCGAGGGTCACCGCGGCGGTGTGCAGCACCCCGCCGGTCCGGAACTGCACGAACAGCCGCCAGTCACCGGCCTTCGGCAGCGTCGCCTCGAACTTCAGCTCCGGCCCGCCGTGCTCCCCCTTGACCTCGCCGTGCGGGTGCAGATGGGCGAAGGCCTGGTCTCCGGCGTGGAAGCCGGTCAGGTGCGCGTAGGTATCGAGATAGGGCTGGAGGTCGGTCACCGGCTTGCCGTCCTTCGCCACCGTGACGGTCAGCTCGTGGCTCATCCCGGCCATGAGCTTGTCCCCGCTCAATGTCAGCGTGTAACCGTCCACAGTGGTCGTCGACGAGGCCGCGGGCAACGGCGTGTCCGGCGCGTCACCGGGCACGGTGACCTGCTGGCTCAGCACGAGCGGAACGGCCTTGCCCGCGCCGTCCTTCGTGGTGAACTGCGCGTACGCGCGGTATTTTCCGGGCTGGGCGGCCGCGAGCCCGGCCGTCCACGTCCCGTCGGGCGCCATCGTCGGGTGCAGGTGCTGGAAGCCGCCGAGGTCCGACCGGATCAGGTAGAAGTGCATCAGCTTCGTCTGTTCCGGTTCGAACGCGGTCACCGCCGCACCGCCGGCCCCGGTGATCCGGAAGCGGAAGGCGGACGGTTGCGTGGCGGGCAGTGTCGTGGTCTCGGGGGCGAACCGGAACCCGGCGGATTCGGCGGCGAGGCCGTCACCGGAGGGCATGGCCATGCCCGGCATGTCGTGCCCGGACGTGGGCGCGGCCGAACTGGCAGGGCCGCCGTGGTCCATTCCGGACATTCCGTCGCCGCTGGAGCAGGCGGTGGCGAGCAGGCCCGCCGCCGTCACGACGGCGAGCAGGATCATCGAACGGGAAGAGGGACGAGAGAAAACGGGCATCACGAAGTGTCTTTCCACAAAGGACACACGAAGAACGCGTGCGAGGTGAACAGGTCAGCGAAGGCCGCTACCTGTCACGTCCGGGAAACACACAGGGTGTTCAGCAGATCCGGGGCGCGGGGTGGCGCTCTGTGCCGCGCCAGCCGCGTGAACCGGAGTGTCACGCCTCGCGGCGAGGACACCCACAGCAGCGCGAGGGCCAGCAGCAGGAGCAGCGCCAGCGCCGCCCAGCCGCGCGGCGGCGGGGTCAAGACACAGACGCCGCCGTGCCCCGACGCGGGCGCCGCGCTCGGCAGACCCGCCTGGCCCGGGGTGCTCGCCGCGCCCATTGGGGAAGACGCCGGGATCGCGCGGGCCACGTCGTGTCCGGCCACGCTGTTCCCGGCCCGGCTGTTCCCGGCCATGGCGTGCCCGGTGATGGAGTGGTCGGCCATCGCGCCGGCGGCACAGGACTGCGCGGGCAGTCCGTGCATGAGGAACACCCCGGCGAGCAGCGCGCACAGCGTCAGCGACCGGGCGATCGCCCTGACCGACCCCGCCGCGCCACGCACCATGCCCCCACCGTACCTACTCCCCGGGGGTACCTGCCACGGCCTGCCGTTAAGGCCACCTTACCGGCGTCTGACGCCGGTAAGGTGGCCTCAACGGCACTTCGGCGCCCCCTCAAGCGGCAGGTGATCCGCGGGGTCGAGCGCCCCAATGTGGCATTGGGTGCGTTGGACGCAGCGAATGTGGCGTTCGGTGCGTTGGACGCACCCAATGCGGCGTTCGGTGCGTTGGGCTTTCTCGCTGAGGACACCAGGGGCCGAGCGTCTGCCCGGCCCGAAGGGCCCCTTCAGGACACGACACACCCCTCGGCCGAGATCCGTGAATGCCACATTGAGGGACTCTGAGTCCCTCAATGTGGCATTCACGGACCGGCGTCAGCCGAGTTCGCGCAGGCGCGGGACCACCTGCTCGGCGAAGCTCTTCAGGAAACGTTCCTGGTCGTGCCCCGGCCCGTGGAACACCAGGTGGTCGAACCCGGCCTCCACGTACGGCCGGATCTGCTCGACGGCCTCCGCCGGATCCGAGGTGACGATCCAGCGCCGCGCCACCTGGTCGATCGGCAGCGCGTCGGCGGCCCGCTCCATCTCGGCCGGGTCCTCGATCCCGTGCTTCTGCTCCGGTGTCAGGGAAAGCGGCGCCCAGAAGCGGGTGTTCTCCAGCGCCTTCTCGTGGTCCGGGTCGTAGGACAGCTTGATCTCGATCATCTTGTCCACATCGGACAGTTGCCGGTCGTTCTGCGCCGCGCCCTCGGCGACGGCGGGCAGCAGCTTGTCGGTGTAGAGCTCCATGCCCTTGCCGCTGGTGCAGATGAAGCCGTCGCCCTGCTTGCCGACGTACTTCGCCATCACCGGGCCACCGGCCGCGATGTAGATCGGCACGCCGCCCTCGGGACGGTCGTACACCGTGGCGTCGGTGGTCTGGTAGTACTCGCCCTCGAACGTGACGCGGTCCTCGCGCCACAGCGTGCGCATCAGCTCGACGGCCTCACGCAGGCGGGCGAACCGCTCCTTGAACCCTGGCCATTCGATGCGCGCGACGGCGACCTCGTTGAGTGCCTCGCCGCTGCCGATGCCGAGTACGACCCGGCCGGGGTAGAGGCAGCCGAGCGTGCCGAAGGCCTGCGCCATCACCGCCGGGTTGTACCGGAACGTCGCGGTCAGCACACTGGTGCCGAGGATGACGCGCGAGGTGCGCTCCCCCACCGCGGACAGCCACGACAGCGAGAACGGGGCGTGCCCACCGGTGTGCCGCCACGGCTGGTAGTGATCGCTCACCATGACGCTGTCCAGCCCGACCTGCTCGGCGAGCACGGCGTACTCGACCAGCTCCCGCGGGCCGAACTGTTCGGCCGACGCCTTGTACCCGATCTTCAGAGCCATCCGGCCCACCACCACTTCCTGAGAACGTCCCTCTTCCACCACCCAACGTAGTCGCAACCCGGCGACGCTTGCCTTGCCGTAAGCGTCAACGTTTACCGTCGAGGACATGCGAATCGGTGAACTCGCCCGGCGAGCGGGGACCACGACGCGCGCGCTGCGGTTCTACGAGACACAGGGACTGCTCACCGCGCGTCGCCTCGAGAACGGCTACCGCGAATACGGCGAGGAGGACGTCCGGCTGGTCGGCGAGATCCTGAGCCTGCAGGCCGCGGGTCTCAGCCTCGACGACACGAGGCCGTTCGTCGCCTGCCTGCGTGCCGGGCACGAAGCCGGGGACGACTGCGCCGATTCGGTCGAGGTCTACGAGCGCAAGCTCGCGGAGGTCGACGCCTGCCTGGCACGGCTCGAAGCCGTACGGGCCGGTCTGGTGACGAAGCTGACCGAGGCGATGGCACGGCGTCCCGATCCGTGCCGGGTGACCCGGTCGATCCCCCTTGAGGAGTCCTGATGTCCGCGCCCGCCACCGATCTCGTCGTCGTCACCGACGCCACCTTCGAGCACGAGGTGCTCCGCCAGGACAGGCCGGTACTGGTGGACTTCTGGGCGCAGTGGTGCCCGCCGTGTCACATGATCGCCCCGGTGCTCGCCGAGATCGCCGCCGAACGCGCGGGCGACCTGCTCGTCCGCAAGTTCAACACCGACGAGAACCCGCTCGTCGCACGGGAGTACCGGGTGATGTCGCTGCCCACCCTGATGCTCTTCCGCGACGGTGCGCCGATCCGCTCGCTCGTCGGCGCCCGGCCGAAGGCGAAGCTGCTGGCCGAACTGGACGCCGCCCTGACCTCCTGAGCGCCGTTTCTGTCGGTGCCCGCTGTTAGCGTTCCGGCATGACCTCGGATCCGAAGCAGGACCTGCACCGCTATCTCCAGATAGCACGCGACGCACTGGTGTGGAAGCTCGACGGTGCGTCGGAGTACGACATCCGCCGCCCGATGACGCCGACCGGCACCAACCTGCTCGGCCTTCTCAAACACGTGGCGAGCTGCGAAATCGCGTACTTCGGCGACACCTTCGGCAGGCCGTTCCCGGCGGCACCGGCGTGGCTGGCGGACATCGACACGGTGCCCAACATCGACATGTGGGCCACCGCCGACGAGTCCCGTGCGGACATCGTCGGGTTCTACCGGGCGGTGCAGGCGCACTCGGACGCCACCATCGACGCGCTCACCCTGGAGTCCACCGGCCACGTGCCGCACTGGCCCGAGGAACGCGCCGAGGTCACCCTGCACCGGATCCTGGTGCACATGATCGCCGAGACCGACCGGCACGCGGGGCACGCCGACATCGTCCGCGAGCTGATCGACGGGAGCGCGGGCCTGCGGGCGGACTCCGGCAATCTGCCGGCCGGTGACGGGACGTGGTGGGAGAACTACCGGGCCGAACTGGAGCAGGCGGCCAGGAAGGCGGGTGGCCTCACGACGCCTTGAGCGCCTTCTCCAGATCGGCGCGATTCATCTTCGACCGGCCCCTGATCCCGCGTTCGCGGGCGAGCCGGTCGAGATCGGTCTTCGGCAGGTCCGAAAGCTCCGGGCCCGCCTTCGCCCGCTTGCCCTTGCGTCGCGTACTCGTGCCGCGACGGCGGCTGCTCTCCACGCTGCGTGAAAGCGCTTCGAACAGGTCGACCACCTTCGTCGGCTCGCCGGGCTCGGCCCCGGGCACCACCGTGTCCCCGGCCTTCTTCGCCTCGACCAGTCCACGGACCCGTTCGGTGTAGGTGTCGCGGTACTCCTCGGGGCGCCAGTCCTCGCTCATCGCGTCGATCAGGCCGACGGCCATGTCCAGTTCCTTGGCCCTGGTCTTCACCGCGCCGGGCAGCCGCGGCAGATCCTCGGCGGGATCGCGCAGATCGGCGGCGAAGTGCAGGGTGTCCAGCAGCAGGATGTCGCCGGGCCCCGCCCGCACGAGCGCGAGGTACTCGCGGCCACGCATGACGAACTTCGCGACCCCGGCCTTGCCACTCCGGGTCAACGCGTCGCGCAGCAGCACGTAGGCCCGGTCGGACTCCTCCTTGCCGGGCCCGAGCCAGTAGGTCCGGTCGAACATCATCGGCTCGACCTCGCCCAGGTCCACGAACGCCTCGACGTCGATGGTCTTCGATCGGCCGGGCGCGATCTCGTCCAGTTCCTGCCGCTCGACGAGGACGTACTCGCCGTCGCCGGTTTCGTAGCCTTTCACGATGTCCTCGTAGGCCACCTCCTTCCCGGTGCGCTCGTTCACCCGGCGGTACCGGATGCGATCGCTCGTCCCGCGCTCGAACTGCCGGAACCGCACCGAGTGGTCCTCGATCGCGCTGAACAGCTGGACCGGGACGGTCACCAGGCCGAAGGAAAGCGCCCCACGCCAGATCGGTCTCGCCATCGGCGACCTCCTCACGCTCCACCGGCCGGGTTACCGCGGAATCCGCGTGCCAAACCCGGCAAAATCCTGTACGCTGTACAGAGTTAATCGCCGATCCGCACGGAGGTCCGCTTGAAGGTCACGTCCAGCACCGTCTCGCTCACCGTCGACGACGTCGCCGCGTCGAGCGAGTTCTTCACTCGCCACCTCGGCTATCAGGAGCTGATGGCGGCCGACGGCTTCACCTCGCTCGGCCGGGAGGACGCCGCGACGAACGTCGTGTTCCTGCGGCGCGGGCTGGAAATCCTGCCGCCCGGGTTCCGCGACCAGCACGTGGCCGGGACGATCGTGGCGCTGGTGGTCGAGGATCTCGACGCCGAACTGGCGCGGCTGACCGGCGAGGGCGTGGAGATCACCCTGCCGCTGCGCGAGGAGGAGTGGGGCGAGCGCCTGTTCCAGGTCACCGATCCCAACGGCGTCGTCGTCGAGTTCGTGGAGTGGGTCACGCCCGCCGGGCAGGTGTGACCGAGCCCTCATCCCCGACTTAATGGGGCGGACACGGCGCGGGCATCCGGCTAGCCTCGGCTCGCCCGTCCCCCACCACCAAAGGACATCCGTCGATGACTTCCGAACTCACCGGCAAGGACGCCGGTGCGTCCACGACGTCCCGTCTGTCCCACGGCCTGCGTCAACGGCACCTCACCATGCTCGCGCTGGGCGGGGTCATCGGCTCGGGCCTGTTCGTCGGCTCGGGCGCGGGCATCAAGCTCGCCGGGCCGGGGATCGTGCTGTCCTTCGCGCTGGCCGGACTGCTCGCGCTGCTCGTCATGTTCATGATGGCCGAGATGGCCGCGGCGATGCCTGCCAGCGGTTCCTTCTCCGAACACGCCGAGCGCGCGTTCGGGCCGTGGGCCGGGTTCCTGGTCGGCTGGCTGTACTGGGCGACGCTGGTCGTGGTGCTCGCGGTCGAGTCCACCGCCGCGGCGATCATCGTGCACGACTGGATCCCGGTGCTGCCGCAGTGGTCCCTCGTACTCATCGTCATGACGCTGTTCACCGCGGTGAACCTCACCGCGGTGAAGAACTTCGGCGAGTTCGAGTTCTGGCTGGCGATGATCAAGGTCGTGGTGATCGTCGGGTTCCTCGTCCTCGGCGTGCTGGCGATCCTCGGGGTACTGCCGGGCACCGACTCGCCGGGACTGGCGAACCTGACCGGTCAGGGCGGCCTGCTGCCGAACGGCTGGAGTGGCGTGGTGAGCGCGCTGCTGGCCGTCGTGTTCGCCTTCGGTGGCCTGGAGGTCATCACCATCGCGGCGGCGGAGTCGGACAATCCCGCCCGCGCCGTCGGCCGGGCGGCGCGCAGCGCGCTGTGGCGGATCGGGGCGTTCTACGTCGGTTCGATGATCGTCGTGGTCACCCTGCTGCCGTGGAACGACAGCAAGGTCGGCAAGAGCCCCTTCGTCGCCGTGCTCGACCATCTCGGCATCCCCGCGGCCGGGCAGGTGATGAACGTCGTCATCCTGCTGGCGCTGCTCTCGGCGCTGAACGCCAACCTCTACGGGGCCGCGCGGATGATCTTCTCGCTCGGCAAGCGTGCCGAGGCGCCGCGCCTGCTGACGAAGGTCAGCCCCGGCGGCGTCCCCCGGCCCGCGGTGCTGGCCTCGGCGGCGTTCGGGTTCGTGGCGGTGGCGCTGAACCTGCTGTGGCCGGACACGATCTTCCTGTACCTGCTCAACACCGTCGGCGCGAACCTGCTGCTGGTGTGGATCATGGTCGCCGCCTCGCAGCTGCGCCTGCGCCGCACCCTGCTGCAGGAGCATCCGGACGGGCTTCCGGTGCGGCTGTGGGGATTCCCGGTGCTGACCTGGATCGCGATCGCCGCGATGGCGGCGGTGACGGTGCTCATGCTCACCGACGCCGGCTCGCGCTCCCAGCTGCTCAGCTCGGCCGCACTGGCCGCGGCGGTGCTGGTGATCGCGTTCGTCCGCGGCCGCTTCCGCACGGCCGCGCACTGACCGATGTCCGGCCCGAACCGCCCCTTCCGCTGGGATCTCGTGCGCCCCGACCAGCTCGGGACGCTGCTCGACGACGTCCCCTCGGCGGAGCTGCCGTTCCTGGACGAGCTGACGGACTGTGCCGCGAAGGTGCTCGCCCGCAGCGGAGGCGGTGAGATCCACTTCGTCGGACGCTCGCTGGACAGCGTCTTCGACCTGCTCAGCGGCGCGCTCGGCGAAACCTCCTGGCGCGGCCGGATCCACCAGCTCCCGCTGTCCACCGCCCGCTGGGCGTGGAGCGAGTTCGACGAGCGGGACCTCCGGCAGCTGCGTGCCAACCTCGCGGCCGCCGGGGTCTCCCCCGCCACGATGGCGAGTGGTGCCGAGCCGACGGTTTTCGCCGATCTCGTCTCGTCCGGTTCGACGTACGCCCAGCTGTACCGATGGCTTCGCGACTGGATCGACGACGAGCGCGCGGCCTGGAACGTCATCCGCCGCAAGGTCCGGTTCCTCGGCGTCACCTGCGAGTACCGGACCAGCCCGAACACCCGCCGCTGGCAACAGATCCACGCGGCGTGGACCGGCGAGCTGCCCGCGAGCGCGATCCAGAACATCTCCCTCGACCCCGGCGTGTGGAGCTATCTGGGCAATCATCAGCAGAAGCTCACCTCCTCGTTCGGCCAGTGGGCTTGGGCCGACGACAGCGTTCGTGTGCCCCGGCACGACGCGCGGACACGGAAGGCACTCGCCGAGGCCGTCGCGCTGGTCGAGGCGGGTCGGAGGCGCACCACGCGTGAGCTGCTCGTCCGGCGGCTCACCGCCGAGCCCGCGTTCCGGGAGCGGTGGCTGCGCGCGCTGGTCACCGAGCTGCGCGCCGCACCGTCCACATAGGACGCCGACCCGACGGCGTTCAGGCCCGTCGTTCCCGTTCGGCCCGTTCGGCGGCGAGTACCGCGTCCACGAGGCCCGGGTACACCTCGTCGAGGTCTTCCCGGCGCAGCGACAGGTACCGCTCCCGGCCACGCACCCTGGTGTGCGTCCACCCCGCCTGCCGCAGGATCCGGCAGTGGTAGCTGCCGGTGGCTCTGGTCACCGGCAGGTCCATCTCCGCGGCCGTCACCTCGCCGCGTTCGGCCAGCACCGCGAGCATGTACCGGCGGATCGGATCGGCCGCCGCCTGCAACACGGCGTCGAGCCTGATCCCGTCGATCCCGGGCTGGTCCGCGTCCGCCGCGGCCGAGCGGCGCACTCCTGTGTCCGATGCCATTTAGAGAACTCTCTAACTGTTTGATACTGTCACGACAGTTCGATTGTTCTCTATCCATTCCGCCATGGCAACTCCATGACGGCCGACGAAGGGAGTGCCGTGTCCGCCTCCGATCAGCTGCGTGTCCTGTTCCGCATCTGGGTAACCCGCGAGTTCTACGCCGCGCCCGCCGACGAGCAGGCCCAGGTCTTCAAGGCGATCCCGCCCGCCTTCGACCGGCTCGGCGAGCGCTTCGGCGTCACCGTGCTCGGCACCCTCGACGAGGACCTCCTCCAGGTCGGCACCGGCGCGCGCGAACCCATCTCCTACGTCCTCGCCGACGCACCCGACCTGGCCGCCGTGCGCACCGTCTGCGAGATCGTGCGTACCGAGCGGGTCGGCGAGTTCCCGCTGTGGCGCTACCTCGAAATCGACGCGCGCATCGGCCACGAACTGTTCTTCGCCACCCACTAGCCTCCGGGAGTACCTCATGTCCACACCCGAGCTGACCGGCCGGACCGCACTGGTCACCGGGGCCGCCAGCGGCCTCGGCGCGGCCATCGCCGAAACCCTGCACTCCCACGGCGCGCAGGTGGCACTGCTCGACCGCGACGCGCGGGCCAACCACGACACCGCCGCGCGCCTCGGCGCACGTGCGGTCGCGATCACCGCGGACCTCGCCGACCTCGACCGGCTCGACGCCGCCCACACCGAGGCCGCCGAACGCCTCGGCCCGATCGACATCCTCGTCAACAACGCCGCCATGGCACCGATGCGCGGACTGTGGGAGATCGAACCCGCCGAATGGGACGCGGTGTTCGCGGTCAACGTCCGCGCCGCCTTCTTCCTCACCCGCGCCGTCGCCAAAGGCATGCGAGCACGCGGATTCGGCCGGGTCGTGAACATCGCCTCACTGGCCGGCCAGCGAGCCCGCCCCACCGGCGCGCACTACGGCGTGTCCAAGGCCGCGCTCATCGCCATGACCCGCAACTTCGCCGCCGAGCTGGCCGCCGACGGGGTGACCGTGAACGCCGTCGCGCCCGGCATGATGGAAACCCCGATGGTCAATACCATCGGCGCGGCGAAGAAGGCCGAACTCGCCGCCCAGATCCCGGTCGGCCGCATCGCCGAGCCCGCCGAGATCGCCGGGCTCGTCGCTTACCTGGCCGGCGACACCGCGGGCTTCGTCACCGGCGCCACCTACGACATCAACGGCGGTGTCCTCATGCGCTGACCGCCGCTCTTGACATATTGGCGTAGACCAACTGTACGATCATGTGCGATTCGGCGTCCAATCGAGCACTAAAGCACATTCCGGCTCATCCCCCTCCCCTCGGGAGCCAGCCATGCGCCCTTCGCGACTCCGTTGCCTGGTCCTCGTGGCCGCCGTGCTCGCCACGCTGCTGAGTACCGTCACCACCGCGTCCGCCGGGCCGGACGGCCCGCAGGCATTTGACACCGGGCCCGCCGCCCGCGCGCTCGACCGGCTGCTGCCGGGCAGGCAGGAGCAGATCCGCCTGCGCGCGGTGCCGAAGAACGGGGGCGACGGCTACCGGATCTCCGGACGGCGCGGGCACGTCCTCGTCGAGGGCACCAGCCCGGCGGTGCTGCTCACCGGCGTGCACACCTACCTCCGCGAGGTCGTCAAGGCCGACATCTCGTGGACCGGGCAGCAGCTGAACCTGCCCCGCGTGCTGCCCGCGCCCGAGCGGCCGATCGTCCGGAAGGCCGACGTCCCGCACCGCTTCGCGTTCAACGACACGAACGACGGCTACACCCGGCCGTACGCGGATTGGGCATACTGGGAAAGGGAAATCGACGTCCTCGCCCTGCACGGGATCAACGAGGTGCTGGTCTACCTCGGGCAGGACGAGGTCTACCGGCGGACCTTCCGCGAATTCGGCTACGGCGACACCGAGCTGCGGGCGTGGGTCCCCGGCCCCGCGCACCAGCCGTGGTGGCTGCTGCAGAACATGTCCGGGTTCGCCGGACCGGTTTCCGAGCACCTGCTCGACCAGCGCACCGAGCTGGCCAGGCGGATCGTCGGCAGGCTGCGCGAACTCGGCATGACCCCGGTGTTCCCCGGCTACTTCGGGACCGTGCCGCCGAGGTTCACCGAGCGCAACCCCGGCGCGCACGTCGTCGGCCAGGGCACCTGGGGCGGGTTCGGCAGGCCGGACTGGCTAGATCCGCGGGACGAACGCTTCGCGAAGGTCGCGGCTTCCTTCTACCGCAACCAAAGCGCGTTGTACGGCGATTCGTCGATGTACAAAATGGACCTGCTGCACGAGGGCGGCAACCCCGGCGACGTGCCGGTTCCCGACGCGGCCAAGGCCGTCCAGCACGCGCTGCGGGCCGCGCATCCGGACGCCATCTGGGCGATCCTCGGCTGGCAGACCAACCCACGCCCGGACATCCTCGGCGCCGTCGACAAGAGCCGCATGCTCATCGTGGACGGGCTGTCCGACCGCTACCCGACGGTGACCGACCGGGAGAAGGACTGGCAGGGCACGCCGTACGCCTTCGGCAGCATCTGGAACTTCGGCGGCCACACCGCGATCGGCGCCAACACGCCGGACTGGGCCCGCCTCTATCCACAGTGGAGGGACAAGCCGGGGAGCAGGCTGTCCGGTATCGCGGTGATGCCCGAGGGCGCGGACAACAACCCGGCCGCGATGACGCTGCTCACCGACCTCGCCTGGACGCCCGGCTCGGTCGACCTCGCGGCCTGGTTCGACCGGTACGCCGAATCCCGGTACGGCGGCGAGGATCCGCACGCGAAGGCCGCGTGGAACATCCTCCGCGAAACGGCGTACGGCACGACACGGGCGGACAACTGGAGCGAGGCCGCGGACGGCCTCTACGGCGCCCGGCCGAGCCTGACCACCACGCACGCCGCGGCCTGGAGTCCCGATCATCTCCGGTACGACCCGGCGAGGTTCGAGCGCGCGCTGACCGAGCTGCTCCAGGTTTCCCCTGCCCTGCGGCGAAGTTCGGCCTACCGGTACGACCTGGTCGACGTCGCGCGTCAGGTGCTGGCCAATCGGAGCCGCACACTGCTCCCGCGGATCAAGGCCGCCTACGACGCCAAGGACCGCGCGCGCTTCGGGGCGCTGACCGGGACCTGGCTGCACGGGATGGACCTGCTGGACTCGGTGCTCGGCACCGACGAGCACTTCCTGCTCGGCGGCTGGCTCGACGCGGCACGAAAGGCGGGTTCCTCACCGTCCGAAAAGGACCTTCTGGAGTTCGACGCCCGCTCGATCCTCACTGTGTGGGGCACGCGGGACAGCGACGCCGAGGGCCTGCACGACTACGCCAACCGCGAATGGGCCGGGCTCGTCGGCGACCTCTACACACACCGCTGGCGCACCTACTTCACCGAACTGGACACCGCGCTGGCCGAACACCGCGAGCCGCGGCCGATCGACTGGTTCGCGCTGGACGAGGGGTGGGCACACGGCCACCAGCGCTACGCGGTCCGGCCGCACGGCGACTCCCACACCGCGGCGGCCCGGATCGCCGGGGAGCTGGCCACGGCGCCGCGCCAGCGCCGGTAGGCTGGCGGTCGATGCCGCGCCCCAGCCCGTCCGTCACGCCGCCGCCGACGTTCCCGCCGAAGGTGTCCCACGGCGCGGGCTGGCTCGACCACGGCTACCACATGGACGTCCATTCCCATACCGACGGCCAGCTGGTGTACGCGGCCCGCGGTGTCGTGGCCACCACGACCGAGCGGGGCACCTGGGTCGCGCCGGCCAGCCGGGTGACCTGGACGCCGCCGGGATTCGGGCACTCCCACCGTTTCTACGGCCGGACCGACGCCCGCCTCGTCGTCATCCCGGCCGGCCTGTGCGACGCGCTCGTGGCGCATCCGAGCGTGTTCGCGGTGAGTCCGTTGCTGCGCGAGGCCCTCCTGGCGCTGACCACCCGGCGCGAGGCCCGCCCCGGCGCCCACGAACGGCTGCGCGCGGTGGTGATCGACGAGCTCGTCGAGGCCCCCGAGAGGTCCCTGCACCTGCCCGAACCGCGCGACGACCGGTTGCGGGCCGTCACCGACCTCCTGCGCGCCGATCCCGCCACGGCCGCCACCCTGGTCGAGCTGGGCCGGACCGCGGGCGCGAGCGGACGCACCCTCAGCCGCCTGTGCCACGCCGAGCTGGGCATGAGCTTCCACCGCTGGCGCACCATCCTGCGCGTCCACCACGCCCTGGTCCACCTCACCGACGGCCGCTCGGTCACCGACACCGCGATCGCCTGCGGGTGGTCCAATCCCACGAGTTTCATCGAGGCGTTCACCGCCGTCGTCGGCCAGACCCCAGGCCGCTACCAGGCCGAACTGCGCTCCGACAGCGAGTAGCACCGGGCGTGCTGAAGGACGCCTTCGGTGCGCTCCATGCACTGAAGGCGTCCTTCAGCACCCACCCGCCACGGGAGGCAGCCCCGGCCCGCGGCGCAGGTTGGCGACTTTCCCGTACTCGCTGTCCGGTTACCGGTGGGCGGCAGGCCTCGGCGGGGCCACAGTGGATATCGACGGCCCGCGCACCAACCGGGCCGTTCCCCCATCGCCTTTCTCCGAAAAGTACGGAAAACACATGAGTGAAAACGAACAAACCACGGTGGTCGTGATCGGCGCCGGAGTCGCCGGGCTCGCCCTCGGCAATTTCCTGCTGCGCCGCGGTATCGACTGCGTCATCGTGGAAAAGCACAGCCGTGAACACCTCGCGCAGCGGCAGCGAGCCGGTGCCCTCGACAGCCGAGGAGTACGCCTGTTCCGCGAGTGGGGACTCGAAGAGGTCGTCGTCGGCCCTACCACCGATTCAACCGACCGGGAAGGAATGCCCCTGCTGATCGAGGGGGAAAAGCGGAGCTGGAAACCCGCGCAGTACGACGACGAAGGCGGCCAAAGCGTCTTCTGCCCGCAGCAGGTCCTCGTCCGGAATCTCACCGAGACCTTTCTTCGCGACGGCGGCGACCTTCGCTTCGAAGCCGGTGACGTTTCCCTGGAAGACCTCGACGGCGAGCACCCCCGGGTCCGCTATCGGGACGCCGACGGCGCGGCGCGGGTGATCGACTGCGCCTTCGTCGCCGGATGCGACGGTTACCACGGCGTCAGCAGGGCCTCCATTCCCGCCGACGTCCTCACCTGCCACTCCCACGATTTCGGGTACGCCTGGCTGGCCGTACTGGCGGAGGTACCGGCGGATCCCCTGGCGGTGATGGCGGTGCACTCCCGCGGTTTCGCCGCGCAGATCACCCGCGGCCCCAACGCGAGCCGGTTCTACCTGCAGTGCCCGCTCACCGACACCCTCGACCAGTGGCCGGACGAGCGCGTCTGGCGTGAGCTGGGAGCGCGGTTCGGCGCACCGGTGGCGGCCACGGGCCGGATCACCGACCGGCAGCTCGTGCCGCTCCGGTGCGTGGTGTACAGCCCGATGCGCTACGGCGGGCTCCATCTCCTCGGGGACGCCGCGCACCTCGTTTCCCCGATGAGCGCGAAGGGGATGAGCCTCGCGCTCAACGACGCCGACGTCTTCGCGCGCGCCGTGATCCAGCAGGTCGAAAAGAACGACCCGAGCCTGCTCGACAGCTACTCCGAGACCTGCCTGCGCCACGTCTGGAACACGCAGGTCTACGCGGTCGAGATGACCGACGCCATGCACGACGCCGGGGATTCCTCCCGCACCGGGGAGTTCCGCAGGCAGCTCGCCCTCGCCCGGCTGGCCCGCATGATCGAGTAGGCCGATCGCCCGCGCGGCCGGGCCGCGCGGGCGATCATTCTCATGTGGACAGTGCGCGCAGCGCCTTGTCCGCACCGGGGGCGAGCAGGTTGACGAAGGCCGGCGTGACACCCAGCGGCGTCGCGTACCCGGTCAACGTCGTGCCACCGCCGACGATCCGCTTCTTCGTGACGTCGAACCAGAGCCCGCGCGGCAGGACGACGTCCCGGCTGGTGCCCGCGGTGAGCTGGGGCGCCGCGAGCACGGCGGGGCCCAGCATCCACTCGTCGTCCACGGTGTAGGTTCGCTGGTCCTCGGGGAAGTCGAAGAACAACGGCCGCATGATCGGGTCGCCGGTCTTCAACGTGGACTGGACCTGGTCCCAGAGGTAGGGCGCCAGCCGCTGGTGCGTCTTCACCGCCGCGCGGTAACGGTCGATGGTTTCCTGGTCGTAGACCACGTGCTTGCCGGTGGTGACGTCCCAGGTGTCCACCGGTGAGGTCGAGGAGTACATCAGCGGCATCAGCGCGGCCGACTGCGCCCAGCGGATCAGCACCTCCTTCGACGGCGGCGGATCGCTGAGCGAGCCGCCGATCATGTCGGTCTCGACGAACGGGTAGCCCACGGTGGAGATCGCGAGGTTCTGGGTCACCGAGGCCTTGACCGAGTTCCAGCCGGTCCCCTTGTCCTCCTGGCGGATCGTCATCCCGCTCCGGTGCGCCTCCGGGGTCCAGTGCACCCGGATCCCGGCGCCCTGCAGGTCGAACTGGTCGGCCATCTCGGCGCCGAGGCGCTGGTAGTCCGAACGCTGCTTCCCGCCGCTCGGCGCGCACCGGTCGTCGAAGAAGCGGGTGTCGAACTTGAACCCGTCGATCCGGTACTTCGCCATCAGCTGGCGGAGATTGTTCTCGTACCACGACTTCGCGGCCGGATTGGCGAGGTCGATGATCCCGGCCTCCCCGTTCCACCAGGTCACCCGGCACGGTTTCGCCGGATCGGCGCGGTCGGCGAGCAGGTAACCGTGGTCGACGGCGTACTGGTAGTTCGCCGAATCCAGGTTGACCCACAACGTCACCCACACCCCGAAGTCGAAGCCGAGGTCGTGGATCCGGTCCGACATCGCCTTCGGATCGGGGAACGTCTTCGCGTCGAAGGTGAGGTTCCCGTAGTGGGATTCCCATTTGTCGTCCAGCTGGATGGTGTGCCCCGGCTCGCCGTTCGCGCGCAGCTTTTCCGCGTAGTCGAGCAGTTTCGCCTGATCGACCTTGGTGTAGAACTGCGCCCACGAATTCCACAGCGGTTCGCTGAACTGACGGTAGGTGCTGTCGCTCTTCGCCGGCTTGCCGACGATCCCGACGTAGTCGCGGTACACCTCCAGCGGGGTGTCCTCGACGAACACCGTCGCCCGGTAGGTACCGCCGTGCTGGACGACGAACCGGCCCAGCCCGTCGCCGCCGTCGTTGAGGCCGACGTCCATCACCTCGCCGGTGTCGACCCACAGGCCGACGGCGGAGGAGGTGTACCAGAACGGATCGATCATCGCGTACGACGCGGGGCCGAAGGCCTTGTCCCGCACGGTGCCGCGCTCCAACGGCCACGGCTGGTCCACCCCGGGGCCGCCCTGCGGTGTGGCCGTCTCGCCGTGGCCGTACCAGTGCCCGGCGGAACCGAGGTCGTAGGTGAGCCCGAGCCGTTCGGCGGTCGCGCCGCGCACGTCCCAGGCCAGCGCGTACCGGTCCGCGTCCGGGGTGAGCCGCAGTTCGGCGGTGGTCCCCGGCGCGGTGGTGGCCGCAGTGATCCGCAACGTGCCCTCGCGCCACGACCAGCCGGTCACCTTCGTCGCGTGCTGCCAGGTGCCCCCGGCGGCGAACCGGAGCGTCCCGGTGTCGCCGCCGCTGCCGCGCAGCACGGTCCGGCCCGCGCGGGAGGTCGTGATCCGCAGATCGTCCTTCGCAACGGACACGGTGTACCCGGGTGCGGTGGCACTGCGCGGAACGTGCACTTCGACCGCGTGCGCGGCTTCGGTGACGGCCGGGGCGGGCCCCGCCTCGGCGGTGGTCGGGACGGCCAGCATCAGCGCACCGGTGGACACCGCGGTGCACCAGCTGATCCAGGGACGGGGTGAGCGCATTCGAGCCTCCGCTACACACAGACTGGATGAGCAATACTGTTCGAAAGCCTCAATTTCTGAACAGTATTGCTCACGACCTGCGTGGTGTCCAGACCGCCGGACAGCCGAGTGCCCGCTCCGCCGACCCGCCGGTAACGGACGACGACCCGGCCGACGATGTGCACTGTGGATCAGCCGACGAACGGACGGGGACCGCAAGCCGATGTCCACACCGGAACTCGACCACGACGACGCCCCTGCGACCGCGCGGCCGCGCCACGGACTGGCGATCGCGTCCGTCTCCGTCAGTGCGGTCGCGATGGTCCTCACGGTGGCGACCTGGGTGGCCTGGCTGGTCATCCGCGCCCAGATGCAGGCCGTCCCGCCCTACTCGTGGATCAGCCAGGTGTTCGTGCTCGTGCTCGGCGCGCTGTGGTTCGCGATGATCCCGGCGGGTGTCCTCTCGACCGTTTTCGGGTATTTCGCCGGCGCCCGGCTCCAGAACGGGTCGAACGCGGCGCGGCTCGGGCTCTACCTCGGCCTGCTCACCGTCGCGATCGCACTCGCGGGCGCGGCGGTGTTCACCCTGACACCGTCGGCGTGGACCGGACCGGACGCACTTCTCCCCGCGGGAACCTACGATTCCTATTTCCACCGCTGACAACGCGTCGCACTTCGGTGCGTAACATTTTCACCCGCCCGCGTCGCCTACGTGGGTGAAGACTGCGTTTCCCGGTATTTCGCCGCCCTGTCAAGGACTCCACGCACCACTCACATCCGATACTGTGCCGTTCATCCACGCACCGCGGCGAACGGAGTTGCCCAGTGGGGGTGCACCGGATCTGGCACGACGGCCTCATCCCCGTCGAGGGGAAACGCCCGCTCGACTCCCTGCGCAACAGGCTGGTTTCCCGCCAGCGCGAACGGGAATCGCCCGGGTACGAAATCGTCGGCCCCGGCTGTTCCGACGACGGCGGTGAACGGCGCTGTGATCTGCGGTTCTCTTGGGAAGAGACCGAAAAGCGCTACTCCGTCCAGGTATTACTTTCGATGCGCTACACCGCCGGCGAGGACCGGATCGCCTGGCTGCTCACCGCCGCCTGCACCCGGCCGTGGCGCACCGGCGTCGAGGCACCGGCGCACCGGATCGGCCTGGAGGAACTCGGCGCGAGCGGCCGCGACGAGATCCCCATCGACGGGCCTTCGCTGAGCCTGCGGGGCTGGCCGCGCGAGGACTGCGAACGCGTCGCCTGCCTGCTCGCCGAGGCGATGGTCTCGCCGTCGCGGACCACGGCGTTGCTGATCATCAGCGACGACAACGCGATCCCGGTGGACGGCTGGCCGGGGCTGGTGAACGTCTTCGACGTCGACGACCGGTTCCGCCGTTCGCTCAACGGCTGCCTCCCGCTCGGCTGCGCCGTGCCGACCGGCGCCCGGCTCTACGTCCCGCCCTGCGACGAGCTGGCCGACATGATCAGGACCGAGACTCCCCCGCCGGAGGCGCTCGACCTCGCCATCACCCAGCAGATCCAGGCCAGGAGCCGGAGTCCGCTCCCGGCGGACTGGGCGGCGGTGCCCTCGGTGCGGGAATGGTGGTCCTCGGATCCGTTCGCCCCGGCGGACCCGCCGCCGGACGCGGCGCTCGCCGAAAAACTGCACCGCGTGGAACGCGAACTCGCCGAGGCCCGCGGCGTCATTTCCATCCTGCGCAGGCGATCGGCCGCTGAGGAGGCCCACCGCGCCCGCATCGCCAGCGAGTCGAAGCGCCTGCGGTGCCGCCTCGACGAGCTCTCCGCCGTCGACCCCGACGCGCTGCACGACCAGATCACCCAGCTACAGTCCACAGTGGACGGATACGCGAAGGCGCTCGAACAGGCCGAGCACGAACGGGACGACCTCCGCCGCGCCAACGGCCTGCTCGCCGGCGCGCTCGCGCAGGCCACCGGCGAGGTCGCCGTCATCGAGGACGCCGGCCACGAAAGCCAGGAACCCGCCGAATTCCCCAGTTTCGCGGACCTGTTCGCGACCGCGTCCCAGGCACTGCCCAACCTCGACATCACCGCCGAACTCGGCCCGACCACGATTCTCGACCACCATCCGAAGGCGGCGGCCTGGCGACGCAAGACCTGGGACGCGCTGCGCACCCTCGACGCGTACGCCCGCGCCCGCACCACGATCCGGCGCTCGGGCCGCGAGCCGGGCCCGGAACTGTGCGACGTGCTCGCCTTCGCCCGCACCGGCCAGCCGGGTTCGCTGATCAGCGCCAACATCATCGCGCTGACCGAATCGGAAACCGTGACCACCAACGAACGGCTCCGCCAGGCCCGCACGTTCCGCGTCAGCCCGGACACCAACCCCACCGGACGGGAGTACTTCGGCGCGCACATCGCGTTGGAGCGCTTCAAACCCCCGGCGCCCCGGCTGCACTTCCTCGACGACACCGACCACACCGGACACGTCTACGTCGGCTACCTCGGGGCGCATCTACCCACCTCGAAAACCAACTGAGCACAATTGGAAGGCGCAAGAAGCCTACCCGTGGCGCATGACCTTGGTCAGGCTTGCGAAGCTTTTCTTGCCGTAGCCGGCCGCGATTCCCTCTGCCGTCAGGGACTCGATCAGTCGCGGCAACCTCGTGTCCAATCCGCGCTCCTCGCTGACCTGGACGAGGTGGCGCATCAGCGGATAGTCCAGTTCGAGCCACTCCTCGTCGCCCGGGTAGTCGCCGCGGTCGAGCTGGGTGGCGTAGCCCTTGATGACGTCCACGACGGTGCCGCTCAACCACCGGGTGAGCATCGGTGTGAACGATTCCGCTTGGACCTCGGCGGTGCTGAGGATTGTGGCCGTCTGCAGGTACCCGGCAAGCGTCGCCCAGGCGAAATTCAGCATCGCCACGTCGTAGAGCGCCGCGGTGCCCGCGTCCGGGCCGAGGTAGGTCGCCGCACCCAACCGGGCAAGCACGCCTTCGTTGCGCTGGAAGACCTCGGCCGAGCCGCTGTAGACCACCACGGTCTCCGCGTTGCCGACGTGTTCGGGGTGGGCCATCAGCGCGCCGTCGAGGTACTTCGCGCTCATCGCGGCGAACCGGGCCGCCGCCTCCTGCGCCTCCGCGCTCGTCCCGGAGGTGAGGTTGACGATGTCCTGTCCGGCCAGGAGCTTTTCGTGCCGGTCGAGCATGTCCGTCAGGCCGTCGTAGTCGTCCAGGCACAACACCACGAGGGCCGGCTCGGCCAGTGTCTCTTGAAGGGACATCATCGCTTCCGCCGCGGTCGGGGACCACACGAGGGCCGGGTCCAGCACCTCGGCCAGCGCGAGCGCTCGGACGTTCCCACCGATCACGACCGTCGGCATGGCGGGCAGTTGCGATGTCATCGGCACTCCCTCTCAGCGTTACCTACACAATGTAGGCTACATTATGTAGGTAACGTCTGTCGGGAGTTTCCGCGCAGCACACCCACAACCGCGCTGGTCGCCGTTGCCACCGCGTGGGCGGCGGAGAACTCCTCCTCGGCGGCCGCTCGGGCAAGCGATTCCACTATCCCGAGGATCGCCGTCAACAGCGCCAGGTCAGCCTCCGCGGACAGCGACACGAACGGCTCCAGCGCGGTGCGGAACTCCTCAACGTAGAACCGCCGCGACTGCCGCAGGAACTGCCCGGTCTCCGGACTGCCAAGCAGTGCGGCCTGCACCTCGCCACACTCCCTACCCGCGGCCAGCACACCTTCGACATACGCCGCGGCGAATGCCGAGACCAATTCGTCCAGCGACCGGGCTTGCTCCTGTGACACCTGACGAACAGTCCGCACGATCTGCTCGTCGTAGTCCCGGTACAACGCCATCAGCAGCCCCTCGCGGCTGCTGAAATGGTCGTAGACGACCGGCCGGGACACCCCTGCGCGCTCAGCCAGCCGGACCAGCGTCAGCGCGTTGGCACCCTCGAACCGGACAATCTCGAAGGCGGTCCGCACCAACTGCGTCCGCCGCTCCGACCTGCTCATCCTGCCGGTCCTCGGCCGCTCCGGCACCATCTCGCCGCCCATCACCCCAGGCTACGGCCCAACGCATCCCGTCAACGCTTCCCCTCACCGGCCGGGCAGCGGGTAGCAACCCGTTCACCCCACATGGGCGTCCCGAAGGCTCCCTTGAAGACGCTCAACGTCCCGAAAGGCCCCTTCAGGACACGACACACCCCTCGCGAGAAGACCTCATTGAGACCCTGCACATGGGTCTGCCCGGCACCGACGGCCGGACGCCACAGAAGTAAGCCTTCGCGGCTCATGTCGTAATCTCAAAGACGAAGTCGTCCGCTCTCGGACGACTGCCGTGGAGGTGGGGATGCGCGCAGGCGTCGTGGTCACCGCGCAGCCGGGTGTGGAGGACCTCGCCGCACGGGCCGAGGAACTGGGACTGCACAGTTTTTGGCTCAACGACACCCCGATGGTCCACGGCGACCCCTTCGTCGCACTGGCCCTGTGCGCGAAGGCCACCCGGCGCATCAAGCTCGGTATCGGCGTGACCTCCCCGGCACTGCGCTCGGCCCCGGCCGCCGCGAGCGGGTTCGCCAGTCTCAACGCACTGGCACCGGGCCGGATCGTCTGCGGGGTCGGTACCGGGAACACCGCCCGGCGCGCTCTGGGCATGCCGCCCACCACGGCGGCCACGCTGGAGAGGTTCACCGCCGCGCTACAGGATCTGTGCGCCGGAGGATCGACCGAACACCGCGAAGGCGATCGGGTCCGCGACATCCGGTTCCTGCACGCCGGGGCACACGTGAACACGACCGACCCGATCGAGTTCGTCGTGGCCGCGCTCGGCCCGAAGGCCGCCGCCGTCGCCGGCCGTCGCGGCACCGGTCTCGTCTCCTTCGGCCTGCTGGACCCCACCGCCTGGCAGGCGCTGCACCACGCCCGCCGCCACGCCGCCCCGGGCACGCCCCACGACCCCGGCGCCCGCACGGACTCCTACCTGGTCACCGCGCTGCACGTCCTCGCCGAGGGCGAGGACCCCGACGGCGACGCGGCCCGGGACGCGACGGGCCACCTCGTCCTTTCGCTGCTGGCCTTCGCGGCCGACACGGCCGCCGACACACCCGCCTTCGCCGACCGGCTCGGCCCCGAGGAACGCGAAGCGGTGCGGCGGCTCCTCGACCGGCGTGGCACCACCGCCACCGCACCGGACCGGCACACCAAGCTCTACCCGGGCTATCTCGGCCGCATCGCACCACGAGACCGGGATCTGGTCCTGCCCTCGCTGATGCACACCCTCGCCATGATCGGCACCCGCGACGACCTCCGCGCCCGTCTCGCCACCCTGGAACGGGCGGGCATCGACGAACTCCTCGTCCAGCCGGTGGTGGACCCGCCCGCCGAGATGGCCCGGCTCGCCGAACTCCTCACCTGAGCGCCGCCATCGGGCTGAGTCATTTTGGGTGCGGACGGGGCAGGGGTCTGGAAGTATGCGGATCAAGACGAAAGACGAGGGGTAGCACGACATGAGCACGTACCGCAGAAACACCTACCGCGTTCTGTCCACCTTGGGCGCGTCCGTCGCGCTGGTGGCCGCCACCGCCGGAGTGGCGGGCGCCTGCCCGTCCGGGGACAGCGCCGTGTGGTCGGCACCGTCCGTGCCGGTCCCGGTCACCGTGCACGACCTGGTGCCGCGGCAGTGCTACACCGTGCACGGCGTGCTCGGTGAGAAGGCCAACTACCTGGCCAATCACACCAAGGACTCGGTGCTGAACCTGTTCTCCCAGCCCAACTGCGGCGGCGGGCTGTTCATCGACGCGATCTTCCCGCCGAACGACGACCCGAACACCCACTCGGTGTCGCACAAGGAGTTCTTCAGTTTCAACGTCTCCCCGCTGAACCGGCCGTAGCGAACGGATTTTCCTTTCCCCGAAGGGAAGCCGGTCGTGGTCAGCCCTGGCCCGCGTCCAGCACCGCGCGGCCGAGCGGGGTGAGCACGTGCCGGACCGCCGGACCGGACCGCGTCGTGGTGAGCAGACCGGCTTCCCGAAGGGCTTTGGTGTGCTGGCTGACCGAGGCCGCGCTGATGCCCAGATCGGCGGCAAGGCCGCCGGTGGTCGCCGCGGCGACCACCTGGGCCAGTAGCCGGGCCCTGGTGCGCCCGATCAGCGCGGCCAGCCGCCGGACGGACTCGCCCGGTTCGGTGGCCATGACGGAGGTCAGGCCACCGGCCGGGCAGACCAGGGTCGGCTGCTCGGTGTGCAGGAAGGTGACCGGCCCGCCCCAGCAGAAGTGGGCCGGGACCACGGTCAGGCCGCGACCGGCCAGCACGATGGTGCGGTCGACCGGATAGCGGGCTTCCAGCACCGGATTCCGCCAGCGGATCGAGGGGTGGAGGTGGCGGAACAGTCCCTCGACGCCGTCGTCGAGCAGTCGCTGGGTGTACCGGGCCCGCTCGGCGTCGACCCGGCGCTGCACGACCGGCCAGCTCGGGCCGACCGCCAGTTCGTGGTACCAGCGGAGCAGTTCGACGATTTCGTCCGTGCGGCCGTCGGCGAAGAGCCGGCGTGCCCACCGCGGCACGGCGCCGCGGTGGGCGAACGTCCGGCGCAGATCGTCGCGCAGGTCCGCCGCGGGCAACGACAGAATGGCCGCGAAATGCGCCTCGACGTCCGAGTCGCCGACCGGCGGCGTCAGGAAGTCCGGGAAGCGCCCCGCGGCGGGCACGAGGGCCGCAGCCGCACTCAGCCTGCGAGAGCCGTCAGGGCTCCGGCGGACGGCCTCCCGCAGCCCGCCACGCCAGTGCCACAGATGTGCCGGGGTGCCAGGAGCCTGCAGGCTGTTGATGCTCAGTGCGGCTTCCCAGGTGGGATGCGCCGTTCGCGCCACGCGCACCCGGCAAAGATCTTCGGCCGTGAAATGGATACGTAAAACCACACATTCCCCCATTGGCAGGAACCGTTCCGGCCCCGTAACCCTTTTCGATGACCAAACCTGCCCGCGTTCCCGCATGATCCGCCGAGTGCGCGGCCAGACCCGATTCGATGTTCCTTCGCGTAGCCGAGCGGCGGCCATCCGACGGCGCGCCTCGCGCGTCCGTGGCGAACGGACGCACCACCCCCTTGGTGACGTCACACCGACGTGGCCGACGGCTCCGCTACGCGTGGTAGTTCCTTGGCAGCTGGGCTACATGACAGCTCACCTCTCTCGCACATGGTGGTACCGCACGGCCTGCGTGGCGCGGAAATCCCCACCTTGTGTAGTCCGTCGGTGTTGTTCGGCGCCGGGGCCTCGACAGCGAACAACAGCCTTCGGACAATGAGGGACGGATGGGGGAGGTGGTGGCTCTGCCACGCCAGGAACAACCACTTGATCACGATGGCGGGGTGTTGTCGCAGTTCGCGGCCGATTTGCGGTTGCTGCGCAAGGAAGCGGGCAGCCCGACCTATCGCGAACTGGGGCAGCGGGCGCACTATTCGGCCAGTACGTTGTCCGACGCCGCCGGCGGAAAAAAGCTTCCCTCCCTTTCGGTCACCCTGGGATATGTCCGCGCGTGCGGTGGCGACGACGCGGTGTGGGAGCGACGCTGGCACCACATCGCGGCGGCCCTCGCCGCGGAACCCGGCCAGCGCTCCGGGGACGCGGACGACGACCACGAGGAGTCACCGTATGTGGGGCTCGCCGCGTTCCAGCCCGGGGATGCCGACCGGTTCTTCGGCCGGGAATCGCTCGGTGACGACCTGGCCAGGAGCGTGCGCGGGCACCGCTTCCTCGCGGTGTTCGGCGCGTCCGGTGTCGGAAAGTCCTCGCTGCTGCGAGCGGGGTTGATACCGGAGTTCCGTGACCGGGCCGCCGGACGGGCGCCCGGATCGCCGACGGTGCTGATGGCTCCCGGCGATCATCCGGTCGAGGAATGTGCCGTTCAGCTCGCGGCGCTGACCGGGGAACCCGTCGCCACGCTGCACTCCGAACTGGAGAACGATCCGGCGGGTCTGCACCTGCGGGTGCGGCAGCATCTCGCCGACGCCGACGACCAGGTCGACCTGCTGCTGGTGGTCGACCAGTTCGAGGAGGTCTTCACCCTGTGCCGCGGCGGCGAGGAGCGAGACCGGTTCATCGCCATGCTGCTGTACGCCGCGAAGGCCAAGGCCAGCCGGACGCGCGTGGTACTCGGCGTGCGGACCGACTTCTACACCCACTGCGCCCGGCATCCGGACCTGGCGGCCGCGCTGGCCGACGCGCAGTTCCTGGTGGGCCCGATGAAGACCGACGAGCTTCGGCGGGCGATCGTCCAGCCCGCGGCCAACGCGTCCTGTCAGGTCGAAGGAGCGTTGGTCGCCGCGGTCATGGCCGACGCCACCGGCCAGACCGGCGCGCTGCCGCTGGTGTCGCACGCCATGGTCGAAACCTGGCGACGGCGGCGCGGCAACCGGCTCACGCTCGCGGGATACCAGGCCGCCGGGGGAATACAGCACGCGCTCGCGCAGACCGCCGAATCCACCTACCTCGCCTTCGACTACCGGCAACGCCAGGTGGCCAAGGCGCTCCTGCTGCGGTTGACGGCGCTCGGCGAGGACACCGAAGACACCAAACGCCGGGTGGCCCGCGGCGAACTGGAGACCGACGATCCGAACGTGCCCGAAGTGCTGGAGCACCTGGTGCGGGCCCGCCTGGTCATCCGCGACGGCGACAGCGTCGAGATCGCGCACGAGGCACTCATCCGGTGCTGGCCCCGGCTGCACGACTGGCTGACCCAGGACCGGGCCGCGAACCTGGCGCGTCAGCAACTGGAATCCGACGCCCGCGCCTGGCACCGGGAAAAGCGGGACTCCTCGCTGTTGTACCGGGGAACACGGCTGGAAACGGCGCGCCGGCTGGCCGATCCCCCGGACCCGGTGGCCCCGACCCTGCTCGCCCGTGACTTCCTCGCCGCCTCCCTCCGGCACCATCGGCGTGGGCGCTGGCTCAGCCGTTCCGTGATCGCGGGGGTCGTGGTGTTCGCGCTGGTCGCGGCGATCGTGGCCTACCGGCAACGGGACGACGCGGTGTTCCGGCAGGTGGTGGCCGTCGCGGACCGGCTCCAGGACAGCGACCCGTCGCTGTCCGCGCAGTTGGTGCTGGTGGCGCACCGGCTGCGCCCGGACGACCAGGACCTCTACACCCGGCTGCTCACCATCGGGCAGGCTCCGCTGGCCGCGCCGCTGGCCGGGCACACCGGCAACGTGTACCGGACCTCGTTCAGCCCGGACGGCCGCACACTGGCCACCGCGGGCGAGGACCGGACCGTCCGGCTCTGGGACGTCCACGACCTCGCGCGCCCGCGACCGCTCGGGCCACCCCTCACCGGGCACACCGCCGGGGTGAGCACGGCGGTGTTCGGTCCCGGCGGCCGCACTCTGGCCACCGCCGGGGACGACGGGACCGTCCGCCTGTGGAACGTCACCGACCCCGGGCACCCCACCCTCCTCGGTCCCCCGATCGAGAGCCACGGCGGGAGTGTCCACCTGGCGGCGTTCAGCCCGGACGGGAACCTGCTGGCGACCGCGAACGACGACCGGACCGTGCGGATGTGGAACGTCACGGACCCCGCGCACGCCACCCCCGTCGCCCCTCCCCTCACCGGGCACAGCGGCCCGGTCCGCTCGCTGGCGTTCAGCCCGGACAGCCACCTGCTCGCCGCCGGCGGCGACGACACCACGATCCTGCTGTGGAACGTCAGCGACGCGGCCGCCCCGGTCCGGACCGGGCAGCCACTCACCGGCCACACGGGCTCGGTGAACTCGGTGGCGTTCAGCCCGGACGGGCGCACGCTCGCCTCCGGGAGTTCGGACAAGACCGCGCGGTTGTGGAACGTCTCGGACCCCGGCGCGCCCACCCTGCTCAGCGCGCCCCTGACCGGGCACAGCGGGGCCATCCTGTCGGTGGCGTTCCGGCCCGGTGGTCAGCTACTGGCCACCGGCAGCGCGGACGGCACGGCACGGCTGTGGAACGTCACCGACCCGGCCGAAGCGACCCAGCCCAGCCGCGTCCTCGCCGGCAGCGGCGGCGGGCTGTTCGCCGTCGGTTTCAGCCCGGACGGCAACACGCTCGCCACCGGAAGCCACGACAGCGTCGTCCGGTTGTGGTCGCTGCCCTCTTCGGTGCTGATCGGCCATCCCAGTGACGTGCGGTCGGCGGCGTTCAGCCGCGACGGGACCAAACTCGCCACGCAAACCAGTGACGACACGATCCGGCTCTGGGATCCCCGCGATCCGGCGCGTCCCGTGCAGTCGAGCCGGGTCCCCGGGCCGCCGGGGTACCTCCAGGCCTGTAGTGACTGCGCGAACCCGGTGCGGTTCGGCCCCGACGGGAACACGCTGGCCGCTTCCAGTTACGCGAAGATCGTCCAGCTGTGGAACGTCACCGATCCGCGCCGCCCCGCACCGCTCGGGCCCGTTCTCGGCCTGGACACGAAGTACCAGTCGGTGCTGGCGTTCAGCCCGGACGGGCACCTCCTGGCCACCGGGGACGACGACACCAGCGTCCGCCTGTGGGACGTCACCGATCCCGGCAGGCCACGCGCGCTGGGGCGGGTGGCGGGCCACAGCAAGGGACTGGAATCGATCACGTTCAGCCCCGACGGGCGCACGCTCGCCACCGCGGCCGACGATCAGAGCATCCGGTTGTGGGACGTCACCGATCCGGTCCGGCCTCGGGAGCGGAGCCGGCTGGCCGCCGGGACCGGCGCGGTCGGGGCCGTCGCGTTCAGCCCGGACGGGCGCACCCTCGCGGCCGGGGGCAACGACCGGACCGTCCGGCTGTGGAACGTCACCGATCCCGCCGCGCCGAAGGTACTGGGCGCCCCGCTCACCGGGCACACCGAAGCGGTCACCTCGGTGACGTTCAGCCCGGACGGCCACACGCTCGTCACGGCGGGCAAGGATCACACCATCCGGCTGTGGAACGTCGAAGACCCCGCGAAACCCGGACCACGGGGACAACCGCTGGCCGGGCTCGACGCCAACGGGTACGGCATCGCGTTCAGTCCCGACGGCCGCCGGCTGACCGCGGCGGACGGGCAGGGCCTCGTCCACCTGCTCGACCTCGACGTCGACCACGCCATCCGGCGCGTCTGCGACGCGACACACGACGTGCTGACCCCGCAACAGTGGGCCCAGCACCTGCCGCAGCTCCCGTACCAGCCGCCCTGCCAGGACATCGAGGGCTGACCGTCCGTTGTGGACACCCGGCCCGCGGCGCCGGCCGACGCGCGGCGGCGGGCCGCGTTGTCGACGCCGATCGCCTGGACTGGGGCGAGCTCACTCCCGGTGATCGCGCGGAGACCGATCCGGACAGCGCTTGACCTTGACACTGTGACAAGGTCTTTCCTTGGCGCAGGAGGTGGTCACCATGAACCCGACAGACACACGCCTGCTCGACGCGCTGGGCAGCGGAAACTCCTCGACGCGGCTCCAGGCGGCGCTGGCGGCGGGCACGCGCGCCGACCCCGGCTTCGCCGAGGAGCTCGTGGCACGGTGCGCGATCGAGCCGGACTTCTTCGTGCGCGACATGCTCACCTGGGCGCTGACCCGGCTCCCGGCGGCGGTCACGGTGCCCCGGCTCCGCGCGGAGCTGACGTCCGAGCACGCGCAGGCCAGGAGCCAGGCACTGCACACCCTGTCCAAGATCGGGGACGGGGACGTCTGGCCCGCCATCACCCGGTCGTTGCTGCGGGACGCCGACGACGAGGTCGCGCGCAGCGCCTGGCGGGCGGCCGTGATCCTGGTGCCCGCCGGGGAGCGCGCGGCGCTGGCCACCGAGCTGGCCGGGCAGCTCGGGCGCGGCGACCGGACCGTGCGGCGGAGCCTGAGCCGGGCACTCGTCGCGCTCGGCGAGGTGACCGAGGCCGCCCTGCGGCACGGGCTGGCGAGCACCGACCCGGCGGTGCGTACGCACGCCCACGCCACGCTGCGGCTCCTCCGCGACCCGGAGTCCGGGTTCGACGCGGCGGTCGACGAGGTGAACCGGATCGCCGCGCTCGATTCGCACCAGGCCGAGGAAACCGCGTGCTGATCGGTGAGGTGGCGCGCCGCTCGGGGGTGAGTACCCGGATGCTCCGGCACTACGACTCCCTCGGGCTGGTGCGCCCCACCGGCCGCACGGTCGGCGGCTACCGCGAATACTCCACTGAGGACATTCGCCGGATCTTCCACGTGGAAAGCCTGCGGTCGCTGGGACTGTCGCTGCGCGAGATCGGGCGCGCGCTGGCGGATCCCGCCTTCGCACCATCCACTTTGGTCACTGACCTCATCCGGCGGACCGAGGAACGGGTGAAGCGGGAACAGGAACTCCTCGCCCGGCTCCGCACCGTCGACGCCTCGGAGCCCTCGGCGTGGGAGGACGTCCTGCGCATCGTGGAGCTCCTGCACGGGCTCGGCTCACCCGACGCCGCGCGGCGTCAGCAGGCCGTCCTGGCCCCGGCCGAGGACGTGCCGGTGCCCGCCGAACTGCTGGCCGGGGCGATCCTCGCCGAAGCCGACCCGAACGTCGCCGGTGCCCTGCGGTGGGCCCTCGCGCGGGCGGGCGGTGAAGGGGTGGCGAGCGTGGCGTCCGGTCTGGATTCGGCGGACACCGAAATCCGGCGGCGCGCGGTGCTCGCGCTCGCCGGGATGCCCGGCGAGGAGGCGACCGCGCTGCTCGCGGACGCGCTCGGGGACGCGGACGCCACGGTGCGGCGGCACGCCGCGCTGGCGCTGGGCGCGCGGGGCGTGACCGCGGCCGTGCCCACGCTCGTGCGCATGGTGGTCGAGGGCACGAGCGACGTCGAGGCGGCCGAAACCCTGGGAACGCTGGCACAGCGCACCGAAAACGCGGATCGGATCCTGCGCGCGCTGACCGGCGAACTCACCGCGCCCACCGCCGACGCCGCGGTACGGATCCGGCTGGCACAGGCACTCGCCGAGCTGCCGGGGACGCTCGCGCGGGACGCCCTGCGGCGGCTGGCCCGCGACGACGACCACGCCGTCGCCCTCGTCGCCTCGGCTCTCGCGGCAATGCTCGACGAGCGCTCGTCCGGCTGAATTCCCAGCCACAGTGGGGTTTTCGACCATCGATGCACGGTAAGATGGACCGGCTCGGGAGGAGCGCAAATGGACAAGGACAGGGACGAAAGCGAGTCCGAGGACAAGCCGAACAAACATTCCGTAGAGGACGACAAGAACCCGGGAAAGAGCAGCGACGATATTGATCCTTCGGAGTACGGTAAGCGCAAATGAACTCCACCAGCGGGCCTGGTGACCTGGTCGCGGAGTTGCGCTCGGCCGGAAACCTCCCAGCCGAGTGCTACTCTGCCTTCGAGACGGTGAAACGAGAGTACTTCGTCCCGAATCGAGTCTGGACACAAGAGACCGACGACAGTCGCTACGAGCCGGTGGACCGGGCCACGGAACCCGAGAGATGGTCATCGCTCGTCTATTCCGACCGAGTGATCGTGACCCAGTTCGACGACGGCGATCCCACGTGGCCCGACGTGGGTTTCCGGCCCACTTCCTCCGCCTCGATGCCGTCCGCCGTAGCCGGAATGCTCGGAGCACTCGACGCGCAACCGGGGGAATCCGTCCTGGAGATCGGTACCGGCACCGGCTTCAATGCCGCGCTCATCTCAGAACTGGTCGGCCCGGAAGGCAACGTCACCAGTATCGAAATCGATGAAAACATCGGCAAGGAAGCAAAACGAAACCTGGAAACTGCCGGATACTCTCGGGTCGATGTTGAAATTCAGGACGCGACCTTTCCGATCGGCCGGAGATTCGACCGCATAATAGCGACCGCCGGTGTCCACCTCGGACAACTACCGTTTTGGTGGGTCAAATCCGCGAACGTCATCCTCGCGCCGATGCGGGCCGACCTCTCCTCCGGCCCGCTGGTGAAATTCGAGATCGACGACGGAGTCGCGCGCGGTCGAGCCGTCGGAATGCGCGTCGGCTTCATGGAAATGCGATCGCAACGAGTGCGATCGATGTCCCATCGAAAACTTCGCTGGGACGACGAGCAAGCAGATCGTTCCACAACGGACGTAAACCCGTTTGTTGTGCTACTGAATGAATCATCCCGATGGGCGGCCAGTGTCGCCGTACCCATGTGCCGCTACGACCTGGAAAAGCCCACCGAGGAACGGGATCACGGGGTGGCCTGGCTGGTCGACCCGATATCCGGCTCCTGGGCCACGGTCGCACCCGAGGACGAGGATTCCCATACTGTCCGCCAGTTCGGGCCTCGGCGGTTATGGAATGAGACAGAGTCAGCATATCGATGGTGGGTACGAAAAGGAAAGCCCGCCATCGAGTCGTGGGAATGGACTGTTTCAGCAGAAAGGCAGTCGATTCAGCTGGCCACGGAGTAGCGGGACTGTCCGCACCTCACCCGGAGCGCCGCGACGGTTTATCCGGCCGGGCGGTAGGGGTGACCGGTGCACGAGGGCGTCCCGGCGGTGGTGATGATCGTGTCGAGCCGGTCGCGGGCGCTCGCCAGGCCCTCGACCTGCCGGTCGATGCGATCGCGCTCGGCCACGAGCAACGCGAGCGCCTCCGGGGTCACCTCCCCCGTCTCGATGCACGGCATGATGGCGAGAATGGCCTTGCTGGACAGGCCCGCGGCGTAGAACTGCTGGATCAGCCAGACCTGGTCCGCCGCGCTTTCCGGGTAGTGCCGGTGCCCGCCCGCGCTGCGCCGCGAAGCCAGCAGCCCCTGCTCCTCGTAGTACCGCAGCGCCCGCACGCTCACGCCCGCCGCCGCGGCGAGTTCCCCGATCCGCATCGCACCTCCCGAGGGTGACCCGGCCCACACTTCGTTGAATCTGACGTTCACGTGAGATTCTAGCGTGGCGGGAGAACCTGCGAAGGAGAGCGATTCCATGACCACCCGCGCCGCCCAGATCCTGTCCCGCCCGCTCACGATCGGCGGGCTCACCGTCCCGAACCGCATCGCGATGGCACCGATGACCCGTGGCCACTCGCCCGGCGGCGTGCCCGGCGAGGACGTCGCCGCGTACTACGCCCGGCGCGCGGCGGGCGGTGTCGGGCTGATCACCACCGAAGGCACCTACGTCGGCCATCCCTCGGCGGGCCAGCACGAGCTGGTCTCCCACCTGTACGGCGAGACCGCGACGGCGGCGTGGGCCCGGGTCGTGTCCGCCGTCCACGCGGCCGGTGGCCTGATCGTCCCGCAGCTCCAGCACGTGGGCATGGCCCGCCTGCCGGGGGATCCGCCCCACCCCGACGCGCCCGCCATCGGCCCGTCCGGGATACCGCTGGCCGAGGACGCGAAGGCGGGACACCCGATGACACTCCAGGACATCGACGACGTCGTCCGCGCGTTCGCCGGGGCCGCCGCCACCGCCGAACGTCTCGGCTTCGACGGCGTCGAACTGCACGGCGCCCACGGTTACCTCATCGACCAGTTCCTCTGGCCGGTCACCAACCGCCGGACCGATGCCTACGGCGGCGACCTCCGCTCCCGCGCGCGGTTCGCCGCCGAGGTCGTCGCCGCGGTCCGCGAAGCGGTCTCCCCCGGATTCCCGATCATCGTGCGGTTGTCCCAGTGGAAGATGAACGACTACTCCGCCCGGATCGCCGAGAGCCCCGAGGAATTCGGTGTCCTGCTGGGCGAACTCGTCGACGCGGGCGCGGACGCGTTCCACGCCTCCACCCGCCGCTACTGGCAGCCCGCCTTCGACGGCGCCGAGCTGAACCTGGCGGGCTGGGCACGGAAACTGTCCGGCAAACCCGCCATCACCGTCGGATCGGTCGGCCTCGACACCGAGTTCACCGCCAGCATGGCGGGCGCGGGCGCCGCCCGCACCGGCATCGACGCGCTCCTGGACCGGATGGAGGCCGACGAGTTCGACATGGTCGCCGTCGGCCGCTCCCTGCTCGCCGATCCCGCGTGGGCCGCCAAGATCCTCTCCGGCCGCGAGGAGGAGATCACGGCCTTCACCCCGGCGGCACTGGGCGTCCTGCACTGAGATCCGGGCCCGGTCACGACGCCGGTTGCCCGGCGCCCAGCCCCGCGTCGACGACCTTGGTGTCCTCCAGGACCCAGTCGTCGGTCAGGCGGCCCCAGCGCAGGGTCAGCCACTGGGTGGCGTCGTTGCGGTAGCCGGCGCCGGTGGTCAGCGTTCCCTCGACCGTCAGCCGGACGGCGACCCGGGTGCGCCACGGCCAGCCGCTGACCGCGACGTCCTCGACGCGGGTGTGCAACCGCGTGAACCGCCCGGCGAAGGCCCGCAGCCAGTCCCGCAGGGCGTCGCGTCCCCGCCAACTCCCGCCCAGCACGGTGTCGCCCGCGACGGCGAACCGCACGTCCGGGGCGGCCAGGCGCGCGGGCGCGTCCACGTCGCCCGCGTTCACCCTGTCCCAGGTCCGGCGGACGATCCGGGTCACGACGTAGTGATAGGGCATCACGGCCTCCTTGGGTTCTGTACGTGAACTCAGATGCTAGCTGAGTTCACGTACAGAACCCACCTGGTACGCTGAAGCCGTGCCCAGGACCGACTACTCCAATTTCGCCTGTTCGGTCGCGCGCAGCCTGGAGGCCATGGGCCAGTGGTGGACGCCGCTGATCCTGCGTGACCTCTACCTGGGCGTGGACACCTTCGACGAGCTCGTCGCCGACCTCGGCATCTCCCGCAGCCTGCTCACCCGGCGGCTGACCGGGCTGGTCGAGGACGGCCTGATCCGCCGCGAGACCTACAGCGACCGCGGCGATCGCTTCCGCTACCGGCTGGAACCCGCGGGCCACGACCTGATCCCGGTGCTCGCCGCGCTGGCCGCCTGGGGCGATCGGTGGCGCACGCCGGAAGGCGGGCCACCGCTGCTGTTCCGGCACGACGGGCACGAGTGCGTTCCCACTGTCGCGTGCTCCACCTGTGCGCGACCGGTCACCGCCGAAACGCTCGCCCCCGTGCCGGGCCCCGGCGCCCGCGCGGTCCGCGGCACCGCGGTCGTCGCCTCCCGGCCGTTGCGCGCGACCGAAGCGGGCTGAACCGGACCCGGCCGAGCAGGGCTGTTCGAGTGGATTTCCCTTTACCAGCCCGATGATCTCGGCCGGGCCGCTACCGTGGCGCCGTGGCATGGAGAGCACTGACGGCCGCGATCCTCGTGCTGATGTGCGTGACGCCCGGCGTCGCGCGGGGTGCTGCCGATCCCCCGGTGTGGCCGGTGGCGCACTGGCGCGAGCTGTTCGACGCCGATTCCGACCACAACGACATCGAGTCCGAGCGGCTGAGCCGTTCGGAGGACAGCGCCGACTTCTATCCGCTGGCGTACTCGATCGACGAGCTGGGCAGCATGTACGAGGCGACGGGCGAACTGGCCTACGCCGCCAAGGCTTTGCACTTCACGGAGAACATGATCGCCTCGGCGCGGCCGTCGTCTTCGTTGGGGACCAGCACTTTCCACGACGACTACCTCGGCTGGGTGTCGCCGGGCAACGACGGTGACGAGACTCCGCTCTACGAAAGCTATGCCTGGCGGTACGTCACGCGCGTGCTGCGGCTGGTGCGGCCCGTCCTCGACTCCGCGCCCGCCGAACTGCGCGACGCCTATGCCAGGACGTTGGAGTTCACCGAAAACCACATCGTCGACAAGTGGCGTAACCGTGGCGCCGACAGCTACGTCTACCGCGAACGCACGCACATGGCCGCGCACTGGGCGATGATCGCGCTGGACGTCTCGGTGCTCACCGCCGATCAGGACCGCGCCGCCGCCTGCGCCGAGATCACCCGCAACATCGACGACCATCTGCCGAACTACCCCTCTTCCCTGCGCGCCCAGCTCGGTCCCGGCCACCCCGACCCGGACGCGTACTGGTGGAGCGACGTGTGGGGCGAAACCACCGGTCCCGGCCAGGACATCGGGCACGGCAACGGGGTGATCGCCTACGTCGTCGAAGCGCGCGACATGGACGCGGGCTGGTCGGCCGGGGAACTGGCCCGTTTCGCCCGTACCTTGACCGGCCTGCTCGGCGGCCCGCCCTACCCGGAATACGTCGACGGATCCGGCACCAGCAACGGCTGGATCGCGGACGGTTTCGTCAAGCTCGGCCGCTACGACACCGCACTGCAGGTGCGGTTGCAGACCTACGGCGTGCAGAACTCCCAGTTCTACGCGTCGATGGCGGCCAACGCCGCCCGCCTGACCAGCTGATAAATCCCTTACCCCGCAGGGAAAACATCGGCTGCCGCGGGCAACCATTCGAGCGTCTGACCGTGCGAGAGGGAAAGCGCGAGCGGCCGCCCGTCCAACGACAGAACGGAAACCGCGGGCCCGTGGCCGGGCACGGGAACCGCGGCCGTCATCGCGGGGAAAACCTCGGTGTCCTCATTGGACACCCAGTGCCCCGGCAGATCGCGGACGAGGTCGGCGAACGCGGCTCGATCCGGTTCCGGCACCTGGTACAGCACGGAACTGTGGAACACCACCAGTGTCGCGTCACGTGGCGCCCGCGCGGCCAGCGCGGGCAGCGCGGTGCGCAGATCGCCGCGGACGAGCCGCGGCGGATCGGCGCGGGCGATCTCCGCCGCGGCACGCAACCACGCACGACGCTCGTGGTGTTCCGGCCAGACCAGTGCCTCCAGCCAGCGCAGGTCCTCGTCCACGGTGACGTCGAGCGGGTCGAGGTCGATGCCCGCCCGCCACACCACCTCGGGCACGCGTCCGGGCAGCGGCACCGGTCCCCGTACCGCGTACCGCAGCAGGACGGGACTGTCCGCGGGGCCGACGGTCCGCGCGTCCTCGCCGTAGCGGTACCGGTAGGCGTCGGGATACAGGAACAGCCCCGCCGACGCCCCGACTTCCAGTAACGCCAACGGTTGCGGCAGCCGTGCCAGTACCGGCAGCAGGACACCGCACCGGGCCACCTCGTTGGTCTGGGTGCGCCGGACCCGCAGCACCGCCGCCAGCTCGCCCCAGTGCCGGATCACCCAGTCCCGGAAGGCGGCGGGATCCTCGACCGGACCGCCCAGGTACCGCGTCGCGGCGAACAGCAGGTTGGGCTGCCGCCGGGATTCGGGCAGTTCGCCGAGCAGGGCGAGCAGCCGGGCATCCTCGGCGACGGCGAACGCGAGACGTTCGTACGCCGGAGAACTCCCCCGTGCCTGACGCGTCCCGAATGCCCGATACCGCCCAGCCGTCGTCACCTCACCACCATGCCCCTGGATTCGTTGTCCCGCAACGGTTCCCCGAGCAGAAGGGTCAGCTTTCCGGCTGGTTTCCCGCATGGTCCGCCAGCCTTCCGGCGAAGGACCGCACCAGCTCCCGCAGCGCCTCGGGTCGTTCGATGACGAACGGACGGTCGAGCAGGGCGAGCCGGGGCGGGATCCAGTCCAGGCGCCGTGCCCGGATTCCGGCCCGCAGCCAGGAAAACCCGGACTCGACGGAGATCTCCGTCGACGTGGCCACCGAAGGCGGGAAGACGGCGCGGACCTCTTCGGGGGTCGCCCTGATCCGCACGGACACCTCGTGCTCGTAGGGCGCCTCGGCCATCGCGGTCAGCACCCGCTCGGCGGGGTCGAAACCGTCCGGGACCTCGAACGTCCCGCTGTGCGGCTCGACGGCGGTGATCCGGTCGACGCGGAAGGTCCGGACCTCGCCGCCGGCGGAGTCGAAACCGGTCAGGTACCACCGCCCGGAATGCGCCACGATCCCGTAGGGATGTACGACGCGTTCGCTGGCGCGGCCGTGGCCCGCGACGTAGGACAGCGCGACCGGACGGCGATCCCGCGCCGCCTCCGCGACGGCGAGAAGCGTTTCGGCCTCCGAGAAGTGCGCCGGGCGCGCGGGCGCGGTGAAGTCGGCCACCGCCAGCAGCGCGTCGAGCCTGCGACCGAGGGTTTCGGGCAGCACCCGCCGGATCTTCGCGGACGCGCTCTCGGCAGCCACGGCCGAGGTGGTGACCATCCCGGCACGTCTGCCCGCGACCAGGCCGAGCAGGACGGCGAGCGCCTCTTCACCGGTGAGCATCAGCGGGGGCATCCGGTAGCCGGGCGCCAGCCGGTACCCGCCGTAGCGGCCCCGCACCGAGCGGACCGGGATGTCCAGGTCGAGGAGGTGCTCGACGTATCGGCGGACGGTGCGCTCGTCGACGCCGAGCCGCTCGGCGAGTTCGGCGACGGTCCGCGTGCCGCCGCCCTGGAGGATCTCCAACAGGGTCAGTACGCGGGCGATCGGCCGGGTCACGGAAAAGATCCTCGCAATACCGGGCGGATCCTGTCCACTATTGCCCCTAACGTGCCCGGTGTGTCCCCCGGAGGACAACCTCCACCACCGAAAGGATCCGCCGTGCAGTTCGTTTCCGTCCGTGTCATCAGCGACGACGTCGCCCGCCTCGCCCGGTTCTACGAGCAGGCGACCGGGCTCGCCGCCCGCCGGCCCGCCGAGCAGTTCGCCGAACTCGTGGGCCCGTCGTGCACACTGGCGATCGGCAGCGCCGAAACGATGGCGCTGTTCAGCGCCGGGGCCGCCGTGCCCGAGTCGAACCGGACCGCGATCCTCGAGTTCCGCGTCGAGGACGTCGACCGCGAACACGAGCGGCTGCGAAACCTCGACGACGCCCCCGAAATCGTGCAGGAGCCGACGACAATGCCGTGGGGGAACCGATCGCTGCTGTTCCGCGACCCCGACGGCAACCTGATCAACTTCTTCACGCCGGTCACCGAACAGGCCCGCGCGAGGCTCGCTCACTGACACCGGTGAACCGCCGGAAACCCGAAGACCCGGGACCCTCCGGCCCGATATCATCGCCGCGATGATCACGCAGTCGCTCCGCTCCGCATCGGCGCCGGCCGGGTCACCGGGCTGGATCGGCCGCAAGGTCCGGCTGCGCGCGATCACCGCCGCGGACCAGCGCACGCTCGCCGGGTTCGACCGGGACTCGGCGAGCGGCCGCGCCCCGCAGATCGGCGGATACCGGCACTGGGCGGCACACCGGGCGAGCACCGGTGACGATTTCCAGCTCGCGATCGAGACGCTGCGCGGCCGGATGCTGGTCGGCTCGGTGTGGATCGCCGAGACGGACCCGCTCTCCGGCCGGTTCGGCTACGGCGTCGGGATCGCGCCGCGGCACCGGCGCTGTGGTTACGCCGCCGACGCCATCGCGGTCGTGCTCGCGGCCATGTTCGGCGAACGCGGCTTCCGCAAGTGCGAGGTCAGCGTCTACGGCGGCAACCTCGCTTCGCTGGCGCTGCACGGCAGCCTCGGCTTCCGCGAGGAAGGCAGGCGGCCCGATCCCGAACTGCTGCGCGGACAGGTCAAGTACCCGGTGACGATGGGGATCACCGCGCGGGAGTTCGCCGCGCGCCATCCGGACTTCGTCGGCGACGGCCCGCTCTCGCTCTCCACGCGGGGCAGGCACTGGCGCCGCCGCCGGGGACGGCACCGGCGCGCCGCGGACCTCGGCTGACGCCGGTCGGCGGCGCTGCCCGGGTCAGTTGGCGCAGTCCTGCTCCGCCAGCTCCAGTGCCAGCGAGGTCACCTTTCCGGCCTGGTCCAGTTCGAAGCGGTACACCGCCTGGACGTTGCCGGGCACCAGGGTGTGCGCACCGTTGATCCCGACCTCCAGCTTCGGGTAGGCGGCCGTGACCTGTGCCTTGGTGGCGCCGAGGCCGATGTGCTCGGGCGTGTGCCAGCCGGGGACCGCCGAGATGTGCGCGACCCCGCGGGTCGGTGACACGTAGACGCCGACCGAATCGGCGCCGGTGGCGTGCCCGACGACGTCGTGCCCGGTGCAGCCGGAAGCGGCGCCCGGCTTCGCGGGCGACAACAGGCCGGTGGCCAGTGCCGCCGAGCGGCTCATCCCCAGCTTCAGCGCGCCGTACCCGCCCGGTCCCAGCAGGCTCGCGTCCGTGGCGGCCGGTCGTGGCGCCGTCGCCGAGCCCGTCCCTGCCACGGGCGGCGTGCTCCGCGTGTCCGAGATCTTCGGGGCGGGCACGGTGGTCAGCGCCTGCGTGACCGGCGCCGCCGCCGCACCGCCCGCCGCGGGCTGCTGCCCGGCGTTCGAGCACGCCCCCAGCGCGCCGATCGCCGCCACCGCCGCGATCGCCGTCGCGCCCCGCCGGATCGTCTTGGCGTTGCTGCCCATGCTCAGCCCCTCGAAACAGGTATTCACCACCGGAGCACCACTTTCACAGGCCACGACCTCGCCCGCCGCGCGTTTGCCCGTTCCTGCGTTCAGTCAGGGCCGGAGGGGCAACCGCCGAAAGAGTGCACAAGCCGTCGGACAGCGTCTCTCGACATTTACATACATACATCATGTATGTATCGTGGCCGTACCGAACCGAGGAGGGCATCATGCTCGAACGCACCGGTCAGCTACGGCTTCCCCAAGGCACGCTCGACTACGTGGACACCGGCGCCGGCCGTCCGATGGTGTTCGTGCACGGGGTACTGGTGAACGCGGACCTCTGGCGGAAGGTGGTGCCCGCCGTCGCCGGGGCCGGATTCCGTTGTCTCGCACCGGATCTGCCGCTCGGATCGCACCGGCGGCCGATGGCCCCGGACGCCGACCTCAGCCCGCCCGGCCTGGCGAGGCTGATCGCCGGCTTCCTCGCCGAACTCGACCTGCGCGACGTGCTGGTGGTCGCCAACGACACCGGCGGCGCGCTCACCCAGCTCCTGCTGGCGAACCACCCCGAGCGGATCGCCGGGGTGGTGCTGACGCCGTCGGACTCGTTCGAGTACTTCTTCCCGCCGATGTTCGCCCCGCTCCCCCTGCTCGCCCGGATCCCCGGCTCGACGGCGGTGCTGGCGGCCGGGCTGCGCAGCAAGGCCGTCCGTGCCCTCCCGATCGTGTTCGGCTCGGTGGCGAAGCGGCCGGTCCCGCTGGACGCGGTCCACTCCTACATCGATCCCGCGTGGCGCTCGGCGGGTGTCCGGCGCGATCTGCGGAAGTTCCTGCGCGGGGTGCACAAGCGGTACACCCTCGAAGCGGCGGAAAGGCTGCGCGGGTTCGACCGCCCGGTGCTCCTGGCGTGGGCCACCGAAGACCGGCTGTTCCCGGTTTCGCTGGCCGAACGCCTGCTGGCGGTGTTCGGCGACGCCCGGCTGACCAAGATCGACGACAGCTACACGTTCGTCCCGGAGGACCGGCCGGACACGCTGAGCGAGCTGATCGTCGGGTTCGCGCGAGAGCGGGTGTACGCCTTGGCAGACTGATGGGTCATGCGCCGCAGTCAGCACGATCGCTCCAGCAGCACCCGGTCCGCACTGACCACCGCCGCCCGCGCACTCTTCGCCGCGCGCGGCTACCACGCGGTGCCCGCCGACGAGATCGTGCGTGCCGCCGGGGTCACCCGCGGCGCGCTCTACCACCACTACGCCGACAAGCAGGCGTTGTTCCGGGACGTGGTGGTGGAGATCGAAACCGAGTTCACCGCCGAGATCGACGCCGTACTCGGCGACGCGCCCGACCTCGCGACCGGCATGGTCGGCGCGTTAGGGGCGTTCCTGGACATCTGCGCGCGCCCGGAAATCCGCCAGGTAGTGCTGACCGACGCGCCCGCCGTGCTCGGCTGGAACGAATGGCGTGCCATCGAAGCCGAACACGGCCTCGGCACCCTGGTCGACATGCTCACCCGTGCCGTCGACGAGGGACTCATCGCGCCACAGCCGGTCGACGTGCTCGCCCGGCTCGTGCTCAGCGCGCTGATCGAGGCCGCGCTCGTCATCGCCTCCGCCGAGGATCCCGCCAGCACCAGGGCCGAGGCCGAACACGCGCTCGGCCTGTGGTTCGCGGGCATCCTCGCCCCGCCCCCGGAAGCGTGAGGACAGCCGCACCGAGGGACGCCTTCGGTGCGTCCAGCGCACCGAGGGACGCCCTCGTCGCATCCAACGCACCAAGGGCGTCCCTCGGCAGGCCGCCCCGCCCGCCCGAGCATGTCCCGAGCGCGCCGTTCGGGACACCGCGTCACTTCTCGACCGGGCACCACGGGTCGGCGGTCCGGCCCGCCGCGTTGCCACAGAAGGCCTGGATCGTCCGGCTGACCTCGCCGCCTTCGACGCGCAGCACCGCGACCGGCTTGTTCTCCGGGACGTTGCGGCTGATGTCGCCGCCGTAGTCGATCGTGCCGGTGACACCCTCGATGTACTTGTTGGTCTGCCGCGCGTCCGGCCGGGAGGTGTGCACGGCGGTGATCTCGCGCCACACCGCGCCCGGCGTCACCGGGATGCTCGCGGCGGTTTCCCGCAGGTACGCGGTCGCGGTGATCAGCACCTGCGCCGCGTCGAACGCCATCGCCGCGTGCCCGTCGAGCGAGCGTCCCCGCTCGGTCTGCTCGAACGGGAACAGCTGGTTCAGCGTGCCGTAGAAGTCGCGGGCGAGGCCCTGCGGCGCGGTGATCGGTTCGGTCGCGAACGACATAGTGTAGAAGGACAACGCCCGGTTCAGCTGCCGCGACACCTTGTCGGCGACGTACCGGGTCACGTCGTCGTCGCCGATGACCGCCGCCTTGGTGCCGCACTGCCCGGCGCCACCGGCGAACTCACCGAAGTCCGGGACCCCGCGCGCGGCGAAGAACACGACACCCGGGAACGAGCACGTGTCCCGCCCGGCGGCGGCCGGGTTCCCGACGAGCCGCTCGCCGTACCGCTCGTGCGCCGGCTGCCCGCCGATGCCGCCGTTCGGCGTCAGCGCCCGCGCCTCGACGGCGAAACCCCTTGCGGCGAAAGACTTCATGAGGTCGTCACGGAGATTCGTGCTGTAGATGTCGGCGTCGTCGTCCGAGTAGTAGACGCGGGCCTGCCGGGGCGCGGCCTCCGGCAGCCGCTGCGCGAACGCGGCCGCGACCTCGGCCTCGCGCCGGTTCTGCGGGGTCACCTGGAAGTACATCGGGTTGTTGTCGGCGAGGCCGTCGGCCGACAGCGTGGAGGCGACCATCGGGATCCCGGCGTTCGACAGCGCGGTGATCGCCCGCTGGGTGGGATCGCTGCTCAGGTCCAGCCCCGCCACCGCGACGATGCTGCGGTCCTGTTCGGCCAGCTCGCGCAGCATCCCGGCGACCCGGACACCCTCGCGCATCCCGCGCCCGGCGTTGGCGTGCAGGATCCGGACGATCGGATCCGAGGCGGCGGGCGCGGACAGCTGCCGCAGCTGCGCGACCGCGAACCCTTCCAGCGACTCGCGTTCGGCCGTGACCCCCTCGACGGTCCCGGTCGAGGAGGTCACCGCTTCGAGGTCGACGATCGTGATGTAGGGCCGTTCCGGATGCGCGCGGTGCAGCTGTTCGGCCCGGAGGTTCTGCTCGTGGATGATCCGGCTGACCTGCGCGGTGGTGTCGTCGGACGGCTGGAACAGGTCGAACGCCCCGTCCGACATCCCGACGCACTCGGTGCCGGTCCACACCAGCGACGGGCTGTCCGTCCCGCAGTGACTGTCCAAAGTGGTCTGACGCTGCACGATCAGCCCGGCCGCCGCGAGCACCACCACGAGCACCGGCACGCCGATCCGGGTCCAGCGGCTCGCCCACCACGGCGGCCGCGCGAGCCTGCGCTCCAGGTGGTACCCGTCGAACGAGGCCAGCCGGCGCCGCGCGTCGTCGAGCGCCTCCTTCGGCTCGCCCTCCCGGATCCGGATCGGCAGGTACCAGGCGGTGTCGCGGCGGGCGCGGCGGTCGTCGCGCAGCGCGTTCTGCCAGGCCCGGTAGCCCTCGGCCGCGGTGGTGGCGTCGAAGCGCGGACGCTCCGGGTCACCCCGGCCCGCGTCCGGCGGGACGTCGTCGCTGGCGCTGACCACCAGCAGCGGATCGAAGAGACCGACCTGGTTGCGTACCCCGTTGATCAGCCGCAGCAGCCGGTATCCACCGTTGGCCGGGCTGATCGCGTCGAGCATGAGCACCGGGTAGGTCATCCGGCGCCGCCGCCACGGCTGCCACGGGCGGATGCGGTAGGCGCGGCGCAGATCCTCGAGGAACGCGTTGACCAGCAGCCGGGACACGTATTCCGGGGCCTCGCGCTGCCATTCGCCGTCGGTCAGCCGCCGCGCGAACCGCACGAAACTGCCGGACATCTCCGGCGCGAGGTGTGGCTGGCGGAGAAACCACCGGTACGGGCCGGAAAGCAGCGGTACCCGGCCGGTCGCCGCGGCCCGGAAACTCAGCGCGGTCAGCCCGCGCAGCACGGCCAGCGGCACGCGCCACCAGAACTTGTCGCCGGGCAGTTTGTCGTCGACGTGCTGGATAGTCGTGCGGAACCGTTCGACGATGCCCAGCCGCTGCACGCGCCGCAGCAGGGTCCGGTCGGGATTCGGGTCGTGCTCGGCGATCTTCTGGCTCATCAGCCACACGACGAGGGTGAACAGCCCGAACCGCAGCCTGCTGCCCCGCGCCCTCGGGTCGCGGATCAGCGCGTTGCGGGCCTCCCACAACAGCTCGCGCACGGCCTTGACGCTGCGCTGGGTCGCCGGGCCGTCGGCGTCGGCCCCCTCGCGCCCGGCCAGGCCGAGGTAGGCGTGCCGGACCGGTTCCGGTTTCGCCTCCGCCAGCCAGCGGCTCAGCTCGGGCAGCACGTCGGCGGCGGAGTCGGGGCGCACCAGGCAGACCATCGGCAGCCCGCGCCGCCCGGAGCGTTCGTCGTGGTAGCCGGGCTTCCAGCGCACGGCGACCTCGTCGAGTTCCCTCGGCCGGTCACCGGCGCGCGGGCGCTGGTACAGCGCGCCGATCAGTTTCACCAGCCGATCGGCGCCCCCGAAAACCAGCGGATCCCGCTCACGCACCGTCGGTGTCAAGGCCATGGCCCGAAGTCTTTCATGCGCTCTGGGTGAGCGGTTCGTCATTTGTGACAACAGAGGGTCGTTCCGTTATCGGCCGGAACGGGCTCACTCGGACGCCGAAAACCGTTACGCCACAAGGACTAACACACCAGGAAAACCCAGGGCCCGTCTCGCACGATGTGCGAGACGGGCCCTGGGTTTATCGCGCTACCGGATTAACGTACTTACTGGGTTATTCGTAAATCTCACCCTTGGCCGCTTTGTCCACAAGGGACTGTGGCGGGGTGAAGTGGTCGCCGTAGCGCTCGGCCAGCTGACGCGCGCGGTCGACGAAGCCCTGCAGGCCACCGGAGTACTGGTTGATGTACTGGATGACACCGCCGGTCCAGGCCGGGAAGCCGATGCCGAAGATCGACCCGATGTTCGCGTCCGCGACCGAGGTCAGCACGCCCTCGTCGAAGCACTTCACCGTTTCGAGCGCCTCGGCGAAGAGCATCCGCTCCTTGAGGTCCTCGAACGGCACGTCGGCGCTCCCGGACTTGAAGGCGTCGCGCAGCCCCGGCCACAGCCCGGTCCGCTTGCCCGCCTCGTCGTAGTCGTAGAACCCGGCACCGGTGGAGCGGCCCTTGCGGTCGTACTCGTCGAGCATCTTGTCGATGACGGCCTCGGACGCGTGCGGCGTCCAGGTGCCACCGGCCGCCTCGATCGCTTCGCGGGTCTCCTTGCGGATCTTGCGCGGCAGCGTCAGGGTCAGCTCGTCCATCAGCTGCAACGGCGGCGCCGGGTACCCGGCCTGCGAACCCGCCTGCTCGATCGACGAGGGCTCGACGCCCTCGCCCAGCGCGGCGACGGCCTCGTTGATGAACGTGCCGATCACCCGCGAGGTGAAGAACCCGCGGCTGTCGTTGACGACGATCGGCGTCTTCTTGATCTGCAGGGTGTAGTCGAACACCTTCGCCAGCACCTCGGGCGAGGTCTTCTCCCCACAGATGATCTCGACCAGCGGCATCTTGTCGACCGGCGAGAAGAAGTGGATGCCGATGAAGTCCCCGGTACGCTGCACGCCCTCGGCGAGCGAGGTGATCGGCAGCGTCGAGGTGTTCGAGCCGAGCACCGCGTCCGGGTTGACGATGTTCTCGATCTCCTGGAACACCTTGTGCTTGAGCTCGACGCTCTCGAACACGGCCTCGATCACGAAGTCGACCCCGGCGAAGTCCTCCGCCTTGTCGGTCGGCTTGATCTTCGCCAGCAGCGCCTCGGACTTCTCCTTGGTGGTCTTGCCGCGGGAGAGGGCCTTCTCCTCCAGCTTGACCGCGTAGCCCTTGCCCTTCTCGGCGCCTTCGAGCGTGACGTCCTTGAGCACGACGTCGATCCCGGCCTTCGCCGAGACGTACGCGATCGCCGCGCCCATCATCCCGGCGCCGATGACACCGACCTTCTTGGCGGTGTACTTCTCCACCCCGTCCGGGCGGGAGCCGCCCGAGTTGATGGTCTGGAGGTCGAAGAAGAACGCCTTCGTCATGTTCTTCGAGACCTGGCCGGTGGCGAGGCTGACGAAGTACCGCGTCTCGACCTGGAGCGCGGTGTCGACGTCGACGAGCGCGCCTTCGATGGCCGCGGAGAGGATCGCGCGCGGCGCCGGCATGTTCGCGCCCTTGATCTGCTTGCGCAGGTTCGCCGGGAACGCGGGCAGGTTCGCCGCGAAGCTCGGGTTCGTCGGGCTGCCGCCGGGGATCTTGTAGCCCTTGACGTCCCACGGCTGCGTGTTCGCCTCGGGGTTGGCCTTGATCCACGCCTTCGCCGCGGGCAGCAGTTCCTCGACGGTGCCGACGAGTTCGTGCACCAGGCCGAGTTCGAGTGCCTTGGCCGGGCGGTGCCGCTGCCCCTGCAGCAGGACGTTCAGCAGCGCGCTCTGGATGCCCAGCAGGCGCACGGTGCGCACCACGCCGCCCCCGCCGGGCAGCAGGCCGAGGGTGACCTCGGGCAGGCCGATCTGGCTGCCCTTGACGTCGGCCGCGATGCGGTGGTGCGTCGCCAGCGCGATTTCGAGGCCGCCGCCGAGCGCGGCGCCGTTGATCGCGGAGACGACCGGCTTGCCGAGCTGCTCCAGCCGGCGCAGCTGCCCCTTCATCAGGAGGCTGCTCTCGGTGATCTCGGCCGCGTGCTCCGGCTGCGCCTGGATCAGGTCCTTGAGGTCGCCACCGGCGAAGAAGGTCTTCTTCGCCGAGGTGAGCACGACGCCGGTGATGGAGTCCTTTTCGGACTCCAGCCGGTCGACGACGACGCCGAGCGACTCGCGGAAGTCGCTGTTCATCGTGTTCGCGGACTGCTTGGGGTCGTCGAGGGTCAGCACGACGATGCCGTCGGCGTCCTGCTCCCAGCGGATGGTCTTCGCTTCAGTCATTGTCCCTGTCCCTCAGACCCGCTCGATGATGGTCGCGACGCCCATGCCGCCGCCGATGCAGAGGGTCACCAGCGCGCGGCGCGCCTGGCGGCGTTCCAGCTCGTCGACCACGGTGCCGACCAGCATCGCGCCGGTGGCGCCCAGCGGGTGGCCCATCGCGATCGCGCCGCCGTTGACGTTGACCTTCTCCTCCGGCAGGTTCAGGTCCTTGATCCACTTGAGCACGACGGAGGCGAACGCCTCGTTGAGCTCCCACAGGTCGATGTCGTCCGGGGTCAGCCCGGCCTTGTCGAGCACCTTCTGGGTGGCGGGCGTCGGGCCGGTGAGCATGATCGTCGGCTCGGAACCGATCGACGCGGTGGCCACGATGCGGGCGCGCGGGGTCAGGCCGAAGGTCTTGCCGACCTGCTCGTTGCCGACCAGCACGAGCGCGGCGCCGTCCACGATGCCCGAGGAGTTCCCGCCGGTGTGGACGTGGTTGATCTTCTCGACCTGGTGGTACTTCTGCAGCGCGACGGCGTCGAAGCCGCCCAGCTCGCCGATACCGGCGAAGGCAGGCTTGAGCTTGCCGAGACCCTCCAGCGTGGAGCCGGGGCGGCGGTGCTCGTCGTGGTCGAGGATCGTGACGCCGTTGAGGTCCTTCACCGGTACGACGGACTTCGAGAAGTAGCCGCCGGACCAGGCCGCCTCGGCCTTGTCCTGCGAGCGCACGGCCCAGGCGTCGACGTCCTCGCGGGAGAAGCCCTCGATGGTCGCGATCAGGTCCGCGCCGGTGCCCTGCGGGACGATGTAGTTGTCGTAGGCGGTGGCCGGGTCCATGAACAGCGCGCCGCCGTCGGAGCCCATCGGCACCCGCGACATCGACTCGACACCACCGGCGATGATCAGCTGGTCCCAGCCGGAGGCGACCTTCTGCGCGGCGGTGTTGGTGGCCTCCAGGCCGGAGGCGCAGAACCGGTTGAGCTGCACGCCCGCGACGGTGTCGGGCAGGCCCGCGTTCAGCGCGGCGGTCCGTGCGATGACCGCGCCCTGCTCGCCCACCGGGGAGACGACGCCGAGCACGATGTCGTCGATCGCCGCCGGGTCGAGGTTCGGGTGGCGGACCTTCAGCTCGTTGATCAGGCCGACCACCAGGTCGACCGGCTTGGTGCCGTGCAGGGCACCACCCTTGTTCTTGCCGCGAGGCGTGCGAATCGCCTCGTAGATGTAGGCCTCGCTACTCACTGAACACTCCTCCGCGCAGGGCGTGGTTGGTACCGCGTTGTATCGCCTACCGCGATCATACTGCCGAGTACGCGCTAATGCCGATTAACATATGCCCGAGTAACCCCATGGTGTCAATGGGTTGTTTCCTACCATGCACGCGCTATCGTCGGTTCACCATGACGTCACCTTCACCCCGGCAGGCCCGCGCCAGGCGGCCGCGCGACCGCAAGGCGCAGCTCGCCGCGGTCGCCGCGGAGCTGTTCCGCGAGCGGGGCTTCCACGGCGTCGGGATCAACGACATCGCCGCCGCGGGCGGCGTCACCGGGCCGGCGCTGTACCGGCACTTCGCGGACAAGCAGGCGATCCTCGCCTACGTCGTGCTCTCCGGGATCGACGACATGGAGACCGCGACCGCCGAAGCGCTCGCCGACACCAAGACACCCGGCGACCAGCTCGAATCCCTGCTCGCCGTGCTGGCGGCCCAGGCCGTGGAGCGCCGCGAGGTCGCCGCGCTGTGGCGCTGGGAGGGCAGGCACCTCCCGCGGGAGGACCAGCGGGAGATCGGCAGGCGGTCCGGCGCGCTGCTCGCGGCGTGGAGCAAGACGCTGCTGCGGGTCCGTCCGGACCTGGCCGCGGCGGACGCCGAGCTGCTGTGCTGGGCGACGCTTTCGGTGTTCGGCAGCGTGTCCGTGCACCACACGACGGTCGCGAAGAAACGCTTCGGCCAGTTGCTCGTCGAACGGGCCCTCACTGTGCTCGAAACCACACTGCCCGCGACGGGCGCGGCCCCGGAACCGCCGCCGCTGGCCGTGCTCGGCACGCCTTCGCGGCGTGAGCAGTTGCTGTCGGAGGCGACCCGGCTGTTCGCCGACCGCGGGTTCCGCGCGGTGAGCATGGAGGACATCGGCTCAGCCGCCGGGATCACCGGGCCCAGCGTGTACCGGCACTTCCCGAGCAAGGGCGCGCTGGTGGTGGCGATCGGGCACCGCGCGGGCGACCGGCTCGCCGTCGCCGCCGAAGAGGCGTTGCGCGCGGCCGACGAACGGGACGCGCTGCGCAGGCTCGCCGCGTCCTACGTGCACACCCTGCTGCACACCCCCGAACTGCACGTCGCCTTCTCCGCCGACCGGGCGAGCATTCCCGACCGCGACAAGGCCGGACTGCTGCGCGTGCAGCGGGACTACGTCGCGCGCTGGATCTCCCTGCTCTCGGCGGTGCGCCCGGAGCTGCCCGCGCGGGAGGTGAAGATCACCGTGCACGCCGCGCTGACCATCGCGAACGACCTGACCAGGACCCGCCGCGTCGCGCACCGCCCGAACCTCGAAGCCGAGCTGAGCGCACTCCTGCACGCCGCGCTCGGCCTGCCCGGGTAAGCGGGTGCTGAAGGACGCCATCAGTGCATCCAGCGCACTGAAAGCGTCCTTCACTGCGCCCAACGCACCGAAGGCGTCCTTCAGCACTCAGCCGCGCGAACCGGGCTACCCGAGCAGACCGGCCACTTCGGACAGTGTCCGCTCGTACCGGCCACCGCATTCGACGCGCGTGATGTCCGCGAACCGCCACTTCGACGGCTCGTCCGTCCATTCCGCACTCGGCGTCACCTCGGCGAGCCGCAGCGCGCGACGGCCGATCTTTACCGGAGTGCCGATGTAGCAGACCTCGGGATCGGCACGCTCGACGTGCACGGTGAGCAGCGGGAAGGCCGCGGCGGCCGACTCCAGCACCGGCACGATCCCGTCGAGCCGGTGCTCCGGCGCCACCGGCGGCCATTCGCCGTGCAGTTCCAGCGCCCTGCGGACGAAGTGCCGCGACGCTGGCTTCTCCACCCGCCGCAGGTCCTCGCGGCGGACGAACGTGTAGCCGTCCAGGAAGATCCCCGGATCGAGGCGCGCCAGCAAGATCCATTCGACGCCGACGGCCAGCACGAACCCGGCGATCCGGTCCGCGCCGTCGATGTCCCGGTGCAGGTGGACCAGGGTGCGCTTCGCACACGCCTTGCGCAGCTTGCCGTCGATGTCCATGCCGGAAAGCGTGACTCAGCCGTCTCGCACCCGCACCCGGTTTTCGCCCGGCTCACGGGCGGCCGGGTGAGTCCGGCCACCGAATCTCGGCCCGCCGCTGGCACGAACCGGCCATGGGCGCTAACCTACTCACGAGTAGGTAGCGAGATGGAGGGGCCACCATGGCTGCGCCAAGGAAACGAGACGCGATGGGCTTCGGCCTGGCCGCGCTCACCCGGTTGGCCGGGAGCAAGGTCATCGACAAGGCCGGGCTGCGCAAGCCCGTCGAAAACCTCGTCACCGCGGGGACCAGGAACGGCTTCCGCGCCGCGGGCGCGGCCACCCGCTCGTTCCAGAAGGCGCAGCGGCTCGGCAAGCCCGCCCGGCTCGCGCCGGCGTCGGACACCGGGATGTTCGACCTCACCCCGAGCGAGGACCAGCAGCTCATCGTCGAGACCGTCACCGAGTTCGCCGCCGAGCAGCTGCGCCCGGCCGCCGCGGACGCCGACGCGAAGCTCGCGGCGCCGGAGGGCCTGCTCAGCAGGGCCGCCGAACTGGGCATCAGCCTCGTCGGGATCCCCGAGGAGCTGGGCGGCGTCGGCACCGAACGCTCGGTGGTCACGAACGCGCTCGTCGCGGAGGCGCTCGCGCACGGCGACCTCGGGCTCGCCGTGGCGGTGCTCGCGCCGTCGGCGGTGAGCACCGCGCTGGTCTCCTACGGCGACGAGCAGCAGCAGGCCGACTACGTGCCCGCGTTCGCCACCGAGCACGTCCCCGCCGCCGCGCTCGCGCTGCAGGAACGCGCCCCGCTGTTCGACCCGTTCAAGCCAAGGACGAAGGCCCGCCGGACGCCGAAGGGCTACCAGCTCGACGGCGTCAAGTCGCTGGTGCCGCGTGCCGCGCAGGCGGAACTGTTCCTCGTCTCGGCCGATCTCGAAGGCCGGGGACCCGCGCTCTTCATCGTCGAATCGTCGAACTCCGGTGTGACGATCGAGGCCGAGCCCGCGATGGGCCTGCGTGGCGCCGCGACCGGGAAACTGCACCTGGAAAAGGTTTCGCTGCCCGCGGGCGCGCTGCTCGGTGGCGGAAAGCCCGAGACGTTCGCCGAAATCGTGCGGCTCTCGCGGCTCGGCTGGGCGGCGCTGGCGGCCGGGACCGCGAAGGCCGTCCTCGACTACGTCGTGCCCTACGTCAACGAGCGGACCGCGTTCGGCGAGCCGATCAGCCACCGCCAGGCCGTCGCGTTCTCGGTGGCCGACATCGCGATCGAGCTGGAGGGCCTGCGGCTGGTGACCCTGCGCGCGGCCGCCCGCGCCGAGCAGGGCAAGTCCTACGCCCGCGAGGTCGCGCTGGCCCGCAAACTCGCGGCCGACAAGGGCATGCAGATCGGCAGCGCCGGTGTCCAGCTGCTCGGCGGGCACGGCTTCGTCAAGGAGCACCCGGTCGAACGCTGGTACCGCGACCTGCGCGCCATCGGCGTGATGGAAGGCGCCGTTCTTCTTTAAGCTTTCTCGGAAGGTAAGCACTCATGATCAACCTGGAAGTCCCCAAGAAGGCCGGCGCGCTGATCAACCAGGCGTACCAGGCCGCGTCCGAGGTGTTCCGCCCGATCTCGCGCAAGTACGACCGCGCCGAGCACACCTACCCGGCCGAGCTCGACATGTTCGCCGCGCTGCTGGACGGACTCAACTCCTCCGGTGAGGGCGGCGCGGGCGCGGCCGGTGTCCGCCGCGATGACAAGGGCGGCGCGAAAGGAAACCGAAACGGCGCCAACCTGAACGTCGTCCTCGGCACCATCGAGATGTGCTGGGGTGACGTGGGTCTGCTGCTGTCGATGCCGCGCCAGGGCCTCGGCAACGCGGCGATCGGCTCGGTCGCGACCGACGAACAGCTCAAGCGGTTCAACGGTTTGTGGGCCGCGATGGCGATCACCGAGCCGGGCTGCGGCTCGGACTCCGCGGCGATCACCGCGACCGCCCGCCTCGACGGCGACGAGTACGTTCTCAATGGCGAGAAGATCTTCGTGACCTCCGGCCAGCGCGCCGACGCCGTCGTCGTGTGGGCGACACTGGACAAGTCGAAGGGCCGCGCGGCGATCAAGTCGTTCGTCGTGGAGAAGGGCACGCCGGGCTTCGAGGTCGTGCGGGTCGAGCACAAACTCGGCATCCGCGCCTCGGACACCGCGGTACTCCGCTTCGAAAACTGCCGTGTCCCCAAGGAAAACCTGCTCGGCACGCCGGAAATCGACACGGCCAAGGGGTTCGCCGGGGTCATGCAGACCTTCGACAACACCCGCCCGCTGGTGGCCGCGATGGCCATCGGTGTCGCGCGGGCGGCGCTGGAGGAAACCCGGCGCGTCCTCACCGAGGCCGGCGTCACCATCGACTACGACCGCCCGGCCAACACCCAGCACGCGGCCGCCGCGACCTTCCTCCAGCTGGAAGCGGACTACGAATCGGCGTACCTGCTGACGCTGGAATCCGCGTGGATGGCCGACAACCGCCAGCCGAACTCGCTGCAGGCGTCGATGGCCAAGGCGAAGGCGGGCCGCTCGGTCGTCGAGATCACGCTGAAGTGCGTCGAGCTGACCGGCGCGTACTCCGAGGAGTCGCTGCTGGAAAAGTGGAGCCGGGACGCGAAGATCCTGGACATCTTCGAAGGCACACAACAGATCCAACAGCTCATCGTCGCCCGCCGAGTCCTCGGCAAGTCCTCGGCCGAGCTGAAGTAACCCTGTTTCCGGGAGGGTCCCCGCCCGGCCGCTAGTGTCCTCTGTGGACACGGTGGCCGGGCGGTCCTATGTCTGCCCTTCCTCCGCCCGCCGTTTCTCGTACCCGGCCCAGTACAACGCCTCGTGGTGATGCCCCCGGTCCACGTCCGCGACGGCCTCGTACACCCGCGCGTTGCCAAGCCGGAACGCCACCCAGTCCGACGGTTTCGCGGTATTCGGAGGCCGACGCTTCATCACGACCTCGTGAGCTTCCAGCAACGTCCTCGGCTCACCTTGCTGCATGATCACGCCCCTCCGCACGGATTTCCAGCAGCGTCGCCAACTCGTCTGCCTGGTCCCGAAGCCGACGCAGGAAAGTCGCGCACCCCTGCCAAGCCGTCTGATCCTCCGGCGGTACCAGCGTCACCACACAGACCCCGGCCAGCACCAGCACCGGCGGACACGAGGCGCGCGGCCCGGTCTCCTCCACGGTTACCTCGGTCGCCGAGTCCACCGTCCAACGAAGCCCCCAACCATCCCACGTCGCCGCTTGTCCGAGCGGACGGCATTCAACGCTCACGCCCATCTCCTCGGCGTCCCGCCGCCGGACCTGCCCCGGCAACCTGACACCACTCTCGACTCAAACGCGGGACGTGATCACCACCTGGCAGGACACTTGGGGACGTCCCTGCTACCGTCAAAGACGTCCCTACACGTCCCAAGGGGTGGCGGTGCCGAACGAACGCCTGCGTGACGCGCTACTGCGCAACGGCCTCGCGTTGGAGCAGGTCGCCGAGGCCGTCGGCGTCGATCAGAAGACCGTCGAGCGCTGGATCACCAAGAACCGGACGCCCTACCCCAAACACCGGCACAAGATCGCCGCCATGGCGCGCGAGTCGGAAACCTACCTCTGGCCGGACTCGGTTGCCCCGGAGCGTAAAGCCGAAACGGCCGCCGCCGAGGTCGTCCAGGTCTTCCCACACCGCCACGCCGTTCCCGTCGAACTGTGGGACAGGATGATCAAGGACGCCTCGGAGACCGTGGAGGTCCTCGTACAGGCGGCGCTGTTCCTGGTCGAACGCCCGCGGTTCATCAAAGACCTGTCCGCGAAGGCTTCCGCCGGCGCTCACGTCCGCTTGCTGTTCGGCGACCCGGAAGGCGACAGCGTCGCCCTGCGCAGCGCCGAAGAGCAACTCGGCGACGGAACACTCGCGGCACGCATCCGCAACGCACTGGCGTCCTACCGCCCACTGATCGGCGTCGACGGCGTGGAGATGCGCTTCCACGACACCACGCTCTACAACTCGATCTTCCGGTTCGACGACGAAATGATCGTCAACACGCACGTGTACGGGATCCAGGGCGCCCACGCCCCAACCCTCCACCTGCGACGCCTCTCCGCCGGAGACCTTTTCGAGACGTACTCGGAGAGCTTCGAGTCAGTCTGGAACCTCGCCAAGCCAGCCACCTTCTAGGAGGCACCATGACCCGAGTCGACTACTACAACGACCCGAACGCCCCCGCGGCGAACAGCATCGCGGTAGCGGTCTCGGTGTTCATCCAGGACGACGAAGGCCGGATCCTCATGATCCGACGCACCGACAACGACCTGTACTCGATCCCGGGTGGCCAACTGGAACTCGGCGAGACACTGGCCGAGGCAGCGGTCCGGGAGGTCCGCGAAGAAACCGGCATCGAGTGCGAGGTCACGGGCGTGATCGGTCTGTACTCGGACCCCCAGCACGTCATCGCCTACGACGACGGCGAAGTGAGGCAAGAGTTCTCCATCTGCTTTCGGGGCAGAGTAATGAGCGGAAAGCTGCGGACCAGCACCGAAAGCAGCGAAGTGTTTTGGATCACTCCAAAGTCTCTCGATTTCCTAAAAATTCATCCATCTATCCAATTGCGCATCAAGCACGCGATAACCAAAAGTAATTGCACAATTTACTTTAGTTGACATCAGGCTCGCCATCCTGCTGCGCAGCTTGATTTCTTTCAATTATTACGAGCGTCAGCCCTGCACAACCCATTAAAAGGCCACCAATAGCGCCGAACACGCATGCAGTATCTATCGTGATCAAAAGTTCAGGAGCGAAATCAGAGCTGTCTACACCTAGAAGCACTGTCGATATCACCAAAATCGCCAGCAGTACTAACGCCGATGAAAGCAGCGAATTCCCAATCAAGATTCTCGCCTTGCCCAGGCGCTTTTCGCGCTCAATCTCCCGCCGAAGCCGTTGCCGCCGAGGACCGAATGCGGCCAAAACCGTCACAGCAGCGATCGTAAATCCCAAAAGAGACCCCGAGGAGCTGGCGAGAGATGAGTACACCTGCTGCCGAACTGACAACTTGGCCGAACCTAGAAGTATCGGCGGCCCCGAAAAGCAGCTGTAAACCAGCAACGCAATGAATGCCAAGCCGGCTATCAGCACTGGAACAGACCAAACATGCCGATCCAAGATTCTAATAAACTTGCGCATCACGGGCTACTTGTGCACAGCTTGCGCTTGCACGGATCGCGCAATCAGTGCGCTTCTATCTAGTTCGACACGAGCCTCCCCGATTGCCAAAAAGGCAACATCCGATTCTGGAATCGATTTCACCCGGGGGTTTTCTGGCAAGTTTCTCTCGATCTGCACACGTTCGTTTAGTAAGTCGACCCGCTCAGCCTTTCCGGTAGTCGGATTGATTCCGCCTACCACCATTCTATCGACTTGCTCATGTGCATGCTCAGCAATATCAAAAACTGCATCCTCGATACCAGCATCCAAGAATCGATCACGTGGCCCATACCTGCCCATACCCAGTTGCACATTTAAAGAAGGTGCACGAGACCCGAAGACCGCAGGAATCAGCTCACCAAACGCACCAGACCGGTCAGTGGCATGCGCATAATGAGGATTAACTAGCGTAATGTGTACCGATCGCAAACGTCCCCGGAGACGCTCAAGCCTGTCGAACATGTCCGGGTTATACAACGGTTCAAATAGGGTTCTTACTCCAGAGTTCCTTCTAAAGAAGAAGGACAGGCGATTGAGCCGAGGAGCGTTTGCGTGGTACTCTTGACCCGCGATTCCATCAGGCCAAATACAGACGTGTGTCACATCCGCCGAGTACTCACCTGCTAGAAGCGGGATTGAATCAAGCGGTGCATCAGGTCGCCACTTTGCAGGCAGTCGGCCAGCACTTCGCAGTGACAGCAGCTGCAACCGGACAGGCTTCGACCTATCGATGAACTCGATTGGAACCACGGCAACTGTACTGTCACCGTCATCAAGGATTCCGGCCTCTTCGTCAGTCTGAATTCGCGTATACAGATCCGCCACCACGGTATACGGGTCGAACAACTTGTCAGAGTCTTGCGAAGACCATCGATAGAAGACCATCCGTCGCTTTAACATGCTCGCCTCCTACTCATTAGCTTTCCACCCGAGTTGCCGAATATGGTTCTATAGGATCAAGAGCGTGCCGCCAGCGGCTGTGCACCTGTCACCTATGCAACTCCTCGCCTTGGCGACCGCGTCCCGCTCCCCTACAGGCCGGGTCGCTCCGGTTCGCCGCCAGCCGGGCGGTGTAGGCCACCAACAGCCCACCGCAGCACACCAGTCCCCCTGAGCCAACGTGACCTCCCCTCTACGAACGGTGTGACATTCGGGTCGTTTATGGCTCGTTCTCCGTTACGTACCGTCGTCAGGGTCACCCATCCTGACGCCGTATCGTGACAACGATCGGTAGCGCCCGCCTCAAGCCGATGAGGAGTGTCTTGCCCTCGCGTGAAGGGCTTCGTATCGGGATGCAAGTGCAGGTGGAGCCTAGTACCGGGCCATCAGGGGGTTGGGCAGCAGCGACAGGCTGCGCGAACTAGCGAGAGGCATCAGCGCAGTTCAAGGGCCATTTCAGACAAAGATCGCACCGATGCGCGAGGACCGGCTGAGAATCCTGGACATGTTCGAAGGGACGCAGTAGATCCAGCCACCCATCGTTGCTCGCTGCGTCCTCGGCAAGACGAGGAGGTTGCCCGCCCGGCCGTGAACGTCCTTAATAGACACACAGCCGGGCAGCTCACCGATCAGCCGTCGTCAGAACCTTTCGACGTTACGGTTTTGGCGTCGATTTCGATGCGGGGGCGGGGAAAGACCACGACCCGGACCCGGACGTCCCGCTCAGACGCGCTCAGTATCTTCGCCAGCAGCGCAAGGGTCACGCCGCCAGCCACGACGAGCATCGCCGCGGCGGCCAGCACCAGCCAGAATCCCCCCGATAACGCAAGCACGATATCGGCTCCTCGGCCGCCAGGTTGTCAGAATCCCCACCCCGACGCGGCGGCCCTGCGTCACGCTCAGCGTAACGCATCCGGAACGTTCCGTGAAAGCCCCGGCGCAATGCCGCGCCATGTCCTGAAGGCGTCCTTGAGGACACTCAACGTCTTGAAGGCGTCCTTCAGGACAGCCGCCGCCTCGCCCGACGAAGCCTCAGGCAGCAACCTGGGAATCGAGGAATTCGTCGATATAGCGCCACGTGGTGTGGCGTGCCTTGCGGCCAGTCAGTACGCCGAGATGGCCGCCCGGCGCGGTTTCGAAGCGCACGGACGGCGCGTTTTCCAGCAGCTCCACCAGACGCTCGACGGCCCCGCGCGGCGCGATCGTGTCGTTTTGGCCCGCGATCACCAGTGTCGGCACCTTGACCCCGGACAGCGCGATGATCCGCCCGCCCAGGTCTACCGAACCCTCGGCGAGGTCGTTCGCCCGGAAAAAACGGTGGTACAGCTGGCCGAACGTGCGGCCGGGGTAGGCGATCATGTTGTCCATGAAGTGATCGACGGCCTCGATCTGCGCCAGATAGTCCCGGTCGTCGAGATTTTTCAGGATGGCAAGGGGTTTCGTGATCTCCTTGTTGATCCCGGTCACCTTGAACACCCGGCTGACGATGCCCGACGGCGCGCCGCCCAGCAGGCGATAGAACGGCGTCAGCAGGTGCCCGCCGGTCAGATCGACCAGCGGCCGGAACGGCGCGATCAGCGGAATCGCGGTGAAGTCGAAGGGCGCGGCGATCGTGGTGATCGATTCGATCGGCAGGTCCGCCTGGTCGGCGGCGGTCAGCAGAGCGAAGATCCCGCCGAGGCACCAGGCGACCAGGTGCACGCCCTGCCCGCCGGAGTCCTCGCTGACCTTCCGGATCGCCCTCGGCAGCACGTCGTCGATCCAGTGCTCGATACCGAGACGGCGGTCGGAGAACGCGACGTTGCCGTAGTCGACAAGGTAAGCGTTGCGGCCGCCGTCGACCAGGTGCTCGGCGAGGCTGCACCCGCGGCGCAGGTCGAAGCACAGCGCGGGCGCGGCCAGCGGCGGCACCAGCAGGATCGGCGGGCCGTCCTGTTTCGCGGCGCCGTGGGTCAGCCGGTACAGCGAGCGGTTCGGGCCCTGGTCGAGCAGCACCCGGGGCATCGGCCGGAGATCGGCGACCCCACCGTGGAACACCTTGCCCACGACGTTCGACGCCGCGGCGGCGATCCGTGCCGGTGGTGAAGCCATGTCCTTGCCTCCTGGGCCGTGCGAACTTCCCGGCAATCTTGCCTTGCGGTGGCGGGCAACTCAACAGATTCCACGGAAGCGACTAGTCCAATTCGGACAGTGGTTGCGCCATCCGGGTCACGAATCCGCGCCCGGCGCGCTCCCGGCGGCCCGGCGTTCGTAGTCCGCGCGCGCCGCGGAATGGGCCGCTGAAGCCAAAACCCGGTCCGCGCCGAGTGCTCGCGCGATCGACTCGCCCCATCGCCTCGGCAGCAGCCGCGTGATCCTGCCCATAGTTCCCAATGATCGCGGCACGAACACGTCGAACCGGGGGAATCGCAGCGCGTCCACAATGGCGTGCGCCACATCCTCCGGCCGTACCGACTTGAAGAACTTCGCCTCGCCGAGCCCGCTCGCGAGTTCCGTCCGCACGATCCCCGGCATCACACACGAGACGAGCACGCCGCTGCCGTGCAGTTCCAGATGCACCGCCTCGGACAGCCCGACGACGGCGTGCTTCGTCGCGCAGTACGTCGCCGCACCGGGGAACCCGGCCTTGCCCGCCATCGAGGCGACGTTGACGATGTGCCCGGTGGCGCGCGGGCGCATCCGCCGGATCGCCTCGCGCGTGCCGTGCACGACCGCGTGCAGGTTGATCTCGAGCTGGCGGCGAGTCGATGCGTCGTCCTCGTCCGCCAGCTCGGAAAGCGGCATGATGCCCGCGTTGTTGATCAGCACGTCGATCGGCCCGACGCGCTGCTCGACCTCGTCGAGGAACGCGGTGAACCCGGCGGTGTCGGTGACGTCGAGGCGCAGCGCCACGACGTCACCGCCGAGTTCGGCGGCGGTCTTTTCCGCGCGGACCTCGTCGAGATCGCCGATCACCACGTGCGCGCCGAGCCGGGCCGCCGCGGCGGCGGTGGCCGCCCCGATGCCCTGCGCGCCGCCGGTCACGACGACGACCTTCCCGGTGAGCGAACGCGGTTGCTTGGCCATGACAGTGCTCCTCTTCGTCTTCAGTGACTCCAAGGTTGTTGGCGATCCGTCAACTATGGTGCGCCCCCGCCGCCGATCCCGCTACCCCACGCGCTGTTCGAACACCTGCCCGATCCAGCCGTCGACGTTGAACCGCACGGTCGGCTTGAACCCCTGCCCCTCGTAGTACCGCTGCAACTGTCCGTCACCGCCGGCCCAGCAGTCGACGCGGACGAGGTCGATCCCCCGGCGCCCCGCCTCGTCCAGCGCGTACTCGAGCAGCCTGGCGCCGACCCCGTGCCCGGTGAAGCGCCGCGACGTGATCAGCAGCCCGACGTAGATCTCCCGCTCCTCGACCTTCTGCACATGCGTCGGGCACTCCTCGGTGACGATCAGCGCGCCCGCGGGCTCGCCGTCGACCTCCGCGATCCGCAGGCCCGGATCGGCCGCCATCCCCCGCACGCGCTCGATCCGCTTCGGGATCTCCGACCACGGCTCGGTCCCCCACTGGCCGGGACTGCCGCGCGAGACCAGCCAGGCCACCGCGTCGTCGAAGAATCCCAGCAACGTTTTCTCATCCCCAGTATCACCCGAACGGATGACGATTTGACTCATACTCTCCTGTTTACAGGACCGCGAGGCTGTCGGCCGACAGTTCGTGCCGCGTCATCGCTCTGGTCCGGATCAGCCCGCCGATCCGCGGTGTTCGACACGCACGACGCGGGCCCGTCCGCGTCCGGACCGGTGCGCGGCCCGGACGCGGCGGTGTTCGCTGGGACTACCTGGCCGAAAGGGGCACCAGTTCGTAGCCGACGCTTGACTGCGAGCCGTCCGGTGCGGTGACCGCGGCGATGCCGACGATGTGCCCGGCGTCGTTGATGCCGGTGGCCTCCGCCAGCCGTACGTTCCGGGTCGGTGCGATCAGCGTGTTGAGTTCGGTCGCGTGGCCGTTGCGGTAGAGGAAGCCGTTGCCACTGCCCACCAGGTCGAGGGGCGGGATCACCCCGTCCTCGCCGACGATGTCACCGTGGCTGTTGATCGCCGCGGCTCGCGCGGAATTCGTGCCCGTGCCCGGGACGTTGAGGTCGACCGCCTTGCCGTTGGCGTACAGCACCGCGTGGGGCAGGTTGGGCGGGGCGCCGGGCGGGAGAGCGTCGCCCACCGCCTGGCCGGCGGTGTTGATGGCCAGCGCTTCGGCGGAGGGGCCGCCGTTGAGCGAGCCGAGTGAGCTGAGATTCCCGTTGACCCACTGTGCGGCGAGCTTGTCCCCGTTGGCCTGCGCGGCATCGCCGACCACCACTCCGGTGCCGTTGACAGCGAGCGCCTCGCCGGTCCTGCCCCCGGGGAACAGCGGCAGGTTGGTCACCGTCGGGCCCTGCTTGAGCCACGGAGTGCCTGCGATGCCGCCCTGCGTGCCCACGATTTGCTGTTTGTCGTTGACCCCGAGTGCCTCGGCCGTCCCGGTGGGATTCACGCCGAGATCGGTCCCGGTGGCGCCGGGACCCTGCCAGCTGACCGGCCGGGGCACTTCTGCCACGCCGCCGGGGAAAACCACGACCTTCCCGTACCGCCCGACCACCATGCCCTGGTCGTTGATGGACAGTGCCCTGGTTTCCTCGCGCAGGCTGGCGCCGCTGCCGGGCGCGTTGAGGAAGACGGGGGTCTTCGAGCCGGCCTTGAGGATGAACCCTTTCTCCCGCCCTTGGGACGACGGGTCGGTACCGAGACCGATGATGTCACCGTGCGCGTTGATCCCGCGGTATTCCAGCGTGGTCGCGGAACCGAGCACGAGTCTGTACTGCGGTGCCGGGGCCGCCTCCGCAGTGGGTGCGGACATGCCGATCACCCCGGCCATCGCGCCTGCGGCCACCACGGCCGCCGGTAAGCGCTTGCGCATGAAACCCTCCTTGGTGTGACGCCGGAAACGTCATCACGCAATACGGACCGGGGTTACATGTCGCCGGCTAATCCCGTGGCCTCGCGCCCGCCGCACATGCTTGTGTTGTGCCATGATCACCCGCACCGTGACCAACGGGGAAGTACCACTGCACGTCGTCGACCACGGCGGCGACGGACAGGCGATCGTGCTCCTGCACGGCGGCGACCGGTCCAGTGACGACTGGACCGAGATCGCCGGACGCCTGCGCGCGCTCGGCCACCGCCCGGTCGCCGTCGACCTCCGTGGCCACGGCCGGACACCGGCGGCGCCGTGGTCGTGGGACCTCGTGCTGTCCGATGTCACCGCGGTGAACGAGGCGCTCGGTCTCGTGCGGCCCGCCGTCGTCGGGCACTCGCTCGGTGGCATGATCGCCGCGCTCTGGGCGGCGGACCACCCGGACTGCCCGCTCGCGGTCAATCTCGACGGACACGGAAATCCCATCCACGCCAGCCAGTACGCGGGACTCGCACCCGACCAGGTGACCCGGGCGCATACGGCGCTACGTGCCGAGTTGGAGAGCATGGGCGCGGGGCTCGACGACTACTTGCTGACGGTCGTACGCGCCTTCGAAGTCCTCGACCGTTTCGGGGCCTATCGCCGGGCTCAGGGTCCGCTGGTGGTCACCCGGTCGTCCCGCTCGATGGCGGGTCTGCTGCCCGAAGCGGTGCGGGACACCTGGCGTGCCCACGAACGCTGGCTGGGCGAACAGCTCACCGCGCTCGCGGCCGACGGCGTGCTGGAACTCGTCCACACGCCGACCGGCCACGACGTCCACCTCGAAGAGCCCGCGCTGGTGACCGACCTCGTCCACGACCGGCTCTAGCTCCCACGCGACGGTCCGTGAATGCCACATTGAGGGACTCAGAGTCCCTCAATGTGGCATTCACGGACTTCTGGAAGGGGATCAGGCGACGCCGAGATGGCGCGAGATCAGCATCTTCTGCACCTCGCTGGTCCCCTCGCCGACCTCGAGGATCTTGGCGTCGCGGTAGAAGCGGCCCACCGGGAACTCGTTCATGAAGCCGTAGCCGCCGAAGATCTGCGTGGCGTCGCGCGCGTTGTCCATCGCGGCGTTCGACGCGACGAGCTTCGCGATCGACGCCTCCTTCTTGAACGGCTCGCCCCGCAGCATCTTCGACGCCGCCTGGTAGTAGGCCAGCCGCGCGGTGTGCGTGCGGACCTCCATGTCGGCGATCTTGAACTGGATCGCCTGGTACTCCCCGATCCGCCTGCCGAAGGCGATGCGGTCCTTCACGTACTTGAGGCACTCGTCGACGCAGCCCTGCGCCAGCCCGACGCTCAGCGCGGCGATCGCCACCCGCCCCTCGTCCAAAATGGACAGGAACTGGGCGTATCCCCTGCCCCGCTCGCCGACCAGGTTGTCCACCGGCACCCGGACGTCCGAAAAGGACAGTTCGTGGGTGTCGGAGCAGTTCCAGCCCACCTTCGAGTACTTCGGCGCGACCGCGAAGCCCGGAGTCCCCGACGGCACGATGATCGCGGAGATCTCCTTGCGCCCGTTCTCCATCACGTCGGTGACCGCGGTGACGGTCACCAGCTTCGTGATGTCGGTGCCCGAGTTGGTGATGAAGGCCTTGCTGCCGTTGATGATCCACTCGTCGCCGTCGAGCCGCGCCCGCGTGCGGGTCGCCCCGGCGTCGGAACCGCCGCCGGGCTCGGTCAGCCCGAAACCACCCAGCGCCTCGCCCGCGCACAGCGCCGGGAGCCACTTGTCCTTCTGCTCCTGGCTGCCGAACCGGTAGATCGGCATCGCCCCCAGCGAAACCCCGGCTTCCAGGGTGATCGCGACCGAGGAGTCGACCCGCGCCAGCTCCTCCAGCGCCAGGCACAGCGCGAAGTAGTCGCCGCCCATGCCGCCAAACTCCTCCGGGAACGGCAGGCCGAACAGGCCCATCTCGGCCATTTTCGCGACGAGCGCGTACGGGAACTCCTCCCGCTCGTACAACTCGCCGATCACCGGGGCGACCTCACTGTGCGCGAAGTCCTCGACGGTCTTGCGCAGCGACTCGTACTCGTCGTCAAGGCGGAAGTCGATCACGATTTCTCCTCGTGGGGTTGCACGACGGCAAGGGTTTCGTCCAGCGCGACCTGTTGGCCTGCCCGGACCGAGAGTTCGCCGATCACACCGTCGACCGGCGCGGTGACGGTGTGCTCCATCTTCATCGCCTCGACGACGAACAGCGGCGCCCCCGCGGCGACCACGTCGCCCTCGGCGACCTTCACCACCAGCACGGTGCCGGGCATCGGGCTGGTGACCGGCCCGGCACCGGCCGCCTCGCCACGAGCGGAGAGCACGTTTTCCTGTTCCCCGAAGGCGAAGCCGTGCCCGTCCCCGGCCAGCCAGACCGTCCGGTCCGGTCCGCAGGCCTGCCGGAAACGCCGGAAGCCGGTGGGATACCGCACCTCCAGCACGTCCCCGTCCCGCCGCGCCGAAACACGCACCGGTTCGCCGTCCCCGACGGTGACCACCGCGTCGGTGGGGGTGCCCTCGACCTTCACCACTGCCTGCTCGGTCCCGGCCTTCAGCCGGAAGGTGACACCACCCGAGCCACCGAGCCGCCAGCCGCTCGGCACGTCCCACGGGTCCACAATGGACCCGGACGGCTGGAGCTCCAGCAGCCGGTCCAGCGCGGCGGCGGCGAAGAACTCCTCCGGCACCGCCGAAGAGACCAAAGTGGACAGCCGACGGTCGACGAGTTCGGTGTCGAGCTTTCCCTCCCGCACCTCGGGATCGGCCAGCAATCCGCGCAGGAAAGCGATGTTCGTGCCGAGACCGAGCAGTGCGGTGTCGGCCAGCGCGAGGTCCAGCCGGTGCAGCGCGGACGCGCGGTCCGGGCCGTGCGCGATGACCTTGGCCAGCATCGGGTCGTAGTTCGAGCCGACCACCGCGCCCTCGGACATCCAGGAGTCGACGCGCACGCCGTCGCCGGACGGCTCGTGCACGGCCAGCACGGTCCCGCCGGTCGGGATGAACCCCCTGGCGGGATCCTCGGCGTAGACCCGCGCTTCGACCGCGTGCCCGGTCAGCCGGACGTCGTCCTGTGCCAGCGCGAGCGGTTCGCCCGCCGCGACGCGGACCTGCCATTCGACCAGGTCCAGCCCGGTCACCAGCTCGGTGACCGGGTGCTCGACCTGCAGGCGGGTGTTCATCTCCATGAAGAAGTACTCGCCGGGGTCGTGCGCGGACATGATGAACTCGACCGTGCCCGCGCCGACGTAGCCGACCGAACGCGCGGCCTCGACCGCGGACGCGCCCATCTTCGCGCGCGTCGCCTCGTCCAGCAGGGCCGACGGCGCCTCCTCGATGATCTTCTGGTGCCGCCGCTGGAGGCTGCACTCGCGTTCGCCGAGATGGATGACGTTCCCGTGCCGGTCGGCGAGCACCTGGATCTCGATGTGCCGCGGCGTGGTGACGAACCGCTCCAGCAGCAGCGTGTCGTCCCCGAAGGAACCCTTCGCCTCCCGGCGCGCGGACTCGATCGCGGCGTCCAGTTCGGACGGTTCGGTGACCAGCCGCATGCCCTTGCCACCGCCGCCCGCGGACGGCTTGAGCAGCAGCGGATACCCGACCCGCGCCGCGGCCTCGGCGAAACCGCCGTCCGGAATGTCCACATCGGACGCTCCGGGCACGACGGGGACGCCGGCCGCGGACACCGTCGCCTTGGCCCGGATCTTGTCGCCCATCGCGTCGATCGCGGTCACCGGCGGGCCGATGAACACCAGCCCGGCCTCCTCGCACGCCCGCGCGAACCCGGCGTTTTCCGCCAGGAACCCGTAGCCGGGGTGCACCGCCTGCGCGCCGGTGTCGAGCGCCGCCTGGACGATCGCCGGTATCGACAAATAGCTTTTCGCCGCCTCGGCGGGGCCGATGCGGACGGCCGCGTGCGCCTCGCGGACGTGCCGCGCACCGGCGTCCGCGTCGCTGTACACCGCGACCGACCGGATGCCCAGCTCACGCAGGGTCCGGATGACGCGGACCGCGATCTCGCCCCGGTTGGCGACCAGAACCGTGTCGAACATAGTCACATCCTGAAGACGCCGTAGTTGACCTCGGACAGGGGCGCGTTCGCCGCCGCCGACAGCGCGAGCCCGACCACCGTGCGGGTGTCCGCCGGGTCGATCACGCCGTCGTCCCACAGCCGCGCCGTCGAGTAGTACGGGCTGCCCTGCGCCTCGTACTGCGCACGGATCGGGTCCTTGAACGCCTCTTCGTCCTCAGTGGACCATTCACCGCCCCGTGCCTCGACGGCGTCGCGGCGGACCGTGGAGAGCACCGACGCCGCCTGCTCGCCGCCCATCACGGAGATCCGCGCGTTCGGCCACATCCACAGGAACCGCGGCGAATACGCGCGGCCGCACATCGAGTAGTTCCCGGCGCCGAAGGAACCGCCGATGATCACGGTCAGCTTCGGCACCCTCGCGCACGCGACGGCGGTGACCATCTTCGCGCCGTGCTTGGCGATGCCGCCGGCCTCGTACGCGCGGCCGACCATGAACCCGGTGATGTTCTGCAGGAACAGCAGCGGGATCGAGCGCTTGTCGCACAGTTCGATGAAGTGCGCGCCCTTCATCGCCGACTCGGCGAAGAGCACGCCGTTGTTCGCGATGATCCCGACCGGGTGACCGTGGATCCGCGCGAACCCGGTGACCAGGGTGGCGCCGTACTCCTTCTTGAACTCGGCGAACCGGCTGCCGTCGACGGTGCGGGCGATCACCTCGCGGACGTCGTAGGGCACGCGCGGGTCGGTCGGCACGACGCCGTAGAGCTCGGCCGGGTCGACGGCCGGTTCCTCGACCGGGGTCACGTCCCACGGGCGCGGCGCGCGCGGCCCGAGCGTCGACACGATCGAGCGAACGATGCGCAGCGCGTGCGCGTCGTCGTCGGCGAGGTGGTCAGTGACGCCGGACTGGCGGGCGTGCACGTCGCCGCCGCCGAGTTCCTCGGCCGTGACGACCTCGCCGGTCGCGGCCTTCACCAGCGGCGGGCCGCCGAGGAAGATCGTGCCCTGGTTGCGCACGATGACCGCTTCGTCGCTCATGGCCGGGACGTACGCGCCGCCCGCGGTGCACGAGCCGAGCACCGCGGCGATCTGCGGGATGCCGTGCGCGGACATGGTCGCCTGGTTGTAGAAGATCCGGCCGAAGTGCTCGCGGTCCGGGAAGACCTCGTCCTGCCGGGGCAGGAACGCGCCGCCGGAGTCCACCAGGTAGACGCACGGCAGGTTGTTGTGCAGCGCGACCTCCTGGGCGCGCAGGTGCTTCTTGACCGTCATCGGGTAGTAGGTGCCGCCCTTGACGGTCGCGTCGTTGGCGACGATCACGCATTCGCGGCCGGACACCCGGCCGACACCGGTGATGATGCCCGCGGACGGGGCCTCGTCGTCGTACATCCCGGTGGCCGCGAGCGGGGAGAGCTCCAGGAACGGCGAACCCGGGTCGAGCAGGGCGTCCACCCGGTCGCGCGGCAGCAGCTTCCCGCGTTCGACATGGCGGGTGCGCGCCTTCTCCGAACCGCCCAGCCGCGCGGTGTCCATGCGCTTGCGCAGGTCCTCCACGAGCTCGGCGTGCGAGGTGGCGCTCCGGGCGTACGTTTCACTCCGTGGATCGGCGGAGCTGGTCAGTACCGGCGTATCCATGACTCCCTCATCACCGCTGGGTACGTGAACAGGTTAGCGGTCGCTAACACGTTAACGACCGCTAACCCGTCTTGTCCAGCGGTGCGGAGGGAGATCAGCCGATACGGGACTTCAGCGTCGCGTAGTAGCCGCTCGACTGCCCGGTCGCGGTCGGGTGGTAGGACTCCTCCACCGGCCAGGTCAGGCTGTGCAGCCACCGGTCGGACGAGCAGATCTCGTGCCCGCCGAACGGCGCCCGCATGTCGATGAAGGTAGCCCCGGCGGCCGAAGCGCGCTTGGAGATCGTGGAGGCGAGCGCGTCCGAACCGGAGTTGATCGCCGAGCGCTTCGCGTCGGACAGCCCGACGTTGCACGAGCCCGGCACCTTGTAGATGTGCGGGTAGCCGAGCACGACGAGTTTCGCGTTCGGCGCCTTCTGCTTGATGGTGCCGTAGACCTTGTCGAGCAGGCCGGGCAGCGTGCCGTTGACGTAGGTCTTCGCCTGGTTCACCCGGTTGACGCAGGCGTTGTCGTCGTTGAGGGTGCAGGTCTTGATGACGTCGACGAAGCCGGCGTCGTTGCCCCCGACGGACACGGTGACCAGGGTGGCCCCCGAGGTCACCGAGGAAGCTTGGCTGATGACGTCGCCGGTACGAGCCCCAGAGCAGGCGACGAAGGTGAGCTTGGTGCCCGAGTGGGCGTTGGCCCACAGGTGCGGGTAGGCCTTGGAACTGCGCATGCAGTTGCCGGAGTCTCCGTAGTCCCCGGCGCCGACGCCGGAGGAGTAGGAGTCGCCGAGCGCGACGTAGTTGGCGGCCTGGACCGCGCCGGCGGTCCCGGCGAGGCCGAGCGTGGTGAGAGCGGCGACGGCCGCGGCCGTGCACCATCGGACAAGGGAACGGGAGGATACGCGCATAGTCACTCCTTCGTGACAGCCTGACGGGGACCGAGCATTACAGGCCAGTCCTCCACCGCGAGGGTGGTTTTCCCCAGATGACCCGCTTGGCCCAGTCAGGAAGTCGTGGTCAGTTCTGCCGTGCTTGCCGCCGAAGAGAGCCCGCAGACGCCGTTAGCGACCGTTTACTATGGTCCGATGCCGGCGAATCCCACCCCACTCGCGAACGGCGCGAAGGCGAACAGGCGTGAACAAATCATGGCCGCCGCCGCCGAGCTGTTCGCGCATCACGGATTCCACGGCGTCGGCATCGACGACATCGGCGCCGCCGTCGGGATTTCCGGGCCCGCGTTGTACCGGCATTTCCGCAGCAAGGACTCGATCCTCGGCGAGATGCTCAACTCGATCAGCCGCTACCTGCTCGACGGCGGCACCGCGCGGGCCGGGCTCGGTGCGCCGGAGGACGTGCTGAGCGAGCTGGTGCGCTTCCACGTCGACTTCGCGTTGCAGCACCCGGCGCTGATCACGGTGCAGGAACGCAACCTCGCGAACCTCACCGACAGTGACCGCAAGCAGGTGCGGGCCCTGCAACGCCAGTACGTCGAGGTGTGGGTCCGCGCCATCCGGGACACGGTGTCCGGGCTGAGCGAACGCCGGGCCCGCTCGGCGGCACACGCCGTGTTCGGGCTGATCAACTCGACCCCCTACAACCGCCATCTCGGTGACGAGGAACTGACCGAGCTGCTGTGCCGCCTCGCGCTCGGTGCGCTGCGCGCGGCCGAGTGAGCGGGCGGGCCGCCGGGCCGGTTCCGGGTATCCCCACGATCACCGCCGCTGGTGTTTGATAGGGGCTGTGGACCCGGACAGGAGCGAGGACGAGCGGCGGCTCGTCGAGAAAGCGCAGCGCGCGCTCATCGCGATCAGCCTCGGCGAGGACGCCGAGGCGCTGGACCAGGTCGCGCCCACCGCGGCCGAGCCCCAGGCGCGCTCGGAGGAGACCAAGGCGCTGATGCTGCTGCTGTTCGGCGAGTGCAGCGCGATGGTCTCGACGCTCGGGGACGGCGGCAGCGCACCGGTGAAGGTGCAGGTGTTCGACGAGGCGGGCGAGGAGGTCTCGATCGATCAGGCCGACCCGCCCGTGCGCACGGCCGTGCGGACGCTGCTGGCCGAGGTACACGGCAACACGGCGGCCGCGCGCGAGCAGGTCGAGATCGCGCTGGCCAACGCCGCCCCCGACGAGGTCGACTCGCTCGTGCTCCAGGCCCTGCGCTGGACCATCCGGCTTTCGGTGGAATGCCTGGACCGCGACCTCCCGGTGGCCCCCTGGATCTCCGACGCCGTCGCGGGCTGAGCCCCGGATTCCCTTACCCACCAGGCTCTTTCCCTCTAGCCCGGCCCTCTCCCCCACCTGAGGTCACCCCCACCCGCCCTGGGGGGCGACCCCGCAGCAATCCTATCGCCGGGGTCCGACAAAACCGCCGCGAAAGCCGCGGAGGGCGCGTTTTGTCCACATGTGCTCCATAGCTGTGGACAACTCCGGAAATCGGGCGCGTCAGGCGTCTTTCACGGCGTGGGGACGCCCTCGGACGCAGTCATCCCGAACGACGCATCACGGACGGCGTCGGCTCCCGGGGCCGGGCGCTGAAGGACGCCTTCAGTGCGTTGGCCGCGCTGAAGGACGCCTTCAGTGCATCGAGCGCACCGAAGGCGTCCTTCAGCACACCCCGGCCACAGGAACGCAACTGGCATCGCCGAACGTGTCACCGCGTCGAGCGCCGCCCGGTCCCCGCCGCGGGAATCCTCGGGCGCGAAGGGGACATTTGTGGCGTCCAGCGCGCTGAAGGTGGCCTTCAGAGACCCCCGACGCACACACCACCCCCGAGAATCACCCGAACCGGGGTACTACCCGAGTAGCGACTTCACCAGCGCCGCGATCTGGTCGGTCTCGATCAGGAACGAGTCGTGCCCGTACGGAGACGTGATCACCGACGGTTCCCCCGCCCCGGCGATCCCGCGGGCGATCTCGGCCGACTGGTACGGCGGGTACAGCCGGTCGCTGTCCACACCCGCGACCACCGCGCGCGCCCGCACCCGCCCCAGCGCGGCGGCGACCCCGCCCCGGTCCCGCCCGACGTCGTGGGTGTTCATCGACTCCGTCAGCACCACGTAGCTGCCCGCGTCGAACCGCCGCGCCAGCTTGTCCGCGTGATGGTCCAAATAGGACTCCACGGCGAACCGCCCGCCGCGCAGCGGGTCCTCGCCGTCCTGGGGCCGCGCACCGAAACGCTCCGCCAGTTCGGGTTCACTCCGATAGGTGACATGCGCGATCCGGCGGGCGACGCCGAGCCCCTGAGCGGGCCCGGCGGGCGAATCGTAGTAGTCGCCGCCGTGCCAGTGCGGGTCCGCGCGGATCGCGTGCAGCTGCGGCGCCGCCCAGCCGATCTGTTCCGCCGACGCTCGCGCCGTCGAGGCCAGCACCAGCACCGACGCGACGCGTTCCGGCAGGCCCACGGCCCATTCCAGGGCACGCATCCCGCCCATCGAACCGCCGAGCACGGCCGCCCAGCGGTCGATGCCCAGCGCGTCGGCCAGCACCGCCTCGGCGGCCACCTGGTCACGCACGGTCAGCGCGGGGAAGCGGCGGCCCCAGGCCCGGCCGTCGGGATGCGGCGAGGACGGTCCCGTCGAGCCCTGGCACCCGCCCAGCACGTTCGGGACGACGACGAAGTACTCGCCGGTGTCCAACGCCCGGCCGGACCCGATCAGGCCGTCCCACCAGCCGGGGCCCGGATGCCCCGGCCCGGCGGGACCGGCGGCGTGGCTGTCGCCGGTGAGGGCGTGCTCGACGAGCACCGCGTTCGAGGCGTCCGCGTTCAGCGTTCCCCAGGTCTCGTAGGCGATCGTGAACGCGGGCAGCACGCCACCGGCCTCCAGCCGCACCGGGCCGGGGCCGCTGATCCACCGCCGTCCGCCGGACGGGTCCCCCGCCCGCCACGCTCCCGTGACGGGCGGGACACCGGTATCGGTCACAGAGCCGCCTTCGCCGCCCGGAATCCGGCTTCGAGGTCGGCCTTCAGGTCCTCGATGCCCTCCAGCCCGACGGCGAGCCGCACGAGGCCCGGCGTGACACCGCTGGACAGCTGCTCCGCCGGGGAAAGCTGGCTGTGCGTGGTCGACGCCGGGTGCACGATCAGGCTGCGCACGTCGCCGAGGTTGACCAGCTGGCTGTGCAGCTCGGTCCCGTCGACGAAGGCGCGGCCCGCCTCGACGCCGCCGCGCAGGTCGAACGAGAGCACGGCACCGGCACCGCGCGGCAGGTACTTCTGTGCCGCGGCGTGATGCGGGCTGGACGGCAGTCCGGCGTAGTAGACCTTCTCGACCTCGTCGCGCTGTTCCAGCCATTCGGCGAGTGCCTGTGCGTTGGAGACGTGCCGCTCGACACGCAGTGAGAGCGTCTCGATTCCTTGCAGGATAAGGAAACTGTTAAGCGGGGCGATCGCGGCGCCGGTGTCGCGCAGCAGCTGGACCCGTGCCTTGGCCGCGTAGGCGCCGGGCCCGAGCGCCTCCCAGTACTTCAGGCCGTGGTAGCTCGGGTCGGGCTCGGAGAAGCCGGGGAACCGCGCCGGGTCCTTGCCGAAGTCGAACGTCCCGCCGTCGACGAGCAGCCCCGCCACGGTGGTGCCGTGCCCGCCGAGGTACTTCGTCGCGGAGTGCACGACGACGTCCGCGCCGTGTTCGATGGGCCGCAGCAGGTACGGCGTCGGCACCGTGTTGTCCACGACGAGCGGGACGCCCGCTTCGTGCGCGACGTCGGCGACACCGCGGATGTCGAGCACGTTGCTGCCCGGATTGGCCAGCGTCTCGGCGAAGAACAGCTTGGTGTTCGGCCGGACCGCGGCACGCCACTGGTCGAGATCGTCCTGGTCCTCGACGAAGGACACCTCGACGCCCAGCTTCGGCAGCGTGTAGTGGAACAGGTTGTACGTGCCGCCGTAGAGCGACGGGCTGGAGACGAGGTGGTCGCCCGCGTTCGCGAGGTTCAGGATCGCCGCGGTGGTCGCGGCCGTGCCCGAGGCGAACGCCAGCGCGGCGACACCGCCTTCGAGCGCGGCGACCCGCTGCTCCAGCACGTCCTGGGTGGGGTTGTTGATCCGCGTGTAGATGTGGCCGGGCTCGGCGAGGCTGAACAGGTCGGCGCCGTGCTGGCTGTCGCGGAAGACGTACGACGTCGTCTGGTAGATCGGGGTCGCCCTGGCGCCGGTCGCCGGATCGGGCGCCGCGCCCGCGTGGATCTGCTTGGTCTCGAACGACCACGCAGCGGTCTCGGATGCGTCGGCGCTCATGATTTCTCCTTGCGGCTCAAGGGTTCGACAGTGACTCGACGCTAGCTGGGCCGAACGGAGCAGCCCAAGGGCTCCCACGGGGTGGGAGTTGACAAACTTACCTCTCCAGCTAAGATATCTCTGGGATCAAGATTTACGGACTGGGAGATATTCATGGAGGAGCGGGTACAGGTACTCGTGGTCGGCGCCGGTCTCGGGGGTCTGTCGGCGACGATGTTCCTGGCACAGCGGGGAATCGACGTGCTCGCCGTCGAGCGGCACGCCGGGACGGCCATCCACACGCGGGCGAGCGGGCAGAACCCGCGCACCATGGAACTGTTCCACTGGGCCGGGATCGACGACGCGGTGCTGAACGCGAGCCCGCGCGCGTCGAAGGGGCTGCGCGTCACGGTCGCGTCGAGCCTGGCGGGCACGGTGTTCAACCGGATCCTGGAGGACTTCAACGAACCGGACATCTCCGCGGCGACCGCGATGCGGTTCGGGATGGCCGGCCAGGACGTGGTCGAGCCGATCATGCTGGCGCAGGCGGAAAAGTTCGGCGCGCGCGTGCGTTTCCGTACCGAGCTGACCGGATTCACCCAGGACGCGGACGGTGTCACCGCGACGGTGCGCCACCGCGATTCCGGCGAGGAAACCGTGGTGCGCGCCGACTATCTCGTGGCCGCCGACGGCGGGCGCAGCGGAATCCGCGAAGACCTCGGCATCGCGACCGAGGGCGAGGGCGCGCTGGGGCACCTGGTCGGCGTCGTGTTCGACGCGGACCTCGGCGACCGGGTCAAGGCGGGGATCACCGACCTGTTCCACCTGCAGCACCCCGAGTTCACCGGCGTCGTGTGCAACACCGATCACCCGAACCGGTACATCTTCGCGGTGGATTACCGCCCGGACAAGGGTGAAAGCCCGGCGGACTTCCCGCCCGAGCGGCTCGCGGAGCTGATCCGGCTCGCGACCGACCTGCCAGGACTGGAGCCGGAGATCCAGTGGACGGGACCGTGGGAGATCGCGGCGCGGATCGCCGAACGCTTCCGGTCCGGCCGGGTGTTCCTGGTCGGGGACGCGGCGAAGGTGACGCCGCCGACCGGCGGCCAGGGCGGGAACACCGCCGTCGGCGACGGCGCCGACCTCGCCTGGAAGCTCGCGGCGGTCCTGCGCGGCGACGCGGGTGACGGGCTGCTGGACACCTACGAGGCCGAACGCCGCCCGATCGCGCGGATGATCGTGGAGGCCTCGCTGCACAACCTCAAGGAGCGGATGCTGCCGGATCTGGACGTCTCCGAGCTGCCCCCGCCCGAGGAACCGCTCGCCGGGATGCTCGGCTTCCGCTACCGGTCGACCGCCGTGCTCGCCGAGGACGACGACCCGGCCCGCTGCGAGAACCCGATGGAGCCGAGCGGCCGTCCCGGCTTCCGCGGCCCCGCCGTCCCGCTCACCGTCGACGGCTTCCCGAAGTCCACTGTGGACGTCTTCGGGGAGGCGTGGGTGGTGCTGTGCGCCGAGGACGGGTCCCGATGGTGCCCCGCGGCCGCCGACATCGCGGCGGAAACGGGGATCCGGGTCGACTGCCACGTGCTGGACGACGCGGGCGCCGCGCGCTACGGCCTGGCGGCGGGTGGCGCGAGCCTGGTGCGCCCGGACGGGATCGTCGCGTGGCGCGCCGCGGCGGCGCCGGAGGATCCCGCCGGGGAGCTGTGGAACGTGCTGGGCCGGGTGCTCAGCAGGTAGTGATCCGTGCGCCGGCGCCGCCGTGCCGGCGCACGAATTCCCTCGCTCCGCCCGAGCGGTGTGGGTGCCGAGCGGGCGCCCGGCGGGTCGGCCACAATGGAGCCGTGGTCTCGGTGCGCAACGTGGTCGACAGGGTGGGCCCGACGCTGCTCCACGCGCTCCAGCTTCCCGAAGACTCCCCCGCCGTCGGCGACGTCGTGATCGCCGAGCCCGGTGGGTCGGCCGGTTTTTCCGGCGGCGACCTGGTGCTCGGTGTCGCGATCACGGACGCGGCGGACGCCGCCGAACTCGTCCGGGCCGGGGCGGGCCAGGGCGCCGCCGCGGTGCTGTTGAAACCACCGCTCGCGGCCAAGCCCGCGGTGAAGCGGGCGGCGAAGTCGGCCGGGATCGCGCTGGTCCAGGTGCACGCGGCGACGTCGTGGGCCCAGCTGGTGTGGTTGCTGCGCACCGTCCTCGACGCGCTGGCCGACGAATCGGAGTCGCTGGAGAACGGCGGCGATCCCGGAGCCGGTGACCTGTTCCGCCTCGCCGACGCCGTCGCCTCGGTGGTCGACGCGCCGGTGACCATCGAGGACACGAACTCGCGCGTACTCGCCTACTCCGCGCGGCAGGACCTCACCGACCCCGCGCGCGTCGCGACGATCATGGGCCGCCGCATCCCCGACGACGTGCTGGCGCGGTTCCGTTCGCGCGGCGTTTTCCGGGAGCTTTCCCGGGGCAGGCAGACGATCTTCGTCCCCGCCCAGCGCGACGGCACGCTGCCCCGGCTCATTGTGCCGATCCGGATGGGCGGCGAGCTGCTCGGTTCGATGTGGGCGGTCGTCGCGGGGCCGGTGTCGGAGGAGCGCGCCGCCGCGTTCGCCGACGCCGCACCGGTGGTCGCGCTGCACCTGCTCCGGCGGCGCGCGCACACCGACGCGCAACGCCGGGCCACCGCGGAACTTCTGCGTGCCGTCCTCGAAGGACAGGCGACCCCGCGCCGGGCGATGGCCGAACTGGACCTGTCCGACGAACCCCATCGCGTGGTGGTCATCGAGGTCGCGGGCGGGGACGGGCGCGACGCCGAGGGGCCGCGGCTCGCGCTGCTGGAGCGCATCTCGCAGGGCATCGGCCGCCGTCCGATCACCACCGAACTCGGCGGGCTGCTCTACGCCGTCGTGCCGGACACCGCGGGCCCCGGCGGCTGGCACGAGCTGCGGATCGCGTTGCACGAGCAGCCCGCGAAACGCCGGGGCGGCACCCTGCGGGCCGCGGCGGGGGCGGCGGGCGAGATCGGCGACCTCGCCGTGTCGCGGGCGCAGGCCGAGGAGGCGCTCGGGCTGCTGCGAGCCGACCTGGTCGGCGAGCACGTGGTCGTCTTCGAGGAGGTGTGGACCGAGCTGGCCCTGCACCGTGCCGCGACGGCGGGCGCGGCGGCGAAGGTGGCCGAGCTGGGACCACTGAAAGCGCTTCACGCCCACGATCAGGCGAACCGCGCGGGCTACGTCGACACGTTGTACGAATGGCTGCGGCACCCCGGCGATCCGCGGGCGGCGGCGCGGGAGCTGCGGATCCACCCCAACACCCTGCGCTACCGGATGCGACGGCTGCTCGAACTGGTCCCGCTCGACCTGGAGGATCCCGACGTGCGACTGGCGCTGATCACCCAGCTGGTCGCGCTGCGGTGGAGCTGAGGGCGTTTTCCGTTGTCCGTTTGTCCGTGGGGGCCTCCCCGAGGGACCTACAGTCCCTCGGGGAGGCCCCCACGGCCCCCTGCGCACCCCCGGGTCCCGGTACGCCGATGCAGGCCGGATTCCGTTCGCGTGGCGCGAATCCTCCGTTCGCGCGGGTGTGACTGGGCCGGTCACACCACGAAAATCGCCACACCCGTCCCAAAGCGAGAGCAAAGGTCCCTTGCTCTTCTCCGCACCACGCGAAAAGTCAGACCCGATAGCTAAGATCCCGCGCCTTCAGCCATCCCGGCGCCAGCCGCACCCACACCGTGCCGCGCTCGGCCGGGTCGTCGCGCAGGTACGCGCGGAACCGTTCGTCCCATCGTCGCTCGTCCTCGCCGAGGTACCGCACGAGTTTCCGACGGCCGCGCGGCACGTCGAACGGCAGCACCGAAGCCGCGCCACGGGCGATGACCTGCCGCACCAGCCCGGTACCGAGATCGCAGACGTCCACGGTGACCGCGAGCCTCGGCGAGGCGCGCACCCGATCCGGCAGCCGCGACCACGGGCCGCTGAGGATCCAGAACGCCCCGTCCTCCCACAGGTACCAGGTCGGCCGCACCGTCGGGCCGTCCGTGGCGACCCGCGCGGTCAGCGGCCGGGCGAGGAACGCGTCGACATCGAAGTCCGTCACGGCACGAGCCGGGCCGCCTCGGCGAGCAGTTCCGCCTGGCCACGCCAGTTTCCGCCGAACGGCATCCCGACGACCCGGGAGACCCCGATCGCGGCGAGTTCGGCGAACACTTCGGCGGCGTCCGCGGGCGTGCCGGTGACCACCGCGGCGCGGGCGTCCTCTTCGGACAGTCCGTACCCGGTGAGCCCGCGCACCTGACGGTCGACCGCCGAAGCGGGCAACGCGCCCAGCCCGAGGCTGACCCCGACGGTCACCTCCGGCACCGGCCGCCCGAACCGGTCGGCGAACTCCGCCAGCCGCGGCAGGTCCGCCGCGATCCGCGCCGGGGCGGACATGGCCGGGTACCAGGCGTCGCCGTACCGCGCGGCCCGCCGCAGCGCCGCACCGCCACCGCCGACCAGGATCGGCGGCACCTCCGCACCGGGCGCCAGCCGCACCGTCTCACCATCCACTGTGGACTCATGACCGGCGATGAGGTCGGGCAGCACCGCCAGCGCCGCGTCGGTGAGCGCGCCGCGGCGCGCGTAGTCCCGGCCGACGGCCCGCCAGCCCGCGTCGCCGTGGACGTCCCCGCCCGAGCCGACGCCGAGCAGCACCCGGCCCCCGGTCAGCAGCTGCTGGGTGGCGATCTGCTTCGCCACCCAGGCCACCGGCCGCAGCGCGAGGATCAGGACGCCGTACCCGATTTTGAGCCGTTCGGTGGCGGCCGCCGCGGTCGTCAGGACCGTCATGCTGTCCAGCAACGGCCCGCTCACCGGGATCAGGTGATCCCCGACCCAGACCGACTCCAGCCCGAGCGCCTCGGCGAACCGCGCGTCGCCCACGACGTCGCCGGCGCCCTCCGGCCCGAACGCCCTCGCGGTGAACGTGATCCCGACGTCCATCACGCCACCAGCAGGGTCTTGCCGAGGGTCCCGCGCGTCTGGATCGCGGTGTGCGCGTCCGCGGCGCGCTCCAGCGGGAACCGCTGGCCGATCACCGGGGCGAGCCTGCCCACCGCCGCCTCGGCGAGCGCCGATTCGGTGAACGTCCGCATCTCCTCCGGCCCGCCGATCGACCGTACCAGGGTCACTCCGCGCGCCTGAGCGTCCTCTTCGGACACTTCGGCCCACGCCCCGCTGGCGAGCCCGTAGAGCGCCATCCGCCCGCCGGGGCGCACCAGCCCGAACGCGGCGGTGCCGATCTCCCCGCCGACCCCGTCGAAGACGACGTCCACTTCACCCACCCGCTCGGTCCAGCCGGGCTCGCGGTAGTCGACCGCGAGGTCGGCGCCGAGCTCGGCGACCCGCGCGACCTTCTCCGCGCCGCCCGCCGCGCCGACGACCTCGGCCCCGGCCGCCTTCGCGAGCTGGACGAGCAGGCTCCCCACACCGCCCGCCGCCGCTTCGACCAGCACCCGCTCCCCCGGCGCGACACCGGTGGCGCGGACGAGACCGGTCGCGGTCCGCCCGTCCGCCAGCAGCGCCACCGCGACGTCGGTGTCCAACGCGTCCGGTACCGGGAACACCGCCGCCGCGTCCACCACGACGCGCTGGGCGTAGGCCCCGGATCCCCCGGTCGAGGTCACCACCCGCCTGCCGACCAGCGCGGAGTCCACACCGGACCCGACCGCGCTGATCACCCCGCCGACCCCGTTGCCGGGGATCATCGGCCGGTACGGGCCGGAACCGGTGGCCCGGAACTGGGTTTCCACGAAGGTGACGTTGACGAACGCCACCTCGACCAGGACCTGCCCCGGCCCCGCCACCGGATCGGGTGCTTCCCCCGGGACGAGCACCTCCGGCCCGCCGAACTCTCGTAGCCACACCGCGCGCATGAACGCCCTTTCCCTCACCGGATCCGCAGACATACAGCGTGCAACCTCAACCGGACTAGAGGTCAAGGGAGCTGTTCCGGGAGAACCAGGTTTTCCGTCCAACTTTGTTCTCGGGGCATGATGACACCGCCGTCCGGGTACATCACCGTGAGTGGCAACACGACTTGCCACGCAGAACCGCCTACAGGAGGCAGCAGTGCGTATCGCCGTTCCCCGCGAGATCAAGCGACACGAGTACCGGGTCGCGCTCACCCCCGCGGGTGTGCACGAGCTGACCGCGCGCGGCCACGACGTGTTCGTGGAGGCCGGGGCGGGCGTCGGCTCGTCCATCTCCGACGAGGAGTACGTGGCCGCCGGCGCGAAGATCCTGGCCACCGCGGACGAGGTGTGGGCGCAGGGCGAGCTGGTCCTCAAGGTGAAGGAGCCGATCGCCGAGGAGTACCCGCGGCTGCGTTCGGTCCAGGTGCTGTTCACCTACCTGCACATCGCCGCCGACCGGCCGCTGACCGACGCGCTGCTGTCCTCGGGCGTCACCGCGATCGCCTACGAGACGGTGCAGAAGCCGAACGGCGCGCTGCCGCTGCTGGCGCCGATGTCGGAGGTGGCGGGCAGGCTGGCGCCGCAGGTCGGGGCGTTCGCGCTGATGAAGCCGAGCGGTGGCCGTGGCGTGCTGCCGGGCGGGATCCCCGGTGTGCACCCGGCGCGGGTCGTGGTGATCGGTGGCGGTGTCGCGGGGCTCAACGCGGCGCGTGTCGCGCTGGGGCTGGGCTCGGACGTGGAGATCCTGGACACCAACGTGGACCGGCTGCGGCAGATCGACAGTGACTTCGGTGGCCGGATCCGGACGGTGACGTCGAACCGGCTGTCGATCGAGGAGTCGGTGCTGCAGGCGGATCTGGTCGTCGGTGCCGTGCTGGTGCCGGGCGCGAAGGCGCCGAAGCTGGTGTCGAACGAGCTGGTGTCGCGGATGCGGCCGGGCAGTGTCCTGGTGGACATCGCGATCGACCAGGGTGGCTGCTTCGCGGACTCGCGGCCGACCACGCACGACGACCCGACCTACCGGGTGCACGACTCGGTCTTCTACTGCGTCGCGAACATGCCGGGCGCTGTTCCCCGGACCTCGACCTACGGCCTGACGAACGTCACCCTGCCCTACGCCGTGCAGCTCGCGGACCACGGCTGGCAGCAGGCCCTGCGTGCCGACGCCTCGCTGGCGAAGGGCCTGAACACCCACGACGGCCACCTCACCAACGAGCCGGTGGCAGTCGCCCACTCTCTCCCCCACACCGACCTGGCCACCGTCCTGGCCTGACCCCCCAGACCACCCAGCGACCGAAGGCCCCTTGAGATTCCCTCAAGGGGCCTTCACCTTTGCTCACCAGGCGAGGGCCGCCAGGCCCAACGCCGACACCGATGCCAACGGAACCACGCTGGGTCAAGAGTTGCCGCACCGTGGGGGGTCCGGGGGGCTCGGCCCCCCGGGTAGTACGAGGACACTGGGAAGCGCGAAGCGCGAACAGGATTAACGACGGCCCGCTCAACCAGCCTGGGGGTCACTGGGAGCGGGCCGCCGTGTTCCAGTCTAGGTAATGCTCGGGGAGTTCGCCGCACCGGGGTGCACATCCGGCCGTTTTCGTTGCGTAGCTCACGGCAAGTAGCCGCTTTCCGGCCGGAAATCCGAGTTCGCGAGCCGATTCGGACACGGAGAGCGACCGGGGATGTACCAAAGGGAACGTGACTTAGGTCGCGAAGGGCCGGTTCGGGGAGTTCCGTACGCGTGGGTGGCCCGGGTGAGGCAGGATGGCGCCCGATTCAACCTCGGGGAACATAAGGGGACGGTATGCACGACGGCAGCGGCCGGATTGTGGTGCAGAACCTCGGCAAGCAGTTCGGCCCGGTCAACGCGGTGCAGAACCTGAGCTTCACGGTCGAGCCGGGCTCGGTGACGGGCTTCCTCGGCCCGAACGGCGCGGGCAAGACGACGACGTTGCGGATGCTGCTGGGGCTGGTCACACCGACGACGGGGACGGCGACGATCAACGGCCGTCCGCACGACCAGCTGGGCAATCCGGCCAGGGTGGTCGGTTCGGTGCTGGAGAACGAGGGTTTCCATCCGAGCCGGACGGCGCGGAACCATCTGCGGGTGTACGCGGCGGCGATCGGGGTCCCTGACCAGCGTGCCGACGAGGTGCTGGGGCTGGTCGGGCTGGGCGCGGCGGCGGATCGCAAGGCGGGCGGGTTCTCGCTCGGGATGCGGCAGCGGCTGGCGCTCGCGACGGCGTTGCTGGGCAACCCGCAGGTGCTGGTGCTGGACGAGCCGACGAACGGGCTCGATCCGGAGGGCATCCTGTGGCTGCGGAACTTCCTGCGGGGGTACGCGCAGCAGGGCCGGACGGTGCTGGTGTCGAGTCACCTGCTCAACGAGGTCGAGCAGACGATCGACCAGGTGGTGATCATCAGCCAGGGCATGACGCGGTACTACGGCTCGCTGGACCAGCTGCGCAAGAGCCAGCAGTCGCGGGTGCTGGTGCAGCCCGCCGACGCGGCCGGCCTGGCGAAGGCGTTGCAGGAGAACGGGATCACGCAGGTGTCGCCGACGCCGGACGGCCGGGTCGCGGTGGGCGGTTCGTCGGTGCAGCAGATCGGTGACCTGGCCGCGAAGGCCGGGATCGCGGTGTACGGGATGCAGGAGGAGACTGCGGATCTGGAGCGGATGTTCTTCCAGCTGACCCAGGGTCAGTACGCGGGCGCGCCCGCGTACGGCCAGGCTCCGCCGCCGGGATACGGGGCGCCGCAGCAGCAGGTCCCGCAGGCGCCGCCGGGATACGGGCCGCCGCCGGGGTATGCCCCGCAGGGTCCACCGCCGGGGCAGCAGGGCGCGCCGCCACAGCAACAACAACAGCCGCAGCAGCAGAACGAGGGCTGGGGAGGGCCGCGCTGATGGGTAACCTGTTGAAGGCGGAGTTCCGCAAGACGCTGACCCTGAACACGTGGTGGGTGCTGATCATCCCGCTGGTGGTGGTGTCCTTCGGCCTGACGTTCGTGTGGGGCCGGATCACCGACAACTTCGCCTCCTACATCGGGCGGGGGACGGCGCGGAAACTCGCCGAGTCGGTGGGCCTGAACGCGGACGCGTTTCCGGTGGGACTGCTCGCGATCGCGCACGGGGTCAACATCGCGCAGATCATCCCGGCACTGTTCGGGGTGTTCGCGCTGGCGGGCGAGTACCGCAGCAAGACGATCACGACGACGTTCCTCACCGCACCGAACCGGCTGACCGCGCTGAGCGCGAAGATGCTCACCTACATCGTGTGGGGCGTGATCTACGGGCTGATCAGCTTCGGGGTGTCCGCGCTCGCGACGGTGCTCAGCGTGGACTCCACCCGGCTGCCGAGCGGGCCGCAGTGGCTGGGGGCGCTGGGCGGAACGGTGCTGGCGTCGGTGCTGGTGATGCTGTTCGGCATCGGATTCGGCGCGGTGCTGCGCAATGTCACGCTCGCGGTGGTGCTGCTGCTGGTGTGGTTCCTGATCGTGGAGAACGTGCTGGTGATCTCGATGTGGGGGGTCACCAGCGCGCTCGGCGGGATCCTGCCGAACGGCACCGCGAACGGGATCGTCGGCGGGATCGCGGCGGACGCCTTCAAGATCAACACGTTGAACCTGCCGGACGGGGTCGACCATTGGTCGCAGCTGGGCCTCCAGCTCGCCGCGGGCGCGCCAGGGGTGTTCTCGTGGTGGGCCTCGGCGCTGATCTTCCTCGCGTGGACGATGGCGTTCTTCGTGGCGGGCTGGGCGGGTAACCAGCGCCGCGACATCACCTGAGCCGTCCGGCGCGCAAAGCCTCTGAAGGCCACCTTGAGGGAATCCAAGTCCCTCAAGGTGGCCTTCGGCGCAGGTGGCCGTTGCTGCGGCGAATCCTGTCGGTGGTCGCGCTTACTGTGGAGACGTGACCATCACCCGCGCCCGTCCAGGGCTCCCGGCAGACGAGACGGCGGAACGGCGGCCCGGCTGGGCACGCCGGATCGCCGCCGCCTGCTGGGCGCATCCCGCCCTCTTCGTGCTTTCGCTGTGCGCGGCGATCCTCGGCGTGGGCCTGCAGGCCGCGAGCCCGCTGCTGGTCCGGGCCGCGGTGGACGACGCGGTGGCGGGGCAGACGGCGCGGCTGGGTGTGCTCGCCGCGGCGCTGGTCGGGCTGCAACTGCTGACCTTCGCCAGCGCGTTCGCCCGGCGGTACGTCGGGGGCAGGCTCGCCCTCGACGTCCAGCACGACCTGCGGCGCCGGGTGTTCGGCGCGATTTCCCGGCTCGACGGCGGCAAGCAGGACTCGCTGCGCACCGGCCAGGTCGCCTCGCGCGCCATCACCGACCTGCAGCTGGTGAGCGCGCTGCTCATGCAGTTCCCCATTTCCACCGGCTCGGTGATCTTCTCGGTGCTCGCGCTCGGCGCGATGCTGTGGATGTCCCCGGTGCTCACCCTCATCGCGCTCGTGGTCGGGCCCGGGGTCGCCATCGTGGTGGCGCGCAGCAGGAAACGGCTCTTCCCGGCCACCTGGTCCGCGCAGCAGCGCGCCGCCGACGTGGCGCAGCACGTCGAGGAAACGGTTTCCGGCGTCCGGGTCGTCAAGGGTTTCGGGCAGGAGGAGCGCGAGGTCTCCCGGCTGCGCCGCACCGCGCGGTTGTTGTTCGCCGAGCGGCTGCGCGCGGCCAAGCTCGCCGCGGTGCCGACCGCGACGACCTCGGCGCTGCCCGCCGCCGGGCAGGTCGCCGTGCTCGCGTTCGGCGGTCTCCTGGCGATGCACGGCACCATCAGCCTCGGCACGTTCCTCGCCTTCGCGACGTACCTGGCCGCGCTGATCGGCCCGGCGCGGATGCTCTCCTCGTTCGTCGTGCAGGCGCAGCTGACCCGTGCCGGCGCGGAGCGGGTGTACGAGCTGATCGACGCGCAGCCCGAGGTCCGGGAGCGGACGGACGCGGTCCCCCTGCCCGAGGGGCCGCTCGGGATCCGGCTCGACGACGTCCGGTTCGGCTACACCGGCAGCGAGCCGGTGCTCGACGGGCTGTCGTGCGAGGCCAGACCGGGGGAAACGCTGGCGCTGGTCGGCACGGCGGGGTCGGGGAAGTCGACGATTTCCCTGCTGCTCCCCCGTTTCTACGACGTGCACGCGGGCACGGTCACGGTCGGCGGTGCCGACGTGCGGGACGTGCGGCTGAAGGATCTGCGGCAGTCCATCGGCGTGGTGTTCGAGGAGGCGTTCCTGTTCTCCTCGTCGGTCCGCGAGAACATCGCCTACGGCAGGCCGGACGCGAGCGAGGAGGAGATCGTCGCGGCGGCGCGGGCGGCCGAGGCGGACGAGTTCATCCGGGCGCTGCCCGAGGGCTACGAAACCCAGGTCGGGGAGCGCGGGCTGACGCTGTCCGGCGGGCAGCGTCAGCGGCTCGGACTGGCCAGGGCGCTCATCACGGACCCGAGGGTGCTCGTCCTCGACGACGCGACCTCGGCGATCGACACGGTGACCGAGGCCGCGATCCACGACACGCTGCGTTCGGTGACCGCGAGCCGGACGACGCTGCTGATCGCGCACCGGCGGTCCACCCTGGCGCTCGCCGACCGGATCGCGGTACTCGACGCGGGCCGCGTCGTCGACGTCGGTACCGAGGCGGAGTTGCTGGAGCGTTGTGCCCTGTTCCGCGAGCTGGTGGCCGGCCCGGGTGACGACGTCGAGGAGAAGTGCCGGTGCGAGGGCCTGGAGTGCGGCCCGTCCGGGATCACCCCCGCGCTGTGGCCGCGTGACGATTCCCGTGACGAGGTCGACGATCTGGCCGACGCGGCGCGGGAACGCAGCTCCGCGGGCGCGGCGGGCAGCGGGTTCGTCGGCAGCCGGGGCGAGGGCGCGGCGCTCGCGCTTCCCCCGACGCGGGAACTGCTGGACGGCGTCCGCGCCCTGCCACCGGCGAACGACCGGCCCCGGCTGTCCGATGTGGACATCACGGCGCCCGACCCCGGTTTCCGGCTGGGCCGCCTGCTGCGCCCGGTGCGCTGGCCACTGGCCGTGGTGGTCGGCCTCGTCGCGGCCGACGCGCTGGCCTCGATCGCGCTGCCCGCGCTGTACCAGCAGGGCGTGGACCACGGCGTGCGGCCGGGCGTGGCGTGGGTGGTGTGGCTGCTGGCCGGGGTGGGCGCGCTGGTGATCGCGACCGACTGGCTGATCGTCCACCTCCAGACCCGGCTCACCGCGAAGGTCGGCGAAACCGTGCTCTACAGCCTGCGGGTGCGCAGTTACGCGCATCTGCAACGGCTCGGCCTCGACTACTACGAGCGCGAACTCGCCGGGAAGATCATGACCCGGATGACGACGGACGTCGACGCGCTCTCGACGTTCCTGCAGACCGGGGTCGCGACGGCGATCGTCTCCGTGCTGACACTGGCCGGGATTTCCGTGGCACTGCTGGTGATCAACGCGACGCTGGCCGTGTACGCGCTCGCCGTGCTGCCCGTCCTCCTCGTGGCCACGGTGATCTTCCGCCGGTTCGCTTCACGCGCCTACAACGAGGCCCGCGAGCGGGTCAGCCTGGTCAACGCCGACATGCAGGAGAACCTCAGCGGCCTGCGCGTCGCCCAGGCCTACACGCGCGAGGAGCGTTCCGCGGCCGCGTTCGCCGAACGCAGCTGGGACTACCGGCGCTCCCGGCTGCGCGCGCAGGCCTACATCGCCACCTACTTCCCGCTGGTGGCGTTCCTGTCCGACCTGGCGACGACCACGGTGCTGGTCGTCGGCGCGAACCGGGTGGCGAGCGGGGCGCTGTCCGCCGGTGTGCTGGTGGCGTTCCTGCTCTACCTCGAACAGTTCTTCTCCCCGATCCAGCAGCTGTCCTCGGTGTTCGATGGCTACCAGCAGGCACGCGTCGGGCTCGACCGCATCGGCGACCTGCTGCGGACGCCGACCTCGGTGCCCGCGGCCGAGCGCCCGGTCACCGTCCCGGCGCGGCTGCGCGGCGAAGTCAGCTTCAAGGAGGTCGATTTCGCTTACACCACAGCGGAAACCCAGGCGCTGTCGAATCTCTCGCTCGACGTCGCGGCCGGCGAGACGGTGGCGCTGGTGGGCGCGACGGGCGCCGGGAAGTCGACCGCGGTGAAGCTGATCGCGCGCTACTACGACGTCACCGGCGGCGAACTCCGGATCGACGGCACCGACGTCCGCGAGTACGACCTGTCCGGCCTGCGCGGCCGGATGGGCGTGGTCCCCCAGGAGGCGCACCTGTTCTCCGGCACGGTCGCCGACAACGTCCGCTACGGCCGCCCGTCCGCCACCGACGCCGAGGTGGAGGCCGCCGTCCGCGCCGTCGGCGCGCTCGACGGGGTCGCCGCGCTCCCGGCGGGTTTCCGGCAGCCGGTCGGGGAACGCGGCCGTTCGCTGTCCGCTGGCCAGCGGCAGCTCGTCGCGCTCGCCCGCGCCGAACTGGTCGACCCGGACATCCTGCTGCTCGACGAGGCCACCGCCGCGCTGGACCCGGCCACCGAATCGACCGTCCTGCGCGCCACCGACCAGCTGGCCCGGCGCCGCACCACCTTCGTCGTCGCGCACCGCCTGGCCACCGCCGCCCGTGCCGACCGCATCATCGTTCTCGACCACGGCCGCGTCATCGAACAGGGCACCCACGCCGAGCTACTGGCCGCGAACGGCCACTACGCCCGCCTATGGTCCCTGGCCTGACCGCGAGCCCCGTCCAAACACGCGAGATCTCCGTTCCAGCACACGAATCCCCCGCCCACACACCCGAGTTCGCCCTTCCCGCACAGACCGTCGTGCCCGGCCAACCCGCGTCACCGCCTTCCGGGACCGGCAATTCCGTCGACCACCGCGCGGAAGCCTGCCACCATCACGGCATGCAGGACCGCATTCCCGCCCGGCAGATCCGGGCGGTACACACCGAAACCACGATCCGGGTCTACCAGGCCTACCGGCCCGAGATCGCCGACGCGGCGCTGGCCGCGGGCACCTTCGTCGCCCCGTTCAAGCGCGAGCGGATGACCTGGATCAAGCCGTCCTTCCTGTGGATGGCCTACCGCTGCGGCTGGGGTGAAAAACCGGGCCAGGAACGCGTTCTCGCCCTCGACATCACCCGCGAAGGCTTCTCCTGGGCGCTCGAAAACGCCGCGCTCAGCCACTTCGACCGGACGTTCCACGTAAGCGAACAGGCCTGGCGCGACAGCGTGCGGGCGGACCCGGTGCGGATTCAATGGGACCCCGAACGGGATCTGCACCACCGGCCGCTGCCGCACCGGAGCATCCAGATCGGCCTGAGCGGGGAAGCCGTCGACCGCTACGTCGACTCCTGGATCACCGGCGTCACCGACGTCACCCCGGCCATGCACGCCATCCGCACTCACCTGGTAGCGGGCCGTACCACCGACGCCGAAAAGCTTCTCCCCGTGGAAACGCCGTACCCGCTGCCCTCGCGTCTGACCGCGTCGATCGGCGCGCACGACACCGGGACGCCCCACTGACCGTTGCCCATCCACAATGGACGGACAACGACACCGCCGGTCAGCCCTCCTGCCAGTCCAGCCGGTCCCAGCCGACCCGCACGAGGTCTTCTCGCGTCGCCCAGCGTGTGGTGCCGGGACGCACGTGGTCACCGCACCGGGTTTCCCAGTCCGGCCCGGACGGAGACGTGTACCGCTCGGCATCGACGTCCGCCACATCGTCGGGTGAACACCACACGGTGGAACAGGAGTCGCAGAACAACACGACCTTGCCCGACTCCGTGACCAGCGGGCGGAGCTGCCCCTGGTCCCAGAAGAACGGGCATTCGACCAACCACATCCAGCCCTACCCCAATACCCTGCTCGGAATCCCGGACACCGGGAACGCGGTGATCACCTCGTTGCCGTTTTCGAGAACGAGCTGAATATAGCGCGCGGGCGGGTGACCCGACGCCGCGCCGGGCACACCGCCGATGTAGCCGACGTCCTCGTTCATGTTCACGTAGTGCACCATCCGGTTGCCCTGGGGAACCGAGAACGCTTCACCGTTCTGCACCCTCCGGTAAGCGTCGTCGACGACCTGGCCGACCGAGTTCGGGTTGGGGTCGGCGAACACGCCATGCTGCGGCCTCCCCGGGATGTCCTGCGCGTGGTTCAGCACGTGATCGAACCTGCTGTCGAAGTGCGGGCTCGGATCCGGGTTGTACCTGAGCCCGGCGGGCGAGTCGTAGGTGTTCGGCCCCGTCTGGGTGAGACCGCACGCGTATCCGGTGAGCCCGAAGAAGTCCGAGGCCATCGTCGGGTTCGCCACGTAAGCGTGCGGATCGGCACCGCCCAGATACCCCAGCGGATCCGCGTCGAGGTAGCGCGCGGTGCCCGGATCGTAGTAGCGGTAGTAGTTGTAGTGGAGACCGGACTCCTCGTCGTGGTACTGCCCGGGAAACCGCAGCGGCGTACTCGCCTGGCCGGCCGTCGGCGCGAGCGGCTGTCCCCACAAGGTCGTCCGTGCGCTCCAGGCGACAGCGCCGTCGGTGGCCACCAGCTCGGTCGGCGTGCCGATCAGGTCGGTGACGATGGAGTAGAACCGCTCGTCGTACCAGTCCTGGCCATCCGCGCCCGCGCTCCGCTCGAACTGGCTCACCGGGGTGGTCGTGCCGGGCCGCCAGTCCCAGGTGACCGCCTTTCCGGTGTGGTCGTCCTGTTCGACGAGGTAGGTGCCTTCCCAGGTGAAGCCGGTACGCGCCAGCACCGTCTCCCCGTCGTCACCGAGGCGCACCTTCGCGAGACGCCGGCCCGTCGCGTCGTAGGTGTACCGCCACCTCGCCCCGTCGGGCGTCACCACACCGGTCAGCCGGTCTTCGGCGTCCCATTCATAGCGCCAAGACCGCTGTTTGCCCGACAGGGTGCGCTGGGTGCGTGATACCAGGCGCCCCTGCGAGTCGTGCTCGTAGCGCGTATTCCCCGCCTGTTTGAGCAACGTGCCGGAGTACTGTCGCGGCCCCGCCGTCGTTTCACCGTCGGCAGGACTCTCCGCCGCGACGAGATTGCCCGCGGTGTCGTAGGCATACCGCTCCGACCAGTTCTCGGCTCGCACCGCCTGGATCCGGCCCACTGGGTCGAGATCGAACGCCCGCGGCCCGGCCGCCTGGTCCTCGACGGCACCGAGGTAGCCGTCCTGCCGGTAGTAGAAGCGCCGCTCGCGCACCGGCCGGGCGGATTCGTCCGCCGTCCGCCGGATCGTCTGGCCGATCAGCCGGTCGTTGCCGTCCCACGCCTGCGTCAGCACCGAACCGCCGCCGAGCCACCTCGTGGTTTCCCTGCCCGAAACGTCATACGCGAACGCCAGCGCGTGCCCGCCGGCCCGGAGTTCCACGGGACGGTTGTTGGCGTCATAACGCCAATGGCTCTCGGCCCCGCTCGGAGTACGCCTGCCGATCTTGCGGCCGAGCACGTCGTAGGTCAGTTCGACGGCACGGCCGTTGACGCTCTCCGTGAGCGGCCTGCCCAGCACGTCACGCCGGTAGACCACCTCCGAGTCGGCATTGCGCGCGCGCAGGACGCGCCCGAGCGGGTCGTATTCGAAACTCGTCACCGCGCCCGCGGCGTCCCGTTCGAGCACATTGCCCATGAGGTCGCGCGTGTAGCGGACAGTTTCACCCGCGCCGTTGACGCGCTCGACGAGCTCGCCCGCCTCATTGTGGCGGTAACGCACCGTCCGGCCATTGAAATCGGTCTCGCTCGTGACCTGACCCATCGCGTCGTATTCGTAACGCCAGACAAGGCCATGCGGGTTCGTGACCGCGGTGAGGTGCAGTTCGGTGTCGTACTCGAAGGTGTGCGTCGCGCCGTCGGCCGTTGTCCGGCTCGCGGGCAGGCCGAAGTGGGTATAGCGGGTGGTCGTCACCTTGCCGAGCGGGTCGACGTGCTCGGTGTGGTTGCCTTCGCTGTCGTAGCGCCACTCTTCGGTCGCGCCGTCCGGCGCCGTGCGTGCGAGGAGCTTTCCCTCCACCGTCCACGACAGACGGCTCACCGACCCGTGCGGGTCGGTGATCGAGACGACCCGGCCGAGCAGGTCACGCTGATACCGGACGACGGCCCCGGTCGGGTCGGTCACCACGGCGGGCAGGCCGGCCGTGGTGTTCTCGAAGCGATGCGTGTTGCCGAGCGCGTCGCTCGTCGCCACCAGTTCCCCGGACATGCCGTAGCCGAACGACGTTCGTGCTCCCGAAGGATCGATGATCGCCGTCCGGTTGCCCGCGCCGTCGTATTCGTAGCGCCAGACGGCGCCGTCCGGATCGGTGATGACCACCGGCTGCCCGAACGCGTTGTACTCCGAGGTCGCGCGCCGGCCGTCCGGCCTTGTCACCGAAGTGATGTTCCCGGCGTCGTCGTAGCCATAGGCGGTGACCCGACCCAGCGGGTCGCGACGGGAAAGCAACCGGTCGTAGCGGTCCCAGGTGAACGTCGCCGCCACCCCGAGCGGGCTGATCTCCCGCACGAGCTGCCACCGCTCGTTGAAGTGGTACCTCGTGACGTGCCCGCGCGCGTCGACGTAGGTGGTGATGCGGCTTTCGACGTCGTAGTCGATGCGGCAGGTGAGTACCCCGCCGGAGCCTTCGGTGCGAACGCAGCGCCCGTTCTCGTCGTAGTGGTAGGCATACCACTCACCGGTCCGGTCTTCCCAGCGGACCACGCGGCCCACCACGTCGTAGGAGAACCGCTCGGCCCGTCCCGAAGAATTGACGACCTCGGCCAGGCGGCCGTCGCCGTCGTAGCCGAACCGGAGGACGTGGACGTCACCCGCGGTCCCGTCGAGTACCCGCAGGCCGGTCACCAGCGGCCCGTCGCGATCGACCGCGACCCGGTAGCCGCCGGTATGGCGGATTTCGGTGACCTGCCCTCCCTTGTCGGCGAGCAGGTCGATCCGGTTCCCGTTGCGGTCGGTGATCGTGCTCAGTGGCCGCTCGCTCCCGGCGCCGGGAGCGAACCGCCAGGTCCGCCCGGACGCGACGTCGCGGACGGCGTAGCCACCGTCCGCGTCCCGGACCAGGGGCCGCCGCGCGCCTTCGACGGGTTCCACCGGCTCGCCCGCCCGCGCCGGGTGCGGGTACCGCAGCAGGACGCCGTCCTCGGCGGCGTACCAGATCCCGTCGTCGTCGATCTCCAGTCGTTGGTCCAAAGTGGACGACCAGGTCCCGCCGAACGACCGGCCGACGCGATAGCTGGAGTGATGGGACCGCCGCAGGACAAGCGGAAGCACACCGGGGAGATCGAGGTCGGTGTACCCGGTGATCATCTCGCCGGTGGCCAGGTCGATCGGGTCGCCGTCGGTGCACTTCCACGGGTTGTCCCGGCCGTCGACCCGGGGATCCGCGTTCTCCCCGATCGTCGTGCCGTCCCCCTTGCCCGGCGGGCGTGAGCCACCGGGGTCGGCCGAGCCGGGCGAGCCCGTGCCACTGTCGTGGGCGCCAGGACCGGAAGGGTCCGTTTTGGACGATGGGGAGCCGGTGTCCGGGTGCTCACTCCCCTTCGTGCCCGAAGGGGACGTGCCATCGTGGGTGCCGGAGGGTGAAGTGCTCTCGTGCGCGCTCGACGGTGAGGTGTGGTCCTTGGGCGCGTGGACGTCGTCCGCGGCGTGCTCGGCCTTGCGGGCGGCGGACGCGCTGGTGTGCTCACCCCGTTTGCCCAGTCGTTTGGCCAGTTTGGACAGTTTTTCGATGATCTCGCCCAGCTTCTCCACGATCTTGCGGACCTTCGGGCCCACGTTCGAGATCGTCTTGATCAGCTTGCGGATCAGCGTCGAGACCTTGTTGATCGTGTTCGTGATCGCCGTCGTCGCCTGGACCGCCACCGCCGGGGTCGCGAACCCGAGCGTGCAGGCCTCCTCCAGCGCCCACGAGATCAGCTTCCCGACCAGCGTGCCGATGAGGTCGCGCACGGTCTCCCGCACCGCCGCGACGACCTGGCCCATGACCATGACGCCGCCGGAGATCCCGTCGCACAACGACGCCGCGCCGGCCAGCGCGTCGGTCTGCTCGGCGACCTCACCGCGGTAGGAGTCCCCGGCCTCGCCGGTCCAGCCCGCCGTGCCGCCCTTCGCCTCGGTGGACAGGTCACCCGCGATCGCGTTGACCTCCTTGGACACGTTCGCCCAGGTGTCCGAAAAGGACTGGATCACCGGCGGGTTCCCGGCCAGCCAGTCCAGGCAGTCCTTCAACGGCTTGACGTGCTCGATGAGCCACGAGACGCCGTACTGCGCCAGCGTGCCGATCGGGTCGGTAACCAGCGACAGCACTTCGAGGCCGACACCGAGCCCGCCGAGCCCGGCCTCGACCCACGAACCGTCCTTGACGCCGTTGGCCAGGTCGTTCGCCGACTCCAGCACACCGATCCCGGTCACCCCGGTCGTCTGCGACTGCGCCTGCGCGACCAGCGGATTACCGTCCATCACGAACCCCCATCACTCGAAGGACACCTCAGGCGTCCTTCGGCCCGGCCTTCTTGATCGCGTCGACGGACGCCTCGTCCTGCTTGCGGTAGGCGTCCGCGGCGTCCTTGACCTTGTCCGCGGTGCCGTTGATCGAGTCCGACGCCTGTTGCAGCGCGCGCACGCCCATTTCCTCGAACGGGTCCAGCAGCAGCGCGAACGGCTGGCAGATGACGCCGTACGCGCTGTTGTCCATGGTGACCTGCTGCGCGGCGTCGACCGCGGCCTTCATCCGGTCGGCGAAACCCCGCACCTTGCTCTCGTGCGTCCCCAGTTCCTCGCCGAGGACCTTGAAGCCTCCGTCGGGCATGACCCACTCCCCCTAGTCGCGTCGCAGGAAACTCTGGTCGCCGAAGTCCTCGTCGTCGTCCGGCGGCGCGGGACGGCGGGGTGCGGCGGGTGGCTTGGGCGCGGGCGGCGGGGTCCGCGGCGGCGGTGCGGGCTCCTCGTCCGTTTCGAACAGCCGGCGCTGCGGCTCGGCGGGCAGCGCGGGCTCCGGGTCCTCCTCCGGCGCGTCCGGGAAGTTCCGCTCGGCGGTCTCCGCGATGTGCCGCGAGGCTTCGTCGTCGCCGACGGTCTCGGCGAGGATCTCGCGCATCTTCTCCGGGTACTGCGACTGTGCCTTCTGGATCGCCTTCATCACGTTGGCGGCGATCTCGTCGGGACTCATCGAGCGGACGCCGTCGGTCATCTTGATCGCGGTGGGCAGGCCGTTGTGACCCACCGTGACGCTGACCGCGCCCCCGGCGACCGTCCCGGTGAGCGAGATCTGCCCCACCTGCTCCTGCATCGCCTGGAAGCGCTGTGACCGCGCGACCGCGTCCCGCTCCCAGTCGTCGACCATCTGTTCGACGTCCGACAGATCCGCCACCTCGGCCCCTTCCGCTCTCCGGTACTGACGGAAGTGACCTTCCCCTGGTTCCCCGCACCTGGGCAAGCCGGTCACCTCCCGATCTGTATCGAGTCAGTGATCGAATCAGTGACCTATGCCCTAGTGCGCCACGCCTCACACAAGCCAGTTCGATCACACGCCTGTTACGGAGGGGGTTAGCCTGGTAGGCGCATCACCCCGATTCAAGATCGAGACGGATAGAGGCGAGCCCAAGCCGTGTCCAGCAGCAGCCCTGCGTCACAATTCGGCCCTAACGAGTGGCTGGTCGAAGAGATGTACGACCAGTTCCTCGCAGACCCCTCCTCAGTCGATGCCGCCTGGCACGACTTCTTCGCGGATTTCAAGCCGACCCAGACGGCACAGGCGAAGGCCGACACGGCCCGCCAGACCGCCGACGCGCAGGCCGCGAGCACCACGAACGGGCAGCCCACTCCGCCAACAACGCAGGCCGTGCAGAACGCCGCATCCGCCGCCAAGCAGGCCGCCGCCCCGGCGCCCGCGGCCCCGAAGCCCGCGGCCAAGCCCGCCGACGCCAAGCCCGCGCCCGCCAAGGCCGCCAAGCCCGCCGCGAAGCCCGCGACGCAGGGCGAGCCGGAGTCCAAGCCGCTGCGTGGCGCCGCCGCCGCGATCGCGAAGAACATGGACGCCTCGCTGTCCGTGCCCACCGCGACCAGCGTGCGCGCGGTCCCGGCCAAGCTGATGGCCGACAACCGCATCGTCATCAACAACCACCTCAAGCGCACGCGCGGCGGGAAGATCTCCTTCACCCACCTCATCGGCTACGCGATGGTGCGGGCGCTGAAGAGCTTCCCGAACATGAACCGGCACTACCAGCTGATCGACGGGAAGCCGTTCGCGGTCACGCCGGAGCACGTCAACTTCGGCCTCGCGATCGACATGAAGGGCAAGGACAACTCCCGCACCCTGGTCGTGGCGTCGATCAAGGGCTGCGAGGACATGACGTTCCTGCAGTTCTGGCAGGCGTATGAGGACATCGTCAAGAAGGCGCGCAACAACAAGCTGACCGCCGACGACTTCGCGGGCACCACGATCTCGCTGACCAACCCGGGCGGCATCGGCACCAACCACTCGGTGCCGCGCCTACAGGCCGGTCAGGGCGCGATCATCGGCGTCGGCGCCATGCAGTACCCGGCCGCGTTCGAGGGCACCAGTGAGAAGACGCTGGTCGACCTCGGCATCAGCAAGATCATGACGCTGACCTCGACCTATGACCACCGCATCATCCAGGGCGCGGAGTCCGGCGAGTTCCTCAAGCGCATCCACCAGCTGCTGCTCGGCGAGGACGGCTTCTACGACGACGTCTTCACCAGCCTGCGGCTGCCGTACGAGCCGATCCGCTGGGTCGCCGACATCCCGGACGGCCCGGTCGACAAGACCGCGCGCGTCATCGAGCTGATCGACGCGTTCCGCATCCGCGGTCACCTGATGGCCGACACGGACCCGCTGAACTACCGCCAGCGCAGCCACGCCGACCTCGACGTCCTCTCCCACGGCCTCACCCTGTGGGACCTGGACCGCGAGTTCCCGGTCGGCGGCTTCGCCGGTCAGGAGCGGATGAAGCTGCGCGACATCCTGGGCGTGCTGCGCAACTCGTACTGCCGGACCGTCGGCATCGAGTACACGCACATCCTCGACCCCGAGGAGCGCCGCTGGATCCAGGACCGCGTCGAGAAGCCGCACGAGAAGCCGGACCCCGCGGTCCAGAAGTACGTGCTCTCCAAGCTCAACGCCGCCGAGGCGTTCGAGACGTTCCTGCAGACCAAGTACGTCGGCCAGAAGCGGTTCTCGCTGGAGGGCGGCGAGACGGCGATCCCGCTGCTCGACACCATCCTCGACAAGGCCGCCGAGCACGAGCTTGACGAGGTCGTCATCGGCATGCCGCACCGCGGCCGGCTGAACGTGCTGGCCAACATCGTCGGCAAGCCGATCAGCCAGATCTTCCAGGAGTTCGAGGGCAACCTCGACCCCGGCCAGGCGCACGGCTCCGGTGACGTGAAGTATCACCTCGGCGCCGAGGGCAAGTACTTCCGGATGTTCGGCGACGGCGAGACCAAGGTGTCGCTGACCGCGAACCCCTCGCACCTGGAGACCGTCGACCCGGTCCTGGAGGGCATCGTCCGCGCCAAGCAGGACATCCTCGACAAGGGTGGCGAGGGCTACACCGTGCTGCCGGTGCTGATGCACGGCGACGCGGCCTTCGCGGGCCAGGGCGTCGTGGCCGAGACCCTGAACCTGGCGCTGCTGCGCGGATACCGCACCGGCGGCACCGTGCACGTCATCGTCAACAACCAGGTCGGCTTCACCACCGCGCCGGAGCACTCGCGCTCCTCGCAGTACGCCACCGACGTCGCGAAGATGATCGGCTCGCCGATCTTCCACGTGAACGGCGACGACCCGGAGGCCGCGCACTGGGTGGCGCAGCTGGCCGTCGAGTACCGGCAGGCGTTCCACAAGGACGTCGTCATCGACCTCATCTGCTACCGCCGCCGCGGCCACAACGAGGGCGACGACCCGTCGATGACGCAGCCGGCGATGTACGACATCATCGACACCAAGCGCTCGGTCCGTAAGGGCTACACCGAGTCGCTGATCGGCCGTGGCGACATCTCCGTCGAGGAGGCCGAGGCCGCGCTGCGCGACTTCTCCAGCCAGCTGGAGCACGTCTTCAACGAGGTCCGCGAGCTGGAGAAGCACCCGCCGAAGGCCAGCCCCTCGGTCGAGAACGAGCAGCAGATCCCGGCGAAGGTGCCGACGGCGGTCAGCAAGGAGACCATCGAGCGCATCGGCGACGCCTTCGTCGACGTGCCCGAGGGCTTCACGCCGCACCCGCGGGTCAAGCCGGTCATGGAGCGCAGGCTCAAGATGTCGCGCGAGGGCGACATCGACTGGGCCTTCGGCGAGCTGCTCGCGTTCGGGTCGCTGGCGCTGGAGGGCCGCCTGGTCCGGCTGTCCGGCCAGGACTCGCGACGCGGGACCTTCACCCAGCGGCACTCGGTGTTCATCGACCGCAAGACGGGCAAGGAGTACGCCCCGCTGCAGAACCTGGCCGAGGGCCAAGGCCGGGTGATGATCTACGACTCGGCGCTGTCGGAGTACGCGGCCGTCGGCTTCGAGTACGGCTACTCGGTGGCCAACTCCGAGGCGCTCGTGGCGTGGGAAGCGCAGTTCGGTGACTTCGTCAACGGCGCGCAGACCGTCATCGACGAGTACATCTCCTCCGGCGAGGCGAAGTGGGGCCAGCGCTCCGACGTCGTGCTGCTGCTGCCGCACGGCCACGAGGGCCAGGGCCCGGACCACACCTCCGGCCGCATCGAGCGCTTCCTCTCGCTGTGCGCGGAGAACTCGATGACCGTCGCGGTGCCGTCCACCCCGGCGAACTACTTCCACCTGCTGCGCCGGCACGCCCTCGACGGCATCCAGCGGCCGCTGATCGTCTTCACCCCGAAGCGCCTGCTGCGGGACAAGGCGGTCAAGTCGGCGGTGGCGGACTTCACCGACCAGTCGAAGTTCATGTCGGTCATCGACGACGCCACGGCCGACCCCGGCAAGATCCGCAAGGTGCTGCTGACCTCCGGGAAGATGTACTGGGAGCTCGTCGCCGAGCGCGCCAAGCGCGGTGTCGACGACATCGCGATCGTGCGGATCGAGCAGTACTACCCGCTGCCCAAGAAGAAGCTCCTCGCCGCGGTCGAGCGCTACGCGGGCGCGAAGCTCATGTGGGTCCAGGAGGAGCCGGAAAACCAGGGCGCCTGGCCGTTCTTCGGCCTCAACCTGCCGCGGAAGTTCCCGGAGCAGTTCGGCGGACTCGAGATCTCGGCGCGCCGTCCGATGGCGGCGCCGTCGGCGGGCTCGTCCAAGGTGCACGAGGTCGAGCAGAAGGCCCTGATCGCCAAGGCCTTCGAATAATCCGCGCATAAAAGCCTCTGAAGGCCACCTTGAGGGACTTGAGTTCCCTCAAGGTGGCCTTCAGAGCGTTTGGGGTCAGGTCAGGACGCCGGCGAGCTTGAGGAATTCGGCGCCGGGGTCCCGCATGGACTCGTGGATGGCGTCGATGTTCCCGCACGGCCACGGCTTTTCGCACACCCGGCACTGGCCCTGCTCGTCCTCGGCGTGGCGGGCGACGAACGTCCGCAGCACCGTCACCAGATCACCCAACACCCGGCCCGCCGTGAGCTGCTCGTCCTCGGTCCACAACGCCGACCGCATCGCCAGGAACTCCACCTCGTCGAGCTGCTGGTAGATCTCGTTACGCAGCAACCACAACGCCCTTTGGTGGGACTGCGAAATTGGTTTCATTTCGTTGAACCTCCTGGCTGCCAGTCAACCGATTTCGGCTCGGCCAATCGATGGCCCGTTCCGGTGGAACCGTCGTGTTCCTGCCGGAAACGCCGACGGCGCGGTTCTAGCGTGACCGCATGGCGGACCACGAAACCACCGTGAAGAGCCGGGAACTCGGCGAAGGACTTCGCCGCGTCATCGAAGCGGCCGGGCTCACCGGCAAGGAGGTCGCCCGGCACCTCGGGTGTTCGCCGAGCGAGGTTTCCCGGATGCTGACCGGAAAACGCGCGGTGAAGGAAAAGGAGGTCGCGCATCTGCTCGGCCTCTGCCGCGTGTCCGGGAAGGAGAAGGAACGCCTGGAGGCGCTGTGCCGCGAGGCGAACCGCCCCGGCTGGTACCAGCAGCACGGCTCCCGCCTCCCGCCCCAGCTTCGGACCTACCTCGACCACGAGGACAAAGCTGTCACCATCCACGACTTTCAGGCGCTACTGCTGCCGGGCTCGCTCCAGACGGCCGACTATGCCAGGGCAGTGATCACCCGCATCGTCAACATTCCCGCCGAGGAAGTGGACGAACGTGTTGCGACACAGATGGCCCGACAGGAGATCTTCAGCCGCCCCCGCCCCGCGAAGTTCGTCTTCTACGTCCACGAGTTCGTGCTGCACCTGCCCGTCGGCGGCAAAAACGTGATGTCTGATCAACTGCACCATCTTCTGCGCATGTCGGTGCGCCCCTACATCGCATTGCGCGTGCTCCCCGCTTCGTTCGGCGCACATGCCGGTACCGCTGGCTCCTTCACACTGATGGAGTTCCAGCACATCAACCCGGTCGTCTACGTCGAGAGCGTGACCTCAACCAACTTCATGGAGGAGCCCGAGGAAATCACGGCATACCAGCAGATCGTTGCGGCGCTAGCGAAAAGTGCACTGTCAGAGGCACAATCGATGGACAGGATTCGCAGCTTGGCAATCGAGCTGTCCGGAACTCGAGAGGAACACGATGACCTCCCGTGAGCGGTTCGCCATCGGCTGGCGAACGAGCAGCTACACGACCGGCAACGGTAACTGTGTCGAGGTCGGCTGGCGTGTATCCACCCACACCGCCGGTCAAGGCAACTGTGTCGAGGTGGCCCCGAAGCCCGACGAGGTCCTGATCCGCGACACCAAGGACCGCGACGGCGGCACCCTCTCCGTCGGTCACGCCCAGTGGCGCGCCCTGCTCACCCGCACCACCGCCTAACCGGCAAAGGTCCGTGAATGCCACATTGAGGGACTCAGAGTCCCTCAATGTGGCATTCACGGACCGTCTCAGCGCGTCAAGAGATCAGGCGCCGGTGTAGAGCAGGACGTTCGGGGAGCCGGTCCCCGGGTTGGTGACCTTGTCCTTGGTGCCGCTGTTCACCAGGGCGTCGCGCACCTGCTTCGGCGTCGCCGAGGTGTTCTTCGACAGGTACAGCGCGGCCGCGCCGACCACGTGCGGCGTCGCCATCGACGTGCCGCTGATGGTCTTGCTGGCGCTGGTGCCACCGATCCACGACGAGGTGATGTCCGTGCCCGGCGCGAAGATGTCGAGGCACTTGCCGTAGTTGGAGTAGGTGGCGCGCGAGTCGTCCTTGGCCGTCGCGCCCACGGTGATCGCGTCCGGCGTGCGGGCGGGCGAGTTCTGGCACGCGTCGCCGTTGTTGTTGCCCCCGGCGATGCCGTAGGTGACACCGGCGTCGATCGACTTCTTCACCGCGGCGTCGAGCGCGTCCGAAACCCCGCCACCGAGGCTCATGTTCGCCACGGCGGGCTTCTTGGCGTTCTGGGTGACCCAGTCGATCCCGGCGGTGACGGCTTCGAGGGTGCCCGAGCCCTGGCAGTCCAGCACCCGGACGCCGACCAGCTTGACGTCCTTGGCCAGGCCGTAGGTCTTGCCGCCGATGGTGCCGGACACGTGCGTGCCGTGGCCGTTGCAGTCGGTCGCGTCGTCGTCGTTGTCCACGAAGTCGTGGCCCGAGGTCGCGCGCCCGCCGAAGTCGGCGTGCTGGGTGTAGATCCCGGTGTCGATCACGTAGGCCGTGACACCCGAACCGCTCGCCTCGTAGCTGTACTTCTTGTCCAGCGGCAGGTTCTTCTGGTCGACGCGGTCCTGGCCCCACGACGGCGGGTTCGCCTGGTCCGTCGCGACGTGCACGACCTTGTTCTGCTCGACGAAGGCGACGTCCGGGTCGGCCGCGATCCGCTTCGCCTGCGTCTCGCTCATCCGGCCGGAGAAGCCGTGCAGCGTCGAGAAGGTCTTCGCGATCGCCCCACCGTGCCGGTTGGTGACCTGCTTCGCCACGCTGCCGAGGGAGAGCCCGTCCTTCAGCACGACGATGTAGCTGTCCTGCACCGCGTTGGCGCTCCCGGCGCCCCGAACTGTCCCCTCCTTCGCCGACGCGACAGCATTTCCACCGAGCACGGTAACGACCGCGACGGCTGCAGCGATTCCTACGACTGGGAGTCGCTTACCCATTTTCTCGAGGGATTTCCGCAAGACTCGTCCTCCTGGGCATGAGCGATCGGACGGCCCGGCCGGGCCGCCGATGGGGCGTGTCTGGAGCGCCGAATACGTGAAGCTCGTTCACGAGGAACGTAACGCCGAGATTAGGACGCGGCGCGCCGAGCGAGAAAGAACGATCCTTGCCGGTCCTTTTCGGACTTTTCCGGCGTTAGGCCATTCGTACGCCGCCATGTCGGCGAACAGCCGACCACCTTGCACTGGGCGAACCAGCAGGGTTTGCCGGAAAGTAACCCACTACCGCAACCAACACGTTGGGTAGCAATCTCCCGGCGCCCATGCTCACTCGAACGGCCGACTACCAAAGTCGCCGACGTTGGTGGCAGAGGAAACGGTCACCCCGAGGTTCTGCCCCGAAAGCTGTGCCCGGCCGTGCCGAGGGACGCCTTCGGTGCGTCCAGCGCAGCGAGGGACGCCCTTGGTGCATCCAGCGCACCCAGGGCGTCCCTCGGACGCGGCGCCGCGCTTCCGATGCTGTCGCCGATCAGTCCTTCTTCAAGCCGTTCCGGGTCAGGAACTCGTCGGCGATGTCCAGCGGGTTGCGCTTCCGCTCGGTGAACTGGACGTTCAGCTCGGTCAGCTGCTCGGTGGTCAGCGCCGCGGACACCCGGTTCAGCGCGTCGGTCTCCCCCGGCGAAAGCGTGCCCTTGGCCACCAGCGGCACGATGTTCTGCGCGGGGAACATGTTCTTGTCGTCGACGAGCGGGACGAACCCGTTGGCCGCGATGGTCGACGACGTGCTGAACAGGTCCGCCACCTGGACCTCGCCCGACTTGAGCGCCGCCACGGTGACCGGGCCGCCGGTGTCGGTCGTGCGGATCTCCTTGAACTCGCAGCCGTAGAGCTGCTTGATCCGGTCCTTCCAGCGGCTGCTCCACTGGCCCGGCCCGCCGAGCACCAGGTCCTTGCAGCGCGGCCCGAGGTCGGAGAACGTCCGCACCCCGGATTCGGCCAGCTGCTTCCCGACCACGAGCAGGTCCTTGTCCTCGGCCGGGGCCTGCGCCAGCACCTCGAACCCGGCGGGGACCTTCTCCTTCAGCGCCGCGTAGACCTCCTGGGAGGTGGTCACCGTCGCGTTCTTGTCGAAGTACCGCAGCAGGTTCCCGCTGTAGTCCGGGACCACCGAGAGCGACTTGTCCTGCAACGCCTTCACCACGACTTCGCGGCTGCCGACCGGCGGGTGCACGGTGACGTTCTCCGCGCCCGCGTTGCGCAGCGCGCCCGCGTAGATCTGCGCGAGCAGCAGGCTCTCCCCCACGTCGGAGGCGCCGATGACGATGTCTCCGGTGCTGCCGCCCTCGCCACCACCGGCGAGCGGATTCCCGCACGCCGTGGTGAACAGGGCCAGCCCGGCGGTCAGAACGGCGAGTACCCGCTTCACGCGACACCTCCGGCGGCGACGGCCTTCCCGGACGCCGCGTGCGCGGCGAGCCGGACTCCCCTGGGCACCAGCGCCCGTTGCAGTGCCGCCAGCACGACGTCCAGCACGATCGCCAGCAGCGCCGTGAGGATCGCGCCGGCGACCACCTCGGTGTAGTCCAAAATGGCCAGTCCGTCGAGCAGGAACCGGCCGAGCCCGCCGAGCCCCACGTACGCGGCCACCGCGGCCGTCGCGACCAGTTGCAGCACGGCGTTACGAATTCCGCCCAGTACCAACGGAAGCGCGATCGGAAGCTCCACCTTCCACAAGGTCTGTGGCCCGGTCATGCCGATGCCCTCCGCCGCGTCGACGACGTCGTGCTCGGCCGCCTGGATCCCGGCGTAGGTCCCGGCGAGCACCGGAGGCACGGCGAGCACGACGAGCCCGATCACCGTCGCCGTAGTGCTTTCGGTGAACAGCAGGAACAGGAAGGTCACCAGGCCCAGCGTCGGCAGCGCGCGGATCGCGTTGCCCGCGCTGACCAGCAGGACGGCGCCCCGCCCGGTGTGCCCGACGAACAGCCCCAGCGGCAGCGCGATGACGAGCGCGATCACCAGCGCCAGCCCGATGTAGCCGAGGTGCTGGGCGAGCCGGGTGCCGATGCCGTCGGGCCCCTGCCAGTGCGCCGGGTCGCCGAACCAGGAGAACAGGTCGGAGATCATGCCGCCGCCCCTTCCAGCACGGGTGTCTTACCCGCCCGTTCCCATGGCGTGAGGACGTTGCGCAGCAGCACCAGCACCAGGTCGACCACCAGCGCCAGCAGCAGGGTGAGCACGATGCCCACGACGATCGGGGAGAAGTACTCCCGCTGGAAGCCGTCGGTGAACAGCACCCCGAGACCGCCGGTGCCGATCAGCGCGCCGACGCTGACCAGGCTGATGTTGCTCACCGACGCCACCCGCACCCCGGCCGCCAGCACCGGCACCGCCAGCGGCAGCTCGACGCCGAGGAACCGGCGCGGCGCGCGGTAGCCGATGGCGGTGGCCGCCGCGGTGATGTGCGGCGGCACGGCGTCGAGCGCGTCGAGCACCGGGCGCACCAGCAGGGCCGCGGTGTAGATGGTGAGCGCGACGATCACGTTGACACTGTTCAGGATCCGGGTGCCGATGAGGCCGGGGATCACCACGAACAACGCCAGCGACGGGATCGTGTAGAGCAGATTGGACAGTACGAAAAGGACACTGCGGACCTGCCGGAACCGATGCCCGAGCCAGCCCGCGGCGATCGCCACCACGATGCCGAGCACCAGCGGCACCAGGGACAGGTAGATGTGGTCGAGCAGGTTGCCGAGCAGCTGCGCGCGGTTGTTGGCGCTGCCGAGGTAGCTGCCGAGCTCCTCGAAGAAGTCACCCATCAGGACCCCTGCGGCGACGCTTCGATCACCTCGAGGACCTGCCGCGCCACCACCGCGCCGAGCACCCGGTGCTCGTCGTCGACGACGACGCCGAGGCTGGCGGGCGAGGACAGCGCGGCGTCCAGCGCGCCCCGGATCGGCGTGCCCTGGACGTAGAGCGAGCCGCCCGCGACCAGATCGGCCTCGGTCAGCTCGCCCTCCACAGTGGACTTCGGGGGCAGCCAGCCTCTCGGCTGCTTGTCCGCGTTGACCGCGAGCAGCCAGCCGTCGTTCGGCGCGGAAAGCGTGCTGCCCAGCGCGATCTGCGCGACGTCCTGGACCTCGACGCCGGTCGAGGGCAGGAAGGAAAGCCCGCGGTAGCCGCGGTCGCGGCCCACGAAGGAGGCCACGAAGTCGTCCACCGGATGCCGCAGCACCTCGGCGGGGGTGCCGTACTGGGCGAGCTTCCCGCCGACGCGCATGACCGCGACCTTGTCGCCGAGCCGCACCGCCTCGTCGATGTCGTGGGTGACGAACACGATCGTCTTGCCCAGCTGGGACTGCAACCGCAGCAGCTCGTCCTGCAGTCCCTCCCGGACCACCGGGTCGACCGCGGAGAACGGCTCGTCCATCAGCAGCACCGGCGAGTCGGCGGCGAGCGCCCTGGCCACCCCGACCCGCTGCTGCTGGCCGCCGGACAACTGCGCGGGGTACCGCTTGCCGAGCTCGGCGGGCAGGCCGACGGTCTCCAGCAGCTCGACGGCGCGGTCGCGGGCCTTGCGCTTGTCCCAGCCGGCCAGCAGCGGCACGGTGGCGATGTTGTCCAGCACCGTCCTATGTGGAAACAGCCCGGCGTGCTGGATGACGTAGCCGATGCCGCGGCGCAGCAACGCCGGATCGCCCTCGCTGACGTCCTTGCCGTCGAGCAGCACGGCGCCCGAGGTCGGCTCGACCATGCGGTTGATCATCCGCAGCGACGTCGTCTTGCCGCAGCCGGACGGACCGACGAACACGGTGATCGTGCCGTCCTCGACGGTCAGGTTGAGTTCGTCGACGGCGACCGTTCCGTCCGGATACCGCTTGGTCACGTCGCGGAATTGGATTGTCACACGTCACTCCCCACATCCGGTGGCAATCGACCGTATCCGAGATCGGGGACTTCGGCACGGCCGTTCCACCCACTGGCGTGGCGGACCGACGGCTACGCTGTACGTCCGTGAGCGCACTCGACGACGTCTTCGCCGCACACGGCGTCGGCGTCCGCCCGCTGTACCAGGTGATCACCCTGCTCCGTGACGGTCGCCACGACCTCGGCGAACTCGTCCGGCGCACCGCCGCGCCCCGGCGCAGTGTCGAGGACGTACTGGCCGCGCTCGGCGACGATCTCGATCGGACGGACACCGGTTTCCGGATCGCCCCGCACGCCGCGGAGTCCTACGCGCGCTACACCCTTCCGATCTCCGACGATCCCCTCGATCCCGCGCACGCCGACCTGCTCGCGACCCTCACCGGGTACGTCGAGCGCGTGCCGCCGCCGCTCGCCGCGCTCGACCACGTCCAGGCGACCCCGGAGACGGTGCTGCGCCGGGCGCTGTGGCTGAACGCACGTTACGACCTGAGCAGCGCGCGGCTGCTGTTCCTCGGCGACCACGACCTGACGTCGCTGGCGGTACGGGCGGTGTGCCCGGCCGCCGAACTCACCGTGGTGGACCTCGACGAGCGCGTACTGTCCTATGTGGACGAGTTGAGTGAGCGGACGGTCCGCACCGTGCACGCCGATCTGCGGGTGGGCCTGCCGCCCGCGGTGTCCGGCCGGGCCGACCTGGTGTTCAGCGATCCGCCGTACACCGCCGACGGCATGGGCCTGTTCGCGGCGCGGGGCGTGCAGGCGCTGCGCGAGCCAAGCGAGGGCAGGCTGCTGTTCGCCTACGGGTACAGCCCGCGGCACCCCGCGCTGGGCGCGCAGGTACAGCGGTCGCTGGCGACGCTGGGGCTGACGTTCGAGGCCATCCTGCCGGACTTCAACCGCTACTTCGGCGCGCAGGCGATCGGCAGCGCCGCGGACCTCTATGTTTGCCAGCCCACCGCCAAGGCGAAGAAAAACCGTGGTGGCAAAGGGAAATCCGCGATCTACACGCACGGTCCACAGTCGGTGGAGGCGGCCGGGACGAAACCGGCACTGCTCGAAGCGCTGCGCGAAACCGCCACGGCGGGCGGGCTCTCGCTGGAATCGCGGCCGGTGGACTGGTCCGCGTCCGGGCCGGAGGGTGACGCGGTGGCGATGGACCTGTCGGCCGATCCGGGGCCGTGGCTGCTGCGCACCCTGCTGGGCACGAACGCGCAGCGGCTCGCACTGCTGGTCCCCAACGCGCACCCGGACCTCGGGGACGCCGCCTCGCAGGCGGCGCTGACGTCGCTGACCGCGGCGAAGTACCGGCTCCGCTTCCTGCGCAGCACCCCGGACAACAAGCACGCGATCGTGGTCGCGGACGCCGTCGAGCACCCCGACGAAATCCTCACGCGCGCGCACGCGCGGCTGGCGAACGTCTCCCTCGACGTCCCGGACGACCTGCGCGACCTCCGCCTCGTCGACGTCCCCCGCCACCGCCTGGCCGCCCTGCTGGGCCTCGGCTAGTTCCGGCCGGCGCGGGGTTGGCGCGCCGAGGGACGCCCTGGGTGCGTTGGATGCACCAAGGGCGTCCCTCGCTGCGGTGGATGCACCGAAGGCGTCCCTCGGCACCCGGCCTGCCCCGGGACGCCGACCAGCAGCATCGAGTGTCTCGAGTGGCCCGCTCGTGACGCCGGGAAAGGCCATATTGGGGCCCTAATCCGTGTCTCGGCCCCGTCCTGACCTGGGGAAAGAGAGCAAGGGACCTTTACTAGCGTTCTATGCGCGCGCATGCAACGCTAGTAAAGGTCCCTTGCTCCTCCTCGGCAAACGCGCTGAAGGCCACCATGAGGGAACTCAAGTCCCTCAAGGTAGCCTTCAGAGCACGCTGGTCGAATCCGTCAGCCGGTGACGCCGTCGGCCTCGGCGGCCTTCGACACCGCGGCGGCGACCTCGATCGCCACCCGGGGGTCGAGCGCGCTCGGCACGATGCGGTCCGGGCCGAGGTCGTCCTGGGCGACGGCCACGATCGCGTCCGCCGCGGCGAGCTTCATGTTCTCCGTGATGGCCCGCGCGCCGGCGTCGAGCGCACCGCGGAACACCCCGGGGAACGCCAGGACGTTGTTGATCTGGTTCGGGAAGTCGCTGCGGCCGGTGGCCACGATCGAGGCGTAGCGGGCCGCGACCTCCGGGTGGACCTCCGGGTCCGGGTTGGACAGCGCGAACACGATCGCGTCGTCGGCCATGCGGCCCAGCAGCGTCTCGTCGATGGTCGCGCCGGAGAGCCCGACGAAGACGTCGGCGCCGTCCAGCGCCTCGGCCAGCCCGCCGGTCAGCCCCGCGGCGTTGGTGGTGCGAGCCAGCTCGGTCTTCACCGGGTTCAGCCCGTCCCGGCCTCCGTGGATGATGCCGCGCGAGTCCAGCACGGTGACATCGGCGACGCCCGCGGCCTGCAGGATCTTCGCGCAGGCCACCCCGGCGGCGCCCGCGCCGGAGATGACAACGCGCTCCGCGGCGATGTCGCGGCCCAGCACCAGGTTCGCCCCGCGCAGCGCGGCCAGCGTCACGATCGCGGTGCCGTGCTGGTCGTCGTGCATGACCGGGCAGTCCAGCGCCTGCTTGAGCTTGTCCTCCAGCTCGAAGCAGCGCGGCGCCGAGATGTCCTCCAGGTTCACCGCGCCGTAGGAGGGCCGCAGTCGCACGAGTGTCTCGACGATCTCGTCCACGTCGGTGGTGTCCAGCACCAGCGGGATCGAGTCGAGCCCGCCGAAGGTCTTGAAGAGCACGGACTTGCCCTCCATGACCGGCAGTGAGGCACTCGCGCCGATGTCGCCGAGCCCGAGCACCGCGGTCCCGTCGCTCACCACGACCACGAGCCGGTCCGCCCAGGTGTACCGCTTGGCCTTGGCGGCGTCCTCGGCGATCGCACGGCTCACCTTCGCCACGCCCGGGGTGTACGCGATGGCGAGATCGCGCGGGTCGGAGATCGGCCGGGTGGCCGCCACGGCGAGCTTGCCGCCCTCGTGGCGCTCGAAGATCTCCTCGTCGGTGACCGGGGCCGGGTGCGCACCGCCGGTGTCGCCCGCGCTGCGGACCTGGTTGTCCATCGTCGTTCCTGTCGTCGCTTCCGTCATCTCCTCAGTGGAGAAGACGGAACTCGCGGATCGAATGCTTGTCACTTGATTTTCTCCTGGGACTGCGAGCGGGGGACCACAAGGGCCAGTGCGAAGGCGCACCAAAGCACCCATGGGACATGTCCTCCGGCACGGCAGCCCAGCGCGGTAGCGCCGGCCTGTCGCCGGGCGTCTCGGCGGCCATCGACGCCGTGAGTTGGGCGATGACCGCGGACGCGGCGGTTCGTTCATTGTGACAGGACCCCGGCCGGGCCGGACCCCGAGGTGCGGCTGATGTCACAGGGCGATCTTCTTTTCCCTTACCCAAGACGTCCGTCCGGTTTTTGAGAGGTTCCCGATAAGGTGTGCCAATGGATTTCCGGCGGTTGCGCGTCCCTGATGCCTACGAGTTCACGCCTCGCGTATTCCCCGACGAACGCGGATCGTTCAGCGCGCCCTATCAGGAGGACACGCTGCGGGCGGCGGTCGGGCACTCACTCCGGCTCTGCCAGACGAACCACAGCGTTTCGCGGCGCGGGGTGATCCGCGGCATCCACTTCGCCGACACGCCGCCCGGTCAGGCGAAGTACGTGTACTGCCCCCAGGGCTCGATGCTCGACTTCATCGTCGACCTGCGCGTCGGCTCCCCTACCTTCGGTCAGTGGGACTCGGTCCTGCTGGACGCCACCAGCTTCCGCGCGGTGTACATCGCCGAGGGCCTCGGACACGGGTTCGTCGCGCTCGAGGACGACACGGCCATGAGCTATCTGTGCTCGGAGCCCTACAACCCGTCGGGAGAACACGGCGTCAACCCGCTCGACCCCGAGCTCGACCTGCCGTGGCCCGCCGACCTGACGCCGATCCTTTCCGAAAAGGACCGCGTCGCGCCGAGTGTGGCCGAGGCCCGCGAACAGGGGCTCCTCCCGGTGTACGACGACTGCGTCGCGTACTACGACAAGCTGCGCTCGATTCCCCGCTGACCGTCCTCCGGAGGCGTGTCCTTTACCGGCTTTGCCATTTAGTAAGCGCGCATATAGTCTGCCTGCATGGCATTTTACGAGTACGAGCACAGTGAGACGACGAGCGCGCCGGCGGCCGCGGTGTGGGCCCTGTGGGCGGACACCGCGACCTGGGCCGAATGGGACGGATCGGTCACCTCGGTGACGATGAGCGGACCGTTCGCCGTGGGCACGAGCGGCACGATGGTGATCGACGGGCGGCCCGTACCGTTCACCCTGATCGAGGTCGAGCCCGGCCGCGGCTTCACCGACGAGACCCGCCTGCCGGACGCCACGCTGCGGTTCGAGCACCGGCTGGAGGATCTCGACGAAGGCACCCGGATCCACTATCGGATCACCGTCGACGGCCCGGCGGATCTGGGGCCCGCCGTCACCGAGGACACCCCGGACGCCATGCGCGCGCTGGCGAAGCGGGCTGAGGCATGCTCGGTGGCATGAGCGAGCCGACCGCATGAACGGACCGGATTCACGACTGCCGGGACCCGACCGGAGCCCGGGCTTCCTGCTGTGGCGGGTGACGCTGACCTGGCAGCGCGCGATGCGGGCCGCGCTCGCCCCGCACGACCTCACCCACGTCCAGTTCGTGCTGCTGACCTCGACGTGGTGGCTCGCCAAGTCCGGCGAGCCACCGACACAGCGGCAGCTGGCCGAGCAGGCGGGCACCGACACGATGATGACCAGCCAGGTGGTCCGCAAACTCGCCGAACGCGGCCTGCTGGCCCGCGAGGATGATCCGGCGGATGCCCGCGCGAAGCGGCTTCGGCTCACCGAGGCCGGACTTGCCGTGGTCGCCAAGGCCCTCACCGACGTCGAGGCGGCCGACGCCGAGTTCTTCGCCCGGCTCGGTGACCGCGCCGACGGATTCGTGGCCGCGCTCGGCGAGCTCAGCTGAGCACATCCTCCGCGAGCACGCGCTCGACGTTGCGCTCGGCCAGCGCGGTGATCGTCACGAACGGGTTCACGCCGGTGCTGCCCGGGATGAGCGAACCGTCCACGACGTACAGGTTCCGGTAGCCCTTCACCCGGCCGTAGTTGTCGGTCGCCTTGCCCAGCACCAGTCCGCCCAGCGGGTGATAGGTGAACCGGTTCTCGAACGCCCTCGTGTCGCCGAAGAGGTCGCGCCGGTAGATCGTGGTGTTGGCCCGGTTGATCCGGTCGAACAACGACTTCGCCGCGTCGATCGAGGACTGGCCCTGCCCGGCCGTCCAGTGCAACCGGGCGGAGTCGGTGGCGGCGTCGTAGCCGAAGTGGCCACGCTCGGGGTTCTTCGTGATCGCGAGGTAGAGACTCACCCAGTTTTCGAGACCGGCGGGCATCGGCGCGATCTCGGCGAACACCGGGTGCTCGGGATCGTGCCAGTTGTCGATACCCAGCGCGGGCATGCAGGACTGCTTCGCGCCGGTGAGGTCCCAGACGTGGTTCGCCCGGCCGAGCATGACGTTGCCGTTGGTGCCCCAGCCCTGCCCGACCTGGTCGTTCAGCGCGGGCAGGCGACCGGTTTCGCGGGCCCGCACCAGCAACTCGGTGGATCCGAGGCTGCCCGCGCCGAGGAACAGGAACCGCGTGGTGACGTGCTTGGTCACGAGCACCGTGCCGTCGGCGTCGATCTCGCGCACGACGAGGGTGTAGCGGCCGTCGGGCTGGCGGAGGATCTCGCGGACCTGGTGCAGCGCCTGGATGGTGACGTGCCCGGTGCCGAGCGCGGCGGCGAGGTACGACTTGTCGAGCGAACGCTTGCCGTGGTTGTTGCCGTAGATGACCTCGGACGCCAGCGCCGAGCGCGGGACGAGGCCGGCCTCCTCCCGCTGGAGGTAGCCGAAGTCGTACACGCTGGGCACGAAGGTCGTGGTCAGCCCGGCCCGTCGCGCCGCCTTCCTGGACACCCGCGCGTACTGGTAGGACTTGCAGCTCTCGAACCAGCCGGGATCCACGTGGTTGGTGCCGAGTTCCGCGTTGGCCCTCGGGAAGTACACGCGGTACATCTCGTCCGCGTCGACCTCGGGCAGGATCTCGGTGAAGTAGTCCCGCTTCGGCGTCACCGCCATCGCGCCGTTGACCAGCGAGCCGCCACCGACACCGCGGCCGACGTAGACGGACATGTCGCCGTAGTTCACCCGGTCCAGGACACCGGCGGCGGGCCTGATGTCGCGGTTCACCACGTCGAGCCAGAGGAACGAGGCGAGCGGCGCCTGGGTGCGGCCGGCGAACCACATCGAGCGTTCGTCCGGTTTCAGCATGTCGCAGAAGGTCTTCCCGTCCGCGCCCGTGCCGTTCCAGAGCCGGCCCATCTCCAGCACCAGCGTGTCGACGCCCGCAGCGCCGAGGCGCAGCGCGGTGACCGCTGCCCCGTAGCCGCTGCCGATCACGACGGCGGGCACCTCCTCGGGCAGGGGCGCGCTCTCCGCGCGGGCCGTCCTGGCCGAAACGGTCGTGACGCCGAGCGCGGCGGCGGTGTTGAGCGCGGCGAGGCCGAGAAAACGGCGACGGCTGAAGACAGACATGCCCGCGATCGTCGCACCAAGTTGGTAAACGCCGTTTAGTTGAGTCCGATTTTCCGGGTTTCCCCTGGGTGATTCACCCGATGCGGTGTGGTGCACGCCACAGCAGGCTGAACGCCATGACGTTGTTCACGCTGGCCGCCGCCGGACTCACCGCAGCAGCACTGACCCTGAATCCGACACCCCCGGCGGGCACTCCGAAACCGGTGCCCGCGTTCGACTTCCGCGACTGCCCGGCACCGCCCGCGGGCGCGGACCCCGGCACCTGGCGGTGCGAGAACTTCGTCTCCCAGGGATCCCTGGCCATCCGCGGCCGGGAGATCCCGCTCGGCGAGATGCGGATGACTTCGCCGAAGGCAAGGTGCAGGGGCGACACGCCCAGGTCTGGGGCGCCCTGCACCACTCGCCCGCCCCGATTCCCGGTCTCCCCGGCGCGACGATCCAGCTGCACTACGGCGGCCACTTCGACTTCCTGACGATCGGGAACCGCCGCGGCGAACTCGACCTCTACGCCACACTGCGGCATCCACTGCTCGGTCGCGAATGTTCGATCGGCACGCCAGGGAAACCAGTGCGTTCGGTCGTATACAACGACGACACTGTGGATCCCGTGGTGATTTCCCCGAAGCCGGAGACCTACTTCTTCGGCATCATCGATCAGCAGCTCGCACTGCCCGCGACACAGCACTGCGGGCCCTTCGGCGCCCTCGTCGACCACCGCCTCGGCCTGCCGTCACCCTCCGGGCACAACGTGTTCAAACAGGAGTCATTCGTGCAGTACAAGTGGTACTAGGACTTCTTCTTCGGCGTGACCCAGATGGTGATCGTCGCCGTCACGACCGGTTTACCGTTCGTGTCGGTGATGGTCACCGGCACGGGCAGCTCGAAACCGTCCTCGCCGAACTCGGGCAGCTCGGGGAGTTCGGCGACCGCGCGCAGGCTCGTCTCCGCCTTGGCGACGTACGCGACCGTCATGCCCTTAGGCAGCCAGCGGTGCGTCGCCGGGACGGTGGCCTCGGCGAGCATGCCCATCGCGATCTCGGCGAGGTTGCACGCGGCGATCGCGTGGAAGGTGCCGATGTGGTTGTAGACGCCCCACCACTTCGGCGCGGTCACCTCGCAGTGCCCGGGCCGCAGCTCGCGCACCGAGGGCAGCACGGTGCGGAAGTAGGGCACCCGCAGGCACATCGCGGCGGAGAACAGCTGCTTCCCGCCCGGTTTCGCGGTCAGCTTGCGCCACAGCGCGAACGTCGCGTTGTCTGCCATGTCTGTCTCCGTCCACAAACCTACTAGCCAGTAGGCACTGTACTCGCGACCGTTCACCCGGTCGTTGTGCTCCCGGTCTCCCCAGTGGGGAACCGGCTTCGCGAACGGGCCGGGAGCCGTATATTCGGGCCCGTGGCTCATCGGCTTTTTCTTCTCAGGCACGGCCAGACCGAATGGTCGGTCAACGGCAGGCACACCGGACGCACCGACATCCCGCTGACCGCCGCGGGCGAAGGCCAGGCACGCGCGGCGGGCGGCACCCTGCGCATGCTGGTCGGCGGCCCGGCGCTCGTCCTGTCCAGCCCGCGCGCCCGTGCCCAGCGCACGGCCGAGCTGGCCGGGCTGCGCGTGGACGAGGTCACCGAGGACCTCGCCGAATGGGACTACGGCGACTACGAGGGCATCACCACCCCGAAGATCCGCGAAACGGTTCCCGGCTGGACGGTGTGGACGCACCCGATGCCGGGCGGCGAAAGCGCCGAAGACGTACGGGCACGGGCGGACAAGCTGCTCGACCGCGCCCGGCGCGAGATCGAGCACGGCGACGTCGTCCTGGTGGGCCACGGGCACTTCAGCCGGGTGCTGGTGGCCCGCTGGCTCGGGCTGCCCGCCACCTCGGGTGTCCACTTCGGACTCGACCCGGCCGGTATCGCGGTGCTCGGCGACGAACGCGGCGAACCGCAGATCGAGCACCTCAACCTGCTGCCGCTGCTGGAGGCCTGATGCCCGACGAGCGCATCCGCCGCGTCCGCGAAGAGGACGTCGACGCCGTCGTCGAACTGGTCCACGACCTCGCCGAGTACGAACGCGCCCCGGACGAGTGCCACCTGACCGCGGACCAGCTGCGGGCGGCGCTGTTCGGCGAGTCCCCGGCCCTGTTCGGGCACGTCGCCGTGGTCGACGGCGAGATCGTCGGGTTCATGCTGTGGTTCCTGAACTTCTCGACCTGGCGCGGGGTGCACGGGATCTACCTGGAAGACCTCTACGTCCGCCCGTCACAGCGGGGCACCGGGCTGGGCAAGGCGATGCTCGCGACACTGGCCGCCGAATGCGTCGCGCGCGGCTACGCCCGGCTGGAGTGGTGGGTGCTGAACTGGAACCCGGCGACGGAGTTCTACAAGTCCCTCGGCGCGGTCCCGATGGACGAATGGACCGTGAACCGCCTCACCGACGACTCCCTGCGCACTCTGGCCGCCCAGGCCTGACCGCACTCACCCGGCGCTGTTCCCCGGCGGTCGAGCGCCCCAATGTGGCATTGGGTGCGCTGGACGCACCCAATGTGGCGTTCGGTGCGTTGGACGCACCGAACGCCACATTGGGGCGCATGAGCCACGGCCGGAACGGGAGCGAGGGACCTTTGCTACCGCCGGAGCGGAGCAAGGGACCTTTACTACCGTTGTATGCACGCGCATAGAACGAGAGCAAAGGTCCCTTGCTCTCACCTGCCCGGCAAAAACCGCTGGTCAGTCGTGCTCCTGCTCGCGGCGTTCGCGTTCGGCGCGGCGTCCGGCGAGGCCGCCACGCTCGGCGGCATCCTCCTCGGACTCGCCGTCCTGCATCCCCAGCGCCCACGCGCGGGCCGGACGGCGGAACAGCAGCACCAGCGTCGCGATACCGAGGATCGCCAGCGGCACACCCCACGCCGGGCGACCGGACGGTCCGAGGATGTACCAGCCGATCCCGACGAGCATCAGCCCGACGACCACGCCGGGCGACCGGGCCCAGGTCTTCCCGAGGACCAGCCCCACCGCGGCGGCCAGGAACAGCAGGCCCAGCACGAGGTAGGTGCCGACCTCGGCGTAGATGTTGTTACCGGGCAGCGCGGGCTCCCGGAGCCCCCTGACCAGCACGATCACCCCGAAGACGAGCAGCCCGAGCGAGGGCAGGGCGGCGAGGGCGCCGGCCAGCCGGACCTCACGAGGAGCGGGCGAGAGCTTGTCGGCGAGGGGCACGTCGGGCGGCCTTCCTGGCTGCTTTTCCGGGGCGCGGTGGCCTCGACCTGGGCGAGTCACCGTACGTGAGCACTTTCGATGGTATGCCACCCGGTCGGCCGTTTTCGCGGGGCCGCCGGACGGCAAAAATCAGCAGTGTCGTCGATGAGCGGGCGGTCGGCCCGGGTGCACTTGTCACGACGAGCGGACACTCACCGGCAGCAGAAGGAGGGCCGCCCGCCACAGGGTCATTCGGTGCTGTTGCGAGGACGCCACCCGCCGGCTGTGCCGGTTCGCGGGCTTGAGCTTCTGGTCACCCTTGCGCGCTGGAAGGTTCTCCGCCCGCCGGACGTCACTTACCCTGCGGTAGTGCGCGCGATCCTCGTCGTGAACCCCCAAGCCACCTCGACCACCGCCGGTGGCCGGGACGTGCTGGCGCACGCGCTCGCCAGCCAGGTGAAGCTCGACGTCGTCGAAACCGACTACCGGGGGCACGCGCTCGCGGTGGCCAGGGCGGCGGCACGGGACGGGTTCGACCTCGTCGTGGCGCACGGCGGGGACGGCACCGTGAACGAGGTCGTCAACGGCCTGCTGGCGGACGCCGACCCCGCGAAAATGACCGAGGGCCCGATGCTCGGCGTCGTGCCCGGCGGCTCGGCCAACGTCTTCGCCCGCGCACTGGGCATCTCCCCCGATCCCGTCGAGGCCACCCATCAGCTGCTGTATGCGCTGGAGCACGACGACTCCCGCCGGATCGGTCTCGGCCTCGCCGACGGGCACTGGTTCACCTTCAACGCCGGGCTCGGCTGGGACGCCGACGTCGTCGGGAAGGTCGCGAAACGCCGCGGCAAGCAGACGAGCGCGGCCCTGTACCTCCGCGCCGCCGTCGGCAGCTACTTCCGGCCGCCGCTCGGGCGCCCGCCGCTCACCATCCAGCTACCCGGTGAGCAGGAACCCGCCGAGGCGTTGACCGCTTTCGTGTCCAACACCGATCCGTGGACCTACCTGGGCAACCGCGCCGTGCATCTCAACAGCGGCTGCTCGTTCGAGGCCGGGCTCGGCCTGTTCGCGTTGAACGGTATGGGTTTGCCGACCGTGTTCAGGCATGTACGGCAAGCTTTGCTCACCGAGAGCAACCAACGGGGGCGGCGTCTCCTTCGTCACGATGACCTCGCGAAGATCCGCATCGACGCAGCTGAACCGGTACACTTCCAGGTGGACGGCGACTTGGTCGGGCAGCGGACCGAGGTGGAGTTCGTCAGTGTCCCGGATGCACTCACGGTAGTCGTGTCGCCACCGGACCTTTGATCGCCTGCGGCAAAGTGCCATCTGCCGTTCGTCGACGCAGAACCTCCACTCACCGCATCAGCCTTCCCAACAGAAGGCTGTTTCGGAACGAAACCGCAGGTCAGACGCGTCGCTCGGCCGGGTGAGCTGACTCACCGATCTTCGGAAAACCCTTGTCGAAAGCGGTGCTTCGTGAAAGCATTCACAAGCACCCAAAAACACGACCGCCATGACGACTATGGCGCGGAGTACCGCGCCGTTATGAAGGAGCTCACGAACATGGACTGGCGCCACGACGCGGCCTGCCGAGACGAGGACCCCGAGCTGTTCTTCCCCGTGGGAACCAGCGGTCCTGCTCTGTCGCAGGTAACGCAGGCGAAGGCCGTGTGCCACCGCTGCACCGTCGCCTCCGACTGCCTGGCCTGGGCTCTGGCCAGCGGCCAGGACGCCGGCGTGTGGGGCGGCATGAGCGAGGACGAGCGACGCGCCCTCAAGCGCCGCCGCACGCACATCGGCACGCGCACCAACGCCTGAAGTTCCCCCGCAACACCGCTTCAGCACAGCACCACAGTTCGACCCACGAAGCCGGGAAATTCACCCGGCGCGGTAGCAGCGCGCCCGCGTCGTCCACGGTGACACCTACCCGACTCAATTTTATCAAGCGAGGCGAAACCGCCCGGGCACGGGTACCACGTAGCCTCGCCAGGACTTCAAGTCCTCCCGCACCACGTGGAAAGGGCCGACACCCTCAGGTGTCGGCCCTTCCTCGTGAGTTCTCCATCCGATCACGCGAGTTACGCCCTTAATCACGCGAGTTCTCCATCTGCTCACGCGAGTTCCCTCCTCTCGCACAGGGTCCACAAGGGACACTCCAGTGTCCGATCGGGACTTTCGCGTGCTTGAGCGGAGATCTCGTGTGCTCAGGCGGAGTTCTCGTCAGAGACGGCGGGACAGCGGGATGCGGAGCGCGGCTTCCGTGCCCGCGGGACGCGGGGTTTCCGCGTCCGTGCGGACCTTCCGCAGTGAAAGCGAGCCACGCAGCTCCGACTCCACCAGCGTGCGCACGATCTGCAGGCCCAGCCCGTCGCTGCGCTCCAGCGAGAACCCGGACGGCAGGCCGCGGCCGTTGTCCCGGATCAGCACGTCCAGCCAGCGCGCCGAGCGCTCCACGATCAGCTCGACCTTGCCCGACCGTCCATTCGGGAACGCGTGCTCGACGGCGTTCTGCACCAGCTCGGCCAGCACCATCACCAGCGGTGTCGCGATCTCCGCGACGACGACGCCGAAGGAACCCTCCCGGGAAAGACTGACCTGGGACTCCGCGGTGGCCACCTCGCCCACCATCGGCAGCACGTTGTCGAGCAGGCTGTCCAGGTCGACCCGCTCGTCCACGGAGATCGACAGCGCCTCGTGCACCAGCGCGATCGACGTCACCCGCCGCACCGACTCGGCGAGCGCGAGCCGCGCCTCCTCCGAGCTCGTCCGCCGGGACTGGAGCCGCAGCAACGCGGCGACGGTCTGCAGGTTGTTCTTGACCCGGTGGTGGATCTCCCGGATCGTCGCGTCCTTGGACAGCAGCGCGCGGTCCCGCCGTTTGACCTCGGTGACGTCGCGCACCAGCACCAGCGCGCCCGCGGCCTGCCCGGCCGGGCGCAGCGGCAGCGCGCGGAACAGGACCACGGCGCCGCGACGCGAATCGGCCTCGGTCCGGCTGCTCGGCTTGCCGTCGAGTGCCTCGATGATCCGGTGCGACACCTCGGTCGCGTCGAACGGGTCACGGATCAGCGATCGCGTCAGCGGCGCCAGCCTGGTCCCGACCAGATCCGATTCGTGCCCCATCCGGTGATACGCGGACAGCCCGTTCGGACTGGCGAACACGACCGTCCCGCTCGGGTCGAGCCGGATCAGCCCGTCCCCGACCCTCGGGCTGGTGTGCGTGTCGGTTTCGTTGCCACGACTGGGAAAAGTCCCGTCGACGATCATCTGGCACAGGTCACCGGCGCTGCCGAGGTAGGCGATCTCCAGCGGGCTCGGGACCCGTGGCGCCGCCAGGTTCGTCTCCCGGCTGAGCGCCGCGATGACCTCGCCGCCGTAGGTGACCGGAACGGCTTCGCGGCGCATCGGCAGATCGCGGTACCAGTGCGGGTCCTCCTCGCGGCAGATCCGCTTCTCCCGCATGGCGCGCGCGAGCTGCGGATGCTCCTCGACGGTGAAGCGGGTGCCGACGACGTCCTCGGGATGCGCGGTGGGCGCCGTCGTCGGCCGGGCGTGGGCGACGCAGACGAAGTCGCCGCCCTCGGGCTGCAGGTCCCTGGCGACCGGGACCCACAGCAGGAAGTCGGCGAACGAAAGGTCGGCGAGCAGCTGCCACTCGGCGACGACGGTCTGGAGGTGATCCGCCGCCGCGCCGGGGAGGCCGGTGTTGTCGGCGAGCAGATCGGCGAGCGTGGACACCGGGTTACTCGACCGTCCCGAGCGGGTTGCCCCGCCGGACGACGGTCACCGCGCCCCCGTCGCACACGGTGGCGGCCACTTCCGCCCTGTTTTCGGCCATCGACGTCCTCCTGCCTGTCCGGCCACCATCCAACCATCGGCACAGGCGCCCGACCAGGCGAGAGGCGCGCATGCCACACTAGGGAGGTTGACCCGAGCCCGGCAGGCGCGCGAGCGCCCCGCAGTGGCCACCCACGGTCTGGAACATACGCAAGGAGTGAACGATGTCGAAGCGCGCCCGTAAGCGTCGCGACCGGAAGAAGAACGGCGCGAACCACGGCAAGAAGCCCAACGCCTGAGCACCGGCGTGAAACGGCCCCCGCACCTTCCGGTGCGGGGGCCGTCGCCGTTTTCTGGCGCCTACTCGGCGCTCTGCTGCTGCTCGATGCTGATCTCGGTGCGTTCCACCGTGACGTTGCCGCGGGTCGCGACCGTCTTGCGGATGGACGCGCGCAGCCTGCTCTTGAGGTCGTCCGGCGCGTGGTCACCACCGCACTTGCGCGCGAGCAGCTGCTTGAGCTGCTCGTCGATGCCGAACTCCTCAAGGCACGGCGGGCAGTCCTCGATGTGCTTGCGCAGCACCGCGTCCCGCTCCGGGCTGCACTCCTTGTCGAGCACGAGGTAGATCTCGGCGAGCGCCTCCTCGCAGCGGACCTTGGCGTCTTCGTCCCCCGCGTCTTCGCAGTAGTTCATCGGCCCGCCACCTCCTGCCGGTCCCGCCGGATGAAGCCCCGCTCGCGCGCGACGTCGGCGAGCAGGTCACGCAGCTGCGCGCGGCCACGGTGCAGACGGGACATCACGGTGCCGATCGGCGTGTCCATGATCTCGGCGATCTCCTTGTACGCGAAGCCCTCGACGTCGGCGAGGTAGACAGCCAGCCGGAACTCCTCGGGCAGCTTCTGCAGCGCGGCCTTGACATCGGCGTCCGGCAGGTTGTCCATCGCCTCGACCTCGGCCGAGCGCAGTCCGCTGGAGGTGTGGCTCTCGGCCTTGGCGATCTGCCAGTCGCTGATCTCTTCGGTCGGCTGCTGCACCGGCTGCCGCTGACGCTTGCGGTAGCCGTTGATGTAGGTGTTGGTGAGGATGCGGTACATCCACGCCTTGAGGTTCGTGCCCTCCTTGAAGGAGGCGAATGCCCCGTAGGCCTTGAGGTAGGTCTCCTGGACCAGGTCCTCGGCGTCGGCGGGGTTTCGGGTCATCCGCATCGCGGCCGAGTACAGCTGATCGAGCAGCGGCATCGCGTCCCGCTCGAAGCGCTCGGCACGCTCGGCTGCTCCCTGGACCTCCGCGACCTCCTCCGGCGCGGAATTCTGCGTGCTCGGCAAACCGTTCCCTTCCCGGTCGGGGCCGATGCGCGGGCGCGCATACGGCACCCCCGAGTTTACGCGGGCCTTGGTCGGGCCCGGGCGCTCGGGACGGAGCCGGCCGGTGTGGGGAGGGGTGAGCGTCGTGGTCACACCGGCTACAACCGGAAACGGGGTTGCCGCATTCCCCCGCCCTTCTAGACTCTGCGGCCATGGCTGGCAAGGGAACACCGGCGACCGCGCTGCTCGCGAAGCAGAAAGTGGCCCACGAAGTGCACTCCTACGAACATGACCCGCGTCACGAGTCGTTCGGTTCGGAGGCGGTCGAGGCGCTCGGCCTCGACCCCGCGCGCGTGTTCAAGACCCTGGTCGCCGACGTCGACGGCAAACTGACCGTCGGGGTGGTGCCGGTCACCGGCCAGCTCGACCTGAAGGCGCTCGCCGCCGCGGCGGGCGGCAAGAAGGCGAAAATGGCCGATCCGGCCGCGGCACAGCGGGCGACCGGGTACGTACTGGGCGGGATCTCGCCGCTCGGGCACCGCAGCCGGATCCCGGTGGTGATCGACGCGACGGCCGAGGGGTTCGAGACCGTGTTCTGCTCGGGCGGGCGACGCGGGCTGGAGGTCGAACTCGCCCCCGCCGACCTGGTGCGGCTCACCGGCGCCGTGGTGGCACCGATCGCGGGCTGAGCGAGAGCGAGGGACCTTTACTCCCGTTGTATGCGTGCGCATAGAGCGAGAGCAGAGGTCCCTTGCTTTCTTTTCGCAGGTCAGGGACGGTCCGTGGAGGCCTCCTTGAGGGACCTAGAGTCCCTCAAGGAGGCCCCCACGGACCACTGAAGAGCGGGTTACGAGAACAGGCGGAGCACGCGGGTCAGCCACTCCGAGGCGGCGCGGGAGACGCCGTCCAGGTCGGCGGTGAGGGTGTGGTCGCCGTCGAGGACGACGATCTCGTGGTGCGGCCCGGCCGCCGGTCGCCCGAACGGGTCACGCTCGCCCTGCACCACGAGCGTGGGCACCTCGACGGCGTCGAGTTCGTCCTGGCGGCTCTTCTCCGGCCTGCCCGGCGGATGCTCGGGGAACGCAAGGCACAGCACCGCCACCGCCTGCCCCGCCGACGCCGTCCGGCACGCCACCCGCGCCCCCGACGACCGGCCGCCGAACACCAGCGGCAGACCGTCGAAGCGCTCGGCGAGGTCGTCGGCGACGGTCAGCCAGGCGCTGTCCAGCTGGTTCGCGGGCGCCGGGGCACGCCGCCCGGCGACCCGGTACGGCTGCTCGACCAGCGCCACGTGCACGCCGATCGCCTGCACGGCGCGGGTCACCGCGACGAGATCCTTCGCGCCGATCCCGCCGCCCGCGCCGTGGCCGAGCATCAGCACCGCGGTGCCCTCCTCGGCGCAGTGCAGCTCCGCCCTGGCCGGGCCGTAGCCGGTGTCGATCTCCAGGGTGGTCATGGCCGGGGCGTCTCGAAGAGCGCGTCCTCGTCGAGACCGGGCCCCGGGTCGACGCGGTCCAGCAGCTCGGGGCCGTTGTTCCGGACGTTGTTGACCTTCGACGAGACCGGGCGCAGCTCCAGCGACTCGACGATCTCCGGCGCGGTGGGCACCAGCAGGTCGGTCACGTCGGCGCGGTCCGGGTCGAGCCACGGATCCCACTGCGCCTTCGGCACGATCAGCGGCATCCGGTGGTGGATGTCGGTGAGCTGCCCGGTCGAGTCGGTCGTGATGATCGAAAAGGTGATCAATGGATCCGCAGCGTCATCGTCCTTCGGGCGCCAGCTCTCCCAGATCCCGGCGAACGCGAGCGAGGCGGAATCGGGGCCGGTCATGTAGAACGGCTCCTTCTCCTTGCCGGTGCGGCGCCATTCGAACCAGCCGTCGGCCGGGACGAGACACCGGCGCGAGGACAGCGCGCGGCGGAAGGCGGGCTTCTCCTTCGCCGTCTCGGCCCTGGTGTTGATCATGCGCGAGCCCACCGAGGGGTCCTTCGCCCAGAACGGCACGAGGCCCCAGCGCATGAGCCGCAGCGAACGCTCGGCGGGCTCGTCCTCGAGCACCTGCCCCTCGGCGTCCCGCGGATGCCGCTGCACGACGGTCACCACGTTCTTCGTCGGTGCCACGTTGTGGTCGGTCCTGGCCCGGCCCTCGGTCAGGTCGACCGCCGCGAACTGGTCGATCAGCGCCGCCGGATCCTTCGTGGCGGCATAGCGGCCGCACATCGCCAACCTCCTCGCGGTGTCGTTCCCGGGGTAGTCATGGTTACACGCAGGCCAGGGCCCTGGCGAGCCGCATGGGATCATTCCGTGGGGACGGTGACCGGGAGGACGTGGGCGGATTGGCGCGAAGCGACTGGCGCAGGCTGGACGAATCCGATGTGCGAGTACGTCCCGGCAAGGGCACCAGGCCGCGCAGCAAGCGCCGCCCCGAACACGCCGACGCGGTCACCGCGATGGTCATCGGCAAGGACAGGGGCCGCTGGACCTGCGCGATCGACGCCGATCCCGATCGGGTGATCACCGCGATGCGGGCCAGGGAGATGGGCCGGGTGTCCGTGGTGGTCGGTGACCGGGTCGCCGTCGTCGGCGACGTCAGCGGGCGGCCGGACACACTGGCCAGGATCGTGCGGGTCGACGAGCGGACGAGCGTGCTCCGCCGCACCGCCGACGACACCGATCCGTACGAGCGGGTCGTGGTCGCCAACGCCGAACAACTGCTCATCGTGACCGCGCTGGCCGATCCGCCGCCGCGCGCGGGCTTCATCGACCGCTGCCTGGTCGCCTGCTACGCCGGCGGGGTCGAGCCGGTCCTCTGCCTGACCAAGGCGGACCTCGCCGACCCCGCGGACCTGCTCGACGGCTACGCGGGCCTCGACCTCCCGGCGCTGGTGACCCGCTACGACGAGGAGCCCGCCGGGCTCGCCGAACGCCTCAAGGGCCGGGTCACCGCGCTGGTCGGGCACTCCGGTGTTGGCAAGTCCACGCTGGTCAACCGGCTCGTGCCGGAGGCGGGCCTGGCCACCGGGGTGGTGAGCGCGGTCGGCAAGGGACGGCACACCTCGGTCGCGGCGGTGGCGCTGCCCCTGCCCGACGGCGGCTGGGTGATCGACACGCCCGGCGTGCGGTCGTTCGGCCTCGCGCACGTCACCGCCGACGACATCGTGCTGGCCTTCGAGGAGTTCGCCGAGGCGGCCGAGGAGTGCCCGTCCGGCTGCGGCCACCTCGGCGCGCCCGAGGACCCGGACTGCGCGCTCGACGCCGTGGTCACCGACGGCGAAGCCCGGCCCGACCGGCTGTTGTCCCTGCGCAGGCTGCTCGCTTCCCGCAGCGGCGTGGAGTCGTAAAGCGGACATGTGGTAACTCTTTCCCCGTTCGGGCGATACCCGGATGGAGTACATCAACTTTCGAGGGGGCAAGACCTTGCGCAAGACGACTCTCGTCGCGGCCGGCGCCGCGCTCGTCCTCACGCTCACCGCGTGCGGCGGGAACAACGGCGGCATCGGTTCCCAGATTTCCGAAAACAAGGCTTCCGGCCTCTCCGCGCCGTTCGCCGACGCGTTGCAGCTGGCCAGCGCGTCCAAGGAGGGCACGCAGAAGTCCAAGTCGGCGAAGATGAGCATGGAGGCGTCGGTCGCGGGGCAGTCCATCAGCATGACCGGTGCCATCAGGTTCGACGGCGAGAACACCGCCGTGGCGATGTCCATGAACATGATGGGCCAGCAGATGGAGCTGCGGATGGTCGACAAGACCACGTACATGAAGATGCCCGCAGAGCAGCTCAAGAAGATGGGCACCGACAAGACCTGGGTGAAGATCAACCCGAACGGCGACGACCCGGTCTCCAAGGCACTGGGCAAGTCGACGGCCGAGAGCTCCGACCAGAGCGACCCGACCAAGATCCTCGAGCAGATCGGGAACGGCGGCAAGATCATCAGCTCCGACCAGACGGAGCTGAACGGCGAGCCGGTCAACCACTACGTCGCCGAGATCGACCTCGGGAAGAACATGACCAAGGTGCTGGACAACGCTCCGCCCGAGGCCAAGGATGCGCTGGCCGAGAAGCTCAAGGGTCTCAAGATGCCGGTCGAGCTGTGGCTGAACAAGGACCAGCTGCCGGTGCAGATGGTGGTGGACTCCTCCGCGATGATCAAGGCCGCCGGCGTCCCCGGCGAGGCCGAAGCGGGCAAGGTCACCGTCAAGTACACCGACTGGGGCAAGCCGGTCGACGTGCAGGCCCCGCCCGCCGACCAGGTCGCCGACGCCAGTGAAATGAAGCCCGGCGGCCGCTGAGCCACCGGCCTACCAGAAGACTCTCCGTAGCAGCGGGTCCCCCGAACGTGTTCGGGGGACCCGCTGTGTTTGTCTGGGCCCTATGTGGAGACCGGCCGTCGCGCTCGCCTGCGTCCTCCTGCTCGGCGCGTGCGCCGGCGACGACGACACGCCGCCCGCGATGACCGACGCGAAGGCACTCGCCGACGCGGTCCGCACGGGCACGATCGCGGGCCGCTCGGCGAAGTTCGGCACCGACGTGAACGCGGGCGCGGTGAAGTCGAAGGGACAGGGCCAGGCCCGGTTCGCCGAGGACGGCACCGCGCTCGCGATGACCACCGACGTGCTCGGCGATCCGCTGGAACTCCGCCTGACACAAGGAAAACTCTTCGCGAAGGTGCCCGAGGGCTCGCGCGGGGACGAGAGCGGTAAGCCGTGGATCGCCGTCTCCCCCGACGGCACCGACCAGTTCTCCCAGGTGCTCGGCGGCAGCCTCGGCCAGCTGGCCGGGCAGAACGATCCGCTGCGGACGGTCGGCCAGCTCCGCGCCGCGGGCGCCATCACCACGGCCGAGCGCGTCGAGCTCGACGGAACCTCGGTCGAGCACTACTGGCTCAAGCTCGACCTGGAAAAGCTCGGCGGCCAGCTGCCCGCCGGGCTGTCGGCGGAGGCGGTGGCACAGCTGCGGGGCAAGGCCGGCGCGTTCGGGATGGAACTGTGGGTCGACGACGCGAACCGGCCCCGGCAGATCGTGCTCGACCTCTCGCCGATCCTCACCGCGGCCGGGGCCCCGGACGGGGCGAGCGCGCGGATCACCACCCGCTACACGGACTGGGGTTCGGCCGTCGACGTCGAGCCACCACCCGTCGAGCAGGTCGCCACGACGCCGGGATGAGCGATACGTCCCATTTCGGCGAGGCCGGGGTGACCCGGGTCGGGGGAAGTTGGGCCCGGGTTCACACCACGCCGACCGGATCACCGATAGCGTGACAACGTGGTGGAACCCGTATCGCAGAACGCGCCCGAAGACGAACCCGATCGACCGGACCGGGGCTGGGCGAAGGGGCGGCCGAAGAAGGACAAGAAGAAGCGGTCGTTCTGGAAGGAACTCCCGATCCTGCTCGTGATCGCGCTCGTGCTCACGATCCTGATCCAGAGCTTTCTCGCGAAGGTCTTCCTGATCCCGTCGGGGTCGATGGAGACCACGCTCCACGGCTGCACCGGCTGCACCAACGACCGCGTGCTGGTCGACCGGGTCACCTACGACTTCACCGACCCCTCGCCGGGCGACGTGGTGGTGTTCAAGGGCCCGGAATCCTGGTCGACGCACGAGATCGCGTCGCAGGAGTCGAGCAACATCGTCGTCAAGGCGCTGCGCGGGCTCGGCTCGCTCGTCGGGTTCGCGCCCCCGGACGAGCAGGACTTCGTCAAGCGGGTGATCGCGACCGGCGGCCAGACCGTGCAGGGTGACGCACAGGGCAGGGTCCTCGTGAACGGCAAGGCGCTCGACGAGCCCTACGTCCACTGGGAGGGCGAGATCCTCCAGGACCGGCAGCAGTTCTCCCCGGTCACGGTGCCCGCGGGCAGCGTGTGGGTGATGGGCGACAACCGCAACAACTCCTGCGACTCGCGCTGCCAGGGCGGCGGCGGGCTGAACGGCGTCGTCCCGGTGGACAACATCATCGGCAAGGCCCGGGTCATCGTGCTGCCGCCGAGCCGGTGGGGCGGCATCACCGACCACGACCCGCAGGCCGCCGCGCAGCCGGTCGCGCTCGGTGCCCCCGCCTGGCAGAGCGGGCTCCCGCTCGGGGTCGGCCTCGCCGCCGCCTGGCCGGTCCTGTTCACCGGCCGGAAGCTGGCCGCGGGCGTCCGGAAGGCGGCGGGCCGGAAGCGTCGCTAGAGCAGTTCCAACAGGAACGGGAGTTCCTGCGGCGCGTACCAGGCGAGCTCGTGGTCCTCGGCGTCGCCCAGGGTGAACTCGGCGTCCGGGTCACCCAGGTCGGCGGCGTCGATCACCGCGGCCGCCGCGGTGACGGCCTCCTCGGCCTCGGCCGCGTCCACGTGGATCGCGGCGATCCGGCTCAGCGGCACCGGCCCGGCCAGACGCACGACGGCGGCGTCGAGGTCGGGCCGGTGTGTCGCGTCCTCGACATCGGCGGACACCACGGCCCGGCGGGGTTCGCCCTTCTCCTCGGCCGCGATCAGCCGCAGCGACGCCCGCGCGGCGTCGAGCAGCGCCGCGTACTCCAGCTCCTCGTCGGAGCCGCTGGCGTAGGCCTCGCGCAGCGCGGGCGTGAGCGCGAACCCCGTCCCGCTCCGCGCGCGGAACTCACCAGTGGTGTTCAGCTCACGCAACATCGCGATCGTGGCAGGAAGATAGACCCTCACCAGTGCGCACCCTTCAGCTCTTCCAACGATTCCTCGATCATCCCGGCCAGCACCTCCACGTCACTGACCGCCTTGCGGTCGCCGTTGAGTCCGAAGTAGACGCCGCCGTGATACGAGCTGACCCCGATCGCGAGCGCCTGGTTGCGCAGCAGCGGCATCACCGGGAACATCTCGACCATCCTCGCCTCCCCCGCGTACATCGGCACCTGCGGGCCGGGCGAATTCGTCACCATCAGGTTGAAGATGCGCCCGGAGAGTGATCCCGCCGCCCGCGCGCCGAGCGAGTGCAGCGTCGCCGGGGCGAACCCGCCGACCTTGAGCAGGCCCCGCGCGGCGACCGAACGGCCCGAGTCGAGATGGTCGGTCATGGCGTGCCCGATGTGCTGCAGCCGCAGCACCGGATTCGGCTCGCCGACCGGCAGATCCACCAGGTAGGCCGCGACCTGGTTGCCGACCAGCGCCGGCGTCGAGTACTCGGCGGTCTCCGCGTCACGGACCGCCATCGGCACCAGCGCGCGCACCGTGTCCTGCGGGGTCAGCGTCTCGCCACGAGACAGCAGCCACTCCCGCAGCGCACCGGTGACCGCCGCGAGCACGACGTCGTTCACGGTGCCGCCGTGCTCGGCGCGGATCTTGCGGAAGTCCTCCAACCGGGTGCGGACCACCGCGAACATCCGGCCGCCGGAGACGCGGACGTTCAGCGGCCCGGCGGGCGCCGGGTGCACCACGGTGCGCAGGGCCGTGGCCACTCCGCCGAGTGCCTCGGCCACCTTCCCCGCCGTCGCGACCGCGTCGTTGGCGGCGGACCGGACGTTCTCCACCAGCTCGGTCGGGCGCTGCACGGTCTCGCTGACCGCGTCCATGACCAGCTGCGTGCGGCTCGGCTCCCGCCGGGGCGTCCAGGTGTCGTCGAACGGCTCCACCTCCGCCGGGGTGGGATCGAGGACGATCTGGCCGAGCTCGATCGTGCCCAGACCGTCCACAACGGACTGGTGGGTCTTGGTCACCAGCGCGACCCTGTCCCCGCCGAGCCCCTCGATGAAGTACGCCTCCCACAGCGGGCGCTCCGGGGCCAGCCGTCGCGACATCAGCCGGGCGACGAGGTCGAACAGCTGCTCGTCGCTGCCCGGCTGGGGCAGCGCGGACCGGCGGACGTGGTAGTTGAGGTCGAAGTCGACATCGTCCACCCACACCGGCCGCGCCAGGCGGCCCGGTATCTCCTGCACGCGCTGGCGGTACCGCGGCAGGAAGGCCAGCCGCTGGCCGATCAGCGCGAGCATCTGCTCGTAGCCGAACCCGGTCCGGGGCCGTTCGAAGATGGCCACCCCGCCGACGTGCATCGGCGTCGCGTGGTCCTCGACGTACAGGAACGACGCGTCCAGCGCGGAAAGGCGGTCGGGCATGGGCCGATCCTTACACAATGCGAGACTGCCCGGTGTGGGTGATGACTCTGCGACGTCCGCGGTTTCGCCGAAGGACCGCTTCCTGACCGTCTACGGACGCAAACCGGTGCTGGAGGCGCTCGCCGACACCGGGCTCGAAGTGGACAAGGTGATCCTGGCCGACACCGTGCGCGGTCCGGGCGCCGCCGAGATCCAGCGCGCCGCCAAGGCGGCCGGGGTGCCGGTGCAGCGGGCGAGCGCGCACCGCGTCAAGGTGCTGGCGGGCAACGGCAAACAGGACCAGGGCGTGCTCGCCGACGTCGTCGCGCCGCGCATGCGCTCGCTGGCCACCGCGCTCGCGGATCGGCGCCCGCCCGCGCGAGTCCTGCTGCTGGACGGCATCACCACCCCGGCCAACGTCGGGATGATCCTGCGCACCGCCACCGCCGCGGGCCTCGACGGCGTGATCGTGCCGCGGCGCGGGGTCGCCGCGCTGGACCCGATGGTGGTCAAGGCGTCCGCCGGGGTCGCGTTCCGCGCGCCGGTGCTGCGCTGCGGCAGCGCGCGGGAGGCCGCGGAGCTGCTCACCGAAGCCGGTTACTCGATCTACGCCCTGGGTGCTTCGGCGAAGTCGACGGTGTTCGACGTCGAGCTGCCGCAACGCACCGCGTTCGTGCTGGGCGGGGAGACCGACGGCGTCGGCGAGGAGGTCGGCGAGCTGGTCACCGAATGGCTGCGCATCCCGATGCCGGGTGACGTCGAGTCGCTGAACGTCTCGGCCGCGGCGGCGGTGCTCTCCTTCGAACTGGTCCGTCGCTTCCGCTGAGTCACTCGCGGTGGGCGCGCTCCGCCGGGAACAGCGCGGCCAGTTCGGCCAGCGTCCCGGTGACCGTGGTGTGGTGGACGCCGACCATGCCCGCGCCGACCGCGCCGCGGACGTTGGCGGACGAATCGTCGACGAACACACAGCACCCGGCGGGCAGGCCCAGCATCGCCGCGGTGATCAGATAGGCCTCACGGTTCGGCTTCGCGACCCCGATCTCGCCCGAGAACACCAGTGCGTCGAAATAGGGACTCATCGCGTTCTTCGCCGGGCCGGGAGCGCCGGGCGCGTTGGACAGCAGCGCGGTGCGCAGGCCGCGATCACGAGCCGCTTCGAGATAGGTGTAGAGCAGTGCGGCGTCCGGCTCGGTGAGCACCCCGGCGTAGTCGATCACTAGGCCCTTCAACATCCCGAACACCCTAGCCCGGTGGACGGGCACGCGTGGCGGATAACGCAATCCGCGGCGCCAGGCAACCGATTCCGCGCATTTCCCCGAATATGGCGATCCCTGTCCGGTTCACGGCGTTCGGAGGCCACTAACCCGTGCCGGGCAGACCGCCCGGTACGAGAGGGGAATCATGGACAGCGAACACCGTCTGAAAACGTTGACGGGCTACGAACCGCGTCCGGGGCACGGCCGCGCGACCACGCCGCTCGCGCCGGTGCGGCGGCTGCCGGCGCGCCGCGCGCTGGCGGTGGTCCGGGAGCCCGCGCCCCCGCTGGACGGGCCCCAGATCGCGACCGTGCTGACCGCGATCCTCGAAACGCACGACGGGCACCGCCCGGCGGCCCAGCTCGAACCGCTGGTGGACCGCGCGTTGTTCGACCGGCTCCGCACGCGGGGCCGGACCCGGTCGGCCGCCCGGCACCGCGTGCGGAGCGTGCGCCTGTGTGCCCCCGCCGAAGACGTCGTCGAGGCCTGCGCGCGGGTCGAGACCGGCCCTCGCACCATCGCCCTCGCCACCCGCTTCGAACGCTCCGGTGGCCGCTGGCGATGCGTGCGCTTCGACCTGCTGGACCCGTTCGCCACGGCCCAGCGCCTGGTGGCCTGACGCCATCTTCCCAGTTCAGCGACACCTTCCGGCGTCGAAGTGGAGCAAGGGACCTTTGCTAGCGTTCTTCAGCGCGCCAACGATTAGCGTGCTAACGAAGTGTGAGCAAAGGTCCCTTGCTCCCGTTCCGGAGCGGACTCAAGCGCCCCAATGTGGCATTGGGTGCGTTGGACGCACCGAACGCCACATTGGGTGCGTTGGACGCAGCGAACGCCACATTGGGGCGCTCCGGAGCCCGGGGTCAGCGAGTGACCGGGAGGGCGGCGAGGCCGCGCAGCGTGGTGGTCGGGTTCCAGCGCGGCTCACCGGCCAGACGCAGCTGCGGGACACGCCTGGCCAGTTCACGGAAGACGACCCGGCCCTCCAGCCGGGCAAGCGGGGCACCGAGACAGAAGTGGATGCCCTGTCCGAAAGCGAGGTGACGGCCCGGCTCGCGGGACGGGTCGAACACGTCCGGGTCGGCGCTGACGGCGGGATCGCGGTTCGCGGCTCCGATGAGGACGATCGCCTGACCGCCCTCGGCGACCGCGACGTCGCCGACGACGGTGTCCCGCAGCGCCGTCCGCATGGTGAGCTGCACCGGCGAGTCGTAGCGCAGCACCTCTTCGACGGCCCCCTCGGCGAGTTCGCCGCCGGGGCCGAGCGCGCCGACGCCGTCGGGGTGCCGCAGCAGCGCGAGGACACCGTTGCCGATGAGGTTCGTGGTCGTCTCGTGGCCCGCGGTCAGCAGAAGGGTCAGCGTGACGAGCAGCTCGCCCTCGCTGAGCCGGTCCCCGTCGTCGGCCGCGGTGACCAAAGTGGACAGAAGATCCTCGCCGGGGTCGCGGCGCCGGACCGCGGCGAGTTCCCGGAAGTAGGCGACGAACTCCTGCCGCGCGCGGACCGCGGGCTCGCGGACTTCCGGCGCCAGCAGGAAATCGGGGTCGAGTGCGCGTGCCATCGCGTGCGACCACGCGGCGAACCGCTCGCGGTCGTCGAGCGGGACGCCGAGCAGCTCGCTGATCACCTCGACCGGCAGCGGCGCCGCCAGCTCGGCCATGAGGTCGGCTTCACCGGCCTCGGCGATCCGGCCCACCATCGTGGCGGCCAGCTCTTCGATCCGAGGGGTGAGCCGCTCGACCGTCCGCGGGGTGAACGCCTTCGACACCAGCCGCCGCAGCCGCGTGTGGTCGGGCGGGTTGAGCCCGAGAAACGACCGGACCACCCGGCCCCGCTCGTCCACCGGCTCGTCCGGGCGCCGGTCCTCGGGCGCGAGGAACTCGGGGTCCGGGTGGCCGAACGCGGAGTCGCGCAGCACCTGCGTCGCCTCGGCCAGGCCACTCACCGCCACCATCCCGCCGGGGAGCACGGCGACCGCGGCGCGCTCACGCCAGCGACGGTAGTCCGGATACGGATCGGGACGCCGTTCCGCACCGAACAGTCCGATGAAAGTCGACAAATCATTTTCGACCGGTGTGGTGGACACGGCTCCCCTTCGCTCGCCTCCCGGGCACCTCGCCCGCACACCGGGAGAACGTGCCGGAGGGCCGCCGCGTTCCAGTACGCGACGGCCCTCCGGTGACTACCTGCTTCTCAGCGGCGCGGGCCCTTCTTGCCCTTCTTCGCCTCGGCGCGCTGCGCGGCGCGGCGCTCCCGGCGGGTGCCACCACCCGCACCACCACCGGCCGCCTCGTCCGCGGCACTGTCCGAATGGGACTCGACGCTGCCGTCCTCGGACGGGCCGGACATGGTCAGCCCGGTCTGTCCGCCGCCACCGCCGAGGCCCTTGCCCCGCAGGGCCGAGGGCACCGAGTCGGTGTCGGTCGTCGGCGGCTGCGGCGGCGCCGGGCGGGCGTGCCTGCCCTCGTTCTCCGGGGCCTGGCCGTTGCCGTTGCCGTGCACGCCGGTGGGCAGCGCCGCGGCGGCCTCCTCGGCGACCGGCGCCGGTTCGGCGCGCTCGACCTGGAGGTTGAACAGGAAGCCGACGGCCTCCTCCTTCAGCGAGTCCAGCATCGCGCGGAACATGTCGAAGCCCTCGCGCTGGTACTCGATCAGCGGATCGCGCTGCGCGAGCGCCCGCATGCCGATGCCCTCCTTGAGATAGTCCATCTCGTAGAGGTGCTCACGCCACTTTCGGTCGAGCACGGTCAGCATCACCTGACGCTCCAGGCGGCGCATCGCGCCCTCTTCGCCGACCAGCTCGTCGATCTCGGCCTCGCGCCGGTCGTAGGCACGGTGCGCGTCCTCGACCAGCGCGGCGCGAAGCTCGTCCGCGTCGAGGTCGCCGTCCTCCATCAGCTCGTCCCACTCGATGCCGACCGGGTAGAGCGTCTTGAGCGCGGACCACAGCTTCTCGTGGTCCCAGTCCTCGGCGTACCCGTCGGCGGTCGCGCCGTCGACGTAGGCGTTGACGACGTCGATGAGCATGTGCTCGATCTGCTCGCGCAGATCCTCGCCCTCGATGACGCGGCGGCGCTCCTTGTAGATCACCTTCCGCTGCTCGTTCATGACCTCGTCGTACTTGAGGACGTTCTTGCGAGTCTCCATGTTGAGCTGCTCGACCTGCGTCTGCGCGCTCTTGATGGCCTTGGACACCATCTTGTGCTCGATCGGCACGTCGTCGGGCAGGCGCATCGTGGTCATCACGCGCTCGACCATGGTCGCGTTGAAGCGGCGCATCAGCTCGTCCCCGAGCGAAAGGTAGAACCGCGACTCGCCGGGGTCGCCCTGCCGGCCGGCCCGGCCGCGGAGCTGGTTGTCGATGCGGCGCGACTCGTGGCGTTCGGTGCCGAGCACGTAGAGCCCGCCCGCCTCGCGGACCTGGTTGGCGTTCTCCTCGGCGTCCAGTTCCTTCTTGACGCCTTCGAGCACCTCCGGCCAGACGGCGTTGTACTCCTCCGGCGTCTGCTCCGGGTCCAGGCCGCGTTCCTTCATCACTTCCTGGGCGATCGGCTCGGCGTTGCCGCCGAGCACGATGTCGGTACCGCGGCCGGCCATGTTGGTGGCGACGGTGACCGCGCCGACCCGGCCCGCCCGGGCGATCAGCACGGCCTCCCGGTCGTGGTGCTTCGCGTTGAGCACCTCGTGCGGCACGCCCAGCTTCAGCAGCAGCTTCGACAGGTGCTCGGACTTCTCGACGCTGGTGGTGCCGACCAGCACCGGCTGGCCCTTCTCGTGCCGCTCCGCGATGTCCTCGGCCACGGCCTCGAACTTCGCCTGCTCGCTCTTGTAGATCAGGTCGGCCTGGTCGGCGCGGACCATCGGCCGGTTCGTCGGGATCGGCACCACACCCAGCTTGTAGGTCTGGTGGAACTCGGCCGCCTCGGTCTCGGCGGTACCGGTCATCCCGGACAGCTTCTTGTACAGCCGGAAGTAGTTCTGCAGCGTGATCGTGGCCAGCGTCTGGTTCTCGGCCTTGATCTCGACCTTCTCCTTGGCCTCGATCGCCTGGTGCATGCCCTCGTTGTAGCGGCGGCCGACCAGGATTCGCCCGGTGAACTCGTCGACGATCATGACCTCACCGTCGCGGACGATGTAGTCCTTGTCGCGGTGGTAGAGCTCCTTGACCTTCAGCGCGTTGTTCAGGTAGCCGACCAGCGGGGTGTTGGCGGCCTCGTAGAGGTTGTCGATGCCGAGCTGGTCCTCGACGAACCGGACGCCCTTCTCGGTGACCGCGACCGTGCGCTTCCGCACGTCGACCTCGTAGTGGTACTTCCCGTTGATCAGGTTCGCCTTCTCGACCCGCTCGCGCGTGCCCATCGTGGTGGTGTCGATGCCCTGCATGAGCGGCGCGAGCCGGGCGAACTCGACGTACCAGCGCGAGGACTGGTCGGCGGGACCGGAGATGATCAGCGGGGTCCGCGCCTCGTCGATGAGGATCGAGTCGACCTCGTCGACGACCGCGAAGTTGTGCCCGCGCTGGACGCACTCGTCCAGGCTCCAGGTCATGTTGTCGCGCAGGTAGTCGAAGCCGAACTCGTTGTTCGTGCCGTAGGTGATGTCGGCGTTGTACTGCTGGCGCCGCACCTCCGGCGACTGCTCGGCCAGGATGACGCCGACCTCCAGGCCGAGGAAGCGGTGGATCCGGCCCATCCACTCCGCGTCGCGCTTGGCGAGGTAGTCGTTGGTCGTGATGATGTGCACGCCGTCGCCGGGGATCGCGTTCAGGTAGGCCGCGAGCACACAGGTCAGGGTCTTGCCCTCACCGGTCTTCATCTCGGAGACCTGGCCGAGGTGCAGCGCCGCGCCACCCATCAGCTGGACGTCGTAGTGCCGCTGGCCGAGCACCCGCTTGCCCGCCTCGCGCGCGACCGCGAAGGCCTCCGGCAGCAGATCGTCGAGCGATTCACCCTCGCGATACCGCTTGCGGAACTCCTCGGTCTTCGCCCGCAGCTCGGCGTCGGACAGGTCCTTGACGTCGTCTTCGAGGGTATTGATGTGAGCGGCGATGTTGCGCAGCCGCTTCACCATCTTGCCCTCGCCCGCGCGGAGCAGGCGGTTCAGCACCATCCGGTCGACCTCACTAGCTGGATTCATGATCGCGCCCGAGCCGGTCCCGGGCAGCATCGGCGGCGATCACGGCGTCGTGCGCCGCGGTCGCGTTCCCCCATCGTAGGGAACCGGACAGCGTACGCGCACGCACCTTGCGTGCACGCACGCGAACGGCCCGCACGCGGGGTGCGTGCGGGCCGCTCGTCGGATGTCTTCCGGGCGGGCTCAGCCGAGCCGGATCACGCCGTAGTCGAAGCCTTTCCGGCGGTAGACGACACTCGGCCTGCCGGCTTCGGAGTCGTTGAACAAGTAGAAGTCATGGCCGACCAGCTCCATCTCGTAGAGAGCCTGGTCCACCGTCATCGGGTCCGCGGAGTGCTGTTTCTCGCGGACGACGCGGCCGGGCTGGTAGCTCAGCTCGTCGTCTTCCCAGCGCTGTTGCTGGGGGATCTCTTCGACACTCGAGGCCGCGAAACCATTCGCGAGTATTTCGGCCTCTGGTGCCTCCAACACCGCGGTACGCGCGGCGGGAGCGGCGGAACTCGCCGGGGACGTGCCAGGCGTCATCGCCATCGAGGTCGCCTCGGCGACCGATTCCGGACGGCTGCGGCCGTAGTGCACGCGCCTCCGGTCATGTGTCCTCCGCAACCTGTTCTCGAGCTTGGTGACCGCGGAGTCCAGCGCTGCGTAGAAGTCGGCGGCACACGCTTCGGCGCGTACGGCCGGGCCCCTGCCCTTTCCGGTGATCTCGACCCGCTGGCAGCTCTTGGCCTGCCTGCGGTTCGGCTCGTGGAAGAGCTCCACGTCGTACCGGATGACCTTCTTGTCGTAGCGCTCAAGCCGGGCCAGCTTTTCGCTGACGAGCGCCCGGTAATGCTCGGGCACCTCCACGTTGCGGCCCTTAACGACGATGTCCATACACGACCTCCCTCGCTGAAATGACTGCGAGCTTTGTGATTCACCAGGGCGCCGGTAAAGAGGGGACGAAGCCCGGATCGCGGGCTGAGGGAACTCGGCAGACGGTCGCGACGTCTCGCGGCGGATGTCCGAGCGCGAACTCAGCGCACCTCCGGCGCCAGGGACATGGGCTGGTCACCTCCCTGCCTGCGGGGATTGCTGATTGCGGAGCACGTTAGCTTCATCACGGCCGTTACAACAGCCCCCGAGCCGGGGGATGTCGAGGGGTGGGAACCCGTTACGGCGCGCAGTGAAGCCGGGGTGATCACCGCAAAATCCTCGCGGTTCCGGCGCCGTTCCCGTGACTCGTTTTCACGCGGACGGCGCAATGCCTCAGCACCAGGAAAACCGAGGGTGACGACCCCGCCCGGCACAGCCGCCACTCCGGTGGAGTGGTCGGCCATCGAGGTGTTTCCGGGGTAGACCCTCATATCCCGACAACGGCGGCGAGCGCCGCGACGTTCCCGCCAAAGGTCACTCATGTAGGTGACACCCGGGTCACCCGGCCGCGAGCAGGGCGAGCACCGCGACCGCGCGTACCCCGTTCGCACGCAACGCCCGCGCGCACGCCGCGGCCGTGGCACCGCTGGTCACGACGTCGTCGAGCACCACCACCGGCACCCCCGGCGGCGGCCGTCCCGCCGGGACGAACCGGAGCCGTCCTTCGAGGTTCGCGAGCCGCTGTGCGCGGCTCAGCCCGACCGCGTCCTTCGCGCCGCCCGCCAGCCGCAACGCGGGGGCCACCACGGCCGGGACGCCCCGGCGGGCCAGCGTCCCGGCCGCGGCCTCGGCCAGCCGCCGGACGTGCGGGCCGCCGCGCAGCCGGGACGCCGAGCGTCTGCTCGGCGCGGGGACCAGGCAGACGCCGGAAGCGGAAATCCCGGAAGTGGGAATCCCACCTCCGGAAATCCCAGCCCGGAGATTCCCGGTTCGGGGCTTCCCGGTTCGGGGACCATCGCTCGGGGAACTCGCCGGGCCGGGCTCGCAGGCCGCGAGCAGCGACGGCAGCGCGCCGGCCAGCGCCCGGCCGAGCGGCGGGCCGAGGTCGCGGCGGCCGCGCTCCTTGTAGGCGAGCAGGAGACGTTTGGCCACGCCCTCGTAGCGGGCGAGCGCGTAGACCGGCACGACGCCCGCCGTCGGCAGGCGGGTGACCTCGGTCAGCGCTCCCCACACCCGGCCGCACTCGGGACAGCAGGGGGCGCCGCGCACACCGCAGGCGGCGCAGCGGGCGGGGACGAGAAGGTCGAGCATCGGGGAATTCATGCCGGGGAGTGTCCACGCGGGCACCGACAGTTTCCGGCCCCGCGCGGTCCCGTCCGTCGCGAACGGGCCGTTGGGGACGTTGAGTGTCCCGAACGCGCCGTTCGGGACACCGCCCGGCGGATCGGCGGCCCGGACGCCGGGTGGTGCCGAGGGACGCCCTTGGTGCGCTGGCACGACGAGGGCGTCCCTCGGTGCGGGGAGCGCACCGAAGGCGCCCATCAGTGCGTTGGCTGCACCGAAGGCGTCCCTCAGTGCGCCAGATGCACTGAAAGCGTCCTTCAGCACTCCGCCCCGGCGGAACCGGGAGCAAGGGACCTTTGCTATCGCCCGACGGCACCGGAAGCCCGCGGAGGACAGCCGCGAAAGACTTCAGCCGGGGTAGAAGGGGTCCGCGCCGGGAGTGGTGTGGCCGTGCGGACGCCAGACCTCGCCCAGTTCCGAAGCGACCCACAGGCCACCGCCGTCGGCGACCACGATCGGCCGGTTCGGGCCCGCGGTGACGGCGTGCACCGGCGGCGTCAGGTTCGAGCTGTTGAAGGCGTCCATCCGCAGCCCGTCGAGCGGCAGCTTCACCACCGGCTGCGAGTTCGACGACGTGGCCGCGACGAGGGTGTCGGGCGTGGCCCAGTCGACGTCCACGACGTCCTTGAGATCACGGCCCTGCAGCAGCCGCGGCGCCCGCAGCGTCACCGAATCCGCGGTCCGCACCACTGCGGCGACCACCAGCTTCCCGCCCGCCACGACCGCGGCGCGCGCGCCGTCACGGGAGAGCCGGAGTTCGGTGATCGGGCCGAGCGCGGTCACCTCGTTGGCGTTCACGCCCTGCGGCGCCCAGTGCCCGCCGGGCGCCACCACCAGCCGCGCCACCGTCGTGTGATCGACGACCGTCCACACCTCGCCGGAGGCGTCGCCGCCGGGCGCGACGGGGCGCCAGGTCGGCCGGGTGAGCGAGCCGCCGAACAGCTCGGTCTGCGGCAGCTCCCGGCCGTAGTCGCCGACCCGCAGCCGCATCCGGCCCTCGGCGCGCTCGACGACCGCGAGCCGCTTCCCGTCGATCGACTGCGCCGCGCTGGCGACGTCGTAACCGCCCGCGCCCGCCGGGCCCTCGACCGGCGCGCCGGTGCCGAGCGAGCGCACCCGCCCGCCCACGGTCATCAGGCCGAGCAGATCGGAGCTCGGCGACGCCACGGCGCCGTACGCCGGGAGCTCGCTCGCCCGCCAGTACTCGTGCCCCGGCACGAGCGGCGCGCCGTCGGCGAGCAGCCGGATCCGGGTCGAGGTCACGGTCTGCAGCGAGAGCACGATCTGCGCCGCGATCAGGTTCCGCGACTCCGGCGACGCCCCGGTCAGCCCGGTCAGCGGCACCACGACCGAACCGTCGTCGGCGGTCTTGACGTTGTTCTCGATGGTGATCGGATCGGCGAGGAAGTTCCGCACCGATCCGGCGAGCCCCTCGGACGGCCCGAGCATCAGCAGGTCCATCACGCGGCCGGCCAGCCCCGACTGCGGTTTCGCGACCACGTAACGGAGATCGGGGACGAAGGTGCCGGCGTCCTGCGAGTAGAAGCTCACCGGGACGCGGATGTAGTTGACCGAGAAGTCGGTGTCGGTGACGACCAGGTTCGGCGGCGGGTTGACGATCCGCCACTGCCCCGCCGCGCCCTGCCGGCGCAGTTCCAGCTGGAGCTTGAAGGGCCCCTGGTTCGGGACGAACGAGCTGTCCCCGCTCAACGCGCCCAGCGCGAAGCCGTGCACGTTCACCACCTGCACGTTCGGATCCGGCGGCCGGTTCTCGGTGTCGTAGGTGGTGTTGAAGATGTCGTCGATGATCGTCATGCCGCGGCCCGGCTTCCAGTTCGCACGGGCCTGCTCGTCGAGGTACACCTTCGCCGCGGCGTTGTTCGGCCCCGGCAGCGCGCTCGCGCGGACGAAGGCGCGGGCCAGCGACAGCGCGTCGATGTCCTTGGGCGGATCCGGCACGGTGGCGATCGCCTGCGGCGGCTTGTCCCCCGGCACCACCATCGGCTGGGACTCCTGCGGGATGTTCGCGCAGCCCGCGAGCAGCACGAGGCACAGCACGGCCAGCACGGCACGCCTCACCGGCCGACCTCCTCACGCTCGGCGAGCAGGGCGTCCGGCGCGGGCTGCACCTCGAGAGTGCCGATCACCTTCGGCTCGGCGGCGGGCGGGACGTGGTCCGCGGGCGGCAGCGGCAGCGGACTCTCCTCCACCGCCGCGCCCTGCCTGCGCGGCAGCACCAGCCGGAAGCACGCGCCGTACCCCGGCTCGCCCCACGCGTCGAGCTGACCGCCGTGCAGGCGCGCGTCCTCCTGGCTGATCGCCAGGCCCAGCCCGGTGCCGCCGGTGCGCCGGTTGCGGGAGGGATCCGCGCGCCAGAACCGGTTGAACACCAGCTCCGCCTCGCCCTGCCGCAGCCCGACACCGCGGTCCCGGACCGTCACCGCGACGGCGTTGTCGTTGACTCCCACGGTGAGCACCACCGGTTTGCCCTCACTGTGGTCGACGGCGTTGGCCAGGAGGTTCCGCAGGATCCGCTCGACGCGCCGGGCGTCGACCTCGGCGGTCGTCTCCTGCTCGGGCAGCACCAGCTCGATCGAGCTGCCCGCGTTCCCCGCGATGACCCGCACCTGCTCGACGGCCCTGGTCGCGATCGGCCGGACGTCGATGAACTCGGCGGACAGCTCCTCGACACCGGCGTCGAGACGGCTGATCTCCAACAGGTCGCCGAGCAGGGCCTCGAACCGGTCGAGCTCGTCGACCAGCAGCTCGGTGGAGCGGGCGAGCCCGGCGGGGAACTGCTCGCGCGAGGCGTGCAGCACGTCGGCGGCCATCCGGACGGTGGTCAGCGGGGTACGCAGCTCGTGCGAGACGTCGGAGGTGAACCGCCGCTGCAGCCCGCCGAACTCCTCCAGCTGCCGGATCTGCCGCTGGATGCTCGCCGCCATCTCGTTGTAGGACACGGCGAGTTTCGCCAGGTCGTCCTCGCCGAGCACGGCGAGCCGCTGGTCGAGGTCGCCGCCCGCGAACTGCTCGGCGGCGGCCGCCGCCTGCCGCACCGGCCGTACCACCTGCCGCGTGACCAGGTTGGTGATCCCGGCCAGCAACAGCAGCAGCACCAGCCCGCCGACGAGCAGCGTGTTCTGCACGGTGGACACCGTGTTCTGCTCGCTGGTCAGCGGGAACAGCAGGTACAGCTGCAACGGGCTGGCCATGGTGCTCAGCGGCGTGCCCACGATGAGGTAGGTCGTGCGGCCGCCGTTCGGGTCGTCGACGGTGTGTTCCAGGTAGCTGACCTGGTTGGACTCGACGAACTGGCGCAGCCGCTCGGGCACGCTGGCGAACGGCCCGGCCGCCACCGGGACGCTGCCCACCTGGTCCCGCCCGCCGCTGACCAGCACCGGGTCGAAGGTGCCCGCCGCCGAGCCCGCGCCGCCCTGGCTCGCCGGGCTGCTGGCGATCTTCTTGAGCGCGTTCTCCAGCCGGGCCCGCATCGCGTCGGTGTTCTCGCCGCCGACGCCGACCAGCTCCGAAGCCGCGGTGTCGGCCAGCGCCCGCGTCTGCTCGATCGCCGCGGTCCGCTTCGTGTCCAGCAGCCGCTCGGTGATCTGGTTCTGCAGCACCATGCCCAGCACGAACACGACCGCCGAGGACAGGGCCAGCGTCGACACGGTGACCCGGAACTGCAGCGAGTGCCGCCACAGCTCGTTGAACCCGACGACACGACGGCGCGCGAAAGCGGCGACGCGCCCTACGAGGCGCACCGCCGAGCGGGCGAAACCCGGCGCCCGATCACCCTCGGACGCCCCGGCGTTCTCCGGGGCGTCCGGCTGCTCCGGGGCCGACGGGACCGACGCGGTCATGGACGGATCACGGCGGGCCGGCCTTGTACCCGACGCCGCGCACGGTCAACACCACCTCGGGGTGCTCCGGATCGCGCTCCACCTTCGACCGCAGCCGCTGGACGTGCACGTTGACCAGCCGGGTGTCGGCCGCGTGCCGGTAGCCCCACACCTGTTCGAGCAGCACCTCGCGGGTGAACACCTGACGCGGCTTGCGGGCCAGCGCGACCAGCAGGTCGAACTCCAGCGGGGTGAGCGGGATGGCCTTGCCCTCGCGGGTGACCTCGTGGCCGGGGACGTCGATGGACAGGTCGCCGATGGTGAGCGACTCGGCGGGCTCGGCCTCGGTGCGGCGCATCCGGGCGCGGACCCTGGCGACCAGCTCCTTCGGCTTGAAGGGCTTGACCACGTAGTCGTCGGCGCCGGACTCCAGGCCGAGGACGATGTCCACCGTGTCGCTCTTGGCGGTGAGCATGACGATCGGCACGCCGGACTCGGCCCGGATCGCCTTGCAGACGTCGATGCCGTTCATCCCGGGCAGCATGAGGTCGAGCAGGACGAGGTCGGGTTTCAGCTCCCGCAACGCGGGCAGCGCGCGGGAACCGTCGGCGACCACCGCCGTGTCGAACCCCTCCCCACGGAGCACGATGGTGAGCATCTCCGCGAGTGCGGGGTCGTCATCGACCACCAAGACACGTGCCTTCATGCACACATATTCGCACTACTGCCCGCACGTGGGCGCGCGACCCGGGCTTCGGCGGCCGGAAAGATCCGAAATCGGGCCGATTTGCTCCATCCGGGTGCGGGCCTTCCGGGTGGCGGCCGCCCCCGGGCCGTCCCTTCAGCCGCCACCATACCCGCGTCACCGGAACCCCGAGCGTGCTTTTCACCGACAACGCGCCGAGTCCGGCGGAGACTGTCCTGCGCGAGGTCCGGGGTGGAGGCCGCCGAGCTGCGGGTTCGCCCGCTCAGCCGAACTTTTTCGGCGTCAGCCGTTAGTGTTGCGTCATGCGGAACCAGGGCTCGCGCAACGCAACGGGAAGCCAGGTGCAATCGGTCGACCGCGCGATCAGCGTGCTGGAACTGCTCGCCCGCAACGGGGAAACGGGGATCACGGAGATCGCCGGTGAGCTCGGGGTCCACAAGTCGACGGCGTCCCGCCTGCTGAGTGTCCTGGAGTCACGCGGCCTCGTCGAGCAGCTGGGCGAGCGCGGCAAGTACGCCATCGGTTTCGGCATCGTCCGGCTGGCGGGCGCCGCCACCGGCCGGATGGACCTCGCGAAGCTGGGCCGGGCCAGCTGCCAGACGCTGGCCGAGTCGCTCGGCGAGACGGTCAACATCGCCATCGCCGACGACGGCGTCGCGATCAACATCAGCCAGGCCCGCGGTTCGGCCGCGATCACCACGCAGAACTGGACCGGCCAGCGCACGCCGCTGCACGCGACGTCCAGCGGCAAGGTCCTGCTGGCGGCGCTGCCCGAAACGGAGCGGAAGCGCCTCCTGCGGCGCAAGCTGGAGCAGTACACCCCGCGCACCGTCGTGGACCCGGAGGAGCTGACCGCCGAGCTGGACCGCGTCACCGAGGACGGGTACGTGGCCTGCTACGAGGAACTCGAACTCGGCATGCACGCGGTCGCGGTGCCGATCCGCGGTCCCGGCGGCGAGGTCGTGGCCGCGATGAGCGTTTCGGGACCTTCCTACCGGCTTTCGAAACAACGCGTGCGGCAGATCGTGCGCCCGCTGACCGACGCGGCGATGGACCTTTCCGCCCAGCTCGGCTATTTCGCGGAATGAGGCGCCCACTCCCCCGAGGTCGAATCGACGGGGGAGGCCGTGCCGTTACCTCGCCCATTCGCCGGACTGTGCTGTTCACCTGGGCAACCACCCGGTGGCAGCAACCTTTTCGGACGATTGACAGCGCGGCCGGCATCGCGCACTTTGTTGCAGAAGACGGAACGCACTCCCCTGTCCGCAACCTCCCGCGGGACACGCCCGCGAGCCAGGCGCCCGTCAGTCCACTGTGGACATCCGGGCAGCAGAGGAGGACCCGATGGCAGCACGGCCGCGCGTGGTCGTCGTCGGCGCGGGGATCGTCGGCTGCGCGCTCGCCGACGAGCTCACCGAACGGGGCTGGACCGACGTCACGGTGCTGGAACGCGGCGAACTGTCCGGAGCACCCGTACCGCCCGCGCCGGGGCTGGTGTTCCGCACCCATCGCCACAAGACGATGACCGAGTTCGCCCGGTACACCGCCGAGAAGTACCACGGGCTCACCCTCGACGGCCGCCGGTGCTTCCGCGACGTCGGCGGGCTCGAAGTCGCCACCACCCCGGCGCGCTGGGCGGATCTGCGGCGCCGGCACGGCTGGGCGACCTCGTGGGGCGTGCCGGGCACCCTGCTCGACGCGGACGCGTGCGCCGCCCTGCACCCGCTGCTCGACGCGGGGAAGGTCCTCGGCGGCTTCCACACCCCCGGCGACGGGCTGGCGGACTCCCGGCGCGCGGCCGAGGTCCAGGCGCGCCGGGCGACCGGGCGCGGGGCGCGGTTCCTCGGCGGGCACCGGGTCACCGGAGTGGAACGGTCGGGCGGGCGGGTCACCGCCGTGGTCACCGGCGGCGGCCGGTTCCGCGCCGACGTCGTCGTGTCGTGCGCCGGGCTGTGGGGGCCGCTGCTCGGCGATCTGGTCGGGCTCACCGTGCCGCTGGTCCCGATGGCACGCCAGTACGCGAGGACGACACCACTGGCCGCGCTCTCCGGAGCGGCCCCGCCGATCCTGCGGCACCAGGACGCCGGGCTGTCCTTCCGCACGCACGGGAACCGGCTCGGCGTCGGCGCGCACGGGCACCAGCCGCCGCTGTCGGGGCTCACGTTCACCCCGGACGACTTCGGCCCGTCGTGGGCCGCGGCCGCCGAACTGCTGCCTCCGCTGCGCGGGGCGGAGGTCGCCGAGGGCGTCAACGTACTGGTCCCGTTCACCCCGGACGGCCTGCCGCTGCTCGGTGAGCACCCGGACCTCGACGGGTTCTGGGTCGCCGAAGCCGTCGAGGTCGCCCATTCCGCGGGCGTCGCCCGCGCGCTGGCCGAATGGCTCGTCGACGGGCAACCGAGGACCGACGTGCACGCCTGCGACCTCGCCCGCTTCGAACCGGTCCAGCTCGCACCGGAGTACGTGCACGCCCGGAGCAGACAGAGTTTCGCCGAGGTGTACGACATCATCCATCCCGCGCAGCCGGGCGACGGACCGCGGCCGCTGCGGACGAGCCCGTTCCACGAACGCCAGGCCGAGCTGGGCGCGCACTTCCGGGAAGCGGACGGCTGGGCGCGTCCACAGTGGTACGCCGGGAACGCGGACCTGCCCGAGGTCGGGAAGATCCCGGACCGCAACGAATGGGCCGCGCGGTACTGGTCGCCGATCGGCGGCGCCGAGGCGCTGGTCGCCCGCGAACGCGTCGCGCTGTTCGACCTGACGCCGTCGAAGCGGCTGGAGGTCACCGGGCCGGGCGCGCTCCCGTTCCTCCAGGCGATGACCACCAACCAGCTCGACCGGCCGCCCGGGACGATCACCTACACGCTGCTGCTCGGCGAGGACGGCGGCGTCCGCGGCGATCTCACGGTCGCCCGGCTGGCCGCCGACCGTTTCCACGCCGGAGTGAACGGCCCGCTCGACCTCGCCTGGCTGCGCGGGCACCTGCCTGGCGACGGCACCGTGCAGATCCACGAAACCACCCCCGGCACCTGCTGCGTCGGCCTGTGGGGCCCGCTCGCGAAACGGGTACTCCAGCCACTGTCCACATTGGACTTCGCACATCATGTGATGGGCCGGCACGAGGCCAGATTCACTTACGTGGGCGGCGTTCCGGTGCTCGCGATGCGACAGTCCTCGGTGGGCGGACCCGGCTGGGAGCTGCACACCGGCGCGGACCTCGGCAGGCGGCTGTGGGACGCGCTCTGGGAGGCGGGCGCGCCGCACGGGATCATCGCGGCGGGCCGGGAGGCGTTCACCAGCATGCGCGTGGAGCGGGGCTACCGGACCTGGGGCACGGACATGACCACCGAGCACGACCCCTACGAAGCCGGCCTCGGGTTCGCGGTCCGGGCGGACAAGGGCTACTTCCTCGGCCGGGACGCGCTCGAAGGCCGCTCCGCCGCGACGGTCACCCGGCGGCTGACCCGCCTGCTCGTCGGCGACCCGCACGCCGTGGTGCTCGGCGACGAACCCGTGTACGCGGGCGGCCGGCCGGCCGGCTACGTCACGAGCGCGGCGTACGGCTACACGACCGGCGAGAACCTCGCCTACGCCTGGCTGCCCGTGGCGCACACGAAACCGGGAACGCCCGTCGAGATCGAGTACTTCGCCGAGCGGGTCCCGGCCGTCGTGGTGGCCGAGCCGTCCGACGGCCCGGCCGGGCGCGGCTGAGCCCCGGCGCGAGCGGTCAGGAGAGGAACAGTTCCTTCGCGAGCGAGTCGGCGTCGGTGTGCGCGGCGCCGCCCTCGCCGTCGAGCACGTGCCACGGAGCCAGCCACCCCGACGCCGCGAGTTCGTCGTACACGGCGGCGCAGCGCGTCTGGAGCGCGTCGTCGGTCTCGAACGCGTCGCGTGCCCGATCGGCTTCGGTCACCGCGCGGCGTTCGGCCCGCTCGGCGGCGACCTCCGGTGCGACCCGCAGGAGCAGGTGCGTGCTCGGGCGTGGCAGGCCGAACCGCTCGACCTCCAGGTCCCAGACCCAGCGCACGACCTCGCCGTGCGCGTCCTGGCGCAGCCGCGCGGCGGCGTAGGCGGCGTTGGAGGCGACGTACCGGTCCAGCAGGACGACGTCGTTCGCGGCCAGCAGCGCGCGGATGTCCGCGACGGCGCCCCTGCGGTCGAGCGCGTAGAGCATCGCCATCCCGTACACGGAGTCGGCGAGGTCGCCGTGGCCGCGGTGCAGCGTCTCGCGGACGAGGTCCGCGTGCACGCTCTCGCCGTAGCGCGGGAACGCGAGCTTCCCGACGCTCGCCCCCGCCGCGTGCAACGCACCGGTCAGCCGGTCGGTCAGGGTGCGCTTCCCGGCACCGTCCAGTCCTTCGATCACCACGAGTCGGCCCACGGACAAGACCCTATCGACAGACCCGTCGAAGAACCTATCTATTCACGTGGTCGACCGGTGGGCCCGGCGGGGATGCTCACCACCGGGCCCACCGGTCAGGTCTCGACGGGACGGCGCAACGCGTACACCAGGTAGCCACCCGCGCTGGCGACCAGCAGGCCGCCGAGCAGCAACAGGGGTACCCAGACGCCGTCGTCACCGTTCTGCTGGGCGGGCGTGTCCCCGCCACGGGGCATCACCTGCCGCGCGGTCTCCGCCCGCGCGATGGTGTCCTGATAGGACGACGGAAGCGCGGCCGCCTCCGCCGTCGCGGGAAGGGCCAGCCACAAGGCCAGGCTCACCGCCGCGGCGGTACGAGCCCGATTCGAGATCACTGGCACGGACGGCCTCCTGCTCGAATATGGGCGAACCATTCGGTGGTCACCACGGTGAACAGCGTGGTCACGCCGGGCAAGAACGCCATCCGGACGAACGGACCGTTCCGCCCCGCCACCGGAACGCGGAACGGAGGCGGTTCCGCGCCCAGCCACCCCGAACGGGGGTCGGCAGCGTTCCCGGGCACTGCTAACGTGAACGTTCCGCGGTGTTCACGCCCAGCGCACACACTGTTCGGGTGAAGGGACGAGCGGTGGCAACAGACGGAGACCTCCCCTTGATCATCGACGGTGCCCGCCGTCCGGCCGGCGAGCTGCCGAAGGAGCTTTCCGCGGCACTGCGCGGCGGCGAGTTCCACCAGGCGCTGCGCCTGGCCATCGCGCACCGTGGCCTGTCACTGGCCAGGCTGCGCGCCCACCTCAGCCTCCGGGGTGTCCAGATCGGACAGTCGACGCTGAGCTACTGGCAGCGCGGGCTGCGTCAGCCCGAGGTGCCGAAAGCGCTGCCCGCCGTCCGCGCACTGGAGGCGGTGCTCCAGCTGCCCGCGAACTCCCTCGTGGTGCTGATCGGCCCCCGGGTGGGCCGCCCGCGCGGGCACCAGATGGCCGCGTCGTTCCACGACCTGCGGTCCGGCGACATGGGCTCCATCGTCGACGAACTGCTCGCCGAGCTCGGCGCCTACCCCGCCACCAACCGGCACAACGCCGACCTCGAACTGCTGTCGGTGCACGACACGATCACCTTCGACTCCGCGCACCGCCAGGTGAGCGTGCGGACCCGGCTGGTGACCCGCGCCCGGCGGCACGGTCCCGACCGCTACGTCACGGTGTACAACGGCGACCCCGGCTGCCGGATCGCCGACGTCGAGCTGATCACCGACGAGGGCTGCCGGGCGGGCCGGATGCGGCGCAACCCCGAGCACGACACCATGGCGACCGAGCTGCTCTTCGACCGCAAGCTCGCCGAGGGCGACATCCACGTCTTCTGCTTCGAGGTCCGCGACGACTCGGGCTCGGCCTCGCCCGGCTACTACCGGATGCTGCGCGATCAGTGCGCGAGCTACCTGCTGCAACTGCGGTTCACCGCGGACGCCCTGCCCGCGCGGTGTACCCGGCAGATCCGGGCGCGCGACGACGCGCTGCCGGTCGAGTCCGAGGAGCTGCCGTGCGACGCGCAGGGCGTCACCAGCGCCTACTACCGGGACGCCGGGCCGGGCCTGGCCGGCGTCGCCGTGGAGTGGAACGACGGCTGAGCCGTCCGTACGCCGCGTCCCGCCAGCGGGACTAAGCAAGGGACCTTTACTGCCGCCGGGTGGTAGTAAAGGTCCCTTGCTCGTGTCAGGTCAGTAGCGGTAGTGCTCGGACTTGAACGGGCCCTCGACGTCGACGTCGATGTACTCGGCCTGCTCCTTGGTGAGCTTGGTCAGCTCGCCGCCCAGCGCCTCGAGGTGGATCCGCGCGACCTTCTCGTCGAGCTTCTTGGACAGGCGGAACACCTCCTTGTCGTACTCCTCGTGCTTGGTGAACAGCTCGATCTGCGCGATCACCTGGTTCGCGAAGCTGTTCGACATCACGAAGGACGGGTGCCCGGTCGCGTTGCCCAGGTTCAGCAGGCGGCCCTCGGACAGCACGATGATGCTCTTGCCGTCCGGGAACACCCACTCGTCGACCTGCGGCTTGATGTTCACCCGGCGCACGCCCGGGTAGCGGGCCAGCCCGGCGATGTCGAGCTCGTTGTCGAAGTGCCCGATGTTGCCCAGGATCGCCTGGTGCTTCATCTTCGCCATGTGCTCGGCCATCACGACGTCCTTGTTGCCCGTGGTCGTGATGATGATGTCGGCCTCGCCGAGGACGTTCTCCAGCTTCTTGACCTGGTAGCCGTCCATCGAGGCCTGCAACGCGCAGATCGGGTCGATCTCGGTGACGATCACCCGCGCGCCCTGGCCGCGCAGCGACTCCGCCGCGCCCTTGCCGACGTCGCCGTAGCCGCAGACGACCGCGACCTTGCCGCCGATGAGGACGTCGGTGCCGCGGTTGATGCCGTCGATCAGCGAGTGCCGGATGCCGTACCGGTTGTCGAACTTCGACTTGGTGACCGAGTCGTTGACGTTGATCGCCGGGAACAGCAGCTCACCGGCGGCGGCGAGCTGGTAGAGCCGCAACACGCCGGTCGTGGTCTCCTCGGTGACGCCGCGGACACCCTCGCCGAGCTTCGTCCACTTCCCGGTGTCGGCCGCGACGGACGCGCGCAGCAGCTCCAGGAACACCCGGAACTCGTCCGAGGTGTTCTCGTCCGGAGTGGGGACGACGCCCGCCTTCTCGTACTCGGTGCCCTTGTGCACCAGCATCGTGGCGTCGCCACCGTCGTCGAGGATCATGTTCGGGCCGTCCCCGTCCCAGGTGAGCATCCGCTCGGTGCACCACCAGTACTCCTCGAGCGACTCGCCCTTCCACGCGAACACCGGGACGCCCTTGGGCTCCTCCGCCGTACCGTGCGGGCCGACCACGACCGCCGCGGCGGCGTGGTCCTGGGTGGAGAAGATGTTGCAGGAGGCCCACCGCACCTCGGCACCGAGCGCGACCAGCGTCTCGATGAGCACCGCGGTCTGGACCGTCATGTGCAGCGACCCGGAAACGCGCGCGCCGCGCAGCGGGTAGACCTCGGCGTACTCCCGGCGCAGCGCCATCAGCCCGGGCATCTCGTGCTCGGCGAGGCGGATCTCCTTGCGGCCGAACTCGGCGGCCTCGAGGTCGGCGACGGCGAATTCGATGCCATTGCGGGTCTGGTGCCGCTGGGCAACGCTTTCGGGGGTCATAGTGGCGGTTCCTCCAAGACTCGACGACATCCGAACACTACCGTTGTCGCCTTGATGCTCGTCAGACGTTGAGGAGACCCTTATCGTGCCGCTTCCAGGCCCCGACACCCGCGTCGTCGAACTGCGCGTCGCCGGGCTGGTCGGCACCAGTGGCGAAAGCCTGCTGGACTCGGTCGCGACGGTCGCCGTCGCGGGCGACGGGCTCGGCCGGGTCATCCGTCCCGCCGACCGGCTGCGCCGCCCCGCGCCCGGCCCGGTGCTGCCCGCCCCGGGCCGCTCGATCCCCCGCACGCTGGAGGGTTACCTCTGGAGCGGGATGACCTCGGGAGGCGCGGCGAAGGCGACCTGGGCGCTGTTGTTCCCGTTTTCGCTGGCCAACGTCGCGTTCTGGATGCTGCCGCCGGTGCCGCCGGGCAGCCGCTTCGCCGCGTTCCTCGGCGCGCTGTGCCGGGGTCTGCTCCGCATCGCGGCGTTGCTGCTGACCATGTTGCTGGTCAGCCAGCTCTCCGCGATCGCGCTCGACCTGCTCGCCACCCAGTGCCTCGCCCCCGGTTCGGGCTGTCTCCCCTGGGCACCGGCGTGGCTGCGCGCGTCCTCCCCGCTCCGGATGACGCTCGGCGTGCTCCCGCTGTTCGCGATCATCCTGGTGCTGCACCGGATCTCCTCGACGGACTGGAAGGTGCACGCCCCGGACGGGGTGCGCCGCGCCGGGCCGCTCCGGCTGCGGACCGATCCGGACACGCCGGGCCTGCGGGTCACGCACACCGTCGCCGCGCTGGCCTGCGTCGCGCTGCCGCTGACCGGCGGTCCGCTGCGGGTGCCGGACGCGCCGTTCGACATCGTCGTGTGGATCTGCGCGCTCGCGCTGGTGCTCGCCGCGATCGTGACCGTCACGATCGGCACCGACGCCGGCCCGGCCGCCCGCCGCGCCCTGATCGCCTTCGCGGGGGCCGTGGTCGTGGTGGCTGCGATCCGCGCGCTGCCGCTGCCCGGCGGCGGGCACCGCCTGCCCGGCATGGACCCGACGGTGGAGGGCCTCGGCGCCGCGCAGCTCGTGGTCACCGTGCTGTTCGCGCTGACGCTGATCCCGGCCGCGCTGCTGGCCCGGCGTACCTGGAAGGACCAGCCACGACGGCTGCGCCCGTGGGCGGGCGGCTGGACGGCCGCGCCGGTGCTCGCGCTCGCCGGCCTGCTCGGCGGTGGTTTCGGCGCCGGGCTCGCCGCCGCGGTGCGCGGGCTGGCCGGCGCCGACGGGCTCCGGCTCCCCGACACCTACCGGCTGATCACCGTGCTGTGGGGCGGCGGGCTGGCGCTGGCCCTCGTACTCGGCGTCCTCGGTTTCGCGATCGCCGTCCCGCTGCGCCGTCGCCGCCGCGGTGTGCCCGAGATCGTGGCGCTGATGGAGGTGGACGAAAAGCAGGAGGCGGACGCCGCCTCGGCGTGGGCGCGATCGTCCTGGGAACGCCGCCACCTGCACCACCTGGCGCTCGCCGTCGCGCTGGCGATGGCCGCGGGCGGGATCGCGCTCCTGGTGGTGCGCTTCGGTTTCCGCCTGGACCCCGGCTGGTTCGAGCCGTTGTCGGCCATCGGTGTGTTCGCGCTCGCCGGCCTCGCGGCCGGGCTGCTGCGCGTGGTCTACACCGCGGCGAAGAACCCGCAGCGCGGCAGGCACCTCGGCGCGCTGGCGGATCTGGTGTGCTTCTGGCCGCGTGCCGCCCATCCCACCGTCCCGCCGTGCTACGCGCTCAAGGTGGTGCCGGAGCTGGCCGGCCGGGTCAAGGAACACCTCGCCGAACCGAACACCCGCGTCGTGCTCTCGGGAAACAACCTGGGCAGCCTGCTCGCCGTGCTCGCCGCGTCACGGCTGACCGGTGAGCTGCCGGACGAGGACCTCGAACGCGTCGGCCTGCTGACCGCGGGCTCCCCGTTGCAGTGGGGTTACCAGCGGGCCTTTCCCGCGCTGCTGCCGCCGGAGTCGCTGGCGGCGCTGTTCGGCGACCTGGACGGCCGGTGGCGGGCGCTGTGCCGGGGGACGGACATCTTCGGCGGCGGTGTCACGACCTGGCGGCACCAGGTGACCTCCGGCAAGCTGCTCGGCGACGGCTACCTGCCCGAAGGCGGGACCGGCGCGCTCGCCGCCGAACCGGATCCGCACGGCGTGCTCGTCCTCGGCGGCGACCACTGGCTGCCGGATCCGCTGCGTCCGCCGACCGGGCGTCATCGCTGGGCACCCGGGGTCCTGAAGCAACGGGACTACCTGGTCGATCCCGAATGGGACAACGCGGTCGCGATGGCCGCGGGGTTGTCCCGGCCGGGACAACCGTCGAAACGCTGGGGTGAGCAGGGCGCCCTCTTCGGCGACTTCCCCACGCCGCGCTGACCGTCCATTGGCGACCGCGTAAAGGTCCGTGGGGGCCTGCCTCCTTGAGGACTCCAGGTCCCTCAAGGAGACCCCCACGGACCGTCAGAACTACTGGGTACGGCGGCGGAGCTTCAGCAGCGTCAGCACGGCCGCGCCGCCGAGCAGCAGCAGCGCGCCGACCCAGATCAGCCAGCCGTTGTCGAAACCGGTGTTCGCCAGGCCACCGCCGTTGGCCCCACCGGCATCGACGGCGGGGGCCGGGACGGCGGAGCTGCTCGGCGCCGCGCTGTCCGAAGTGGACGGAGCGGCCGAGGTCGGGGCCGCCGAGCTGGTCGGCGCCTGCGTCGGCTTGGTCGGCTCCGCGGGCTTGGTCGGCTTCTCCGTCTTCGAGCCACAGAGGAACCAGTGGTCGATCTTGGCGTCCTTGTTGTCGACCGTCTTCGGCGCCCGCAGCTCCTTCCAGGGCAGGTCGGCGAGCTTGCCGGGCTGGTAGACGTTGTAGCCGTCCTTGCCACCCTCGACGACGATCTCGGTGATCTTCACACCCTCGCCGACGGCGGTGATGTTCAGGTACTTCTCACCGTCACCACCGGTGAAGGTGACGTCCTCGTGGGACAGCTGTCCCTTCTTGCCCACCTGGTCGCACTTGGTCACGCTGCCGGGGATGGGCTTCGCGCGGCCGTCGTCGGTGTGGCACGCGAAGGCGGACGTCGCGGTGCCGAGCAGGGCGACGGTGGTCAGCGCGACGACGCCGACGCCGGCGCGGACGGACCGTCTGGACACGACTGGCATTCAAACTCCTGTACCGAACGGGGAGAAAAAGTGGGGAGGCACCACACCCTCGACGGCAAAGGCCACTCTCAGTACGAATCACTCAGAGGTAATTAACCCGTCAGAGGGACGCAGGGCCTGGCAGGTATATCGCAAACGGGCGGTCTCCTTCACCCTCAGTGCGAGAGCGATCCCCGAACCGGAATCAGCCGGTTATCGATCCGTGATACACGTCACCTAAAAAAGGACGGCCCGTCACCCCGGAAGGGGCGACGGGCCGTCCGCGTGGAAAGACGTCAGTCCTTGACCTCGACCGGGCCTGACTCGCGAAGCCGCTTGCCGAGCAGGGAACTCCGCCTGCTGTAGGCGAAGTAGATGATCACCCCGAGCGCCATCCAGGCGAGGAACCGCAGCCAGGTCAGCACGGTCAGGTTCAGCATCAGCCACAGGCAGATCAGGATCGCCAGCACCGGGATCACCGGCATCCACGGCACCTTGAACGCCCGCGGCAGGTCCGGACGGGTCTTGCGCAGCACCATCACGCCCGCCGACACCAGCACGAACGCGAACAGCGTGCCGACGTTGACCATCTCCTCCAGCTTGTCGGCAGGGAAGAAGGTGGCCGCGACCGCGACCAGCGCGCCCACCAGGATCGTGGCCCGGCGCGGCGTCCCGCTCTTGGGGTGGCTCTTGGCCAGCCCGCGCGGTAGCAGGCCGTCCCGCGACATCGCGAAGATGATCCGCACCTGGCCGAGCATCAGCACCATGACGACCGTGGTCAGCCCGGCCAGCGCCCCGAACGAAATGATGTTCGCCGCCCAGTCGATGCCGTTCGCCGCGAACGCGGTGGCCAGCGTCTTGTGGCTGCCGTCGCCCGCCGACGTCGCCAGATCGGTGTAGGGCACCATGCCGACGACCACGAGCGACACCGCGACGTAGAGCACGGTGACGATCGCCAGCGAGCCGAAGATGCCGCGCGGCACGGCCTTCTGCGGGTTCCTGGTCTCCTCCGCCGTGGTCGCGACAATGTCGAACCCGATGAAGGCGAAGAACACCAGCGAGGCCGCGGCCAGCAGGCCGAACACCCCGAACGAGCTGCTGGCGCCACCCACGAGGTGGGAGAACAGCGACTGGTCGACGCCGGTCTCGGCGCTGCTGCCGGTGCTGCCCGGCGGGACGAACGGCTGGTAGTTCGCGCCCTTGATGTAGAAGAAGCCGAGCACGATCACGAACAGCACGACCGCGACCTTGATCCCGGTGATCACCATCGAGAACCGGGACGAGAGCTTGGTGCCCAGCGCGAGCAGCAGGGCCAGCGCGACGACGACGATCAGCGCGCCCCAGTCGACGGTGAGCCCGCCGATGTCGAAGGAGGTCTTGGTGCCCTTGCCGAAGATGTAGCCGAGCACCGTCTCCAGGTACAGCGACCAGCCCTTCGCCACCGCGGCGGCGCCGACGGCCAGCTCCAGCACGAGGTCCCAGCCGATGATCCAGGCGGTGAACTCGCCGAACGTGGCGTAGGAAAAGGTGTACGCGCTGCCCGCGACCGGCACCGTCGAGGCGAATTCGGCGTAGCAGAGCGCGGCGAGCGCGCACGCGATCGCGGCGATCACGAACGCGACCGAAGTCGAGGGGCCCGCGAAGTCACCGGCGGTCCGCGCGGTGAGCGTGAAGATCCCGGCGCCCACGACGACCGCGACGCCGAACACCGTCAGATCCCAGGCGCTGAGGTTTCTTCGGAGCTTGGTATCCGGTTCATCGGTGTCCGCAATGGACTGTTCGATGGATTTGGTGCGCCACAAACCCGTCCCGGGCAACGTTGACCTCCTCAGACCGCATGTATCGCGGTGGGTCACCCTAGCGCGTGAACCGCGACCCGGCTCACCAGCGTCGTTACCGCGCCTGAAGATCGCGATCGAGGTCGGGTTCGAGGTAGATCAGCGAGGCGACCGGGACCTTGGCGCGCACCCGTGCCTCGGCGTCGTCGATGGCGGTTGCGACGGCGGCGGTGTCCAGGCCGGGGACCAGCGCGAGCTTGGCGGCGACGAGCAGTTCGTCGGGCCCGAGGTACTGGGTCCGGATGTGGATGACCCGCTCGACCTTGCCCGCCGCGAGCTCGTCGACGATGGTGCCGAGCTGGGCCTCGGTGGCGCCCTCGCCGATCAGCAGGCTCTTCATCTCGATGATGAGGATGGTCGCGATGATCCCGAGCAGCACACCGATGAACACGGTGCCGACGCCGTCCCAGACCGGGTTTCCGGTGAGCAGCGCGAGGCCGACGCCCAGCAGCGCGAAGACCAGGCCGAGCAGCGCGCCCGCGTCCTCCAGCAGGACCACCGGCAGCTCGGGCTCGCGGGCCTGGCGGATGAACCGCCACCAGCTCGCCGTGCCCTTGATCTTGCGGGACTCGCCGATCGCGGTCTTGAAGCTGTAGCCCTCGAGGCAGATCGCGACCAGCAGGATGACCACCGCGACGATCGGCGAGCTCAGCGGCTCCGGTTCGATGATCTTGTGGATGCCTTCGTACAGCGCGAATGCCGCGCCGAGGGTGAACAGCAGCAGCGCGACGATGAAGGAGTAGAAGTACCGGTCCCGGCCGTAGCCGAAGGGGTGCTCGGCGTCGGCGCGGCGCTTGGAGGTCTTCTGCCCGAGCAGCAGCAGGCCCTGGTTCGAGGTGTCGGCCAGCGAGTGCACCGACTCCGCGAGCATCGACGACGAGCCCGTCACCAGGAACCCGGCGAACTTCGCGACCGCGATCCCCGCGTTCGCCGCGAGTGCGGCGATGATCGCCTTGGTTCCGCCTCCAGCTGACACGACACGCTCCCCGTCTTGATGTCCTGGCCGCCCTGTTTGCCGGGTTGGAGCCTAGAGGGCGCGTCCGCGCGCCTCGCGCGAGGCCGCCGCCAACCGCTGAGTAATCGGGCGCTGACCTGGAGCAACGCGGTTTTTGTCGGTGGGGCCCGCTAGCTTCGTCTCCGCTCGGGTGCAGCACCCGGGACGACCTTGGCTAGTCTCGACCGCCCGGCTCCGGAGGGGGAGGTGATCTCGATGCGTTTCGGCGTGCTCGGCCCGCTCAGCGTCGAAAGCCCACCAGGGCAGTTCCCCGCGCTGCGCGGGGAACACCAGCGCACCCTGCTGGCCGTGCTGCTGCTCGAGGCCGACCGGCAGGTCCCGATCGACCGGCTGGTCGAGGCGCTCTGGCCCGCCGGCCCGCCCAAGTCCCACACGTCCAACCTGCACACCTACGTCTCCCGGCTGCGGGCCAGGATCGCGGGCCTGCGGGTCGAGCACTCCACCCGCGGCTACCGGCTCCGCGCCGGCCCGGACGAGCTGGACATGCTGGCGTTCCGCGCCGAGGCGGCGCACGGCAGGGAGGCCGCGCGCACCGGCGACCCGGCCACGGCGGCCCGCCACTTCCGGCGAGCGCTCGCCCAGTGGCGGGGCCCGGTGCTCGCCGGGCTGCACATCCCCTTGCTGGACGCGGAAATCGCCCGGCTGGAGTCGGAGCGGCTCGCGGCGTTCGAGGACTGCGTCGACGCGGAGCTGTCCACCGGCCGCCACGGCGAGCTGACCGGCGAGCTGCAGGCGATGATCACCGAACACCCGCTGCGGGAAAGACTCGCCGCGCAGCTGATGATCGCGCTGCACCGGGCGGGCCGCCAGGCCGACGCGCTCACCGTCTACCGGGGACTGCGCACCACGCTGATCGACGAACTGGGCGTCGAGCCGGGCGCCGAGGCACGGCGGGTGCACGCGGCGGTCCTGCGTGGTGAGGATCCGGTGCCCCAGGGCCTGGCCGTCGCGGCTCCCCCGGTGTGGCCGCTGTGCCAGCTGCCGCCGGACATCGCGGACTTCGCCGGGCGCGAGGCCGAGCTCGCCGCACTCGCGGAGTTCGTCGCGGGCGGCGGGGCGGAGGTCCCGGTCACGGTGATTACCGGGGAGCCCGGCGCCGGAAAGAGCACCCTGGCGGTGCGCGCGGCGCATCTGCTGCGAGCGTCCTATCCGGACGGTCAGCTCTACGTACCGCTGGCCGGGGCCACCGCGGCCCGCTCACTCGGCGACGTCCTGACCGATCTGCTGCGCGCGCTGGGCGTCACCGGCCCGGCGATCCCGGACGACGTCCAGGCCCGCGCCGCCGTCTACCGCGGCAGGCTCGCCGACCGCCGCGTGCTGGTGGTGCTGGACGACGCCGCCGATCCGGAGCACGTCCGCGCGCTCCTGCCGGGCACGCCCGGCAGCGCGGTGCTGGTCACCAGCAGGCGCAGGCTCAGCGGGCTCGCCGGGGCACGCAGGCTGGCACTCGGCCCGCTGTCCCCGGCCGACGCGGGCGCGTTGCTGCGCGGGCTCGCGGGCGCCGAGCGGGTCGGCCGCCAGCGGGCCGACGCCGAGCGCATCGCGGCCGCCTGCGGCTTCCTGCCGCTGGCGCTGCGTATCGCGGGCAGCAGGCTCGCGGTCCGGCCACAGCTGCGGCTGGGCCTGCTCGCCGACCGGCTGGAGGACGAGGCACGCAGGCTGGACGAGCTGACCGTGAGCGATCTGCGGGTGCGCGGCAGCATCGCACTGAGCTACGCGGCGCTGAGCCCGGCCGCGCAACACGCGTTCCGGCGGCTCGGCGGCTGCCGGGGGCACGACCTCCCGCACTGGGCCGCGGTCACCCTGATCGGCGGAGCTGTGCCCTCCGGTACCGATCCGACGGCAGCCACGGCGGGAACAGGTCCCGGCGAGCAGGTCGGCCGCGGACCGTATCCGCCTGCTTCCGGTCGGATCGGCAACGGCGAGGACGCGGACGAGGCCATCGAGGAGCTCATCGAGGCGAGCCTGCTCCAGCCGACCGGCGCCGATCCGGCGGGCGAACCCCGCTACCGCATGCACGATCTCGTCCGGGTGTTCGCCGCCGAGCAGGCCGCGAAGGCGGAGAGCCACGCCGACCGCGTCGCCGCGATCCGCGGCGTGGCCGACGCCGCGCTGTGCCTGGCCGCCGCCGCGGCGGCGCGGCTCCCCCGCACGGTGCCGATGCCCGCACCGGCCCGGCCGCTGCCCGCCCAGCCGCTGCATCCCGAGCTGGTCGAACGGCTGCTCGCCCGGCCGGAGGCCTGGTTCGCCGCGGAGCGCGCCAACCTGGTCACCGCGATCGGCACCTTCTGCGCGGTCGGCTGGCGCGCGGACGCGTTGCTGCTGCTGGAAAAGCTCAGCACGTACGTGTACCTGGACGGGCACTACGCCGACCTGTGCTCGGCGAGCCGGGTGCTGCGCGATGCCGCGCTCGAAGCCGGGGACCAGCACCGCGCGTCGCTCGCCACCGCCACGCTGAGCCTGCTCCGGCACAGCGACGGTCAGTACGCGGAGGCGGTCGCCGGGTATCGCGAGTGTGCCGGGGAGCTGGCCGTGCTCGGCGATCGCCCGGCGCAGGCGTGGACCGAGGCGAACCTCGCGCACTGCCTGACCGGGCTCGGGCGCGCGGAGGAGGCGCTGGAGGCCGTCGGCCGCGCCCACGCACTGTTCACTGTGGACGGTGACGTGGCGGGCCTGGAATGGGTGCAGCGGGCGCAGTCCGCAGCGCTGCACCGGCTCGGCCGGGTCGCCGAAGCACTCGAAGTGGACCGGGCGACGCTCGCGCTGGCACAGCGGGCCGGGGACGCCCGGCGGATCGGGGTGGCGCTCCAGGGTTTCTCGTGGTCCCTGCAGCTGAACGGGAAGACCGGGGACGCGGCCGAGGCGATCGGCGAGTCGGTGCGGCTGCTGCGGCACACCACGGCCCGGTCCGCGCTGGCGAAGTCGTTGCGCACCCAGGGCGCCATCCACGCCGGGCTGGGCGCGCGCGGAGAGGCGGTGGCGGCGTTCGAGGGCGCGCTGGACCTGGCGCGGCAGCTGGACGAGCGGCCGAGGGAGCTGTCCTGCACCCGGGCGATCGCGGCGAGCTGGATCGGCGAAGGCCGTGCGGCACAGGCGATCCCGGTCCTGCTCGACTGCCTGGCCGAATTCCGCACGATGGGCGGCCGCGCGGCGACGGACCTCACCTGGCGGGTCCTCGGCCGCGCGCACGAGGCGGCGGGGGACACCGAGGCCGCCGAAGCGGCACGCCGCGAGGCCGAGCGGCTGCGGGATCCCCGCGACGCCAGCGCGTCGGTCCTCGAAAAGGCACTGCTCACACTGGCCGAACCCCGCCGCTGAGCCGGAATGTCCACAACGGACACCAGTCCGAGAACTCCTTGGCGGGACGGCGTTCCCGGCGCACCGCGCCCCCGTGAGGGTGGGGGCGCGGTGCGCTGGGCGGGCCCGGCATGGGGCCTCGCGGGCACACCGGCAGGAGGGTCACTCCTGGCCTGTCCGGTGACGCGCCGAATCGGGGTTGGTGCCGACCCCCCTCGGTAGCCGGCACCACCCCCGAAACGTCTAGAAGGCCTTGCGGGCCTTGGCGTAGCGGTGGTTGGTCGGGAGCCAGGCCAGCACGATCGCCACGATCGCGGTGGCGACGGCGAGCCAGGCCACGCCCTGCATGGCGCCGGTGCCGCCCTCGTCGTCGGTCGCGACGCGCAGCGCGATGAGCGCGTTGAGCACCGCGGTCAGCGTGACGAGCACACGGGCCCACACGGCCGCGCCCTGCATGAGCGCGACACAGACGAGCAGCAGGATCCCGAAGACGATCGCCACCACGCCGCGAACCTGGAGCGAGGACTGTGCCTGCTCCACGGCGGCGTCGAAGAGCATGCCGCCCTTGGCCTTGATCGTCTCGGCCGATCCCCCGGTCACCGAGGCGACGACCTTCGCCGCGAGGTCCGCGGCGAGGTCACGGCCGCCCGACATGATGATGACGCCGTCGACGATCGCGGCGAGCGCCGAAAGCAGTCCGACACCGAGTGCCGCGAACAGCACACCGGGACGTCCCGGGCGCTGGGCCGCCGGTGCCACGGGCGGGCCTTGACGCAGCTGTCCGGCCGCCGCGTCGGGATAGGAAGTCACGAGCTTGTTCTCCTTCGTCGGTTCTCCTGGGCGGTCACCGGACCGGCAGAACCACCCCATTGGGTGATAGTGGAGAAGACCGCCACACGGAACGAACACACTCACGCACCCCGGGCACGACAAAACAGCACCCCGGCGCCGGGGTGCGCGTCAGGAGCCGATCAGCAGGTGCCGGGAGTGGCGCGGAAGAGCTGGGAGGCGGCGCCGTGGAGCGGGCGGACGCGGACCGCCGGGTCCGCGGCGGGCAGCCACACCGAGTGGCCGCGGCGCAGTTCGACCTGCTCGCCGTCGGCCGCGGTCACCAGGAGGTCCCCGGCGGTGCACAACAGGATCTGCGGTCCGGCGCAGTCGAGGGCGACCTCGCCGCCGTCCCCGGCGGCCCACTCGACCCGCGACAGCTCGAACTCCGGCGCGTCGGTGTGGTACACCGCGATCCGCCCGTTCGCCCGCCCGGACTGCACCGGCATCTCGCCACACGCGAAGTCCACGACGCGCAGCAGTTCCGGCACGTCGACGTGTTTGGGGGTCAGCCCGCAGCGCAGGATGTTGTCCGAGTTCGCCAGGATCTCGACCGCGGTGCCGTGCAGGTAGAGGTGCAGGTTTCCGGCGGGCAGGTAGATCGCCTCGCCCGCGCGCAGGGTGAGACGGTTGAGCAGCAGCGCCGCGAGCACCCCGGCGTCGCGCGGATGCGCTTCGCCGAGTTCGAGGATGGTCCGGCACTCCTCGCTGAACTCGCCGTGCCCCTTGACGTGCTGGACGCACGAGTCCAGCACCTCCGGCAGCAGCTCGTCGAGCGAGGCCTGCGGCAGGGTGATCCAGGTGGTGAACAACGCGCGCAGCCCGGCCGGGTCCGGCTGGGCCTCCAGCAGCACCGCGTACTTCGCCAGGCCCGGCGTCTCGATCGCCTGGAGCAGTGCGATCGTGCGCTCGGGGGCGCGGAACCCGGCGAGCGCGTGGAACTCCGTCAGCGCGCACACGAGCTCGGGTTTCGCGGTCGGATCGGGGTAGTTGCGGTTCGCCGCGTCACGCGGGATCCCGGCCCGCTCCTCTCGCGCGTGTCCCTCGGCGGCCTGCTCGGCCGACGGGTGGGCCTGCATCGATAGCGGCTCTTCGGCGGCGAGGATCTTCAGCAGGAACGGCAGCCTGCCGCCCCAGCGCCGCGCACAGCGTTCGCCCAGCTGCCCGGCCGGATCGGCTTCGACGAGTTCCAGCAGGCTCCGTTCGGCGCCGTCCGGGCCGATCACGTGCGACGGGTCGCCCGGGTGGGCGCCCATCCACAGTTCCGCCTCCGGGTGCGGCGCCGGCACCGGACGTCCCAGCAGCTCGGGGATCGCCGTTCTCGATCCCCACGCGTAGGGCCGCACGGCGTTGCGCAGCAGCTCCACTGTCACCTCAACTCCCAATCCTCACTTCGGCGCGCTCCGGCCACGCGGGCGCGCCCCGCCCCGCTCGCGCGGGGACTCAGACGGTGGCGGGCTCGTAACGCCCGGCACCGCCGATGCTGCCCGCGGCCAGCCCGAGATAGACCGCCGCCAGCTCGAACCGCAACGCCAGCACCGCGGCCCGGACGATCTCGTCCGCCTCGATCTCCTCGGCGGGGACGATGATGTCCGCACCGGGCAGGAACTCGTCCGCCTGGAAGCGGGCGGCGTCGGCCGCGGGTCCCGTGCGCACGGAAAGCAGCAGCAGCCTGATCCTGGCCCCGGCGGGACCGTCGTCCGGATCGGCGAAGATGTCCCGCTCGGTGTCGCCCGCCTGCGCCGCACGGCGCAGCGCCGGCCGCGCCAGCGCCTGACGATAGTCCTCGACGTCGCAGACCGTGGCGGCGTGGGCGGCGAAGGCGTGCGCGGCGTGCTCGCCGACGGCGACCGCCACCGGGTCGAGCCCCCACAGCAGCGGCACCCGGTCGGCGACGCGCAGCGCGAGCGCCTTCGCGGGATTCGCGAACGTCTCCCGCGCCAGGTAGTTCTTCTCCGCCTCGAGGTCGAGCTGGTCGGCGAGCAGCTGGACGTCGGAGACGAGCAGGCCCAGCGCGTTCGCGGTGAGCAGCCCGGCGGCGAGCCCGCGCGGGAACGCGAGCTCCGGCGGCACCGGGATCCGCGGGCTCAGCAGCACGCCCTTGCCCGCCACCGCGGCGGCGACCGGCCCCTCCCCCGGCGCGGAGAGCACCACCGACGCGCCGTAGCGCGCGGCTCGCTCCAGCGAGGCGGCGAGTTCGCGGTCACCGGCGTCGTCGGTGTGCGCGAAGACGACGTCGAGGGCGCCGATCCAGTTCGGCACGGCCTCGGCGACGACCACCGGCACCGGGCACGAGGGCGTCAGCAGCGCGGCCAGCAGCCGGGTCACCGTGCGGCTGACCCCCGGCCGGTCGATGAGCACGAGCGCCCGCGGCCTGCCGAGGTCGAGCCGCTCGGCCAGCTCCAGCTCCGCCGCGGCTTCGGCGGTGGCCCGCACCTGCGCGCCCGCCATCGCGGCGGCGCGCAACAGCCCCGCGCTGTCGGCCTCGGCCAGGCGCGCGGGATCGTCGAGCAGCGTGTCGTCAAGCACCGTCGGCATGGGAGTCATCCGGATCGGTCGGTGAGATGGCCTCATCGAGCAGCAGCACCGGGATCCCGTCCCGGACCGGGTACACGCGGCCGCATTCGGTGCACGTCAGCGCGTCGGCGTCCGGGTCGTCCGGGGTGCCGGGACGCAGCGGGGCGTGATCCGGCGAGGGGCACGCGAGGATCTCGAGCAGCTGTGCGTCAAGCGTGATGGCCATGGTTCCTCCCTACCACGCGAGGATGTGACATGAGGGGCACCTTCCGGAAACGAATCGGCCCGGTGACGCCCGGCGACAGGCGGGATTCAGGCACGGACAAGGGCGAGGACTTCGTCGGTGAGCGCGCGCACGGCGTTAACGTCCGCGGCCTCCACGTTCAACCGGAGCAGCGGCTCCGTGTTGGACGGGCGGAGGTTGAACCACGCGCCGCCGGGCAGCCGCACCGTCAGCCCGTCGAGTTCGTCGATCTCGGTGCCGGGCTTGGCCGCGAAGGCGTCCTTGACCGCGATCAGGCGCGCGACCTGGTCCGACACCGTCGAGTTGATCTCGCCCGAGGCGGCGTAACGCGAGTACGCGCTGGTCAGCTCGGACAGCGGGCCGCTCTGCTCGCCGAGCGCCGCCAGCACGTGCAGCGCGGCGAGCATCCCGGTGTCGGCGCGCCAGAAGTCGCGGAAGTAGTAGTGCGCGGAGTGCTCGCCGCCGAAGATGGCGCCGGTGCGGGCCATCTCGGCCTTGATGAACGAGTGCCCGACCCGGGTGCGGACCGGCTTGCCACCGTGCTCGGCGACGATCTCCGGCACGCCGTTGGACGTGATCAGGTTGTGGATGATCGTGCCGCCCGGCTCCTTGGCCAGCTCACGCACCGCGACCAGCGCGGTGATCGCGCTCGGCGAAACCGGCTCGCCGCGCTCGTCGACGACGAAGCAGCGGTCGGCGTCGCCGTCGAAGGCCAGCCCGGCGTCGGCGCCGACCTCGCGCACCTTGGCCTGCAGGTCGACGATGTTCTTCGGGTCCAGCGGGTTGGCCTCGTGGTTCGGGAAGGTGCCGTCGAGCTCGAAGTACATCGGGACGACCTCGACGGGCAGCCCCTCGAACACGGTCGGCACGGTGTGCCCGCCCATGCCGTTCCCGGCGTCGACGACGACCTTCAGCGGACGGCCGCCGGTGAGGTCGACGAGTTTGCGCAGGTAGGCGGCGTAGTCACCGAGGACCTCGCGCTCGGAGACCGTGCCGCGCGCGCCGTCGAAGGCGGGGACGCCCTGCTCGACGGTGTCGCGGATCTCGGCGAGCCCGGTGTCCTGCCCGACCGGGGCGGCCCCGGCGCGGCACAGCTTGATGCCGTTGTACTTGGCCGGGTTGTGGCTGGCGGTGAACATCGCGCCCGGCAGATCGAGCGAGCCGGAGGCGAAGTACAGCTGGTCGGTGCTGGCGAGCCCGATCGACACGACGTCGACGCCCTGCGAGGTCACCCCGTCGGCGAACGCGGCGGACAGCTCCGGCGAGGAGTCGCGCATGTCGTGACCCACCACGACCGCGCTCGCGTCCGGCTTGACGAGCAGGGCGAACGCGGCACCGAAGTCCCGCACGAGCGCTGCGTCGAGCTGCTCGCCGACCACGCCGCGAATGTCGTAGGCCTTCACGATGCCCGAAAGGTCTGACACGCCGTCTCCCCGCCGATAGTCCTCGTCACGGCACCGGGTCGCGCCGCGCGGGAAAGCCTACCGGCGGCGGCCGACCTCAGGCGCGACCGGGCAGTACCCGCAGATGGCCCCGCCTGCCCGAGGGCGTCTCCGGCTCCGGGGCTGGCGGCGGTCGGTCGGAGCGGCCCGCCTCGCGGACGGCCTCGGCCAGGGCGGTGAGCTCGTCGGCCGAGGGGTCGGGCGCGGCGAACGCGCCTTCGTGCCGGACGACTTCCCAGCCCTTGGGCACGGTCAGCCGCAGCGCGTGGGCTTCGCAGAGGTCGTAGGAATGCGGCTCGGACGCCGTGGCGAGAGGTCCGACGACGGCGGTCGAATCGCGGTAGGCATACGTGAGCGTCGCGACAGCGGGTTCGGGACAACCCGTTCGCGAACACTTTCGAACGCTCCGCACGAAGACGAACGATAGCGTGTCGCCGTCGCGGCGTACCGGCGACACGCGCGGTGCGCCCCCGACCGCCTAGACTTCGGACCGTGGCAATGGCTCGCGAGGCTCGTGATCACCGACAGCGGCGGCGCCTGCGACGGGACCGGCACGGCCGGGGCCTGCGTGGCGCGCTCTATCCGTCGACGCTGCCCGCGGCCGCCAGCCGGGCGGAGCGGTTCGACGCACTGGTGCTCGACGCGCTGGAGCCGATCGAGGCCCGCTGGCGCCACGAGCTGACGAAACTCGACGTGGCGGTGGACGACGTCCCCGAGGTCAGGACGGACGGCAGGGCGCCCGCCGACGGCGTCCTGCACGACGGCGCCGTACCGCTGTCGAGGCTGGTCCCCGCCGGGGTCGACCGGGCCGGGCTGCCGACGCGGGCGCGGATCGTGCTCTACCGGCGCCCACTGGAGGCACGCGCGAAGGAGCCGTCGGAACTCGCGGAACTCGTGCACGACGTGCTGGTCGAGCAGGTCGCGGGCTATCTAGGCGTCGAACCGGACGTCATCGAGGGCGAATAGCTCCTCCCGGACGTGCCGTTAAGGCCACTTTGCGGGCGTCGGACGCCCCGTAAGGCGGCCTTAGCGACCCTCCTGACCTGCGAAAAGAGAGCAAGGGACCTTTGCTCTCGTTCTATGCGCGTGCATGCAACGGTAGTAAAGGTCCCTTGCTCCGCTCCGGCGGTAGCAAAGGTCCCCCGCTCCCGTACAGGCCGTGGCTCGTGCGCCCCAATGTGGCGTTCGGCGCGTCCAACGCACCGAACGCCACATTGGGTGCGTCCAACGCACCCAATGCCACATTGGGGCGCTCGGCGCGACCCGAGACCGCGGAGCCGGTGGTCAGGTGCGGCGCCGTGTCGCCGACGGGACCGCGGTGAGCAGGGTGAACAGCGCCGCGGCCAGCTGCGCGAGCAGCAGCAGCCCGCGTTCGGTCCCCGGGTACTCGACACTCACCTCGGCCGACTTGGGCGGCACCGAGACCGCCACCTGGTGGCCCCACGCGGGCACGATCGGCACCCCGGCGCCGTTGACGCTGGCCCGCCAGCCCGCCTCCTGTTCGGCGGCCAGCACCAGCAGCCGCCCGGTCGGGCCGTCGGAGACGCGGACCCGCACGTCCGGCAGGCCCGCCTGGACCGGCGAGACACCCGGGGACACGCCGGGCGCGGCACCGCCGGTCACCGCGGCCTTCGCCAGCTCCGGCGAGATCAGCACGACCTGACCGGCGGGCGGGAGCAGCTTGAGCACCGGCCTGCCGTCCGAGGTCGGCGGCGCGACGGTGACCAGGTCCTTGGCCAGCGTCGAGTACGCGGCGGGATCCACACCCGCGGGCAGGACGACGTAGAGGACTCCCGAGGCCGCCGCGGCGGTCAGCGCGCGCTTGACCGCGTCCGCGCCGCCCTGCCCGAGGTCACGTCGCCACCCGGCGAGCCGGTCGGCCGTGCCGGGCGAGGGGGCGAGCTGGTCGTCCCCGTAGTGCGCGAGCCGCCCGCCGGTCTGCCGGACCTGGTCGGTGCCGAGGTCCAGCACCGAGCGGCCGGACGCGGCGAGGTCCGCGGCCACCTCGGGCGCGAGCTGTGGACGTCCGCCCGCCCGCAGCGGTCCCTCGTGACCCGTCGCCACCGCTCCCGCGCCGAACGCGAGGAGCACCACCACCCCGGCGACGGCCGCGACGCGCGGCAGCAGCCGTCCGGGCACCGGCGCGGTGCCGCCGCGCTGCCAGGCGGCGAGCACGACCCACAGCAGCCCGGCCCCGACCAGCAGCAGCGGGACGCCCGCGTAGCCGTGCGCGGGCGCGCCGCCCTGCATCGGCGCGAGTTTCACCAGCCGCACCAGCACGATCCCGCCCGCGCCGAGCACGGCGAGGGCGATCCCCCCGGCGGCGAGCTTCGTCGGACGCACCACCAGCGCGACGAGCGCCGCCGCGATCACCGCCACCCCGATCGGCCAGGCACCGGGGCCGCCGGGGTCGAGCCCGGCCAGATCCGTCCCGGACGGCAGCGCCGCGCCCCCGCCGAGGCCGTGGACGAGCAGTTCGGGATGCTTCAGCAGCACGGTCGGCCACGGCAGCAGCAGCGCCAGCGGCAGCAGCACCACGATGCCGACCGACGCGATCCGCCGCGCCAGCCCGGTCGGCGCGGGCAGCACCACGAATCCGATCAGCAGGCCCGCGAGCGCGAGCCCGTGCGCGAGCGGGGAAAACGCGCCGAGCAGCGCGACCCCGAACGCGGACAGCGCGGAGACGTGCAACCAGCGCGTGTCCGCGCGGGTGAGCAGCCCGGCGATCCCGGCGACGACGAGCGGCAGCACGATGTGCACCACGACGACGTCGAGCCGTCCCTGCGCCACCGAAGCCGTCGCGGCGGGCAACAGCGCGTACACCGCCGCGACGGCGGCACGCACCCAGCGCCGTACGCGCAGACGCCGCGTCGCCGCGTACGCGCTCAACGCGGCCAGCGGGATGTCACCGATGAGAAGCACGGCGACCAGCGCCGCCGGACCGCCGATCGGCGCGAAGACGGCGCCGAGCAGCCCCAGCACCGGAAGCGTCGCGGCGGACGGGGCGCCCGTACCGCCGGCGACGGCGTGCCAGGGCGCCACGTACGACGCCCAGATCTCGCCGAGCCCGCCGACCGGCAGCAGCTTCCCGCCGAACAGGTCGAGCCCCAGCCGCCCGCGGTTGACCACGAACGCGAGCGCGGTGAGCAGGACGAGCAGCACGACCGGCGGAGCGAACACCGTCGCGGCGAGCACGCGCCGCCGGTTCACCTCGACGTAGACCAGCCCCGGTTCCGCGGCGGCCTCCGACGGTTGGGACGCGGCGCCCTCCCCTTCCCCAGACTCCGTGATGGGCTCCGCGACAGGCTCCGCGACGGTCTTTGTACCGGCCTCCGGCTCGGCGAGTGCCGGCGCCGAGGGCATCGCGACGGCGACGAGCCCGCTCGGCCTGCGCAGTCCCGAGCCCCGGGAACCGATGCCCCGCAACGCACCCGCGGGCAACGCGGCCGGTCCGACCGGCTGGGCGGACTTGGCGTCCAGCGCCTCCGGCGTGATCCACGCGGTCTCGGGCGCGACCGCCTCGGGCACGGTCCCGAGCGCGACGTCGCGCTCCACCCCGCGACGCACCAGCCCGACGACGCCTGCACGGAAGGCGTTACGCAGCCGCCTGATCCGCCCGGTGAACAGTCCGCGCACCGATCCCGGCCGCGGCCGCTCGCGCCGTTTCGCCCGTGCCGCACGGAGTTTGCCGCGCCCGCCGAGCAGGTAGCCGACGGCGGCGAACTCCGCGCGCGCCTCGCCGGTCCGGCGCAGCAGCACGAAGGCCAGCGCCCGCAGCACGGACAGCACCGGGACGCGGATCAGGCCGAACCAGAACGAGAACGGCGAGCAGTTCACCAGGAACACCCGCAGCCCGTGGGCGCGGTTCGTGACGGCCAGCGGCCCTGGCGCCGCGTCCGGCTTCCGCTGCCCGGTGGTCAGCGCGCGGGCGTGCCGCAGCCGCGCGGCGGGCACCGACAGCACGCGACCGCCGGCGGCGTTGGCCCGCCAGCCGAAGTCGAGATCCTCACGCAGCAAGGAGAATTCGGGGTCGAAGCCGCCGAGGTCGTGCCACAGCTCGCGCCGCACGAGCGAGCCCGCGCTGGGTACCGCGAGTACTTCTGCCGGTTCCTCGCCCGGTGCGGCGATCTGCTGCCGGTGCCCGGTGGCGTCGGTGGAGAGCCCGGCTTCGACGATCAGCCGGGGATCGGCCCAGTCGAGGGCGAGCGGGCCGAGCACCCGCGCGGAGGAATTGCTTTCCGCAGCTTGCAAAAGTTCTTCGAGACAGTCCGGTTCCGGCGCGCAGTCGTCGTGCAGCAGCCAGAGCCAGCCGCCGGGATCGCCCCAGCGTTCGACGGCGTGCTCGACCGCGGCCGCGACCGCCGCGGCGAATCCGGTTTCACTCGGAAGTGTCAGTACGCCGGACAGCAGAGGGTCCGCGTCGACGCCGCCGGGATCGGCGGCTTCGGCCAGCAGGCTGGGTGTCCGGTCGGTCGATCCGGTGTCGACCGCGAGCACGTGCCGGGGCCGGATGTTGCTGCGGCGCAAGGAAGACAGCGCCAGCGGCAGCCACTGCTCGCCGTTGTGGCAGACCACGATGGCCAGCACGGGAACCGTACGCAAAGCAGATGAGGCGATGCGGGGCAACGACGGACTCCCGTCAGGCGGCGGACAACGGTGCCGCCACCCTACGACGTCGGTCACTCACGCGAGGGCGCCCCCGCCCCGTTCCACGGGGTGGACCGGGGCCGGGATCACCTACACGACACGTTTTTTGAGTTTGCGACGCTCCCGTTCGGACAGACCGCCCCAGATGCCGAAGCGCTCGTCGTGGGCCAGCGCGTACTCAAGGCACTCGTCCTTGACCTCGCAGCCCAGGCAGATCCGCTTGGCCTCACGGGTGGAACCGCCCTTCTCGGGGAAGAACGCCTCCGGGTCCGTCTGCGCGCACAGGGCGCGCTCCTGCCAGTCCTGCTCCTCGGCGACGTCGAACATGTCGGTGAGATCACCCAGTTGCTGCTCGGGGTTCTCTCCCCAACCCACGACGTGCCCCCATTCCCTTCCATCGGCTTCCAACCGCACGTCCGCCTCCTCGCTCCTACGCACTCCCCAGGCTGGCGGTGGTGAAACGACATCCGCTGCCCCCTTCCTGCAGCGAATGACATCACTGTGATTACACCTGTGTAGTGCGGTCTGGTCAAGCCGAGTAGCGAGTTCGGGGGATATCTCTCCGGTTCAGCGCAAGGGGACACGCCGGAAACTTCACATCGGGCATACGGAAGACTGGGGGTGTGCAGAGATCAGCAGTGCGGCCCAGCCCCGTCTTCCTCGGCATCCTCGTGCTCGCCGTCGTGGGCGGTGTCCTTGCCGCTTTCAGTAGCTCCAGCCGGTTTTCCCTGAATCCCAAGGACCCGCTCCTCGTGACCGGGGTCGTGCTCCTGGTCGCGGCGGGCTGGGTGGCGTCGCTGAGCCTGCACGAGTTCGGCCACGCGATCGTCGCCTTCCGCGGCGGGGACCAGAGCGTCGCTCACAAGGGGTACCTCTCGCTCGACGTCCGCAAGTACACCGACCCGATGCTGTCGGTCGTGCTGCCGCTGATCTTCCTCGTCATCGGCGGCATTCCGCTGCCCGGCGGCGCGGTGTGGATCAACCGGGGCGCGCTGCGTTCGCGGTCGACGTCCTCGTGGGTCTCGCTCGCCGGGCCGCTGAGCAACCTCGCGGTCGGCGCGGCGATCACCCTGGTGTGTTACCTGGTGCCGATGTCGATCGGCCTGCTGGTGGGCCTGTCCTACCTGGCGCTGCTGCAGATCGTCACGTTCATCCTCAACATCCTGCCGATCCCCGGCCTCGACGGCTGGGGCGCGATCGAGCCGTACCTTTCCCCGCAGGCGCGGGACTTCGGCGCGCGGGCCCGGCCGTGGGCCCCGCTGATCCTGTTCGCCGCGCTGTTCCTCCTCACCCCGGTCAACACCGCGCTGTGGAAGGGCGCCTTCGCGTTGTTCAACGCCGTCGGCGGCGTCGAGGACGCGGCACAGGTCGGTCAGTACGTGTTCATGTTCTGGCGCCACTGAGGCCCCGCGGTCACGCGGGGTGCGTGGTGAGCCATTCGTGGCCGCGTTTCCACACGACGCGCAGCCCGGAGCGCTCGCCGAGGTAGTCCCCGGCGGCGCCGACCACCGGCAGCAGGCCCAGCGCGCGGTGGAACAGCCTGCCGCGCGGGCGCTTCTCGAGTTCCTCCGTGATCCCGAGCAGTGCCCGGCCGAGCCGCCACAACGTGCCCGCGCACGCCTTGAGCGTCGCCTTCCCGTGCTTGCGTTCGGCCTCGGCGAGTTCCTCGGTGAGCTTGGCCGTTTCGGTCTCCTCGGCCGCCTCGTCGTGCTGCGCGTGCCTGCCCGCGGCGAGTTCGGGATCGATGTCGCGCTCGAACAGCACCCAGGCGATCAGGCGCACCCTGGCGCCGACGTCGGTGACGCCGTACTCCCCCGCCAGCGCGCACAGCAGCAGGCCCTGCGAGGCGGCGCCGAGGGTGTCCTGCACCGGCAGGCGGTCGGCCAGCGCGCCGCCGAGGCCGGGGATCGAGGTGACCAGCGCGGTGAACCGGCCGACCCGGTTCATCCACCAGCTGGACCGCTGGTAGCCGGTCATGCCCGCCCACGCCGCCGTCCCCGGCACCTTGACCGAGGTCAGCCCGTTCAGCAGCTTGTCCTTCAGCCCGGGCTCGACCCCGGCGAGCTCGTCCTCCTCGCGCCGGGCCCGCGCCTGCAGGCCGAACGGGTCGGACTCGCGCAGCGCGTCGAGCATCGGGCCACAGGCACGCACGAACGGCCGCAGCACCGCGACGACGTTCGCGTCCGAAATGGCTTCAGCCACGTTTACCTCCCTGAGCCGGCCGTGCCGACGCGGCCGCCCTCGCCCGGCCCAGCCCGCCGCCGAGCGCCAGCGCGGCGGGCAGCGCGCTCGCGCCGAGCAGCAGCAGCGCCCGCCAGTCCTGGATCAGCACCAGATCGCCACCGGGGCCGAACAGGCCGACCACGAAGATCACCAGTACCCACACTACGAGCGGCACGAACGACAGGCCCGGCCGCACGAGCTTCCCCGCCGCCGACACCAGCAGGGGCGTGGTGACCGCGCCGAGCAGGATCGCCAGCGGCATCGGGAGGTCGCCCAGCATTCTCGGCAGCGCCGTGCCGTCCAGCCGCAGCGGCAGGAAGAACAGCTCCAGCAGCGCCAGCAGGACGGCGTCGAGGGACAGCAACGCGAGCAGCAGCCACTGGGTGACGGTCAGGCGGGCCGGGGCCGGGGTGACGGACATACTCACAGCTTGCCGAACAGGTCGGTCTCCGCGCCGTCCGCGGGCCCGTGGGCGAGCACGAAGTACTCGTGCGGCGGGATCGGCTGGGCGACGTCGTTGGTCAGTGCGAAGTGGACGGTCGGGCCGTCGGCCACGGTGAGCTGCGTTTCGTGCGCGCGCAGCGCGGCCAGCCGCGCTTCGCGGTGGGCGTCGACGTCGATCCGGGTCGTGATGGCCTCGTCGGGTGTCTCCGGCAGTTCGCCGTCCTCGGGCACCCGGAAGGGCGAGGTCCCGTCGGCGCGCAGCGCGGCGAGCCCTTCGCGGAGCGCGGTACGCGACGTGACGACGTGGAACACCCGCGTGACCGACGCGGCCCGCGTCGCCGCGGCCATGGTGATCTCGTGCGCGCGGACGTGGTCGGGATGGCCGTACCCGCCGAACGCGTCATAGGTGACCACGACCTGCGGCGCGACCTCGGCGAGAATCTCCGCGAGCTGCCCGGCCTGTTCGCCGGGGCTTCCCCCGGCGAACGCCCGGGGGTGGGCGGTGGCCAGGGTCCCGGCCATCCCGGAGTCCCGCCAGCGGCCCATCCCGCCGAGGTAGCGGTGCCGGGTGACACCCAGCGCGGCGCAGGCGCGGGCCAGCTCACCGCTGCGATAGCCGCCGAGCTGGTCGGCGGCCCAGGAGCCGAGCTTCGCGAGCCGGGGCGGGACAATCTCGCCCTCCTCCCCCAGCGTGCAGGTCACCAGCGTCACCTCGGCGCCCTCGGCGGCGTAGCGGGCGATGGTGCCGCCGGTGGTGATGCTCTCGTCGTCGGGATGCGCGTGGACGAGAAGCAGCCGTCGGGCCTCGCGGGAGATCACGTCTTGAAGAGTAATTGCCGCTCACCGTCGTTCGTCGGCCATCCCTCGGATATCCTCGCGCGAGTCACGGCCATAGTGCCGTGACCTGTCTGTACCCCCACGAAGGGCATCTTTAGGTGAGCACTGAAACAACGTCGGGTTCGGTTCTGTCCATTTCCGACCTGAAGGTCTCGTTCCCGACCGAGGACGGCGTCGTCGACGCGGTCAAGGGCATCGGGTTCGACGTCCAGCCGGGGGAGATCGTCGCGGTCGTCGGCGAATCCGGGTCGGGGAAGTCCGTGACCTCGATGTCCGTGCTCGGCCTGCTGCCCAAGACCAGCCGGATCGCCGGTGAGCTGCGCCTCGGCGAGCGCAACCTGGCCGACCTGACCGACAAGGACCTGCGCAAGATCCGCGGCAACGAGGTCGCGATGATCTTCCAGGAGCCGATGACCGCGCTGAACCCGGTCTACACCGTCGGCTGGCAGCTGCGCGAGGCCCTGCGCGCGCACCAGGACATCGCCAAGGACGCGGCCGACAGGCGCGCCATCGAGCTGCTCGAAATGGTCGGTATCCCGCACCCGCCGCTGCGGTTCAAGCAGTACCCGCACCAGCTCTCCGGCGGTCTGCGCCAGCGCGTCGTGATCGCCATGGCGATCGCCTGCGACCCCAAGGTGATCATCGCCGACGAGCCGACCACCGCGCTCGACGTCACCGTGCAGGCGGAGATCCTCGGCCTGCTGCGCAAGCTGCGGGACACGCTGAACACCGCGATCGTGCTGATCACGCACGACATGGGCGTGGTGGCCGACCTCGCCGACCGGGTCGTGGTCATGCACCAGGGCGTCATCGTCGAGCAGGCGCCCGTGCGCGACCTGTTCGCCTCGCCCCAGGAGGAGTACACCCGGAAGCTGCTGGCCGCGGTGCCGGTGCTCGGCCAGCGGCCCGAGGGCAGGCGGCTACTCGACGACGAGGCGATCGCCGTCGACAGCGACGAGGCGGCCAAGATCGCCGAGGAGATCCGGCTGGCCGACGCCGAACTGGAGGCGGTCATCGAGGAGACCGCGCCGGCGCTGGAGATCAAGAACCTGGTGCTGGAGTACCCCGGCCGCCGCGGCCAGGCCAAGAACCGCGCCGTCGACGACGTCTCGCTGAGCATCGCCAAGGGCGAGATCCTCGGCCTCGTCGGCGAGTCCGGCTCGGGCAAGTCGACCGTCGGCCGCTGCGCGATCCGGCTGCTGAACCCGACCTCGGGCACCGTCTCGATCGCGGGCAGGGACATCACCACGATGTCGGCCAAGGAGCTCCGCCCGCTGCGCCGGTACTTCTCGATCGTGTTCCAGGACCCGGCGTCCACATTGGACCCGAAGATGACGATCGGCGAGTCCATCGCCGAACCGCTGGTGCTGCACAAGGTCGGCACGACCAAGGAGCAGACCAAGCGGGTCACCTCGCTGCTGGACAAGGTCGAACTGGGCGGGCACTACCTCAACCGCTACCCGCACGAGCTGTCCGGCGGGCAGCGCCAGCGTGTCGCCATCGCGCGGGCGCTGGCACTCGACCCGGCGCTGTTGATCGCCGACGAGCCGACCTCCGCGCTGGACGTCTCGGTGCAGGCCCGCGTGCTGGACCTGTTCCTCGACCTGCAGCAGTCGCTGCAGTTCGCGTGCCTGTTCATCAGCCACGACCTCGCGGTCATCGACCTGCTCGCCGACCGCGTCGCGGTGATGCAGCAGGGCAAGCTGGTCGAGGTCGGCACCCGGGACCAGGTGCTGCACTCGCCGCAGCAGGACTACACTCGCCGGCTGCTTTCGGCCGCCCCGGTCGCGGACCCGATCCTGCAGGCCGAGCGCCGCGCCGCCTGGGAGGCCGGAAAGGTCGCCCCGGTCGCCGACTGAGGCCGAGCGCCCCAATGTGGCATTGGGTGCGCTGGACGCAGCGAATGTGGCGTTCGGTGCGTTGAACGCACCGAACGCCACATTGGGGCGCATGAGCCCCCGCTACGCGCCGAGAGCCGGAGCGAGGGCGGGAGCAGACAACGAAAAGGGCGGGTGAGCCGGAAGCTCACCCGCCCTTTTCGTTGGTGGGTCAGGCCTTCATCCGCCGCTGACGCGGGTCGAAGGCGTCACGCAGACCGTCACCGATGAAGTTGATGGTCAGCGAGATCAGCACGAGCACCACGAACGGGCCGAAGAACAGCGCCGGGCGGATCTGCACCTGCGCGAAGTTCTCCAGGATGATCCGGCCGAGCGAGGTGTCCGGCAGCTGGACGCCGAGCCCGATGAACGACAGCGCGGCCTCGGCGAGCACGGCCTGCGCCACCGCGAGGGTCGCGTTGACCGTGATGCTGCCGACCATGTTCGGCACCAGGTGCTTGAACACGATCCGGACGGTCCCGGCGCCCGAAGCCCGCGCCGCGTCCACGAACTCCCGCTGGGACAGCGACATCGCCTCGGCGCGGGTGATCCTGGCGATCTGCATCCAGGCGAACGACGCCAGCACCAGCGCGACGATGTACCAGGTACCGCCGCCGAACACCTTCGCCAGGATCGCCGCGGCGGCGATCTGCGGGATGATCAGGAACAGGTCCGTCACCCGGGAGACCGCCGAGTCGGTGAACCCGCGCAGGTAACCGGCCATGGCGCCGAGGACCACGCCGATCACCGTCGCGAGGATCGACACGGTGAGCGCGATGAGCAGCGAGTACATCGTGCCGCGCAGGATCTGCGACACCATGTCCTTGCCGACCTGCGTGGTGCCGAGCGGGAAGTCCCCGCTCGGCGGCGCGAACGACGGGAACGAGCTGTCCTCGTAGTTGTGCGGCCAGAAGAACGGCATGATGATCGTGATCAGCACGATCAGCGCGAGCACGACACACGAGGCCATCGCGAGCTTGTGGTGCAGGAACTTCCGCAGCACCAGCTTGCCCTGGCTCCGGGGTTCCGGCAGGGCCTCGGGCGGGAGCGTGCCCTCCGCGGCGGCGGTTTCGCTCGCGAGCACAGAGTTCAGGTCAGCCAACGCGAATCCTCGGGTCCAGGATGCCGTACGCGAGGTCGGCGATCAGATTGGCGATGATCACCATGCTCGCGACGACCACGAGCCAGCCCATCATCACCTGGGTATCGTTCTTCGTCACGGCCTCGACCAGCAATGTGCCCATACCGTGCCAGGTAAACACCGTTTCGGTGATGATGGCACCGGCGAGTACCGCGCCGAAGTTGACGGAGAACAACGTGGTCACCGGGATCAGCGCGTTCCGGAACGCGTGCCGGAAGACGACCCGGGAGCCGGACAGCCCCTTGGCGCGCGCGGTCCTGACGTAGTCGGCGCTGAGCACTTCCAGCATCGACGCCCGCTGGAAACGGCTGTACGCGGCGAAGCTGATCGCCATGATGGACAACGTCGGGAGCAGGTAGGCGCCGACATAACTGATTATGAAGTCGCCTACCCCGTCCGCTTTCAGGTTCTCCGGACTGACCGTGCGGAGCCATGGATTGCCGAGGAGGTCGCTCAGGCCGAGATCACGGATCCAGCCGTTGATCTCGATCGCGTAGTTCTTCAGCACGATCGCGATGCAGAAGATCGGCATCGAGAACAACAGGAACGCGAGGGTGGTCGCGATGTAGTCGACGATCGAGTACTGCTTGACCGCCGCCAGCACGCCGACCGCGACGCCGATGACCAGTGCGAGGATCTCGGCGCCGATCACCAGCTTGAAGGTGACCCCGAACGCGGCCATCACCTTGGGCGCGACCGGGGCGAGCGCGTTGCCCTGTGCGATCGAGATGCCCCAGTCACCGGTGAGGAAGTGTCCCAGCCAGGTGAAGTACCGGGGAATGATGCCCTGGTCCAGCCCGAGCTGGTGCGCGGTGGCGTCCAGCGCCTCCTTGCTGATCTGCGGATTGCTGCGGAGTTCCCCCAGCGGGTCGCCGGTGCCGGCGACCATGACGAAACACAGGAAGGTCCCGACCAACAGGACGGGGATCGATATCGCCAGGCGGCGAAGGATGTAGATCACCAGGTTCAACGAACTGCTCCTCATCCGGGCCTGGTCGCGAAGCATGGACCGCTACCCGGTTGTCTACCGTAGTGGGGGTAACCCTACGGTCAACAGCTACTTCCGGCTGGCGCCGGGGCCCGGCTCGTGGCCGGGCCCCGGCGTTCCGGGACTGTTCATCCGAGGGTGGGAACAGCAGGCCGGAGCCTACTTCTTCTGCGCCCACTCACCGGCGTTCCAGAGCACGCCGTCGTAGGACTGCATGTAGACGCGGTCGATGCCCTTCCAGGCCCACATCGACGGCGTCGCGAAGAGCGGGAGCGTCGCGTACTGGTCCGCGATCGCCTTGTCCGCCTCCTGGTAGTCCTTGACCTTGGTCTGCTCGTCGGTCGCCTTGATCGCCCGGTTGAACGACTCGTCGATCTTCGGGTCGCACAGGCTCTGGTAGTTCTGGTTACCACCCTTGTCCGGGCAGATGTAGATCGTCCGCTGCTCGGCCTTGAACGGCTGGGCCGACCAGCCGAAGAGCGCCACGTCGTAGTCGCCGGCCGCGAGACGGCCGCCCTTCAGGAAGTTGGCGTCGGTCTCGTCCTTGACCTCGATACCGGCCGCCTTGGCCTGCGAGATGATGATCTCGACGGTCTGGGTACGGCGGGCGTTCTGGTTGTGCGCGATCTTGAACGAGGCGCGGACACCGTTCTTGGCGAAGATGCCGTCGGCGCCCTTGGTCCAGCCGGCGTCGGTCAGCGTCTTGGCCGCGGCCTCGGCGCCGAGGCCCGCCTTGCTGCTGTAGAGGTCGGTGTAGCCGGGCTCACCCTGGAAGAAGTTGATGCTGTTGAGCGGCTCGGCGTCGGACTGGACCGGCTTGAGCAGCTTGTCCACGACCTCCTTGCGGTTGACCGACTCGAAGAACGCCTTGCGCAGGTCCTTGTCGGAGAACATGCGCTTGTAGTTCAGGTCGAGGTGCTCGTAGGTCAGCTGCGGAGCCGAACCGTAGGTGACACCCTGCGAGGCGAGGCTCTTCATGGTGCCCGCCGCGGTGGCGTCCGGCTGGGTCGACGCCGCGACGTCGATCTCACCGTTCTGCAGCGCGGTGGCCATCGCCTTGGTGTCCTCCATCGTCCGGACGACGATCTTGGCGGGACCACCCTTGGCACCGATCCACAGCGGGTTCTTCTCCAGCACGACGGACTTCTGGTTCGCGTCGAAGGAGGTGATCTTGTACGGGCCCGACGACGGCATGATGTCCGCCTTGAAGCCCTTCCACGCCGTGTTCCAGAACTCGCCGGCCTTCTTCAGCTGCGCGGCATCACCGGTGGGCTCGAGCTTGGTGATGTCCGCGATGCCGGTCTTGGCCTCGAGGATGTGCGCGGGCATGATCGCCGGCGCGTTGAAGATGCCCTTGTAGTCCAGGTAGGGCGCGCTGTAGGTCGTCTCGAAGGTCAGGTTGTCCTTGCAGACGGCCTTGTCGATCAGCGAGTACCCGTTGGTGGACACCGCGTTGAAGGCGGCCTTGCCGTCCGGGCCCATGGCCTTGCCGCTCTGCGACAGCCAGGCGAGGTAGAGGTCCTTGCAGTCGTAGGCGGCGCCGTCCGACCACTTGACGTTCGGCTTGATCTTGTAGGTGATGACCTGCGGGTCCTTCGACGTGACCGTCCAGGAGTCGAACACGTCGTTGTTGAGCAGGACCTTGTTGTTGCCGTCGAGCTTCAGCGTGCCGGAGAGAATCGCCGTAGAGATGTAGTTGTTGTACGACGTGTTGGTGTCCGGGAGTTGGTTGTTGTAGGCGGAGTACCCGTCGTCGATACCGACAGTAATCGTACCGTCCCACGCCGGCGCCTCGGCGAGCTTGAACAGGTCGCCGCTTTCGGCCTTGCCGACCGCCATCTGTTTGACGTCGTTCGACGAGCCGTTCTTGTCCGAGTTGCCGGAGTCACCACCACCGCCGCATGCCGTCAACAGCAGCGCGGATCCGGCGACCAGCGACAAGGCGGAAACTGCCTTGGACTTCCTCATGAAGTGTGCCCTCCTAGCACTGAGCCCCCGAGATCGGAACAGGGGCCCACAGCTCCGGTTGGATGAGCCGGAGCTTATGACACGCCACGCGACACTCAATTGGCGCACTGCCGGTGCACGCTAGAAAGGAAATGCACCCACAGTCACCACCTCCCGGTCGATCGTGACCAAAGGGTAACTTCCTGCTGACGGCGGGAAATACCTTGGTTACCAGTTGGAATCTCCGGGGCCACTCCGACGTGTTCCGGATCGTTCACCCGGAAGGGCGGAACGTTCTCGGAACGGCTACTTGGGCCCCCGCGTCCAGTTCACCGCCGTCCCGAAAGGACCGACCATCGGCGGCCCGGGAGTAACACCGGAAATGCCGGAACCGATGGCGAGGGTATCGGCCAGCTGGAACAACGGGACTACGACGTTCTGCCCCCACAATTCGGGTTCCAGTCGAGAAAGCGCGTCCGCGATCGGCGTCGTTCCGGTCAATGCCGCGTCAATCGACGGTTGCAGTCCGGAATCGCAGAACCCCGCCGCGTTACCGGGAACCACCGGTTTGCTCTTGTCCGTTCCCGCCGCGGTCTGTTCCGGACGGCACCCGAACGTGGAAGCGAGTACTGACGCGGTGTCACCACCGACGGCCTGGGGGACCACCGCGATATCGACGCCGACGTTGCCCGCCGCGTCCGGCGTGCTCTGCTGGATCCCGCCCGCCACGGGCATCGCCAGCTGCCCGGAGAACAGGTCCCTCGGCTGGGGGGCGACCGTCGAGACGTCGATCCCGGCGGCGACGAGCTGGTTCGAAAGCTTCTTCGCGATCGTCGCGTACGGCTCCTGCTTGCCGGGGGACGCGATCACCAGCGAAAGGTTCTTCCCGTTCTTGCGCCAGGTCCCGGCGTCCTTGGCGTATCCGGCCGACTTCAGCAGGTCCTCCGCCTTCTTCGCGTCCGGTGTGGACGGAGGACCGGCGGGGATGGTCGCGGCGTAGCCCGGCACGGACGGCGCCCGCACCAGCGCGTCGGCACGCATCGTCGCGGACGGGCCGCCCGCGGCGCCTTCGGTGATCAGCGCGGCGCGGTCGATGAGCGCGGCGACGCCGGCGCGGACCTTTTCGTCCGCCAGCACGGGGCTGACCGGGCGCAGCAGGACCTCGGCCACCAGCGGCCGGGCGATGGTGTGCAGGGCCACCGCGCTACCCAGCGCGCCGAGCTGCTGTACCGCGGAGCCGTCCGTGCGCGAGAGCACGAACTGGTCGTTGCCGCTGCGCAGCGCGCCGACGAGCCCCTGGGGGTCGGCCCGGCGCAGGACGATCCGGTCGATCGCCGAGGGTTTCTCCCAGTACCGCTCGTTGCGTTCCAGGATCACCTCACCGCGTGCCTGGTCGAGACTCTTGATGGAGAACGGGCCCGCGATCGCCGGAAAGTTCGACGCGAGCGCGCCCTTCCAGCCGTCGGGGGCGTCCTTGAGCAGATGCGCGGGCAGCAGATCGGAGAACAGCGTCTGCCACCCGGGGTACGGCTTCGCGAAGGAGACCTCGACGCGCTTTCCGCCCTCACGGGACTGGATGTCGGAGATCAGCCGGTAGCCCGCCGGGGCGAGCACGCCCGGCTGGTCGCGCATCTGCTCACGCAGGTAGGCGAAGTCCTCGGCGGCGATCGGCGCGCCGTCCGACCACGAGGCCTCGGGGCGGATCTCGTAGGCCACCACGAACGGCGACTGCGAGACCACCTGCGCCGACTTCATCAGGCTCTTGTCGAGCTCGGTTGTGCCGTCGTCCTTCTGCCGGAACACCGAGGGCAGCAACAGCTGCGAGAGCGCCGAGGTCACCTCGGAGGCGTCGGCGAGATTGTGCGGGTTGTAGCCGCCCGCGATCTCGTCGACGCCGACGACGATCTGCGACGGCGCCTTGGTGACCGACGACGACGGGGGTGCCGAGGGCAGCGCGGACGGGGGCGGAGTACTCGAACAGGCGGCGAGGACCACCGCCAGAAGCGCCACCAACGGCGCCGCCACGCGACTCACCCGCACGCTACGTTCCTCCCCAATCACCGCCGGAGCCCGTCATGGTGCCATGTCCGCGTCCGGCCCGGCACGAGATTGCCACATCCCGCCCGGATCGCCGTGACCCGATCGGGTACCGCCATCCGGTGGACGCACCACCGCCCGTCCGGGTTCCCCCGGCCGGGGTATCGGCCGAGGTACCGTACCGGCATGGGGCTCGCCGGGATCGCCTACCGCCAGTACACCAGGCTGCTGTGGACGCGGGTGCGGCGCGGGCCGGTGCCCCGGCACGTCGCGATGGTCCTGGACGGGAACCGCCGCTGGGCCCGCGAGCAGGGGCTCGACGACGTCAGCCTCGGCCACCGCCGGGGTTTCGAGCACGTCGTGGAGGTTCTGCGCTGGTGCGACGCCGCCGGTGTCGGGCACGTCACGCTGTTCTGGGTCTCGATCGACAACCTCGCCAAGCGCGCGGCCCCGGAGGCCGCCGCGCTGATGCGGACCATCGAACGGGTCGTGCCCGTGCTCGCCGCCACCGGCCGCCGCGTCGAACTCGCCGGGCATGTGGACCTCCTGCCGGACACCACGGCGCGGGTGCTGAAGGAGGCCGTCGAGGAAACCCGCGGGATCGCTTCGCCGACGCTCACCCTCGCGGTCGGTTACGACGGCCGCGTCGAGATCGCCGACGCGGTCCGCTCCCTGCTCGACGAGGCGGCCGCGGACGGCCGGTCGGCACGGGAGGTGGCCGCGACGCTGACCCCGGACGACATCGCCGCGCACCTCTACACCAGCGGGAAACCGGACCCGGACCTGGTGATCCGGACCAGCGGCGAGCAGCGGCTGTCCGGATTCCTGACCTGGCAGGCGGCGTTCTCCCGGCTGCATTGTGTGGACGTGAACTGGCCGGGTTTCCGGGAGATCGACTTCCTGCGCGCGCTGCGGACCTTCGCGGCGAGGACCACCTCGTCCGCCCGGTGAAAAAGCGGTCGCGGTCACCGGTGTCGGCGCCGTGCTCGCGCTGTCCCGCACCGGACGTCGTGCGCCGGCGGCCGCCTGAACCCCGGCACCGGGAGCGAGGGACCTTTGCTCACGTCTCTTCGCTTGCCAATCATTAGCGCGCTAACGAACGAGAGCAAAGGTCCCCTGCTCCGCTTCCGGGCCGCGATCGGGTGTCAGGCGACCGTGACGCCGCCGTCGGTGGAGTCGGTGGAGCGGCTGAGGTCCTCCCAGGCGTCGAAGTCGTCCTGGACGCGTTGCCGTCCGGCGGCGACCAGGCGCAGCGCGTCCGAGCCGAGCAGGATGTGCACGGGAGGATTCTTCGCGTCCAGGAGGGTGAGGATGGCGTCGCCCGCGCGGTCGGGGTCGCCGACACCCTGGCCCGCGAGGGCCTGGCGCCGGGTCCGGATCGGGTCGAACAGGGCGTCGTAGTCGGCGATGCTGCGGGGCGCGCGGACCAGTGACCGGCCCGCCCAGTCGGTTTTGAACGCGCCGGGGGCCACGGCGGTGACCCGCACGCCGAACTGGGTGACCTCCTGGGCGAGGGTGTCGGTGATGCCCTCCAGTGCGTGTTTGCTGCCTTCGTAGAACGCCAGCCCGGGGAAGGTGGTGTGCCCGCCCATCGAGGTGATGACGAAGATGTGGCCGCCGCGCCGTTCCCGCATGCCGGGCAGGACCGCCTTCACGGTCGCCACCGTGCCGAACACGTTGACCTCGAACTGGCGGCGCAGCTCGGCCATCGACGACTCTTCGAAGGTGCCTTCGAGCCCGTAACCGGCGTTGGCCACGAGCACGTCGATCGGGCCCAGTTCCGCTTCGACGGCCCGCACCGTGGGGTCGATCCGGTCCGCGTCGGACAGGTCGAGGACGAAGGCGCTGGCACGCTCCGGGTCCAGCGCCCGGAAGGCGGCGGCGTGCTGCTCGGTGCGCACGGTGCCCGCGACCCGGTGCCCGGCCGCGAGTGCCCGCCGGGCGATGGCAAGGCCGAGTCCGGTGCTGACGCCGGTGATCAGGAATGTCTTGCTCACTATGAATGTCCTTTCGTGGACGAGGGTCAGGCCGCGGGCGTGCGAGGGCACGGCGGCATCGACCCCGCGGGATGACGGGGTCAGACAGGGGAGGTACCGGTTCGCCCGGTCAGGACTCGGCGGTGTCCCGGGCGGGCGAGGTGGCGGGGTCGCTGCCCCAGCTGGCCAGCAGTCGCAGGCGTTCCTGGGACGGCGAGCCCGGCGGCGCGCTGTAGACGACGAGCGAGTGGCCGGGGTCGGCGACCGAGGTGAAGATCTCGTACTGCAGTTCCAGGTCACCGACGACGGGGTGGCGGAGACGTTTGGCGCCGGTACTGCGTTCCTGGACACGGTGTTCCGACCACCACGCCGGGAATTCGGGCGAACGCATCATCAGCTCACCGATCAGGTTGGCGATGCGCCGGTTTCGCGGCTGGGCCGCGGCGGCCAGCCGCAACCCGTGCACGTAGTCGCGGGCGACGCGTTCCCAGTCGCACCAGACCAGGCGGGCACCGGGGTCCAGCAACGTCCAGCGCGCCATGCTGCGTTCCCGGCGCGGCATGGCGGCCACCTCGGGAAACAGCAACGACCACATCGTGTTCCCGCCGACGACGGTGAGGTTCTTGTCGCTGACGAAAGCCGAAGCCAGCTCCATCGACTCCAGCACCTGCCGCACCGCCGGTCGCAGCCGTGCCGCGTGCTCGTCCCGGTCCCGGTGCCCGGCCGCGGTGCCCGCGAGGGCGAACAGATGCCGCCGCTCGATGTCGTCGAACCGCAGCGCGTCGCAGAGGGCGTGCAGTACCTGCTCGGAGGGCTGCCGGGCACGGCCCTGCTCCAGCCGCGTGTAGTACTCGACGCTCACCCCGGCCAGCCGCGCGACCTCGCCGCGCCGCAGACCGGCGACCCGGCGACCGGCGCCGAACTCGACCGGCAGGCCGACCTCGTCCGGCGTGAGTCCCGCACGGCGGGCCCGCAGGAACTCGCCCAAGTCGTTCTTGCCCATGCCCCGAGTCTGCGCTTTCCCCAGTCGATCACCAAGGGCGTAGCTGGCCCTGCCAGTACCACGCACCGGATCGTGCGAGACCCGGCCTTCTTGCTCGCTTTCCGCGAATTCCCGGCGCCACCGCCCGGTTTCTTGCCACAGTGGTGTGGTGATCACCACACGCGGGCGGGGAGGCCTGCTCCGGCATCGCGACTTCCGGCGGCTCTGGCTCGCCGACGGATTGAGTCAGTTCGGCGACCGCGTCTCGTTCGTGGCGGTACCGCTGCTCGCGGCGACCACCCTGCACGCGTCGGCGTTCGAGGTGTCCCTGCTGCGGACCGTGCAGACCGCCGCCTACCTCGTGCTGGGCCTGCAGGTCGGCGCGTGGTGCGACCGGCTGCGCTGCCGCCCGGTGCTGCTGACCGCCGACCTCGGGCAGGCCGCGGCGTTCGCGTCGGTGCCGATCGCGGCGATGTTCGGGGTGCTCAGCCTCGCCCAGCTCTATGTCGTCGTCGCGATCGCCGGGGTGCTGTCGGTGTTCTTCACCGTCGCGCACCAGACCTATCTCCCCCGGCTCGTCGCGCGGGAGGAGCTGACCGAGGGCAACGCCCGGCTCCAGGCGAACCTGTCGGTCGCGGCGGTGTCCGCGCCGACGGCGTCGGGTTTCCTCTTCCAGTACCTCGGCGGCCCGGCCGCGCTGGCGGTCAACGCGGCCAGTTTCCTGTGGTCGGCGACCTGGCTGAGCCGGATCCGGACGCGGGAGCCCCGGCCCGAGCGGCCCGAGCGCGTGCCGCTGCGCAGGGAGATCGCCGAGGGCATCGCCTACCTCGCCCGGCGTCCCGATCTGCGCGCGTTCGCCGCGTCGAGTGCGCAGACCAGCCTGTTCCAGGCGCCGCAGCTCACGCTCGGCACGCTCTTCCTGTTGGAGGACATCCGGCTCTCGCCCGGCGCTATCGGGCTCGTCGGCACCCTCGGGCTGACCGGGGCGCTCACCGGCAGCGCGACCGCGCGCAGGCTCGGCGCGCGGTTCGGCGCCGGGCGCGTGCTCTGGGTGGTCGCGCTGGTGTTCGGGCTGGGCGCCGGACTGGCGCCGCTCACCCAGCCCGGCTGGCTCGTCGCGTTGTTCGCGCTCAGCGGGTTTTTCAGCGCGTACAGCATCACGGTGATGAGCATCCTGATGGTCAGCCACACCCAGGCGTCGACACCGCCGGAACTACGCGGGCGCGTCAGCGCGACGATGCGGTTCCTGGTGTTCGGCATCGCGCCGATCGGCTCGATACTCGCCGGGGTGTTGGGGGAAACGCTCGGGCTGCGCACGACGTTGTGGATCGGCGCCGCCGGTCTGCTCGTCGCGGCGCTGTGGCTGTTCCCCTTGCGCCACAAGGACTTCTCGACGAGCTGAGCGTCCAACTGTCCGCCGTGGACAAATGCGCCCCAATGTGGCATTGGGAGCTCCGCTCCTTGCCCCCACCGCCACCCTCAACGGAGACGCTGCGCGTCCAGCCCTGATTCCACGCACCCAATGTGGCGTTCGGTGCGTCTGACGCACCGAACGCCACATTGGGGCGCTTGACCTTGAGCTTGATCAGCCGTTCTCGCGGCTCTTCGCGCGCGAACGCTCCTTCGCGCGCGTCCCGATGTCGAGCGTGACCTTGCGGACGCGGACGACCTCCGGCGCGACCTCGACACACTCGTCGGCGGCGCAGAACTCCAGCGCCTCCTCCAGGCCCAGCTTCCGCGGCCGGGCGAGGCGTTCGAGCTCGTCACCGGTGGAGGAGCGCATGTTGGTGAGCTTCTTCTCCTTGGTGATGTTGATGTCGAGGTCCTCGAAGCGCGGGTTCTCGCCCACGACCATGCCCTCGTACACCTCGGCACCCGGCTCGACGAAGAACGTGCCGCGGTCGGCCAGCTGGATCATCGCGTACGCGGTGATCGGGCCGGACCGGTCGGCGACCAACGAGCCACTGTGCCGGGTACGGATCTCGCCCGCCCACGGGAAGTAGCCCTCGAACACGTGGTTCGCGATGCCGGTGCCGCGGGTCTCGGTGAGGAAGTCGGTGCGGAAGCCGATCAGGCCGCGCGAGGGCAGCACGTAGATCAGCTTGATCCGGCCGGTGCCGTTGCCGCTCATGTCCTCCATGCGGCCCTTGCGGGACGCGAGCAGCTGGGTGATCGAGCCGAGGTGCTCCTCCGGCGAGTCGATGTAGAGGCGCTCGAACGGCTCGTGCAGCTTGCCCTCGATGGTGCGCAGCACCACCTGCGGCTTGCCGACGGTCAGCTCGAAGCCCTCGCGGCGCATCTGCTCGACCAGGATCGCCAGCGCCAGCTCACCACGGCCCTGCACCTCCCAGGTGTCGGGGCGCTCGGTGGGCAGCACGCGGATCGAGACGTTACCGATCAGCTCCTGGTCCAGCCGCGCCTTGACCAGCCGCGCGGTGACCTTGTCGCCGCCGTTGCGCCCGGCCAGCGGCGAGGTGTTGACGCCGATGGTCATCGAGATGGCGGGCTCGTCGACGGTGATCCGGGGCAGCGCCACCGGCTCGTCGACGTCGGCGAGGGTGTCACCGATGGTGATGTCCGGGATACCGGCGATCGCGACCAGGTCGCCCGCCTTGGCCTCGGTGGCCGGGACGCGGGTGAGCGCCTCGGTGACCAGCAGCTCGGAGATGCGGACGTTCTGCACCGAACCGTCCTCGCGCATCCACGCCACGGTCTGGCCCTTGCGCAGCTTGCCCGCGTGGATGCGGATGAGCGCGATCCGGCCGAGGAAGTTCGACGCGTCGAGGTTGGTGACCAGCGCCTGCAGCGGGGCATCGGCGTCCGCGACGGGCGGCGGGACGTGCCGGAGCAGGGTCTCGAACAGCGGGTCGAGGTTCTCGCTCTCGGGCAGCGCGCCGTCGGCGGGCTGCTCCAGGCTGGCCTTGCCCGCGCGGGCCGAGGCGTAGACGACCGGGAGGTCGAGGACCGCGTCGAGGTCGGCGTCCTCGATGTCGCCCGCGAGGTCGAGCAGCAGGTCGTGGGTCTCCTCGACGACCTCGGAGATCCGGGCGTCGGGCCGGTCGACCTTGTTGACCACCAGGATGACCGGCAGCCCGGCCTCCAGGGTCTTGCGCAGCACGAAGCGGGTCTGCGGGAGCGGGCCCTCGCTCGCGTCCACAAGCAGCACGACGCCGTCGACCATGGACAGGCCTCGCTCGACCTCGCCACCGAAGTCGGCGTGGCCCGGGGTGTCGATCACGTTGATGGTGACCTGGCCCTCCGGGGTCTGCCGGTGGATCGAGGTGTTCTTCGCGAGGATGGTGATGCCCTTTTCGCGTTCGAGCTCACCGGAGTCCATCACGCGGTCGACGAGCTCGGCACGTTCGGCGAAGGCGCCGGACTGGCGGAGCATGGCGTCGACCAGGGTCGTCTTGCCGTGGTCGACGTGTGCGACGATGGCGACGTTGCGCAGGTCGGGCCGGGTCTTACCGGACGTCTGGCCGGCTTCGACCGCCGTGGCGCTGGCTGCGGGCACGCGAGGACTCCTGAACTGTGAAGAACGGTGGGTGTCCGCGACGCCGGAATGCCGTGCCGGTAACCCGCGTACGAAGGTGCGACCGACTTTGGCCACACGCGGACCACACCAGGATACCGCTAGCCGAACTGTGAGGAGCCCCACGCCCCATAATCGGTAAGCCTCACCTAACCTGGAAGGCCGACGGCGGGTGTCGCCGGTGAGGAGCGACCGTGGGCAAAAAGCAGCCGGACGACCCGAAAGCGGTCGTGCGCAAGCTGATGAAGGCCGGCAAGGTCAAGAAGAAGTGCTGCCGGTCGGAGTCACGCTGCAAGAAGTGCCCGGTACTCGCGCTGAAGAAGGCGAAGAAGCAGCTGGCGAAGGCCGCCTGACCTCGTCAGGAGGGCAGCCGCTGTCGCGAGCTGCCCGTTCCCGCCTCGTCAGTGTGCGACGGCCTCGTTGATCAGACGGAGTTCCGGCGCGGTCTTCGTCGGCGAGAACTCGATCACCTCGTACTTCGCGAGGTGCTGCACGGAAAACGGGTCGGTGGCCAGGATGGCGTCCAGCTTCCCGCGCTCCATCGGCCGCGTGATGATCACGCCGCCGCTCCGCGGATTTCGCCTGCCGGACGCCAGAAAATGGCCGTGTTCGTACTGTTTGTTCAACCATTCGGCATGGTCGGGGAGCGCGTAGTCGATCTCTTCGATGGGAGCGGTGTAGTTCAGCAGCACGACATACATGGCTATGAAGGTAACTCCGCCAGACGCCACGGGCACCGGCGCGCGCCGGGTCGATGCGAAGTGTTGACGGTGCGTGACCGTATCGGGTGATGTGCCCTTTTCGCGCGGTTTCCCAGCGTGTACCGCAACCGCTAGACTGGGTGTATGCGCACGTCGAACGCTCAGTGGTGGCCGCCCTCCGGCGGCTCCGACGTTTTGCGCTAACCACGCGAAGGCCGCCCCGACGGGTGGCCTTCTCAGTGTGTGGGGGTCTTCCCTCGGGGCCGAACCCAGAGAGAGGGGAACACCATGATCAAGCTGTCCGGCATCACACCGTCGGGGCACGTCCAGCTCGGAAACCACCTCGGAGCGTTGCGGCGGTGGGCGGCCGAGGGTGGGCCGGACGACCTGTACTTCGTGTCCGACCTGCACGCCATGACGACCACGCACAACCCGGCGAAGCTCCGCTCGCTGGCGATGGAGCAGCTGGCCGTGCTGGTCGCCACCGGCATCGAGCCGGAGCGGACGTTCGTCCAGTCCGACCTCGCCCGCGACCTCGGCGCGCTGACCTGGATCCTGGAGTGCACCTGCGCCTACGGCGAGGCCGCGCGGATGATCCAGTTCAAGGAGAAGTCGAAGGGCCAGGCCGGGGTCCGGCTTTCGCTGCTGACCTACCCGGTGCTGATGGCCGCGGACATCCTCCTGCAGGGCGCCGACCAGGTGCCCGTCGGCGAGGACCAGCGTCAGCACGTCGAGCTGGCACGGGCGCTGGCGAAACGGTTCAACGGCACCTACGGCGAGGTGTTCACCATGCCCGAGGCGGTGCTGCCGCCCGCGGGCGCGCGGGTGAAGGACCTGGCCGAGCCGACGCGGAAGATGTCGAAGTCGACCAGGGACTCGGCGGGCGTGGTGTTCGTGCTCGACGAACCGGACCTGATCCGCCGCAAGTTCCGGCGGGCGGTCACCGACGGCGGCTCGACGCCCGCGTACGAGCCGGAGACCCGGCCGGGCATCGCGAACCTGCTGGACATCCTGTCCGCGTGTACCGGGGACGAGCCGGCCGCGCTGGCCGGGCGGTACCCGTCCTACGGGGCGTTGAAGGACGCCACCGCGGACGCGGTGATCGAGGAGCTGCGGCCGGTCCGGGAACGCACCAGGGCACTGCTCGACGACGTCACCGAGCTGGAACGGATCCGCAAGGCAGGCGCAGACCGGGCCGCCGAGCGCGGCGCGCACCGGCTGTCCTCGGCGCTGCGCCTGTTCGGCGCGGGCTGAAGAGCACGGCAGTGGTCTCTGAAGGCCACCTTGAGGGACTTGAGTTCCCTCAAGGTGGCCTTCAGAGACCGTCCTGAGCTGTGGAAAGAGAGCTGAAGGAACCGGCGAGCAGCGTACGCACGGCGGGCAGCAGCACGCGGTCGGCGGGCAGCCAGTCCAGATCGTCCAGATCGTCGAGCCCCAGCCAGCGCACCGCCGAGTGCTCCACCGCGCGCGGTTCGTCCCCCGGCGACACCAGCCCGGCCGCGTAGATCCGCAGCACCTTCGCCGGCCCCAGCGGGACGTCCGCGCCGACCCGCCCACCGACGGACACCGCGACGTCCAGTTCCTCGCGGCATTCGCGTGCCAGCGCGTCCTCTTCGGACTCCCCCGGCTCGACACGCCCACCGGGCAGCTCCCACTGTCCGGCGTGCCGCTCGGGCCAGGCCCGCTGCTGCGCGAGCAGCTTCCCGGCCCGCACCAGCGCCGCCCCGACAATCACGTCCGTCATGGAAGGAGAACCTACTGGGCCGTCCGCCAGGTCACCTGGAACCGGGCACCGCCGTCCGGCGACTCGCCCACCCGGACCGTCCCACCGCGGCGCCGCACCGTCTCGGCCACCATCGCCAGCCCGAGCCCGGTGCCCCCGGAGGACCGCGCGCGGTCGTCGGAGACCCGGTAGAACCGGTCGAACACCTTCGGCCGGTGTTCCGGCGCGATCCCCGGCCCGTCGTCGTCCACCACGACCCGCACGCTCGACCGCGTCACCAGCACCGACACCACGATCATGCTCCGCGCGTACCGGCACGCGTTGCGCAGCAGGTTGTCCAGCACGACCTCGGCCTCGGCGTGCGCGGCCCACGCCCACGCCTGCGCGACGGCGCTGCTCACCCGCGTCTCCGGAGCGCCGGCGGGCAGCCTGCCGACCGCGGCGCGCACCTCGCTCACCAGCTCGACCGGTTCGGGCGGCGGCACCTCCCCCGCGTCCGACCTCGCCAGCGAGAGCAGGCCGCCGAGCAGCGCGGACAGGCGTTCGGACTCGGCGAGGATGTCCGACAGCGTCTCCTGCGCGAGTTCCGGATCCGGGTTCGTCACGGCGACCTCCGCCTGCACCCGGATCGACGCGACGGGTGAGCGCAGTTCGTGCGCCGCGTCGCCGGTGAACCGCCGGAGCCGCTCGCTCACCTGCTCCTGGCGGACGAGCAGCGCGTTGAACTCCTCCGCGAGCGCCCGCAGCTCGTCGTGCGAATCCGGGAGGGGCAGCCGCGCGCCGGGCGGCAGCGACCGCACCGCGCCCCGCATCCGCGCCACCGGCCGCAGCACCAGCCGCACCACGAGCCAGGTCGCGAGCCCCGCGACCAGCGCCCCCGCGGACGCGACGACGACCAGCCACACCCCGCCGTAGCGCACCGCCGCGTCGAACCCGACCAGCCCGGCACCGGCCACGACCAGCCGCTGGCTCCCGTCCGGCGCGCTGACCACGGTCCCCCGCCAGCGGACGCCCCCGGTCTGCACCGGCTCGCCCGCCTTGAGCCTGCCGACCTGCTCGCCGTCGAGACCGGACGGCGGCAGGCCGTCCACCGGGCCTCCCGCGATGTCGAGCACCCGGACGGTGACCGGGGACGCGCCGGTGAGCGGGTGCCCGGCGGCGATCTCGGCGGACGCGGGGCCGAGCGCGCCGGCCAGCCCGCCGTCGACGGAGTCGACGAGCAGCGGTTCGAGCTTGTTCGCGGCGAGCGCGGCGAGCCCGAGCAGGCAGCCGAGCGTGATCGCGGTGGCCAGCAGGGTGATCCGGACCTGCAGTGACCGGCCGCGCCACCAGGACGGCGAGCCGATCACCCCTGGCCCGCCGGCGCGGCGCCCCGGCCCGCCGCGTCGAGGTTCTCGTCGGAGGCCAGGTAGCCGTGCCCGCGCACGGTCCGCAGCAACGCGCCGGCGCCCGCCGATTCGAGCTTGCGCCGCACATAACCGACGTAGACCTCGACGAGGTTGCGGGTCACGGCCTGCTCCTCACCCCAGACCGCACGCAGCAGCTCGTCCTTGGTCACCACCGTGCCCGCACGCCCGACCAGCACCTCCAGCAGCGCGAACTCGCGCGGGCTGAGCGGGATCTCCGTCCCGGCCCAGTGCACCTGGCGCAGCCCCCGGTCGATCTCGAGCGCGCCGAGCCGCAGCGTGCCCCTGGCCGCCTCCGGCCCCGCGCGCCGCAGCACCGCGCGGACCTGCGCGACCAGCACGACGAACGAGAACGGCTTGACCAGGTAACCGTCCGCGCCGAGGTCGAGCCCGTCGGCCTGGTCGACCTCGCCGTCCTTGGCCGAGATCATCAGCACCGGTGTCGCGATCCCCGTTCCGCGCAGCCGCTCCAGCACCCGGTAACCGGACAGGCCGGGCAGCATGATGTCGAGCAGCACGACGTCGAAGGAGCCGGTCCGCGCCAGCTCCAGCCCGCTCGGACCGTCCGCCGCCGTGACGACGTCCATCCCCTCCGCGCGCAGCCCGCGCTGCAGCGCCTTGCGCACGCCCGGCTCGTCGTCGACCACCAGTACCCGAGGTTTCACGCCCCTCATCATTCCCGTTTCGCCCGGATCACGGGCAGGCTCTCAGCGCCATCTCAGCCGAGGGGGTGGACCTTCAGGGATATCTCAGTCGCGAGGGGGAAGTGTCGTCGCTGGGAGCCGGGCACACTGGGTCCGGGGAGACAGGGAGAGACGCATGGATCCGAAGAAGAAGGCCATCACCGCGGCGGTCGTGGGCACCGCGCTCGGCGTCGGCGGGCTGGTGTTCGCCGCGATGCCCGCGAGCGCCGGGGACGCCCCCGTGCTGCCGCCGGTCAGCGCGGACGACCTCGTCCAGTCCGTGGTGAACGCCAAGCACGGGGCGTTCGACGGCACGCTCAAGGTGACCAACAACCTCGGGCTGCCCGCGGCCGGGAACGCGCTGCCGGGCATGGGCGCGCTCAACGCCGACTCCGCGCACGTGTTCACCGACGGCAACGGCAAGAGCAAGGTGTCGGTCACCCGCGGCACCACGCAGGAGACGTTCGTGCGCGACGGCACGACGCTCTGGGACTACAGCTCCAAGAACAACAGCGTCACCAAGACGACGATCCCGGCCGAGGCGCTCGACAAGGCCAAGGCCCACCAGGACGCGCAGGTCACCGACCCGAGCACCGCCGCTTCGCAGCTGCTGGCGAAGGTGCGCGAGTCCAGCAACATCGCGGTCAACGGCACCGCCACGGTGGCCAACCGCTCGGCGTACGAGCTGGTCCTGACGCCGAAGCCGACGGAACGCACGCTGCTGCGCGAGATCCGGGTCGCGGTGGACTCGCAGACCAGGATGCCGCTGCGGCTCTCGGTGCTCAGCAACGGCACGACCACGCCCGCGCTGGAGGTCGCGTTCGACGACATCAAGTTCGCCGACCAGCCGGCGGACCTGTTCACCTTCACCCCGCCGCCGGGCGCGAAGGTGACCGAGAAGCAGCCGAAGATCGACGACAAGACCCGTGCCGAGGCCGAGAAGTTCGCCGACAGCACCAAGGTCCTCGGGGACGGCTGGGACACCGTCATCACCGGTAAGCTGCCCGCGGACGCGCTGAACTTCAAGGCGCCGCAGGGCCAGGGCCAAGGTCAGGGCCACGAAGGCCGCAACGCCGACCCGAAGGCGCTGCTCGAGCGGTTCGCCAAGAAGGTCAACGGCCCGTGGGGCAGCGGCTACCTGATCACCACGAAGGTGGGCACCGGCGTGCTGACCGACGACGGCCGCTTCGCCGCGGGCGCGGTGCCGGAGCAGGTCCTCTACGAAGCGCTGGGCACGAAGTGACCAGCACGGTCGATGCCGGGGCGGCTGTCTCGAACGAGGCAGCCGCCCCGGCGGTTCCGCTGGCGGCGCGGACCAGGGGGCTGCGCAAGGTGTACCGGGGCACCGTCGCGGTGGATCACGTCGACCTCGACGTCCCGGAGGGGGCCGTGCTCGGCATGCTCGGGCCGAACGGCTCCGGCAAGACCACCACGATCCGGATGCTGCTGGGCCTGGTCCGCCCGACCGAGGGCGAGGTCGAACTGCTCGGCAGGCCGATGCCCGACGGCGCCGCGCACGCACTGCCCGACGTCGGCGCGCTGGTCGAGGGGCCGGGCTTCCACCCGTTCCTGTCCGGGCGTGACAACCTGCTGCGCTTCGCGGCGGCCGAACCCCGGCTCGCGTCGGCGGCGATCCCGGCGGCGGTGGACGCGGCACTGGAGCGCGTCGGGCTCACCGTCGCCGCGCGCCGCCGGTACAAGGGCTATTCGCTCGGGATGAAACAGCGGCTGGGGCTGGCGAGCGTGCTGCTCGTACCGCGCCGGATGGTGGTACTGGACGAGCCGACCAACGGCCTCGACCCGGCGGGTACCAGGGAGATCCGCCGGATCATCGCCGAACTGCACGCGGACGGCGTCACCGTGCTGGTCTCCTCCCACCTGCTGGCCGAGGTCGAGGCGACCTGCACCCACGTCGCGGTGCTGCAGACCGGGAACGTGGTCGCCCAGGGCGAGCTCACGGACCTGCTCGAATCCGGCAACGCCGCGCTGCTGGTCCGGACCCCGGACGCCGAACTGGCGATGGAAACGTTGCGGGAGAACAGGATCGGTGCCCGGCTCACGCCGGACGGCGTCCGCGCCGACCTCACCGCCACCCCGGCTCCCCGGGTGCTGGAGGTGCTCGTCCGCGCCGGTGTCGCCGTGCACGAGGCGGCCAGGGCACGGACCGGCCTGGAAGACCTGTTCGCGCGCCTGACCCAGGCCGATTCGTCCACAATGGACGACACGGCCGCCGAGGGGGAATCATGACGCAGGCTCTCGCGGCGCCACTGGCGCCCTCCCGCACCGGGCACGACACCGTGCCGCTGGCCAGGCTCGTCCGCGCCGAGCTGCGCTGGATCTTCCGCCGCCCGCGCACGCTCGCGGTGCTCGGGCTGCTCGCGCTGATCCCCGTCGTGATCGGCATCGGGCTGACGTTCGTGTCGGAGACTCCCGGAAACGACGGGCCACCGGACAACAGCGGTGGCGCGCTGATCGCCTCGGCCGTCAACAACGCTTTCATCCTGCCCATCGCCGCGCTGACCATGACGCTGACCCTGCTGCTGCCACTGGCGACCGCGATGGCGGGCGCCGACGCGGTGGCGGGCGAGACCGCGCACGGCACCCTGCGCGGCTGGCTGATCGCCCCGGTGAGCCGGGGCAGGCTGCTGGCGGTCAAGGCGTTCGGCGTCGCCACCGTCTCGGTGGTTTCGGTGCTGGCCATGGTGATCACCGGCGTGCTCACGGGGCTCGTCATCAACGGCAGCGGCTCACTGTTCACGCTGTCCGGGACGACGCTGTCGCTCGGCGGCGCGCTCCTGCGCATCCTGCTCATCGCGGGATGGATCGTGCTGCAACTGTGGGCCGTCGGCGCCGTGGCACTGGCGATTTCGACCTGGACCGAGCACCCGATGCTCGTCGTCGCGACGGTGCTGGCCACCGACATCGTGTTCACCATCCTCGGGTTCCTGTCCTCGTTGAAGTGGTTGCACCCGTTCCTGCTGACCCAGAACTGGTCGGTCGCGCCCGCCGAGGTCCTCCAGGACCCGATCGGCACGTCGATGCTCGGCGAAGGCGCGCTGCGCGCCGCGTGCTACATCGTGATCGGCCTGTCGCTGGCCTACGCCCGACTGTCCACACGGGACGGATAACGTCCGGTCGCCCGCCGCTCGGAAGGGCGTTCAAGATCTTTCGTCACGAACGGATCTTGAACGCCCTTTGTTTGCCTTCAAACCTTTCCTCTTCGCGATCCATACAGTTCTCGCCCGTGTCAATCGTCCGATAGCGACACAAACCGAACCACGCACCGTGAACCGGCGAGACAATCATTCGACAGTTAACCGACACAAGTGAAACAAACTGTCACCGAAACACCGAAAATCCCCCTATCGGCATTCGCCGTATTCCGGACAAGAAGTGCGCGAGTCGCTACCATCGGGTCCGTTGGATCAGCTTCGCCACGCACGTTGACCGCGTGCTCGTGAGATGACCGGTACCAACGAGGGGAGACATGGATGTCGGGCGGCTACCGGGTCGATCTGGATCGAATGGGATCACTCATCACGACGCTGGAGCAGGCCAAGGAACGCATGACGAACGCGAACAACAAGCTGAAGAACACCTCGCCCCGTGACATGGGCAGCCGGGACATCGACTCGGCGGGCGGCGATTTCCAGGACCGCTGGGAGTACGGCATCGGCAAGATCGCCGAGTTCTCCGGAACCGTGGCCGACGGCCTGACGAAGGCCAGGAAGTTCTACGCCGAAATGGAACAGAAAGTGACCGAAGCGCTCGGCAAGGGCGGTGGTGGGCAGCCCGCGCCGCCGCCCACTACCGCGCCGCCCGCCGGGCAGTCGGCGATCAGCGACCGGCTGGACGGGCGGGCATGAACCTGGACCGGGCCCTGGACGCCGCCGCACCGGTGCAGACCGGTCACTATCCGGCGCTGGGGTTCGACCCCGCGCCCGGCACCGTGGCCAGGGTCGCGGATGTGGCCACCACCCTGGGGCAGGTCGCGGCCGAGATGGGCCAGGCTTACGAGGATCTGACCCGGCTCGGCAAGTCCGACGGGTTCTGGGAAGGCGACGGTGCGCAATCCTTCCAGAAAACCGTCGGGGAGGTCCCCGACTACCTGCACAAGGCGCACCAGTCGCTCTCCGGCGCGTCGGGCACCTTGACCAGGTGGGCCGAGGACCTGGGCACCATGCAACGTCAGGCCGCCGACCTGGAACACCAGGCTGAGGCCGCCCAGGCCCAGGTGACCTCGGCACAGGCCAACCCCAACCTCCGGCTCGCCGGGCAGACCTTCACCGACCCGGCACAGCTCCAACAGGCACAGGAAGCACTCGGGCACGCCCAGCAACAGCTGAACAAGGCACAGGGCGACCTGGACGCCTTGAAAGAGAGCGCGAAACGGCTGCTCGCCCAGCACCTTGACCTGGCAGGCCAGGTCGCCGCCGCACTCCGCAAGGCCAAGGACAAGGCCCCGGAAGAACCGGGACTCCTCGACCGGATCGGCGAGGCCATCGGCAAGATGGTCGACGGCATCAAGAACCTGGCGGGCAAGGCCTGGGACTGGATCAAGAAGCACGCCGACGTCATCGCCAAGATCGGCGACGTGCTCTCCACCGTCGGCAACGTGCTCGGCTTGGTCGCGCTGGCCACTTCGTGGATCCCGGGTGTCGGCCAGGTCACCGCGGCCGCCGCTGTCGGGGTCAGTGCCGCCGCGGCGGGCACGAAGCTGCTCGCCAAGGCCGCCGGGGCCGACGTGTCCTGGGGCAGCATCGGCATGGACGCCATCGGCGTCATCCCCGGCGGGAGGGCTCTCGCCGGAGCGAAGAACGCGGCCATCCAGGCGACGAAGAAGAGCGTGACGGTCGGGGTCGGCCGGGTGAGCAAGACCGCCGAAAAGGTGCTGGACAACATCCCGGGGATCGGCCAGAAGATCACGAAGAAGGTGACCTCGGAGGCTGCGGGTATCGCCACCCCCAGGGTCGTCGAGCCGATCTCACTGAGTGCCCTCAAGAACCCGGCGAAAGCGGTTCAGGACGCCGCGCAGTACGCGCACGTGAACGCGGTGCAGACCGCGAGGCTCGTCGGCGTCCGGGTGGCGGACCCGTTCTCCAAGGCCGGCCTGATCACCGGGATCGCGACGCAGACCGCGATCGGCACGGGTGTCAAGGAAGGCTGGCACTACGGCGTGGACAAGGTGACCGGAGGGAGGTGACAACCAATGACGAATCCGGACGGTTTCCCCGCCTGGGCGGACATGTCCGCGTTGGACGACCGGCATGCCTACCTGCGTGCCTACGCCTCACGGGAGTGGGGTGAGCGGTACGTGCGCAGTATCGAGATCGACAACTTCAGACCGGCCTACAAGGTAGCCGGCCGGCGGCGGAACGGGTCGATCGCCGACGAGCACAGTATTCGCTGGTTCCTCGGCCGGACCCTGTTGCCGATCCGCGACGTCGTGGTGTCCGTACTGGCGATCCTGGGCGGCGACGTCTCGGTTTCCTACCGGCGATGTGTCGTCGAAGGCGCTCCTGACTCCGCCGCGGTGGAGTTCTCCGACGTGAACAGGAAGAACCAGCAGGCGATGATCGTCGACACGTTGTATGTTCTCTGGTCGTCGAAACGAGTCACGATCGCCACGCTGGAAACGCACGGCAGAGACTTCGCCGGGATGACCCATCTCTGGTCGGGCGAGGGGCCGAAGGTTCCGGCCGCGGACGGCGAGCACCGCGCACTGCGCTGGCCCGACGGCTCGACAGTGACCATGGACGAATACGTGTGCTGGGACGGAAAAATCTACTCGAGCAGCAACCTCAGATGGGGTGTCCACTGGGATCACTGACCTCCCGGGCCTCGACGTCGAACGGATGGGTGGACCGTGCCATGACCGAACTTGGTTTCTCGTTGTCCCTGCCGGACGGGTTCATCGAACTGCCGGTCGGCAGCCTCGACGAGGAGGGCTTCCGGTCGCTGGCGGCCGCGATCGCGGAACGCTTCGGGCTGCACCCGGACGCGGGGATCGATCAGGGGCTCGCGGAAAGCACCGTCATGCTGGCGACCACGGCCGCCGCGGCGGAGGCCGGGGGTTCCAGCTACACCGCCGCGGGGTTCTTCCGGTCCCCAGAGGACGCGGGCCGGCCGATCATGGCGCTGGTCAACTGCTTCTGCCTGGAATCCGACCACTCCTCGGCCGAGGTCGCGATCGCCGGCCTGGAGGAACTGCACCACGGCACCGCGAACGGGCCGGTCGAGGTAGTGGAGCTCCCGGCTGGCCCGGCGGTGGTCACGCAGTCCGTCACGTCCGGCGACGTCCCTGCGGGCGAGGACACCGTGGAGATCACCGAACACGCGATCACCGCGTGGATTCCCGGCACGAAGGTGCTGCTTGGCCTCGCCGTGACCAGCAACAACACCGAGGACTGGGTGCACGTGGCCGATCTGGCACGAGGAATCTTCGGCACCTTCGAATGGGCCGGCAACCCCGGCTGAGGCCCCAGGCGATCACGCCGTCAAGCCGCGCGCGATGAGGGTCAGCCCACCACGGCGATGCCGTCGGGGTCCAGTGTCAGGCGCACGGTGTCGCCGGGGCGCAGGTCCGCCGTCACCGGGGCGACGGCGTCCACAGTGGACATCTCGGGCAGGCCGAGTGCCACCACCAGCCGCAGGTGTTCGCGCCGGTGCACCGCGGCCGTGACCTCGCCCGCGACCCCGAAGCCGGTGACCCCGGAGCCTGCGCCTCCGGACCCCGCGAGTCGCAGCGCGTGCGGCCGCAGGCCCAGCCGCACCGGCCCGTCGCCGACCTCCGGGAGCGCCACCTCGCCCAGTGCCGTCCGCACGGAGCCACCGGACGCGACACCGTCGACGAAGGTGGTCACGCCGAGGAAGCGCGCGACACCGTCGTCGGCGGGCCCCTGCCACACCCTTCGCACGGCGCCTTCCTGCCGGATCTCGCCGCCGTCCAGCACCGCCACCCCGTCCGCGACGGTGAACGCCTCCTCCTGGTCGTGCGTCACCAGCAGCGCGGTGATCTTGCTGCGCCGCAGCAACGCCGCCAGATCGATGGCCAGTTGCTCCCGCAGTCCCGCGTCCAAACCGGACAGTGGCTCGTCGAGCAGCAGCAGGCGCGGTTCCGGCGCCAGCGCGCGGGCCAGCGCGACCCGCTGCGCCTGACCACCGGACAGCTCGGTCACCCGGCGCCGCTCGTACCCGGCCAGCCCGACCAGGTCCAGCAGCCGCCGGACCCGCGCGGCGTGCTCGGCACGCGGCACCCGGTGCATCCGCAGGCCGAAGGCGATGTTCGCGGCGACGTCGCGGTGCCCGAACAGCTGCCCGTCCTGGAACACCAGCCCGAACCCGCGCCGGTGCACCGGGACCGCCGCGAGGTCCTCGCCGTCCCAGTTCACCGTGCCCCGCGTTGCCGGTTCCAGGCCCGCGATCGCGCGCAGCAACGTCGACTTCCCGGACCCCGACGGGCCCAGCAGCGCCAGCACCTCGCCGTCGGCGATGTCGAGCCGCACGTCCCGCACGGCGGCGAAAGATCCATAGTGGACGGTGAGATCCCGTACCGACAACGACATCAGAACTCTCCCACCGCGCTCCGGCCGCGCACCGCGCCGAACCGGTCGATCAACACGACCGCGAGCACGGTCACGACCATCAGCAGCGCGCACGCCGCGTACGCCATCTGGTTGTTCAGCTCCCCCGGCCGCGAGAGGAGTCCCGCGATCGCCACCGGCAGCGTCGGCGCGTCCGGCCGCGCCAGGAAACTCGTCGCACCGAACTCCCCCAGCGCCACCACGTAGCCGAACCCCGCCGCCGCGACCAGCGAGCGCAGCGTCAGCGGCAGGTCGATCTCCCGCCACACCCGGCCGGGGCTCGCGCCGAGCGTGGCCGCGGCCTGCCGCAGCCGGACGTCGACCGCGCGCAGCACCGGCAGCACCATCCGCACCACCAGCGGGATGATCACCAGCGCCTGCGCCAGCGGCACCAGCAGCGGCGAGGTCCGCAGATCACCGGGAAGCGCGTCGAGCGTGACGAGATAGCCGAAACCGACGGTCACCGCCGACACCCCGAGCGGCAGCATCAGCGCGGCGTCCATCGTCTCGCCCATCCCCCGCGCGAGCCGTCCCGGCGCCCGGCGCAACGCGACCAGCACCACCGACGCGAGCACCCCGATCGTCATGGCCAGCAGCGTCGCGTCGGTCGCGGCGCGCAGCGAGTTCGACGCGGCCTCCCAGCCGGTCACCTGCAACGTGCCGCGCACCCCGGTCCCGGCGAGCGCCCGGAACCCCGCGAGACTCCAGCCGTCCGGTGTGGACACCGAAGCTACGAGCAGTGAGACGATCGGCGTGAGCAGCAGCCCCACCACGGCCACCGCCGCGGCGACCACCCACCACTCACCGCCACGAGGGCGTCGCGCACCGTCCACACCGGACCGGACACGCGCCGCGCCGTCCCGGCGCCTGCGCGCGATCGCGCCCACCACCAGCGCCGCGACCACGGCGGCGAACTGGACGAGCGAGAGCGCGGCCGCGCCGGAAAGGTCGAGCAGGTCGACCGTGCGCAGGTAGATCTCGGTCTCCAGCGTCCGGTACCGCGCGCCGCCGAGGATCAGCACCACCCCGAAGCTGGTGGCACAGAAGAGGAACACGACCGCGGCCGCCGACGAAATCGCCGGGGCGAGCGCCGGAAGCGTCACCGAGCGGAACGCCCGCCACGGCGACGCGCCGAGCGCACGGGCGGCCTCCGCGGCCCGGGTGTCCACCTGCGACCACAGGCCACCGACCGTCCTGGCGACCACGGCGACGTTGAAGAACGCGTTCGCCAGCACGAGCGAGAGCACCCCGCCGTCCGGCCAGATCGTGCGGAACGCGAGACCGACCACCACGGTCGGTAGCACGAACGGCACCAGCACGAGCGTGCGGACCAGCCCCACCCCGGGCAGCCGGACCCTGGCCAGCAGATACGCGACCGGCAGGCCCGCCAGCACGGCGAGCACCGTCGAAGCGGCCGCGCTCGCCACGGTGAACCCGGCCAGCCGCCACGTCGCGGCGTCGCCCAGCACGGCACCGACCCCGCCCGCGGTGAACCCCCGGCCCACGATCGCCACCACCGGCCAGGCGAAGAACACCACCAGGAACGCCAGCGGCAGCACCCCGAGCAGCGCGAGTCCCGTGCCGCGGGCGGTGAGCACCGCCCTGGGTGTCACGCCCCCACGAGTGAACGCCACTCGGAGATCCACTTCTCCCGGCCAGCCTGGACCTTGTCCGCGGGCAACTGGGCGGGCTGCTGCGGCAGCGGCGCCGCCTGGGCCCAGCCCGCGGGCAGGTCCACACCCTGCCGCGCCGGGTAGACGTACATGTTGGCCGCGACCGTCACCTGGAACTGCTGGGACAGCAGGAAGTCGACGACCTTGCGCGCCCGCTCGACCTGCTTGCCGCCCGCGAGCACCCCGGCGTACTCGACCTGCCGGTAGCAGGTGTCGAGCAGCGCCTTGGTGCGTGGCTTCCCGTCCTCGCCGAGCTCGGCGGCGGGCGACGAGGCGTAGGACACCACGATCGGCCGCGGCCCCTTGCCCGACGAGCCGGAGAAGTCCTTCGTGTAGGCCTCCTCCCAGCCACTGTCCACTTTGAGCCCGTTGGCCTTCAGCTTCTTCCAGTACGCCTGCCAGCCATCCTCGCCGAAGTGCGCGATCGTGCCCAGCAGGAACGCGAGACCGGGCGACGCGGTCGCCGGGTCCTCGGCGACCATCAGGTCCTTGTACTTCGGGTCCGCGAGATCGGCGTACGAGGCCGGCGCGGGCAGCCCCTTGGCGAGGAAGTACCCGGTGTCGATGTTGACGCACACGTCACCGACGTCGACCGCGGACATCCGGTGCTCCTGGTCGACGGCGTAGCGCTGCGGCCCGCGATCCGCCTCGGGGCTCGTGTACGGCTCGAAGATCCCCTCGGACAGCGCACGGGAGGCGAAGGTCGAGTCGACGCCGTAGGCGACGTCACCGAGCGGGCTGGCCTTCGTGAGCACCAGCTTGTTCGTGAGCGCGCCGGCGTCGCCCTGCTTGAGCACCGAGATCTTGATCCCGGACTGCTTCTCGAAGGCGTCGAGCACCTCCTGCGGCGCGGCCCACGAGTTGTGGGTCACCAGGGTGACCGTCGCCGTCTGCGGCCCTGTCTGGCCCGACCCGCCGGACAGGGAGCAGGCACCGGCGAGCACGGTCACCGTGCCGAGCGCGACCGCCGTCTGCACGGCCCTGCGTTTCATCTGTCCTCCTGCTGCTTCGCCGGGCGGGAGGCCGCCCAGCACGCAGGGCCCTCCCCGACCGGCATGATCCGGAATCAGGTGCGAACGGTCGCGGACGGCACACGCCCGCCTCTCAGCCCGGTCATACCGGACTCCCGTGGCAACCGTGCAGCGTAGCGGAGGAGGCAGCACCATGGAGACATGGCGGAACTCCTCACCGAAGAACAGGCCGACATGGCACTCACCGACCTCGCGGGCTGGCGCCGCGACGGGTCGACGATCGAGCTGAAGGTGGAGCTCGCGAGCTTCCCGCAGGCGATCGAGGTGGTGGACCGCGTCGCCATCCTGGCCGAGGCGGCCGATCACCACCCCGACATCGACATCCGCTGGCGCACCCTCGTGTTCCGGCTGAGCACCCACTCCGCGGGCGGGCTGACGGCGAAGGACTTCGCGCTGGCCACCGAGATCGACGGGGTCATCGCGGCGTTGTGACCTTCGCTACCTGCGACAACATGATCGTCACCCTCGCGCGTCTCCCCATCGAAGACGTGACGGAAGGATGCGGGATGACTCAGGCGATCATCGTGGGTGGCATGGCGTTCGTGGCGATGGTGGCGGCCGCGGGCGGGGTGCTGTGGTTCACCGCGCGGCACCGCCAGTCGGACAACTGACGCCCCTGTCACCTGACCGGACGAGCAGGGAAGTGACCTTGGCCACACTGCTCGTCCGCCGGTAACGCTTGCCTTGATCAGCGCGCTTTTCCTGCGGAAGTACCGGCCTCGCTCCGTAGGGACAGCCCATGAACGACACCACCACGCTCAACGCCGCGCAGCGCACGTGGATCACCGTGTTCGCGACCGCGATCACCCTGATCGCGATCATCGTGCTCGGCGCGCTCGGCTGACGGCCGCCCGGTCGAAGGCGTCCCGCGCGGCCGTCAGCTCCGGCGGATGCCGCCAAAGCTAGCCTGCGGGCGGCACCACGCCATCGACAAACAGCATTCGCCGCTTGAGCGCCTTCGCGGCGAGCTTCCGTGCCTCGGTGTACTCCGGCGAGTCGTACCACTCGCGCACCCGGGCGAGGTCGGGGAACTCGATGACGAACGCGCGACGCGCGGGCGGGAACTCGCCTTCGGCCACCTCGGGATCCACCGCGCGCGCCAGATAGGTGCCGCCGTACCGCGCGATCGAGGCCGCCGCCAGCTCGCGGTAGCGCTGCGCCAGGGTTTCGTCGAGGACTTCGGATTCGGAGATCACGTACGCGCTCATATCCTGATAATGGCCGCGTTTTCCGAGCGGAACCTGGTGCGGCGGATACCGGTATCCACGCCAAAGCACACTCCGAAACGGACAAAAAGGGCCGATCGGAGGTTGTGCTCCCCTTCGAGGCGCTCTTAGCTACGCAGACACGGCGTCGACGGAGTGAGGGTGTGCCATGGCGGGTCTGCGCAGACGTGACGTGCTCGCGGGAGCGGCGGTGCTGGCGGGCGCGGCGACGATCGGGCTGAACCCGCCCGCCGCCGTCGCCGCGAACCGGCAGCGCCCTGGGACGCCGAACGGGCCGTCGCTCGACTTCGGCGACTACCCGGTCGTCGCGCGCGTACGGGCGCGACGCGCGATGGAACACCTGCGCGTGCTCAGTGACCGGATCGGCCCCCGGGTCGCCGGCACCGAAGGGGAACTACGCGCGAAGGACTACCTCGCCCGCGTACTGCGCGAACTGCGTTACCAGGTCACGGTGCAGCCCTTCCCCATCGCAGACAAGTTCCTCGGCACGCTGCGCGCGGGACACGACACCTGGCAGACCGGCTCGTCGCCGCAGGGGCTGCAGGACGTCACGCGGGAGGCGGCCGTGGTCGACGTCGGCGCCGGGGACACCCTGCCCGCCGATCTGACCGGCAAGATCGTCCTCATCGCGGCCGTGCAGAACAACGCGGAGGCGTACCTGCTCGCCGCGCAGCGCGGCGCGGTCGCCGTGCTGCTCGGCCGGGTCGGCGCGGACCCGGCGCGCAAGCTGTCCGCGTTCTCACCCACGCTCGCCACCCCGGTCACCGTGCCCGTGCTCGGACTCGCGCAGGTGCAGGTGGAACGCCTCCGGAAGCGGCTCGCCGAGGGCCCGGTGCGCGTGCGCGCCTCGGCCGCCCAGCACCGGAACCTGATCTCGCACAACGTGCTCGCCGAACGCTCCGGCACGCTCCCCGGCCGGGATGATGGCGTCGTCATGGTGAGCGCCCACTACGACAGCGTCCCCGGCTCCCCAGGCGCGAACGACGACGGCAGCGGCACCGTGCTGTGCCTGGAACTCGCCCGCGTCCTAAGGCACCTGCCGACCACGAAGGCGGTGCGGTTCGCCCTGTGGGGAGCCGAGGAATACGGCCTGATCGGCTCGAAACACTACGTCGCCGGACTGTCCGATGTGGACGCTAAGCGCATCAGGGGGTGCTTCCAGAACGACATGGTCGCCACGAGCTACGACCCGGCGACCGCCTACTGGCTGCTCTCGGTCGACGGCGCCGACAACGCCACCACCCGGGCCGTCGCGGACGCCGCCCGGCGCCTCGGCTACGACCCGCGCGTGCACGGCCCGGTGGCCCGCGGGTCGAGCGACCACGTCCCGTTCTTCGAACGCGGCATCGCCGCGGCGAACTTCAGCTGGCGTGGCGAAAGCGGCCCGGCCGCGCTGGAGCCGACGTATCACACCCCGGAGGACACCATCGCGGACAACGTGAGCCTGGAACGGCTTCAGGTGTCGCTGGAACTGATCGGCGCGGCCGCCTACCGCCTGCTCCGGTCGTAGCGGACTCCGGTGTCAGCGGTCACGACCGAGCGTCGGCAGACCACCTGACCTGGCGGACACCGAGGTCGACCCGTGGAGGTCCTGGTCGCCGCGCTGGAGGACGTCGTTTTCGGCGTCCAGCAGCCGGCGGCGTTGCTCCGGGCTCAGCGAAGCGCGTTCAGCGGAATCGAGGTCACTCCAGGCAAGCCTGCCCTGCCGGAACAGGCCGTGCAGTTCCCGGAAGGGCCGAGCAGCCGACGCTGGCCGGGAGCTCTCCCTCTTCCGTTTCCCGGAGCGGGGGCGCCGGTCGGCTGTGCAGGCACAGCCCAAGCCGACAAGCAGGCCGCATCGTGGGCATTCCATCTGTTCCCCTTGGTCCGCGAAACGCCTCGTTTGCGAGGACGTCGGACCGTCGCGCTTTGTCGTTACACATCGCGATCAGGTGACGTGCGCGGCGTTCCTCGGGTCCGCGTTTCCAACCCGTTTTCCCTTACGGGACAACGACAGGACGTGCCCACTCCGCCAGCGAGACAGCGATTTCCCGGTGCGCCCTTGCCCCGGTCGCGGCCGCGATCACCAGGTCGTAGGCGTCGTCTTCGGGAGCGTCGAGGTCGAGGCCGTTGAGTCCGCAGAAAACGAACGCGGACATCCAGCTCAACCGCTTGTTCCCGTCGACGAGCGGGTGGTTGCGGACGACGGACTCCAGCAGCACGGCCGCTTTCTCGGGGAGCTCCGGATAGGCGTCCTCGCCCATGAGAGAGGTCCGCGGCCGATCCGCGGCCGCCTCCAGCAGCCCGGGGTCACGCACGCCCGGCGCACCGAGATCCGCGGCCAGCGCGAGGAGATCGTCCAGGGTCAGATACGTGACCATCACTGCGCCAGGCGATCGAGCAGCGACGCGTACCGAGCGCGCCCCTCCCGGGACAGGGCCGCGACCCGCCCGGCCCGCGCCCGCGTGGCAGCGTCGGTGATCGCGCGCACCGCCGCCTCGTGCTCACCGACGCCGTCGGTCTCGGCGAGCTGCCTGAGCGCGTGCGCCTGCTCCTCCGTCAAACGCAGTGTCATCTCCATGTCGTCAACCTACCGACGGGCGAGACGACCGGCGATTCCTTTTGTGCCAGCGGGAAAGACTGTCCCCGCGTCGGGCTAGGATGCCGCTCCGGATCACCCGAGCGTAGGAGGCAGCCCATGATCGACGTGACGGTCAAGGTCCCGGAGGACCGGATCGCGGACTTCTACACGATGTACGGGAACTGGCTGGCGGAGCAGTGGGAGGCCGACGAAGACGCGCTTCTCGTGGAGTGGCGGCCCGGCGATGTCGAGCCCGCCACCACGCTTTGGAGAAGCTTGAGCGACCGAGCGAGAAGCCTGTTCACGGTGCTCATGGACAACCCTGGCAGAAAGTTCAGCGGGAACGAGCTCGGTACGCTCCTCGACGCTCCACACGGCAGGCGCAGTATCGCCGGGCTGCTCGGCGCGCCCGGCAAACACTGCCTGTCAGCCGGACGCGAACTGCCATGGCGGTGGGACTACCCCGACGGCGAGACCGCCCGCTACTGGATGACCGCCGAGCTCGCCGCGTTGTTCCGCCAGGCCAGGGACGCCGTCTCCTGACGGACGCCTCACGCTTAAAGCGGCTACGCGATCCGGAAGCGTTCCCGGTACTCGCCCGGCGTCGTGTTCAACGTCCGCCGGAACGACCGCGTCAGCGTCGAAACCGTGCCGAAGCCACAAGCCCCGGCGATACGCGACAAGGTCTCGTCGGTGGTCTCCAGCCGCTGCCGGGCCGCCTCGACCCGGGCGTGCTCGACATAGGCGGCGGGAGTCATCCCCAGCTCGGCCTTGAACACCCGCGTGATCTGCCGGTCCGTGACGTGCGCGTGCGCGGCGAGGTCCGCGACCGTCAGCGGCTTCGCGAGGTGCGCGGCGATGTAGTGGCGCAGCTCGTCGACCCGCCGGGTCGCGGACGCCGGTTCGAGTGACACGCTGAACTGGCTCTGCCCGCCCGGCCGCCGCAGGAACATCACGAGCTGGCGGGCGACCCGGGAGGCCGCCTCCTGGCCGAAGTCGTCGGCCACCAGCGCCAGCGCGAGGTCGAGGCAGGCGCTCAGCCCGGCCCCGGTCCACACGGCGCCGTCGCGGATGAAGATCGGGTCGGCGTCGACGGTGACCTCCGGGTGTTCCTCGGCGAGCTGCCGGGCGGTGGACCAGTGCGTGGTGGCACGCTTGCCGTCGAGCAGCCCCGCCGCGGCGAGGATGTGCGCCCCGACGCAGACGGACGCCACCCGGCGGGTGTGCCCGGCCAGCAGGCGGACCGTCTCGACGACTTCGGGGTCGCAGCGGGCGATGATCTCCCGGTTCTCCCCGGTCGTGACCGCCCCCGGCACGACCAGGGTGTCGATCGCCTTCCCGGACAGTTCCCCGAAGGTCACGTCCGGCAGGACCCGCACCCCGGCGGAGGTGGTCACCGGGTCCGGCGTCGCGGCGGCGAGGACCACGCGGTAGCCGGTCGGCGGCGCCATTTCCCTTTGGAGCAAGGAGAAAACCTCGGCGGGACCGGTCACGTCGAGCAGGTCGATCCGGTCGAACAGGACCACCACGATGAGTCTCTCGGGTGTCTCCATCACGCCCCTCCGGTGTCATGTCGGTTTCTGCGCCTTGCATGTCATTGCCGACATCCATGCCCGAGCCTAGCGTCGGTTGTGCCTGGCCGGACGTCAGGCGGAGACAACGGAACGAGAGGACATCCGAACATGGCGAGGACGACGCTGCGGGAGCTGAGCGGGTTCGACCAGACCCCGGCGACACTGGCCGAATCGACGCTGATCCTGGTCGACTACCAGAACACCTACACCCGCGGCGTAATGGAGCTGGCGGGATGGCGGCCGGCGCTGACCGCCGCCAAGGATCTGCTCGGCAGGGCCCGCGCGGCCGGGGCGAAGGTGATCCACGTCGTCCACGACAGCGGAGAGGGCACCCCGTACGACGTGCGGGCCGAGATCGGCGCCATCCACCCGGACGTCGCCCCGGCCGAGGGCGAGCCGGTCGTCGTCAAGGGCGCGCCGAACGCCTTCGTGGGCACCGACCTCGGCGAGCGGGTCGACGCCGCCGGGCACGAAAACGTGATCATCGCCGGGTTCATGACCAACATGTGCGTCACGTTCACCACCGAAGGCGCGTTCCTGCGCGGCAACCACCCGACCGTCGTCGCCGAGGCCTGCGCCACCCGGCCACTGACGACGCCGGTCGCGGAGGTGAGCGCCGAGCAGCTGCACCACAGCGCGCTGGCGACCATCACCGACCTGTACGGCGTGGTCGTCCCCACCGTTTCCGATCTGAAGTAAGCGGACGCCCCGGCGGGGTCACCCTTCCGCCGGTGACCCGAGAGCCTCTGTCATCAACTGCCTTGTTCCACTAGCAGCAAACGCACGTACTTAGATCAGCGGGAATAGTCAGGAGTATCGGAAGACTGAAACCGGTGCGGAGAGCTGCGGATCCCGGAGCCGCTGAAGTTCGTTGATCACTTCCTCCTTGGCTCGGCCGGAAAGGTCAACCAGGTCGACACTGACGGTCCGGCCGGATTGACCGGCAGCGTCGAGCTGCGGGAGCAGCCCAGCCAGCAGTTGAATCGCAAAAGAACGCTGTTTGAACCACAACTGTTCGAATGCCGTCAATGCGAGGTGGCGACCTGACGCGTCGACCAGAAATCCGGCGATCCTGCGCTGAACACCGGCGAAGTCAGGTCGCCCTTCGACGCCCAGGACACCACGCAGGTCAACTTCATCAACGAGCCGCCGCCCGGCCAAGTGTTCAAGAACAGTTCTCGGCAAGTCGACATGAATACCGTGGACAGTAGTATCCGCCGAGCCCGAGTCAGTCTCATAAACAACCACGGGCGACTGGTCGGCAACAATCAGAACACTGGAGAAAGTGACCTGAGGACCATAGGAACCGTCTTCGTCGCATACGTCAACAGTGAAGTCTCGGTCCGGAAACTCGGTCTTCAGGAGCGCATTCCACGATCGCCCGATAGACCTGGCGAACTGCCGAAGTTCCTCGTCATACGGCTCGACATCAGTGGCGGCGAAGAGGTCCCACAAGGTTAGCTGGTTGGCAATCCGCTCCACCTTGCCGACATCGCCGCCGAACTTGTCGAACCACTGGTCCAGGATTCGCCTGGTATCCTCGGTCAGCCCCTGCGGCAGCTCAGTGCGGAAGATCCCGCCCCGATATTCCGCGAAGTCAGGGGAGAACAGCCATTGCGCAGCGATGGCGAACGGAACCGCGTCCGGCTGGTTGAGGTAGCTCAGCGGCGTGAAGCCCTCGCCGTTGGCTTCGCGCCACTCGTCGAGAAACCGGGGAAACTTACGTGGTCGGCTCACGGTCCGCCGCTCCTTCGTCACGGGATCTCGTCGGGATTCGCGGGCCGAGGCAACTTGGAAGCCTCACCGGGGAACTCCTGACCGGTCCGCGGATTCCGATTCAACTTGTAGTCTACTACGTGAGGCGTATCGACACCGCCATGCGAGCGCCCCTCCAGGTCCACCCGTTTGATAATCTTCCCGTTCTCGTCGTAGACGGAATAGTTGGTCACTTTTCTGGTTTGCGGATCCTTGCGATAGTAGACACCGTTCGGCGGCCCACCCTCCGTGGGCATTTTTCCGCCGCCTCGCCCGGTCCCCGTCCACTCCTGCCCGTTGTCGATCAGCCGACCGGCCTCGGGGAGTGGTCCGTCTCGGACATACCGCGTGCCTTTCGCGCCTTTGACCGCCGACTTCAGAAGCTTGCCCGCGCCAAGGGTGGCAGCACCGACCAGCACGTCACCGGTGACCTTGCCCAGGGCACGGTCACCATGCCCGGAGGCCCAGTCGTCCCAGGCCACCATGTCCTTCAGAGTCTGCACCGGGTGGGTGATGTTGTGGGCCATGGCCGAGATGGTCGCGCCCGGATCGCTGACCAGCGTCCACAGGCTTTCACCGAATCCCTTGATGCTGCTCCAGATCCCGCCGTAGAAGTTGGCGTCCGCCTGCTTCTGCGAGTCCTGAGGCGCCGCCTGCGCCGAGTCGTGCAGCAGCTGGGACGTGCCATCGCCGACCTGAGCCAGTTGCTCTCGGGCCCGGTTCAGCTGCTCCCGGGCCGCTTGCCGCTTGGCCTCTCCGGGGTCGGCGAACGGTGGCACCGTGACAAAGTTCGTTTCCCCTCGGTTGGCCCGCGTCTGGTTCTCGGCGTTCGCCTGGTCGACAGCCCGGTTGTAGTTCTCCTTCGCCCGCTTCGTCTCCTCTTCGCCCTGCTGCCACAGGGCAACGGCTTCCCGGGCCTGCCCCTGCGCCCACACCATGCTCTCGGCATAGCCGTTCAGCGATCGGGCGGCTTTTTGCAGGGTGTCGCCACCGGTAAGCCACCGGGGCGCCTCGGTCTGGTTCGTTTCGTGGAAGCGGTCCGCGGCCTTTCCCTGCCAGCCACCGGTGTCGATCCGCCTGAGCGCCTCGCCGGCCGCGATGGCGGACTTGGCCCGCCCCTCCAGCACCCGGACATTCTCGAAGATCGCCTCCGGATTACCGGGTACCAGAGCACGCGGATCCGTGGACTGCCCGAGTTCAGCGGTCATACCGCTCCCCCGGTGAAGGTCGGCGGATCGACAGCGTCGATGGCCGGATCCCCCTTTAGCGACCCGGCGTTGGCCTGATCGACACCCCGGTAGGCCTTGGCCGCCTCACCCAGCTTGTCTCCCATTCGCTCGGCGCGATCGGCGAGTGCGTCCAGCCCGACACTCCACCTGCCACAGAACTCAGCCAGCCCGGAATGAACGCCTTCATGACCGTAGATCTCCGACTCGCCGCAAAGACCACGGAGCTCGAAACCGTCCTGGTCGTGGACGATCTGGGCCATGTTCCTGGATGCGGTTTCCAGGAGTTCGATCTCCACATGGAAGCCCGGCCCGTCCAGTGGCATGGCGCCTTCCTCCTCTCTCCGGCCAGATTCGACGACAGCCGATCACCGCGGATTCCGCTCACGGGCGAATCGAGCCCAGGCCACCTCCAACTCGGCGGCGGAGGCGACCTGGGACAAAACCGGGATACGGTGCTCGTCGTCCGGGTCGAGCATCACCCCCACCCCAGTGGGCACCAGCTGCATGAAGTCCGCACCCGTGGTGGAAAGGTACTCACATTCGCCAGCGTGTGCGGCTAGTCGCTCGATAGTGGAGAACACCCGCGTCCAACAACCGCGATCAGGGGTATCGGTAACCAGAATTCCGGGAATCTCGGGCCGCTGGGCGAAAATTCGTTCACGGTTGAAAGCATCGAAGAACTCGGCTGGGCGGCAATGACCTGCCCACACCTGCCTGGCGATGGAAGCCAGCGGCACGTCTTCGGAGTCGATCGGCTCCACACGAAGGACTGTAGTGAACGGGCGAACGAGCGGGCATCGTGACAACGTTGTCACACGAGCTGGTCAACCCGGTTGAAGGTCCCGCTTGACGGATTCAGCGCCGGCTGAACCGATTCGACACCGGACCCGTGCGGCGACACGCACTACTGTGCTGGAAGCCCTGCGGACCTCCAGCACAGTTACGTCTTTGGCAGAACTAAACGTTGAAGCGGAACTCGACGACGTCGCCGTCGGCCATGACGTAGTCCTTGCCCTCCATGCGGACCTTCCCGGCGGAGCGGGCTGCGGCCATGGCGCCGGCCTCGATCAGGTCGGCGTAGGAGACCACTTCGGCCTTGATGAAGCCGCGCTCGAAGTCGGTGTGGATGACCCCGGCCGCCTGCGGCGCGGTGGCGCCCTGCGGGATGGTCCACGCGCGGGCTTCCTTCGGCCCGGCGGTGAGGTAGGTCTGCAAGCCGAGGGTGTGGAACCCGGCGCGGGCCAGCGAGTACAGGCCCGGCTCGCTCTGGCCGACCGACTCCAGCAGCTCGCGGACGGACTCCTCGTCGTCCAGCTCCAGCAGCTCGGCCTCGACCTTGGCGTCGAGGAACACCGCGTCGGCCGGGGCGACCAGCTTGGTCAGCTCCTCGCGCCGGGCCTCGTCGGTGAGCACGGCCTCGTCGGCGTTGAAGACGTAGAGGAACGGCTTCGTGGTGAGCAGGCTCAGCTCGCGCAGGGCGTCGAAGTCGACCTCCTTCTGCGCCTGGAACAGGGTCCGGCCGCTGTCGAGGATCTCCTTGGCCTGCTGGGCGTTGTCCAGCGCGGGCTTGTTCTCCTTCTTCGTCCGCGCTTCCTTCTCCAGCCGCGGCAGCGCCTTCTCCAGCGTCTGCAGGTCGGCGAGGATCAGCTCGGTGTTGATCGTCTCGATGTCGCTCGACGGGTCGATCCGGCCGTCGACGTGCACGACGTCCGGGTCGTCGAACACGCGGATGACCTGGCAGATCGCGTTCGCCTCGCGGATGTTCGCGAGGAACTTGTTGCCGAGCCCCGCCCCCTCGGACGCGCCCTTCACGATGCCCGCGATGTCCACAAAGGACACGACAGCGGGCACGATCTTCTCCGAGCCGAACACCTCGGCGAGTTTGTCCAGCCGCGGGTCGGGCAGCGGGACGACGCCGACGTTGGGCTCGATCGTGGCGAACGGGTAGTTCGCGGCGAGCACGTCGTTGCGGGTCAGCGCGTTGAAGAGGGTGGACTTGCCGACGTTGGGCAGGCCGACGATACCGAGGGTAAGGCTCACGACCCCGCAGTGTACGTGGCGTCCCGACCGCTTCCGCGCACCAGCACCCAGTCGGCGACTTCGGCGTGTGAGCCGAACCAGATCCCGTCGTGACCTGCGATGTGTTCGACGAGTGAGCGCAGTGCGACCAGCCGTGACCGGTGGCCGATCACGTGCGGGTGCATGGTCAGCTGGAACAACCCGCCCTCGGCGTACGCGGCGTCGAACTCGTCACGCCAGATCTCGAGGACCTGCCGCGGCGCCATCGCGGGACGGGTGGGGTCGCCGGGGAAGAACGGCGCGTCGTCCCGGATCCACTCGACCGGGATCTCGACCAGCCCGGTCGGTTCGCCGTCGGCCAGCACCTCGTACGGCTCGTCGTCGGCCATCAGCGAGGAGTCGTAGCGCAGCCCCAGTTCCCGGATCACGTCGAGCGTGTCGGCGCTGAAGTCCCAGGCCGGTGTGCGGAGGCCGACCGGCCGCGTGCCCGCCAGCCGTTCGAGGGTGTCCGCGCTGCGCAGGGTCAGCTCGCGTTCGACGCCGGGCGGCAGCGCGGTGTTGCGCTCGTGGATCCACCCGTGCAGCGCCACCTCGTGCCCGCCGTCGACGAACGCCGCGATGTCACCGGGGTGCAGCAGCGCCGACACCGCCGGGACGAAGAACGTGGCGGTGACGCCGTGTTCGGCCAGCAGCCGCAGCACCCTCGGCACGCCGACCCGGCTGCCGTACTCGCCCTGCGAAAGCTGACACGGGCTGAATTCCTTGTTCCGCAAGGAACTCGTCTCGTTGTCGACATCGAACGACAACGCCACCGCGGCCCGCGCGCCGCCGGGCCAGGTGTCCGGAACCAGGCGCCTGCCCGCGCGCACCCGGTCGACCCCGCCTCGCCAGACCTGCTCCGCCCACTCCCACGGATTCCCCATGACCGTCATGCCACCACGGTATCCGAGCGGCACGGAACGTCCCGTCGGATTTCCGCCAGTCACACGTCTGACCTGCTGGCATTATCGAGGTCATGCCCCAGCACACCGCCACCGCGCCGACCGGGACGCCGACTTCCCCGGCGATCTGGCGCGACACCGAGCGCTGCTACCGGGTGGTGGCCGCCCGCGACTCCCGCTTCGACGGCCAGTTCATCATGGCGGTGCGCACGACCGGCATCTACTGCCGCCCGTCCTGCCCGGCGCTGACGCCGAAGGCGAAGAACGTCAGCTTCTACCCGACGTCCGCGGCCGCGCAGGCCAACGGCTACCGCGCCTGCCGCCGGTGCCTGCCCGACGCCGTGCCGGGCTCACCGGACTGGAACGTCCGCGCCGACCTCGCCGCCCGCGCGATGCGGCTGATCTCGGACGGCACGGTCGAGCGCGAGGGCGTCCCCGGCCTGGCGCGGCGGCTCGGCTACTCGGAGCGGCAGCTCGGCCGGGTGCTGACCGCCGAACTCGGTGCCGGCCCGCTGGCGCTGGCCCGCGCCCACCGCGCGCATTCGGCGCGGCTGCTCATCGAGATGTCCGAACTTCCGCTGACCGACGTCGCGTTCGCCGCGGGGTTCTCCAGCGTCCGGCAGTTCAACGAGACCATCCGCGAGGTGTTCGCGACGACGCCTTCGCAGCTGCGCGCGGCGAGTCTGCGGCGTGGCCGCAAGGACATCGACGGGCCCAGCGGTGCCACGCTGCTGAGCCTGCGGCTGCCGTTCCGGCCGCCGTTCGATGCCGACGGCGTCCTGCGGTTCCTCGCCGATCGCGCGGTCCCCGGCGTCGAGCACATCGTCACCGGCGAGGACGGCATCACCGGCTACGGCCGCACGCTGCGGCTCGCGCACGGGAGCGGCACGGTGCGGCTGAGCCCGCGGGCGGATCACGTCCACTGCGAGCTGCGGCTGACCGACCTGCGCGATCTGAGCAGCGCGGTCAGCCGTGTCCGCAGGCTGCTCGACCTGGACGCCGACCCCGCGGCGGTCACCCGCGTGCTGGGCACGGACCCGGCGCTCGCCCCGCTCGTGGCCGCGGTGCCCGGGATGCGGGTGCCGGGCGCGGTCGACGGGAACGAGCTGGTCCTCCGGGCGATGCTCGGCCAGCAGGTCTCGGTCGCCGCCGCGCGGACCGCGGCGAGCGAGCTCACCGACGCGCTCGGCGAGCCGGTGCCGGGCGAGGGCACCCCGCTGACGCGGCTGTTCCCCACCCCCGCCCGCATCGCCGCCGAAGGCGCGGACATCCTGCGCGGACCGGCGCGGCGGATCGCGGCGATCACCTCGGTAGCGGCCGCGCTCGCCGAAGGCACCCTCGACGTGCACGTCGGCCGCGACCCCGCGGAGCTGCGCGAAGAACTGCTGGCCTGCCCCGGCATCGGACCGTGGACGGCCGACTACGTGCTGATGCGGGTCCTCGGCGCGCCCGACGTGCTCCTCGGCGGCGACCTGGCGCTGCGGCGCGGCGCGGCGGCCCTCGGGATCGACGCGGCCTCGCTGGCGGACCGTGCCAGGACCTGGCAGCCGTGGTGCTCCTACGCCGGGATGTACTTGTGGCGCGCCAATTCCTGATTCATCGCAACCTGACAGCCTTCCGAGGAGAGAAGTTTTCGTGAGCATCGCCTACTGGTCCACTGTGGACACCAAGGTCGGGCCGTTCACCGCGGTCGTCGCCGGGGACGGGGCCGTCCTCGCCTCCGGCTGGACCGGGGACGTCGCCGAGCTGACACCGCTGATCTCGGCGTCGCTGGCGCCGGGCGAGCTGACCGGCCGACGCGACCTCGGCCCGGTCACCACCGCGATCCGCCGCTACCACGCCGGGGACCTCGACGCGGTCGACGGCGTCGAGGTCCGGCAGCGTTCGGGCACCTTCCGCGAGCACGCCTGGGACGTGCTGCGGACCGTGCCCGCTGGGAAGCCGGTCAGCTACGCCGGATACGCGGAGCTGACCGGGAACCCGGCCGCGGTCCGGGCAGCCGCCTCGGCCTGCGCGCGCAACGCGGCGGCGTTGTTCGTGCCGTGTCACCGGGTGGTGAAGACCGGCGGCGCGATCGGCAACTTCCGCTGGGGTGTCGACACCAAGCGCTGGCTGCTCGACCACGAAGCCCCCTGACGAGGGTTAGTCATCAGCCCAGCCGACTACTCGCTGCGCCGAAGCTCGTCTTCGATCGCCTCGATTTCGTGCGCGACCGCCGTCTCCACCGGAGCGGCCTCGGCCGTCAGCCATACCACGGCCTGCGCGACGATCACCTGGTTGCCGTCGTGCGTGGCCGCAGGGGAACCGTGGAGCAGGTAGCCGGCGTCCAGCGCCTCACTGACCCTCCGGCAGAACTGCGCGTCATCGGGTCCGGTGAGCAGCCGGTAGCGCGGTGCTCCGTTCGGTGGCTGAGTCATAGCCCCATCTTGGCGTGCTCGTCAGCAGGCGACCACCTCCAGCGTCGAACCCGCCCGTGCCTTGCGGACCCGGAGCCGGGTCGGGATCCGCTGGCGCAGCTCCTCGACGTGGGAGACGAGACCGACCACCCGGCCGCCCGCGCGGAGCTCGTCCAGGATGTTCATCACGATGTCGAGGGTTTCGGCGTCGAGCGTTCCGAACCCCTCGTCGACGAACAACGTGTCGAGCAACGCTCCCCCGGTCTCGGCGGCCACGACGTCGGCCAGGCCGAGGGCGAGCGCCAGCGAGGCGAGGAAGGATTCCCCGCCCGACAACGTCTTCGCCGGGCGGACCGAACCCGAGTAGTCGTCGAGCACGTCGAGTCCGAGGCCGCCCCGGGTACCGCGCGCCCCGGCCGCGTCGGAGTGCACGAAGGAGTACCGCCCCTGGCTCATCGTCCGCAGCCGGGCGGTCGCCGCGATCGCGACCTCCTCCAGCTTGGCCGCGAGGACGTAGGAACGCAGCGACATCTTCCGGCTGTTCTGCCCCCGGCCGTTGACCACCTCGGCCAGCGCCTTCAGCTCCGCGTACTCCTCCTCGACCGGTGCCAGCCCGGCCAGCGCGGCCTTCATCCGCCCGGCGAGGCGGGCCAGCTCGTCCCGCTGCCCGGCCGCGGCCCGCATCGCCGCGAACGCCGACTCCGCCAGGACGCGGGCCTCCCGCGCGGCCTCGGCCACCGGCGCGACGTCGACCACGTCGTCGGGCGAGATCCCGGCCAGCTCCGGCTGGGCGAGCAGCTCCTGTGCCCCGGCGGCGGCCGCTTCGGCCTCGGCGAGACCGTGTTCCAGTTTCTTGATCTGCTCTTCGGAGCGATACGCGGTACGTGCCTCGCCGAGTGTGGCGAATCCCTTGGCCTGCAAGGCGACTTCGACCATCATGCGCTGCTCGGCCAGCCGTTTGGCCGCCCCCTCGACCGCCACCTCGGCCTCGGCCACCGCGTCGAGCGCGCCGGCGAGCGCGAGCAGATGCCGCCGCCGGGCGGTGACGTCGGGGAACTCCCCCCGGCCGGCCACCAGGCGGCGCTCGCGCTCGGCGATCCGCTCGTCGAGCGCGCCGACCTCGGCGGTCGCGGTGGCCCCGGCCTGCTCGGCCAGCCGTAGCCGTTCGGCCCGCTGCTCGGCGTCCCGTTCGAGCACGCCGATCCGCTCGGTGAGCCGGGCCCGGCCGCGCGCCCGCTCGGTCAGTGTGGCGACCTCGTCGCGCGCCGCGGCGAGTTCCGCGGCCACCGACTCGGCGGTCCGCTCGCCCAGCCGTTTCCGCAGTTCGTCCAGCCGCGCCTTGGCTTCGTGCAGCGCGGACAGCACCCGCTGACGGAACGCCTCCGCCTGCTGTTCGGCCTCCTCGGCGGCGCGTTCCTCCGCCGGATCGACCAGCGCCACCTCCTGGTTCGCGGGTGCCGGATGGTCCGGGGACCCGCACACCGGGCACGCCGCCCCCTCGGCCAGTCCCGCCGCCAGCTCGGCCGCCATTCCTTCCAGCCGCCGCTCGCGCAGGTCGAGCCGATGCTGCCGCGCCGTCTGATGCGCGTCGACCACCTCGCGCAGCTTCGCCTCACCCCGGCCGACCTTCTGTTCCGCCGCGGGCAGTTCCGCGACGTCCCTGGCCACCGCCGCGAGGTCCTCGACTCTCGCCCTCGCACTGTCCACAGTGGCCTCGGCGGCGGCCGCGGCCTTCTCGGCCTCCCGCAGCTCGGCCAGTTTCGCCGGGATCTCGGCCTGTCCGCGGGTCAGCTCCGCGGCCTCGGCCGCCGCTCGTTCCGCGACCCGCTGCCGCTCCGCACGACGGGCGAGGTCCGCGCGCTGCTGCTCCGCCTCGGCGACCAGCTCGGCCAGCGCCCCGGCCTCCTCGCGCACCGTGCCCACCCTGGCCCGCAGGTCGGTGTGGCCCTGCCCGGCGGTGTCGAAGCCCAGCTTCGCGAGCTCACCACGCCGAGCCTCGGCCGTCGCCTCCGCGTCCTTCAGCTCCGCCGTGCGCCGGTCCAGCGCCTCGGCCTCGGGCAGCACCCCGAACGCGCGCCGCGCGGCCGTGATCTCCTCGGTCCACTCCGCGCGCTGCCCGGCCTGCGCGGCGATCTCGGCCAGTCGGGTGTGCGCCCGCCGGACCTGGCGGACGCGGTCCGCGTCCGCCTCGCGTTCCTTGAGCGCCGCCGCCGCGCGCTCCGCGACCGCCCGCGCCGCCTCCTCCTCGGCCGTGTGCCGCCGGGCCCGCTCGGTGGCCTCGCGCAGCACGTCGTCGACCCACGCGGCGTGCCCGTCCTCGGGTGGCTCCTGCTGCGCGGCCTGCGCGTACCTGGCCACGAGTTCGCGCACCGACTGCTGGCGTTCCTGCAGTGCCCGGCCGCGTTCGGCACGCAGATCCGCGAACCAGCGCTCGACGTCGGAGAACCGTTCGGTGCCGAACAGCCGCTCCAGCAGCTTCTCGCGCTCGGTGGTGTCCGAGCGCAGGAACCGGGCGAACTCGCCCTGGGGAAGCAGGACGACCTGGAAGAACTGGTGCGACGTCATGCCGAGCAGCCGTTCGACGGTCCGCGCGACCTCCTCGATCCGGATCAGCCCTTCCGGGGGCAGACCGTGTGGCGGCTCGCCGATCCAGGTCAGCGACACCTTCGCCTGCTGAGTCGTGGTGCCCCCGCCCCGGCGCTTGGGGCGCTGGTACTCGGGACTGCGCGCGATGCGCAGCCGCTGGCCCTGCACGGTCAGTTCGAGCACGACCTCCGTCGGTTGGTCCGGCTGGGCGAGATCGCACCGCAGCCGTTTGACCTCGCCGCGGGCACCGGGAACGGTGCCGAACAACGCGAACGCGATCGCGTCCAGCAGGGTGGTCTTGCCCGCGCCGGTCTCCCCGTGCAGCAGGAACAGCCCGTCGGCGCCCAGAACGTCGAAGTCGACCTCCTCGCGCCCCGCGTACGGGCCGAACGCGGCGACCTCCAGCCGGTGCAGCCTCATTTCGCGATCACCCCACGCTCGGCCGCCTCCAGCGCGGCGAACACCAGCCGCTCCTCCCGCTCGCCCGGGCCCGCGCCCCGGCAGTCCTCCAGGAAGCTGCGCGTGATCTCGACGTCGGAACGGCCGCGGACGTTTTCCGCGTACTTCAGCGCCTTGCCCGCGTGCCCGCCCTCGGGCTCCCAGTCCATGTGCACCGCGTACGGGAACCGCTCACGCAGCTTGCGCATGGCGTCGACCGGGCGCACGCGATCGGTCACCGTCACCGACAGGAAGTGCTCGGTCCATTCGTCGTGTTCCGGGGCCGAAAGCAGTTCCTCCAGTTCCCCGGTCAGCGTGCCCAGCGGCCGGGGCACCGGCAGCTCGTGCCTGCGGACCTCGGCGAGACCGTGCTCGTCGAGATCGACCAGCCACACGGATTTGCGTTGCCGCGCCTCGGAAAACGAGTACGCCAGCGGGCTTCCCGAGTAACGGAGGTGCTCGGCCAGCGTCTGCGGGCCGTGGAGATGGCCCAGCGCCACGTAGTCGACACCGTCGAACACCGGGCCCGGCACCTGCTCGACCCCGCCGACCGCGATCGGCCGCTCCGACTCGCTCGGCGCGCCGCCGGTGACGAACGCGTGCGCGAGCACCACCGACCGCGTGCCCGCACGACCGGCCAGATCGGCGCGGACCCGCCGCATCGCCTCGGTGAGCACTCCGGTGTGCCCGCGCGCCTCCGGCACGCCCAGCGCGTGCCGGGCCGGTTCCGGCTCCAGGTAAGGAATGCCGTAGCAGGCGACCGGGCCGTGTTCGTCGGACAGCAGCACCGGCTCGGCGATGCCGGCCACGGTGGCACGCAGGTGCAGCCCGCCCGCGGCGGCGAACTCGGCGAACGCGCCCAGCCTCGGCGCCGAATCGTGGTTGCCCGGCGTGATCACCAGTTGCGCGCCCGCCGCGCGGATCCGGCCGATGGCCGCGGTGGCCACCCGGACCGCCTCCGCCGAGGGCACCGCGCGGTCGTAGATGTCCCCCGCCACGAGCACGACGTCGACCGCCTCGGCGACCACGAGGTCGGCGAGGTGTCCGAGCACGGTTTGCTGCTCGGTGAGCAGATCGGCCCCGTGGAAGGTGCGGCCGATGTGCCAGTCGGAGGTGTGGAGGAGTCTCACGCGGCCCAAGGTAGGACCTGCCCCCGACAAGAAGGGGGAGGCTCGCCGCCTGCACCACTCGAACGTGTGAGCTACCTCCACCGGGTCCACTGGTGGGCGGCCGAATGTCCGAACGACTTCCCGCGCGAGGCCGCGTGACGCGTGGCGGAACCCCCGCTGCCGGGCCGGAACAGACACACTGGGACGGCGGCGGCCCCGCGACGCGGCTACGCACCGCGACCAGCCGGTTCCGCTTTTTGTCGGTGGTCTCCGCCATGATGGCCCCCGCGTGCCCGGCGTGTGCCGGGCCGGACGCCCGGATGAGAAGAGAAGGAGGATCGGTGAGCACGGTGATCACCACCGCGGCCGTGGTACTCGCGCTGCTGCTGCTCGTCGCGGTCGCCCTGCTGTGGCGGCTGTACAACGACGGCATGCGGCGGGCGGACGCGGCGGCGAAGCTGGTCGCGGCCGAGCGTGCGCGCACCGATCAGCAACAGCTCGCGCTCCGGCGCTACGAGGTCGCGTTCGCCTCGATCAGCGGCCGGGGCGAGCTGGGCGAACAGGTACTGGTGGAAACCGCGCGGGCCCTCGGGCTGCGCGAGGAACTGCACTTCACCCTGCAGACCGACCTGGCGGGCGGCGGCGCCGCCAAACCGGACATGGTGCTGCGGGTCGGCGGCGGCCGCGCGGTGCCGGTGGACGCCAAGGCGAGCATGGCGTGCTGGGCCGAGGCGGTGGAGACCGACGATCCCGAGGAGCGGCTGGACGCGCTGCGCGTGCACGTGCGGCAGCTGCGGTCACGGGCCGCCGAGCTGGCCGGGAAGGGCTACCAGCGCTGGGCCGACGCCATCTACGGGACGATCATGTTCGTCCCGTCGGACGCGGCGGTGGTCGCGGCGCTCGACACCGATCCCGAGCTGCTGCGCTGGCTCATCGACCGCCGGGTCTTCCTGTGCGGGCCGACCGGGTTCGGCGTGCTGGCCTCGGCCGCGTTGTTCGCCGGAAGCGACCGCGCGCTGGTGGAGGACGTCGAGCAGGTCAGGGCGGGGGCCGCGGCGGCGCACCGCGCGGCGGGCAACGCCGTGGAGGCGCTTAACCTTTCGGGCACACATCTCCAGCGCTTCATCTCCGCCCGTCGCCGGGAGCTGGAAGCGCTGGAGAACTTCCGCGCCACGGTCGCGCCCCTCACCGACGCCTCGGGCAGTCCGGCCGAGGTTCCGCAGGTCAGGAAGGGGGACGAACTGGCCGCGAGCTGACACCCCGGCACCAGACCAGCAGGCCCTCCGGTACGTACGCGTCGTCACGCAGCCGGGTGGTGAGTCCGTTATGTGCGCGGACAGGTAGCAAGATCTTTACAACTACCGGATACGGTGTTGCCTTGTGACCGCGATACGCGATCGCCAGAGCGATCCAGATGCCGACGACGGACCCGTACCGTGGGACGAGCGGCCGCTCGTGAGCGCGAGACGCGGCCTGCCCTGGTGGGGGGCCGTGCTGGTGTGCCTCGGCCTTGCGCTGGTGGGCGCCTTCGTCGCCAAGAAAGCCACCGGTGACCTGGGCATCCTGTTCCAGATCTGCTACGTCGTGGGGGCCGTGGCAGCCGTCGTCGCGGTGCAGCGCCGGGCGCTGTTCGGCCCGATGGTGCAGCCACCGCTGGTACTGGCCGTGTCGGTGCCCGTCGTCATCCTGCTCACCTCCGGGGCGGAGAGCGGCGGTGACATGTTCTCGCGGATCTTCAACATCGGCCAGCCACTGATCAACAACTTCCCGGTGATGGCGATCGCCACCGTGCTGACCCTGGCACTCGGCTTCTTCCGGATCTACCGCGAACGGGATCCGAACGCGCCGGTCAAGGTGAAGGACGCGGCGAAGCCGGAACGTCGCCGCGACGACGACGAGGAACGTCCGCCCACCCGCGCCGCGGCGGCCGGACGCCCCCGCCCGCCGGGGTCCCGGACCGGGCAGACGCCGCTGCCGCCGGGCGCCCGCCGGGGTGCCGCGCGGGAGGGCGAGCCGCCGCGACGTCCCCGTCCGCCCGCCGAGGGCGGTGGCCGTGTTCCGCGAGGTGGCCGGGAACCCCTCGACCGCGATCCGGGCACGCGGGCGGCGCGCACGCCGCCACCGGGAGGCCCGCGGCAACCGCGCGCGCCACGTCCCCTCGACGGCGAACCGCCGCGTCGGCCTGCCCAGCCGCGCGGCGGCGAGGCGCCACGTCGCCGCATGCCGCGCGAAGACCCTCGCGGCGGGGACGCCCCGCCGCCACGCCGCGCACCGGGGCGTCCGCAGCCCCGGCGGCCGCGGCCGTGGGACGACGAGCGCTGAGCCCGTCGCCGGGAACCGCCGAGAAAACGCATTCAGCCGCAAGGTCTCGTGGAGGCCTTGCGGCTGAACTGTTTCCGGAACCCGCTACAGCGCCTTGCGCAGCTCGGGCGGAAGCGCGAAGGCGATCTTCTCGTTGGCGGTGGTGACCTCGTCGACGTCGGCCCAGCCACGTTCGGCGAGCCAGGCCAGCAGGTCCATCACCAGGATGTCGGGCACCGACGCGCCACTGGTGACGCCGACGGTCGTGACGCCTTCGAGCCAGCTTTCGTCGACCTCGCGGGCGAAGTCGACCAGGTGCGCGTCGCGGGCACCGGCCTTGAGCGCGACCTCGACGAGCCGCTTGGAGTTCGAGGAGTTCGTCGAACCGACCACCAGCACGAGATCACATTCGGCGGCCATCGCCTTGACCGCGACCTGACGGTTCGTGGTGGCGTAACAGATGTCGTCGCTCGGCGGGTCGGCCAGGCCGGGGAACCGCTCGCGGAGCTGGTCGACCCGCTCCATCGTCTCGTCGACGCTCAGCGTCGTCTGCGACAGCCACACGACCTTGGACGGATCGCGGATCTCCACCTTGTCGACGTCCTCGGCGGTGTCGACGAGCTGGACCTTCTCCGGCGCCTCACCGGCGGTGCCCTCGACCTCTTCGTGCCCTTCGTGACCGATGAGCAGGATGTCGTAATCGTCCTTCGCGAACCGGTTGACCTCCTTGTGCACCTTGGTCACCAAGGGGCACGTGGCGTCGATGGTGCGCAGGTTCCGCTCCGCGGCCTCCGCGTGCACCGCGGGCGACACGCCGTGCGCGGAGAACACCACGAGCGCGCCCTCGGGCACCTCGGTGGTCTCGTCGACGAAGATCGCGCCGCGCTCCCGCAGCGTCTCCACGACGTGCTTGTTGTGCACGATCTCCTTGCGCACGTACACCGGCGCGCCGTACACCTCGAGTGCCTTCTCGACGGCGATGACCGCGCGGTCGACGCCGGCGCAATAACCACGGGGCTTGGCGAGCAGCACTCGCTTGCCGGTCGCGCCGGAGTCGCTGATCGTCGGGGTGTCCGCCTGCTCGATTCCGGGACTCGCAGAACTCATGCCCTCAGGGTACGGGCTGTCCGGTGGCCCCTTCGAAGTCCCGTTCGAGTGAGCCTCGTCCCTCGTCCGTGCCACGTCCGTCGCACTGTGTCCGCCGTTACATGACGTACCGGACCCACCCGTTCGGTTGGGCAGGATGGCGTAGATGCGGCAGGCTAGACGCATGAAGCCTCTCCCGCTCCCCCTCCGGGTCGCCGCGGGCCTCGCCGTCACCACCGCCGAGCGGGTTCGCGAACTCCCGAAGCAGCTCACCGGGCTCCCGGTCACCGTGGTCAGCCAGGTACTCCAGTTCTCCATGCGCGTCCAGCAGCACGTCACCGAGCTGGCCATCAAGGGTGACGACGCGCTGGCCGGCCTCCGCCCCGTCGAGGACACGCCCAGCTGGGCGACCTTCGACGAGGACATCGAACCGGACCTCCCGCCCGCCCGGCCGACGCTCACCCCGGTCGCGGACGTCCCGGAGCCGCGCGCCGAGGTCAATGGTCACGCGGTGTCATCGGCCGACCTCGAAGCGGAACTCGGCGATCCGTGGGCCGAGGAGGAACGCGCGCTCGCCGCGGACCACCTCGACGGCGAGTTCGACAGCACCGGCGACGCGACCGGCGACGGCCCGGCCGGGCTGGCGAACTACGACCAGCTGACGCTGCCCCAGTTGCGGGCCCGGCTGCGCAGGCTGTCGGTCACGCAGCTCGAAGAGCTGCTCGCCTACGAACGGGCGAACGCCGACCGGCCCTCGTTCGTCGGGATGCTCGCGCGCCGCATCGGCAACGCGCGCAAGGACGAAAACGGCGACGGCGGCCCGGCGGGGAGCGACGGGGAAGGGAACGGCACGGAAGGCCGGTGAGCACGGAATCCTCCGCCGCGTCGGCGGCACCCTCGACGAGTGCGGAACACCCCTGGCCGGTCCGCACGGTGGCCCGCAAGATCGGCGACTGGATCCACCGCCTCGGCGCGGTGTGGGTCGAAGGCCAGGTGACGCAGATTTCGGCGCGCCCCGGCACGTCGACGGCGTTCCTGACCCTGCGCGACCCGTCCGCGGACGTTTCGATGTCGGTGACCTGCCCGATCGGCCTGCTGCGCTCGATCGATCCGCCGCTGCGCGAGGGCGCGAGCGTGGTGCTGCACGCGAAACCGTCGTTCTTCCTCGGCCGCGGCACGTTGAGCCTGCGGGCCAACGAGATCCGCGCGGTGGGCATCGGCGAACTGCTCGCCCGCATCGAGCGGCTGCGTAAGCTGCTGGCCGCCGAAGGACTGTTCTCCCCGGCCCGCAAGCGCCGGATTCCCTTTCTGCCGCAAGGAATCGGGCTCATCACGGGGCGGGCGTCCGCGGCCGAGCGCGACGTGCTGGTCAACGCGCAGGCGCGCTGGCCGCACGTGCTGTTCAAGGTGCTCAACACCGCGGTGCAGGGCCCGCAGGCCGTCCCGCAGATCATCCGCGCACTCTCCACTTTGGACAGGGACCCGGCGATCGACGTGATCGTGATCGCGCGGGGCGGCGGCAGTGTCGAGGACCTCCTCCCGTTCTCCGACGAAGCGCTGTGCCGCGCGGTCTCCGCGGCCGGGACGCCGGTGGTCAGCGCGATCGGGCACGAGCCGGACACCCCGCTGCTCGACCACGTCGCGGATCTGCGGTGCTCGACGCCGACCGACGCGAGCAAGCGGATCGTGCCGGACGTGCGCGAGGAGACCGAGCGGGTGCGGCAGATGCGGGACCGGGGCCGCCGCGCGCTGCACGGCTGGGTAGACACCCAGACGCGGCTGCTGAACCAGGTGCGCAGCCGTCCCTCGCTGGCCGACCCGCTCGGCCCGATCCAGCGCCGCTCCGACGACGTCGAGGTCCACCGCGAACGCGCGCGCCGCGCCGTGCTCGGCCTGCTCGCGAAGGACCAGGCGGAGCTGGCGGGCGCGCGGGCCCGGCTCACCGCGCTCGGCCCGGCCGCGACGCTGGCCCGCGGTTACGCCGTCGTGCAGTTCACCGACGAGGAAGGCAACCTCCAGGTCCTGCGGTCCGTCTCCGACATCGAGGACGGTGCCCGCCTCCGCGTCCGCGTCGCCGACGGAGCGGTGGGTGCCGTCGCCGACAGCACGCCACCCGCGGAAGGAGAACGGTCGTGAACCACCGGTCACCGGCGTTCCTCCCGCTGACCGTGGACGCCGCGGCCCGGCTCGACGCGGTGCCGCTGCTGCGCCAGGCGATCACGACCGACCATGCGGCCAGCGCGTGCTGGGCCGCGTTGCTGGCCGGCTGCGGCGCGGCCGCGCGCCGCGAGCTCGGGCCCCAGCTGCGCAGGCTGTCCGAGGCGACGTCGACCCAGGTCGGCGCGCGGTGGTGGTTCGCCGAGGGTGCCGGGCACCGGCGCCGGGTCGCGGGCGCGCAGCAGCAGATCGAGGAGGCGATCGCGGACGGCGACGGCCAGGAGTTCGCGCTCGCCTTCGTGGGGTACGACCACGCGATGGCCAGCGCGGTAGTGTGCGCGCACACCGCACCGCGCGGCAAGGTGGGAGATCTTCGAGCGTGAGCGAATCTGGCAGCGAAACCGCCGAACTCGGCTACGAACAGGCCCGCGACCGGCTGGTCGAGGTCGTGCGCGAGCTCGAGGCCGGCGGTCTGTCCCTGGAGCAGTCCCTGGCACTGTGGGAAAAGGGCGAGGAACTGGCGAAGCTCTGCGAACGCCATCTCGAGGGCGCGCGCGAGCGGATCGAGGCCGCGCTGGCCTCGGTCGAGGACGCCGCCGACGACTCCCAGTGACGTTCGCCATGCCTGTGGGCAACCGCGGCGGCGCGGCGATCTGAGAGACTGGGCACCCGCCCTGCTCAGAACCCGGGAGGCCCGCATGTCCACCGTCAGCGAGTCCGCCAGCGCCCCGCGCCGTCGCGAAGCGCCCGACCGTAACCTCGCGATGGAGCTGGTCCGCGTCACCGAAGCCGCCGCGATGGCGGCCGGACGCTGGGTGGGCAAGGGCGACAAGATCGGCGGCGACGGCGCCGCGGTCGACGCCATGCGCCAGCTCGTCTCGACCGTCTCGATGCGCGGCGTCGTCGTGATCGGCGAGGGCGAGAAGGACGAAGCGCCGATGCTCTACAACGGCGAAGAGGTCGGCAACGGCGACGGTCCCGCCTGTGACGTCGCGGTCGACCCGATCGACGGCACGACGCTGATGGCCAAGGGCATGCCGAACGCGCTGGCGGTGCTGGCCGTCGCCGAGCGCGGCGCGATGTTCGACCCCTCCGCCGTGTTCTACATGGAGAAGCTCGCCGTCGGCCCCGAGGCCGCGGGCACGATCGACCTGGCCGCCCCGATCGCGGAGAACATCCGCCGGGTCGCGAAGGCGAAGAACAGCAGCAAGAGCGACGTGACCGTGTGCATCCTCGACCGGCCGCGGCACGAGCAGATCATCAAGGAGGTCCGCGAGGCGGGCGCCCGGATCCGGTTCATCTCCGACGGCGACGTCGCGGGCGCGATCGCGGCGGCGCGGCCGTCCACCGGTGTCGACATGTTGATCGGGATCGGCGGCACGCCCGAGGGCATCATCGCGGCGTCCGCGATGAAGTGCCTCGGCGGCGAGCTGCAGGGGCGGCTGTGGCCGAAGGACGACGCCGAGCGGGAGAAGGCGATCGGCGCGGGGCACGACCTCGACCGGGTGCTGACCACCGACGACCTGGTGCGCGGCGACAACGTGTTCTTCTGCGCGACCGGGGTCACCGACGGCGACCTGCTGCGCGGGGTGCACTACCGCGCCGGTGGCGCGACGACGCAGTCGATCGTCATGCGGTCCAAGTCCGGAACGGTCAGAATGATCGATGGCTACCACCGGCTGAACAAGCTGCGGGCGTACGCCTCGGTGGACTTCGACGGTCACCTCGGCGACACGCCCGACGGCGACGTCGTACCCCCGCTGCCGTAAGGAGACCCGGTGACCGAGCTCGAGGCACGTACCCCCGCCACGAGCGCGAAGCCACCGCGCCCGCTCGTGCTGCTGCTGGCGCTCGCGGGCGCGTTGGCACTGGTCACCGGCACCGCGTCGGCGGCCAACGACATCGTCGGCGGCAAGGACGCCGACCAGCCCTACCCGTTCACGGTGTCGCTGCACACCGCCGGCGGGAAGCTGTTCTGCGCGGGCGCGCTCATCGCGCCGACCTGGCTGGTGACCGCCGCGCACTGCGTGGACGGCAAGAAGCCCGAGGTGGTGACCGCGCGGGTCGGCAGCAACGACAGCGGCCAGGGCGGTGAGCCGGCGCAGCCCGCCGAGTTCGTGGTCAATCCGGCGTTCAACCCGGACAAGCCGGAGGTCCCCGGCGGCGACATCGCACTGGTGCGGCTGGTGAACCCGGTCAAGACGGCACCGATCCCGCTCGGCACGGTCACCGCCCCCGGCACGGCGACGCGCCTGCTCGGCTGGGGGCAGACCTGTCCGACACTGGACTGCGGGAAGCCGCCTGCCGTGCTCCAGCAACTGGACACGCACGTGGTCGACGCGAAGGGCTGCGTCGCCCCGTTCGACGCCAAGACGGAGCTGTGCACCGAGAATCCCGGGGGCAAGGCCGGTTCCTGCTACGGCGATTCGGGTGGCCCGGAGATCGCGAAGGACGGCGAGCGGTGGCTGCTGCTCGGCCTGACCAGCCGTCCCGGAAACGGCGACGCGACCTGCGCGACGGGGCCGTCGATCTACACCTCGGCGGTCGCGTACGCGCCGTGGATCGCCGAGAAGACCACGCCCAAGCCGCCGCCTCCCGGCAAGCCCGCTTCACCCTCTGGCGCCGGGGCCTGACCGACTGTTACCGTCCAGACATGAGGGCCATTCGCGTTTTCCTCGGTTTGGCGTTGCTCCTGGGAATCGTCGCCGTCCCCACCACGTCGCGGGCCGCCGCCGCGACCGGGTGGACCGGGCCACTGAGCACCCGGGGCCGGTACATCGTCGACGCGACCGGGGCCCGCTTCAAGCTGAAGGCGGGCAACTGGCACGGCGCGAGCGGGACGTGGAACGGCTCCGGCGACGGGACCGACCCGGCCAACCACCACGCCGGCGAGATGGCGTTCCAGACCCCGCTCGGCCTGGACCGGGCACCGCTGGAAACGATCATCGACGGGTTCGCCGAACTCGGACTGAACACGGTCCGTCTTCAGTTCTCCAACCAGATGATCCACGACGCCGCGCCCGTGCCGGACCTGCGCGCCAACCCGGGCCTGCGCGGCAAAACCCCGCTCCAGGTGTACGACAAGGTCGTCGAACGGCTGACCGCGCGCGGCTTCGCGGTGATCCTCAACAACCACACGACGACGTCCCGCTGGTGCTGCGGTCTGGACGGCAACGAACGCTGGAACACCGCCCAGAGCGAACGGCAGTGGCAGGACGACTGGCTGTTCATGGCCCGCCGGTACGCCACGAACAAGCGCGTCGTCGGCGCGGACCTCTACAACGAGGTCCGCCGGAACGTGCTGGACGACCCGAACTGGGGCTGGGGCAACGGCACCGACTGGCAGCGTGCGAGCCAGCAGGCCGGTGACCGGATCCTCACCGAGGCCAATCCGGACCTGCTGATCATCGTGGAGGGCATCAACTGGACGGGCATCCCGGTGGACGGCCTCCCGCACGGCAGGCCGACGCTGGAACCGGCCCGCACCCTCTCCCCCACGCTCGTCGACTCCGGGAAACTCGTCTATTCGGCGCATTTCTACGGCTACACGGGCCCGAACCACTCCGGCGCCACCGGAACCGGCGAAACGCACGACCCGCGGTACCAGGACCTCAGCCCCCAGGAACTGAAGGACGTCCTGTACCGGCAGGCCTTCTACGTCTCGGCGGAGACCGGCCGGCACTTCACCGCGCCGCTCTGGATCAGCGAGTTCGGGGTGGGTGGCCGGAACAACACGGACCCGAAGTCCCGCGCCTGGTTCGAGACGTTCGTCGACTACCTCGTCCAGACGGACACGGACTTCGCCTACTGGCCGGTGGTCGGCTTCCACACCAACCGTTCGGGCGACGGCTGGGCGCTGCTCGCGTGGGACGCGAACGGCGGGCGGATGGGGATCGACGACGGCGACGACTGGCGCGCGGCCGCGTGGAAACGGCTGATCGGCGCGCCGGGAAAGACGGGCCCCGTGCCGGTGGCCGATCGGTGGTCGATGCTGAACCTCGACCACGGTGATTTCGCGGAGTCGCGGGCCGTGCGTGCGCTGCCCGACTGGAATCCGGGCGCCCGCAAGGGAACCTGCCCGGACGGCCAGCGGGTGATCGGCCTCGGCCACACCGGCGGCCGGGGCCTGTGCACGGGCTCCTGGCCGGCACCTTCCGGCTACACCGTGGTCCGCGACGAGTCCTATGTGGACACGGACTGGGCAGTCGGGTACACGAAGGTGCAGTGCCCGCCCGGCCAGTTCCTCGCCGGGTACAGCCTCACCGGGAACGCGTTCTCCGCCGCACTGTGCGGCAAGGCCACCGGGCTGGGCCGCCACGGCCGGACCGTGTGGTTCGACCGCGGCGACAACCGGCCTTCGGGCGCTCCCGGCGGCGAGTTCGCTTCCGGCGCGTACAAGGGACAATGCGCGTCGAACGAGTACGTCGCCGGCGTCGCCTACACCGGGCGCGTCGGCTCAAGCAAAACCCCCGACGCGCTGCTCTGCCGCTCGTGACGACGCCCGCGCGGGAGCAAGGGACCTTTACTCACGCCAGGGAGGAGCAAGGGACCTTTACTCCCGTTGCTTAGCGCGCTAATGGTTAGCGTGCTGACGGACGCTAGCAAAGGTCCCTTGCTCTCCCGGCGCGGTTATTCGGCGTTGCTGGAGTGGCCGGGGAACAGGTGCGCGTCCGGGTCGAGCGCGACGGCGATGTTGTTGACCGCGGTCGCGGCCTCGCCGAAGCCGGTGGCGATGAGCTTCACCTTCCCCGGGTACGCCGCGACGTCGCCCGCCGCGTAGACACGCTCGCGCGCGGTGGCCATGGTGCTGTCGACGCTGATCGCGCGGTGGTCGATTTCCAGGCCCCAGCTCTCGATCGGGCCGAGGTCGGCGGTGAAGCCGAGCGCGGCGACCACCGTGTCGGCGGGCAGCCGCTCGTCGTCGGCTCCCTTGACCAGGACGTCGACCGCGGTGAGTGCCCCGTCCGGCGATTCGACGAACCGGGCGACCTCCGCGTCGGTGATGATCCGCACGCCCAGCTCCCGCGCCTGACGCACGATCGACTCGGCGGCCCGGAACTTCGCGCGGCGGTGCACCAGGGTCACGCTCGCCGCGATCGGGTGCAGGGCGAGCACCCAGTCGAACGCCGAGTCGCCACCGCCAACGACCACGACGTGCTTCCCGGCGTGGACGGCCAGTTCCGGCACGAAGTGGACCATGCCGCGGCCGAGCCAGCCGTCCCCGGCGGGCAGCGGGCGCGGGGTGAACTCGCCGATGCCCGCGGTGACCAGCACCGCGCCCGCGCGCAGGGTGGCGCCGCCGTCGAGGGTCAGGACCAGCCCGCCGCCGTCGGCGTCTTCGAGCTTTTCTGCCTTGCGCCCGAGCAGGTAGTCCGGTTTCCACGGCGCGGCCTGGTCGACGAGCCCCTGGACGAGGTCGCGTCCCCGCACGGCGGCGAACCCGCCGACGTCGTAGATCATCTTTTCGGGGTACATGGCGGTGACCTGTCCCCCCGGTTCCGGCAGGGAGTCCACGACGGCCATGGAAAGGCCGCGAAATCCCGCGTAGTACGCGGCGAACAGGCCGGTCGGGCCCGCGCCGATGATCACGAGATCGTAAGAGGGTTCCCCAGAGGTCAATGTCATGGCTCGCTCCAGCCAGTGGTGGATGGCAGTGATCGAGAACACATCCGACCCTACTCCCGGGCGGGTGCCCAAGGACACGAGGCGGGGCCGCGGAGGCTGCGCGAGACTGGGGTCATGGCTGAACAGGAATACCGGATCGAACACGACACGATGGGCGAAGTCCGTGTCCCGGCCGACGCGCTCTACCGCGCCCAGACCCAGCGCGCCGTTGAGAACTTCCCGATCTCCGGCCGTGGCCTGGAACGCGCCCAGATCCGCGCGCTCGGCCTGCTGAAAGCGGCGGCGGCTCGGGTGAACGCCCAGCTCGGCGTGCTCGACGCCGACGTCGCCGAAGCGATCGCGAAGGCCGCCGACGAAGTCGCCGGGGGCGCCCACGACGCCCACTTCCCGATCGACGTGTTCCAGACCGGTTCCGGCACCTCGTCGAACATGAACGCCAACGAGGTCATCGCGACACTCGCGAGCCGCGCGCTCGGCCGTGACGTGCACCCGAACGACCACGTCAACGCGTCGCAGTCGTCGAACGACACGTTCCCGACCACGATCCACGTCGCCGCGACCGAGGCCGTGCTGACCGACGTGATCCCGGCGCTGGAACACCTCGCGGGCGCGATCGAGGGACGCGCCGCGGAATGGGCGGACGTCGTCAAGTCCGGGCGCACCCACCTGATGGACGCGGTGCCGATCACGCTCGGCCAGGAAGCGGGCGCGTGGGCGGCGCAGGTGCGGTTCGGTATCGAGCGGCTGCGTTCCGGGCTGCCGCGGCTGGGTGAACTCCCGATCGGCGGAACCGCCGTGGGGTCCGGGCTGAACGCGCCCGACGGGTTCGGCCCGGCGGTCGCGGACCGGCTCGCCCAGGAGACGGGCCTGCCGCTCACCGAGGCCCGCGACCACTTCGAGGCGCAGGCGACCCAGGACAGCGTCGTCGAAACCTCAGGGCACCTGCGCACCGTCGCGGTGTCGCTGAACAAGATCGCGAACGATCTGCGGTGGCTGGGTTCCGGGCCGCGCACCGGGCTGGCCGAGCTGGCGCTGCCGGATCTCCAGCCGGGTTCGTCGATCATGCCGGGCAAGGTGAACCCGGTGATCCCGGAGGCGACGCTGCAGGTGGTCGCGCAGGTGATCGGGAACGACGCGGCGGTGGCGTTCGCGGGCGCGGCGGGGAACTTCCAGCTCAACGTGAACCTGCCGGTGATCGCCAGGAACGTGCTGGAATCCGCGCGGCTGCTCGCCGCGGTTTCGCGGCTGCTGGCGGACAAGGTCTTCGCCGGGGTGACGGCCAACGTCGACCGTGCGCGTCAGTACGCCGAAGGTTCGCCCTCGATCGTGACGCCGCTGAACAAGTACATCGGCTACGAGGAAGCCGCCGCGGTCGCGAAGCAGGCGTTGAAGGAGCTGAAGACGATCCGCGAGGTCGTGCTGGAGCGCGGCTACGTCGCGAACGGAAAGCTCACGGAGGCACAGCTCGACGAAGCGCTCGACGTCCTCCGGATGGCGCGCGGCGGCAAGTAGCCCCGGGCCGGAACCGTAGCAAGGGACCTTTGCTCACACCGGACGTGAGCAAAGGTCCCTTGCTACTTTCCGAGAACGACCACGGCGGCGTGCAACGACGTCGCGAGCGAAGCGGCGAAGCCGCCCGGCGGTACGGGCTCGCTCAGCAGGTGAAGCCAGGCGAAGACCGACCCGAGCAGCATCGCGTGCACGGCGATCAGGTCGGGTTGCCGCGCGAGTTCACCACGCGCGATGGCCCTGTCGAGCATCTCGACCAGATATTCCCGCTCCCGCGCCAGAAACAGCTCACCGAACCGAGCCACCAGCGCGGGGTCGGCCTGCGCGTCGGCGAGCAGCCCCGGCAGGGCACTGCGCACCCTCGGTCCGTCCAAAGCGGACTGGATGGCCGCCAGTACCTCGGCCACGTCGCCCCGCAACGTCCCGGTGTCCGCCGGTGCCGGCAACGCGTCGTCGTGCACGACCGCCGCGAAGACCAGCTCCGCCTTGGACTTCCAGCGCCGGTAGAGCGCCGCCTTGCCGACACCGGCCCTGGCGGCGATCGCGTCGACCGTGCAGCGTTGATAGCCGACCTCCCCCAGCAGGTCGTGCACCGCCGACCGCACCGCGTCGTCGATTCCCCGTTCCCGTGGCCGTCCACGGCGGTTGTCCGTCATACGTCACAGTTTACGAGACCGATAGTTCCGTATATCGTCGGGGCATGACCTGGACACGAATCTCGACCCACACTGTGACTGACCACGCTATCTGTCACCTGACCGCGCTAACTGTCACCGGCCACTGTGAACGGGTCTGGAAGTCCGATTGCCATCGCGAGCTCGCGTGCAGTGTTCCGTAGTTCGGTTCGCGCGTCGACGTCGTTCAGGAGCGAGGCGGGGTTCGTTCGGAGTTTGTGTGTCAGTGTGGCCAGCAGATCACTCCAGTCCTTGGTGGTCTTCGGGGTTGATGCTGTGCCTGGACGCTCTCGTGGTGAGGCGCGGACGATGACCTGGGTTTGCACTTCAGGCACTGGGTCTCCGCGTCCCAGGATGGTGGCGGCGTTGCGGACTTCGTAGGCGCGTTGTTGTCGATACGTCCGCGAGCAGTACTTCGGACGTCGACCGTTTCCGTGGTAGCTAACGGTCTTTCCGCATGCTGCGCACTCGATACGCAGCATGCGCCCCTCCGTCCTGTCACTCTCGCGCACTGTGGCCCGTTCCGAGGGACGAGATAGCCGACGGCGTCGCGGAGCGGCGTGTAGGCAAGTTGCGGATCTCGGCGATGGCATCGACCAGACGCGGGCTGCAGAGGAACCGAGCGTGTCCGGTGACCACGTCGAGCTTGTCCTCGGCGACCGCGGCTATGGGACGGAATCGGGCGACGAGTTGCTCGGTGGAGTCGTGCTGGAGCAGTTCGTCGGCCGCGCTGAGCAGCAGCGCGCAGGGCAGCGTTTCGAGTGGCGGTGTGCAGTGGAGCCGGTGCAGTTTGCTCATGGCTCTTCGCGGGGCTGGGTTGGTCCTGCCCGGGTAGTTCGACTGCAGTCGGCCGTCTGCAGGGCCCAGGACGTCGTCGACGATGGCGATCTCCTCGGTGTTGCGGAGAAGCTGCCCGCTGACTGGCCAGGTTGCTCGGATCAGGTAGGTCGTCATGGCGAGGTCGAGAAAGTAGATCGAGGGCTCGCGCTGCGTTTCGCCCGGACTGGTCGGGATGCCGGGCGGTTTGCCGTTGAGCAGCGCTACGAGCTTGTCCTGGAGCCGTCGCAGGTGGGGAGCCAGCGGACTCGACGAACGCCGCGGATCGGTGAGCCAGGCTCCGCATGGCCGGGCGGTGCGATGAGAGGTGGCGCGGCATTGCGCGGGGTGCAGTTCGGCGGAGCTCCACCGTTGCAGGTAGGCCTGGCTGCGATGATGCGCGGGCGTTGCGCAGCGTGGGCAGGCGTGTTCTAGCAACCGCTTGTGCGTGGTGCAGGCGAATACGATCGGCAGTCGCCAGCTCCGGCGCCAGGCTCCGCCGTGGTCACGTTGAATCGCGGTGTCGTTCCCAGTCAGACACTGCGGGCAATATCGGGTCGACCGCGTGAACACCCAGGACCCGAATTGGGTGTGGGCCCGGTATTTCGTCCAGGTCGCCCAGACCGCAGGCGGGTAGCGGACCATCAGCGGTTCGAGAAACAGCTGACGTGCCTCGTGCGCGGTGAGGCGAGTGGCGGTGGTGAACGCGGCCATCGACGCGTGGTCGATGGTGGTGAGCATCTTGGCGAGCGCCATGCGATCCCTGCTGTGGCCGCTGATGAGCCCGGTGATGTCGGCAACGCGGTCCGGGGCGAGGCCGAGCCGGTGCCCGAGACGCAGCACGTAGCCGATGATCGACTCGTCGGGCAGTGGGTCGAGGCTGCGGGGCAGTGGCCGCAGGGTTGTCATCGTCCGCCCGCAGAGCCGAAATGCTGTTCGCGGACGTCGGTTTGCAGGGCGGACGTGACGGCTTGCCGCATGCCTTCCGAGCAGTCGGGCCGGTCGGTCCGGAAGATCCAGCTCCAAGCCGCGTTTCCGGGGCGGCGATCGTCGTGAGCGAATAGGCGCCGCAGCTCGGTGCTGAGTTCACGCGGTGAGCCGAGCCCGAGCAGGGAGTCCGCGGTGGCCAGCAGGGCAGCGCAGACTGATGCCTCCAGCGGCGGGGTCTCGCGCGCGATCTGGTCGCGCGAGCCGTTCATTGCATGGCGGTGCTCGGTCGGGTCAGACAGGTGCGCGTCGAGGTCGGCAGCGAGGTCGGCGGTGGGGACGAGGTCGCGGCCGTGCGGCCAGGACACCCGGATCAGGTAGGTCAGCAGCTGCAAGTCGGTGAAGTAGTGCCGGACGGCGACCTCCTGCCCGAGCTCTCTGATCTGGCTCGGCCGTTCGTAGTTGAGCGCGCTTAGGAGGCGCCGCTGCAGTTTCAGCATCGCGGCCGATACCGGGATGGTCGGCGCGATGTCGGCGGCCAGGCGGGCGGCGCAGGCCGTCCGCTGCGCCGCGCCGTCACGGCGGAGAATGATCCGGCATTGCGTGGGGTGTAGGGCGGTCGTTCGCCATCGAGGTTGTCCCGGTGGTGAGTACTGCAAGGCAGGTTGCTGGCAGGCCGGGCAAAGGTGGTCCAGATAGCGACGATGCCGGGTGCAGGCGAACACCACAGGCAACCGCCAGGTGCGTCGCCACGGGCCACCCAGCTCACTTCCGACGCGCCCGGGCCCTGCGGCAAGGCACTGCGGGCAGTAGCGCGTGGAGCGGGTGAACAGCCACCGGTCGAACAAGGTCGCCGGGTTGCCCCAGCGGTTGGGGCCGCCCCGGGGGTGCGCCGCCGGGTAGCGATCGGCGAACGCGCTGAGGAACAGCGCATCTGTCTCCCCGGGGCTCAGCCGGGTCGCGTGGGCAAAGGCAGCGCGGGCGTCGGGTGCGGCGTGGACCGCCAGGCTCAGCCCAGGGATACTCGCAGTCCGCTGACGTGCGTTAAGGCCAGTGATCTCGACCAGCCGTGCCGGGCTGAGGTTCAGCCGATGTGCCAGCCTCAGGACGTAGCCGATGATCGACTCGTCGGGCAGCGGGTCGAGGCTGCGTGGCAGTGGCCGCGGCAGCGTGGTCACTGCCCGGCCGCCGGCGAAGTGCCGTGGTCGTCGAAGACGGTGTTGTGTGGCCGGGACGCTCGCTTCGCTGTCCGGGGCGGTGCGGGTTCGGGAACGTCGGGAATTTCCCCGGCTTCGGGATCGCGGCGCGGGTCGTTACCGAGGTTGATCAGGATGCCGTCGAGCAGGTCCGTGGTCAGGGTCTCGACACCGGTCTCGATCGCTTCAGCGCAGCCTTCCTCGATGAGACGTTCAAGCAGGCCGACGACGCCGCGGGTGCGGCGGAACAGGTATTCGGGCATCGTGCCGCCGGTGAGCATGTCCGGCGCGGCACGGAAGAGCCGCAGTCCGTCCTGCAACCCGGCCAGGTGCTCGGTCCAGGCGACGATGCCCTTCGCGGTGTCGTAGCGGAACGGCTCGAGGTGGACCAGGTCGAAGCGCCGCTCGGTCTGGGTCGCAGGGTCATCGCCCTCGGCGGTCGATGGCGGGAAGACCCATTGGCCGGTGCGTGGGTCGTGGCGTCCTTCGCGCAGCAGCCCGGATCCGGGGATGTCGACGCCGATGAGCACGAGCGTGGTGTGCATGCTCATGAAGGCGCGCAGCAGGTCGAGGGTGTCCTGGTCGTCGGCGCGGTGCATCTTCAGGCGGGTGATGTCGTCCAGTAGCAGGACCCGGTTTCCGTGGTCCCGCAACGAGGTGCGGACCGCGCGGGTCAACTGTGGCAGGTTCATTCCTTTGTAGTCGGCGCCGAAGAAGTCGAGGATCGCCTGGCAGGTGCTCTTCGGCTTGGCGGTGACCGGGGTCTGGACGTAGGCGACCGGGACGTGCAGGTCCCGGGTGCCGGGCAGCGCGGCCGGGTTGATCTGGGCGTGCATGTCCAGCCAGGTGTCCTCGAACGCCGCGGCGAATTCGCAGGCGGTCTCGGTCTTGCCCTGATAGCCGCCGCCGGTGATCATCAAACCGGGCCGGGTGGTGGGCTTCCGCTTGACCGAGTTGGTCTGCAACCGTGAGCGCATCAGTTTCCCGACCGCGCGGGTCATCGGGGTTTCCTGCATGGGCAGGTTCGCGTGGGTGGCGATCCGGTGCAGGTCGTGGATCTGCCGTCGCCGCGGGCTCAGCTTGCGGTAGGCGGCCAGGGTGAGCCGGGGTGCCGGGACGAACGCGTGGCGGGTCAGCCGCCACTGCTGCCAGCCCTCGATGGTCTCTCGGTCTGGGATCACCCCGGGCAGGATGAAGGCGGTGGAATCGGGCTGTGCGCTCACTCGGTGCCTCCCGCATCGGTGTCGTCGTCGGTGAGCAGGAACAGGTTGCCGCGGCGGAATGCGTCGCCGAGTCGCGCAGGCCGGGACAGGGGCGTGTTCGCGAGTGCGGTCTCGCGGCGACGGTGCCGCTCGGTGTCCACGGCGGACTCGACGGTCCGCGCGTGCCCAGGCCAACTCCGCTCCGGCGGCGAGCTCGGCCGGGCCGCAGTGCCGCGTCGGCGGGCGGGTTTTGGTGTCCCGGCGGCACGCAGCGGCCGAGCGCTGGTCTGATCAGCGTCGGCGGCCGCGCCCTGGGTGGTGTCGCGGGACAGCTCGGCGCGGCGGCTTTTGGTGATGCTCGGCCAGGATTCGACCGGGGTGTGCGCGCCGAGCAACTCCAGCAACAGTGGAAGCAACTCGGCGTCGGTGCGGGGCTTGAGCCCGGCCGAGCGGGCGGCGGCCAGCAGTTCCCGGGCGCGGCTGTCGCTGAACGCGGGGATCTCGTCCTCGGGCGGGAGTCCGGTCCAGCGCAGGCGGTGCCAGGCATGGGTGCTCGGGTCCTGGAAGAACACCGTGCGGACGTCGCGCGGGTCGCGGCGGATCACCCACTTCCCCTTGTGCCGTCCACCGCGCGTCGATGGCCCGGAGCGGTAGGGGGCGAGAGCCGGGCCGTTGTACCAGAGTCCGCGGATCTTCACCCCGCGCTCGCGGTGGATGCCGACGTGGTGAGCGGGCAGAAGTTGGTAGTAGAGCTGGGGATCCGGGATCTCCATGGCGAACCCGCCCTGGTTCATCGCCGCGGCGAACAGCGTGTTCGGCGAATGCTCACCGCCGGGATCCCAAGCCGGGGCGTGCTCGCCGAGGCGGCGGCTCTGCCAGATCGCCACGGTCCAGGTCGCGATGAGGTGTTCCATCGCGTCGATCGTGAGGATTGCGTCGGCCTCGGGGTCGGCGCCGCGGTCGGCGACGTCGACCCCGGTGTAGCCGGGCAACTGCTCGAACAACAGCGACCGGATCGCGCCGAAGGCGCGCTCGACGGCCTGTTTGTCGGTCGGGCGGAGTACCCGGGCGGGCAGGATGTTCGCGCCGAGCACCCGCTGGACCTCGACCAGATGATGGTTCCGGTAAACGGATCCGTGGTCGGTGGTCACGGTTTCCGGGGCGAAGAACGGCAGCCCGGCGACCTGGTGCCCAGCGAACTCGGCCACCATGCTCGCCGGGATCCCCGGATACGGCCACTCGAGCTCGTCGCCCCAGTCCGGGCGCATCGGCAGCGGCATGGTGATGTCCCGCAGCAGCATCGCGACGTCGACCGCGCTGTCGGAGACCTGGGTGAGCCGGAACGCGACCAGCGAATGCGTGTAGACGTCCAGCGCCAACGTCAGGTGCACCGACACTGGATCGCCGAACACGGTCTCGCGGACCTTCACCGGCAAGATGGTGGTGTCCAGCGCGACCACCTGACCGGGCCGATGAATCACCACGTGCTGGCCACTGGTCGGTTTCGCGCCCGAGCGGACGTAGCGCTGGCGGCCGCCGCCGGGACCGAACCAGTCGCGCCAGACCCGGCGCAGCGTCTGGTAGCTGGGGATCTGCTCGATCGCGTCCGGGCCATGGCGTTCGCGAACGTACTGGTGGATCAGCCGTTGCCGGGCGGTCATGCTGATCCGCGAGCGGTGCAGTGTCTCGGCGTGGACGGCGAAGATGGCCTCGCGGACGAGTTCGGTGACGCTCGGGCGGCCGCCGCTGGGGCGCAGCCACCGGTCGTCGGCGCAGCCGAGCGCACCGATCGCGCGATGCCGGGTCGCCCACCGGATCAGCGTGCGGTAGCCGACGTTCTCCAACCCGAGCATCCGCGCGTGCTCACGATCCAGCGCGGCAAGCTCAGCCACCTTCGCGTACCGCCGCTGCGTCAACGACGTCACCGCCGGATCGAACTCCGGACGGGGCTCGCCCGGGCCCGACCGGAGTGGGTCGCCGCCGCGGAAGCCAGTCTCGACTTCGAGAAGGTGCGCCAGGCGCAGACCGAGCACTTCCCGCTGTCGTTCGGTCAGGTCCGACTCGGTCGGTTCCTGGCGGCCGCGCCCGGCCGCGCTCACGCTGCTGCTCTTCGAGGACTGGCGGCAATCCGGGTGGTGCATCAGAAACCGGGCGTTCACCGGCATCCGCTCGCCGGACGCGCCGAGCAGCACGACCCGGCCGATGTGGGGTTCGAGACGCTCGACGGTCCACTCCCTGCCGTCCAGCAGCAGCACCGTGCCCGGCTCCAGGTCCAGCACCCGCCTCACCCCTGTCCGGTCGATGTGGCCGCGGTAATCAGCGTGTGGTCGCCTAGGGACGCGGTCAGGTCCATGCCGACCCGGCGATGCCAGAGCAGATGCAGCAGGTAGGCGCGCGCGATCGGCGGGGCGATCGTCGTCGCGGCGAGTTCACCGAACGGCCGCAGTCCCTCGGCCAAGCCCGTCAACAGCGACTCCGTGATGCCAAGCCGGTCGGTCAACGGCCGCCGCTGCGCGGAGAACTGGTCCACCGTCGCCTCGACGCGTGCCCTCCACCCGGTCACCACGAGATATCCCCAGCCCAGCAGCAACGCCACCTCCCCAGTCGCGGCGAACGCGACCTCGTCACGCGGCTCGATCCGACCCTGAGGCCGGACATCGATCAGCCACCGGCCCCCGCTCGTATCGGCGAAGAAATCCGGGATGTGCTCCCGCGGGCCGTCTTGAGCTTGGAACCGCAGCCGCACCGGCTGCGACAGCACCTCGGTCACCCCGCCGGCGAAGTCCAGCATCTGCAGCAGCACCGCCTCGGCCCGCGACTCGCACCCGTGGTGGCGGCCGGTGCTGACCAGCAGCTGCAACCCAGGCCGGTGCCGTTGTGCACGATGCCACCCGAACCGGCGTACCGGCTTCCTGCCCGCGACCGGCACCGACTCCAGATCCCGGACCGGCACCACCACCTCGCCGCTGCCGACCTGCGCGGCTGCCGACCAGCGGCGTGGCCAGTCCGCGGTCAGCCGCAGCTGCTCGCGGGCCTCGGCGAAGTCGGTCTCAGTGATCGCCAGATCCGTCCACACGCAGTTGTGGGACCACAGCGAAGACCACGCGTCCTCGTCCACCGCGCTATCGAACTCTGCTTCCGCGACAACGCCTGGGGCGACTCGCTCCAACCGGACAGTAACGCCCGAACGGCCTATCCATCCGCTCACCGATCATCAAGTGGAACGAAGACATACCCCTGCTTGAACCAGGAAGATGGTCGTGATCCGAAGGAGGGGCTGGATGGGATCGGACAAGCTCGCGCTCGGGATTTCCGCACTCAGCGCGGTGTTCGCGTTCGCAAGCCTGTGCGTCTCCGCTTTGAGCTACCGTCGAGGTAGGCCGCGCGTCAGCGTCAAAGACGCAGGTGCGGTCACCAAGGTCTTCAGTCAGTTCAGCGCTCCTGAAAGACGGGGCCAAGATGCGCTCATCATCTACGCACGGCTGGTCAACCGTGGCCAGGCACCCGTTCAAATGGCTGTTCAGCCGCTGGTAGCAGAGTTTGCACGATCACGGTTTGCACGATCTTGGAAACGGCGTTGGCCTTACCGGCGTGGCTGGCCTCCTACGGACAGAACCGGAATATTTGCCCCGCTGGAGGCACAAACCGCTGGGCGCGAGATCGGAGGATTCGAGGGTGTGGAGGTCTCCGCTTCCCTCCCCGATGAGCTTCTCAACAGAGCTGAAGATGGCTGGTTGGAGCGTACTCGTCTGCGAATCACCCTTAGCTCCGGCGATGTGATCGTCAGCAGGTGGTTCGACACCCCGTCGCAGTTTGATCACCTAATCGAGCACCGACGCGCCGAACTTCGCCGAGATGCAGATGCAGCAATGCGTGATCTTGCCAGAGTGATCGAGCAATCCCCTGGCGCACTGGCCAGAAGTGTCATTCGCAAGACAGGTATGCGCTCCGACGTCTTCCACGATCACGTGACGCTCCGAGAAGTCAATGAGAGGTTTCGACGTCAGCCCACCTGGCCCGCAATCGCCAAGATCGTCAAAGCTCTCGACGAGTCTGGTGGTGTACAACGCCTCGAGCTTTGGAAAAAGAGGTGGGCAGAGACTCTGGCCGTGGCGACCACAGACGACGAGTTGCGCACCGAGCGCCGGGCGAAGCGCCTGCGGTGACTCGAAGCCCTCCGGTGTACCTACCTTGTGACAACCAGGGTGGTCAAACGGTGACAACTGCGGTGTCAATACCTTGTTCTGGTGCAAGCTGAGTACCCAGTCCTGGTGACAGATATCGTGGTCCGTCACACACACCCTCCCGGTGGACACCGGCGCGCTCTGGGACGTGCTCGCCGACATCGAGAACTGGCCGGGGTGGGACCCGGACCTCGCGCGCGTCGAACTCCGCGAGCCGATCGCGACGGGCTCGCGCGGTTTCTTCCATCCCACCGGCCGCGTCCGGGGCCGTGGCCACTCACTGCTCGCGGACGACTTCACCGTCCTGGCCTGGACACCGGGCAGCGAAATCACGGTGCGCCAGCCCGTCCCCCTCGGACACATGGACCTCGGGTTCACGCTCGCGGCCGACGACGGGAACACCGAGCTCACCCAGCACATCACCCTCACCGGGCCGCTGCGGGCCGTCATGGTGCGGATCATCGCCGGTGACGTCGTCCGGCACTTCGACCGCAAGTGCCTGGCGCTGCTCCGTCTCGCCACGGCGAAGGCCGGCCACCACGCCCAGTGAGACCAGCACGACCCCGGCGAGCTGACCGAACCGGAAGTCCTGTGCTCCCAAGAGAAGCGACACACCGAGCCCGGCCACCGGCATCAGCCCGATCAGCACTCCCGCGCGGTCGGCGCCGAGCACCGCCACCGCGGAGTACCAGAGCACGAACGCGATCGCGGTGACCAGGACGGCGAGCACCAGCAACGCGGCGAGCTGCCGTCCGTCGGGCCAGCGCCAGGCCCCGGCCGGATCGGCCACGGTGCCGAGCACCGCGCCACCGACCGCCGCGGCCCAGCAGCTCCACGTCGACGTGGCCAGCGGACCGAGCCGCGCCACGAGCCCGACGGCCAGTAGCGTGAACAGGGCCTCGCAGAGCATCGCCGCCGCGGCGAGCAGCAGGCCCGGCCCTCGCGCCGCTCCCCCGCCCGACAACACCGCGATACCGAGCCCGGCCAGCACCGCCCCGGCGACCGGGGCCACGGACGGGCGCCGACGGGCCAGCAACGGCGCGGCGATCGCCAGCACCAGCGGGCTCCCGCCCAGGAACGCCGCGACCAGTCCCGGCTCGGCATAGCGCTGCGCCAGCAACAGGCACGCCTGGAAGCCGACCATGCCCGTGGCGGCCAGTGCGAACAGCGTCGGGACGTCCCGGAGCCGAGGCCGGGGCAACGGTTTGCGCGCGAGCCGTGCCCAGCCCAGGAGCAACAGCCCGGCCAGCGCGTAGCGCAGTGCCTGGCCGGGAAGCACCGGATAGCCGTCGAGCATGCCCGTCACCGGCACCGAGCCACCGACGATCACCGCTGTCGACACCCCGCACGCCACTCCCGTGCGAGCGGTTCCGGGTCGGGTCAGTACTGCCATGCCGACAGCCTCGCCGCTTCAGTGGTCTAGCCGCCAGGACCACCAACCCTCAGTGAAAATGGACCACTTCATCGGCGGCGCAGCCTCCTTTCCGCGAGGGCCGGTGGCACGTAGTCGGAGTCGAGCCGGTTGAGGTCGGTGCCCGGCGGCACGATCTCGTCGATCCGGTCCAGTACGTCGTCGTCCAGCACGAGATCCGCCCCGGCCAGCAGGTCGGCGAGTTGCTCCGGCGTCCGCGGCCCGATGATCGCCGAGGTCACCCCTGGATGGGCCCGCACGAACGCCAGCGCGAGATGGGTCAGCGGACGTCCGAGTTCTGCGGCCACCTTGGCCAGCTCGGCCACCGCGGCCAGCTTGGCGGCGTTCGCCGGCATCGCCGGATCGAACTTGTGCTGCTGCAACACCTTCCGCCCCTCGGTGAGGTCCACATCGGACGCCGAGGTGTAGCGGCCGGACAGCCAGCCACTGGCGAGCGGGCTCCAGGTGAGCACGCCCATCCCGTACTTCTGCGCGGTCGGCAGGACCGCGGCTTCGATCGCCCTGCTGAAGATCGAGTACGGTGGCTGCTCGGTGCGGAAGCGGACGTGCCCGCGCTTCTCGGACACCCACTGCGCCTCCACGATCTGCTCGGCCGGGAAATCGGACGAACCGACCGCGCGCACCTTGCCCGAGCGCACGAAGTCCGACAGGGCAGACAGCGTCTCGTCGAGATCGGTCGCCGGATCGGGCCGGTGGACCTGGTAGAGGTCGATGTAGTCGGTGTCCAGCCTGCGCAAGCTGTCTTCGAGCGCGCGTGTCAGCCAGCGCCGCGACAGCCCGCCGGTGTTCGGGTCCTGCCCCATCCGGAAGAACCCCTTGGTGGCCAGCACCACCTCGTCCCGGCGCCCCTTGAGCGCCTTGCCGATGATCCGTTCGTTCTCCCCCTCGGAATACATGTCCGCGGTGTCCACGAAGTTGATGCCCGCGTCGAGTGCCGCGTGCACCATCCGGATCCCGTCCTCGTGATCCGGATTGCCCCACTTCCCCAGCATCATCGCGCCGAACGCGTACTCGCTCACCGAGATGCCCGTGCCGCCCAGAGTTCGCCGTCGCACCTGTTCCTCCTCGTCGTCGATCCGACACCGTCCACTCTGGGCGCGGTGGGCACGACGGACCAGGTCACGGTCAACCTAGGTCTGGCAGTACCAGGCAACGCACCGCCCGGCCGGGGATACTCGGTGCCATGAGTGACGCAGCTGAGTTCGGTGCCTTCCTCAAGGCCCGTCGCGCCGCGCTGGACCCCGTCGACCTCGGCCTGCCCGACGGGGTGGGCAAGCGACGGGTCGCCGGGCTGCGCCGCGAGGAGATCGCGCAGCTCGCCGGGATCAGCGTCGACTACTACACACGGCTGGAACAGGGCCGCGCCCGCAACGTCTCGGATTCGATCCTCGACGCGCTCACCAGGGTGCTGGGGCTTAAAGAGGACGAGGTGGCCTACCTGCGCAACCTCGTCGACCCGAAGCGGCGCCGCCCCGCCCGGCAGCGTCCCCAGCACCTCCGGCCCGAGCTGCGGCTCATGCTGGACGCCGTCCAGACGCCCGCGTTCGTCTTCGGCCGCTGTCTCGACGTCCTCGCGTGGAACGCGCTCGGTGGCGCGCTCAGTTTCGACCTGCCCGCCACGCCTCGGAACGAGCGCAACATCCCCAGGATGTTCTTCCTCGACGAGAGCACGAAAGACCTGCATCCCGAGTGGAACACCGTCGCCGGCGAGATCGTCGCGAACCTGCGGGCGGAGAGCGGGAAGTACCCCGACGACCCGCGGCTCGCCCAGCTCGTCGGCGAGCTTTCGCTGGGCAGCGAGCACTTCCGCAAGCTGTGGGCCACGCGCACGGTGCACGAGAAGGCACGCGGCCGCAAGATCATCCACAACCCGGTGGTCGGGGAACTCGACCTGTACTACGAGACGCTGCGCCTGCCCGACGATCCCGACCTGGCGCTGGTCGTCTACACCGCGCAACCCGGTTCGGAGACCGAGCGGGCACTGGGCCTGCTCGGCAGCTGGATCGCCGAGTCCACCGCCGCCGCCCCCGAGGAGGAACGGATACGCCCCTGAAGCACAGTGGTCCAGCGATAGGCTCGCCATTCATGGATGCCGAATGGACCACTCTGCGTGAGCTGCTCCTGCCCGCGGTGTCCACCGCGGGCGGGCGGCGAGGCCGCGCGGTCGAGGTGGCGCTGCGGGAGGCGATCCGCGTCCGGGCGCTCACGACCGGCACCCGCCTGCCCTCCAGCCGGGATCTCGCCGGGCAGCTCGGACTGGCCCGCGGCACCGTGACCGCGGTGTACGAACAGCTGATCGCCGAGGGGTACCTGATCGGCAAACGCGGCTCCGGTACCCACGTCGCTCCGCTCGCCGACACCGAGACGCCGCCGTCGGCGCCTCCGCCGGAGCGGGCGCGCTGGGACTTCGACCTCCGGCCCGGCCTGCCCGCGCTGTCGGCGTTCCCGCGCGCGGAGTGGCTGGCCGCCGAACGCGAGGTGCTCGCCACCGCCCCGGACGCCGTACTCGGCTACCCGGATCCGGCCGGGCACCCCGCGTTGCGCGCCGAACTCGCCGCCTACCTCGGCCGGGTCCGCGCGCTGCCCACCCGCCCGGACGACCTGGTGGTCACCAGCGGGGCCGCCGAGGCGCTGTCTTTGGTCGGCGCGGCATTGCGGGAACGGGGGGTGCGCCGGATCGCGGTGGAGGACCCGAGCCACCCCGGCCAGGCCGAACTGTTCCGGCACCAGTCCCTGCATCCGGTGGGCATTCCCGTGGACGACAAGGGAATCAGCGTCCCCCGGCTGTCCACTTCGGACTGCCGGGCGGCCGTGGTCAGCGCGGCCCACCAGTTCCCGCTCGGGGTCGCCCTGCACCCCGGCCGCCGGCGTGAGCTGCTCGGCTGGGCGGCCGAGGTGGACGGCCTGGTCGTGGAGGACGACTACGACGCGGAGCACCGCTACGACCGGCCCGCGCTGGGTGCGATGCGGGCGCTGGCCCCGGAACGCGTCTGCTACGTCGGCAGTGTCAGCAAGGTACTCGCACCGGCGCTGCGCATCGGCTGGCTGATCCCACCGACCGAGCTGCGGGAGTCGATCATCGCCACCAAACACATGCACGACCTCGGCTGTGCGCCCCTGCCCCAGGCCGCACTCGCGCGGCTCATCGCCTCCGGTGGGTACGACCGGCATCTCCGGCGTACCCGCAGGCTCTACCGCCAGCGCCGGGACGCATTGCTCGGCGCGCTCGCCCGGCGGCGCCCGGACTGGCGACCGGTCGGCATCGCGGCCGGGCTGCACGTCGTCGTCCGTCTTCCCGAAGGCACCGACGACGCCGCGACACAGGCGGCGCTCGCCGAGCGCGGTGTCCACGCGCCCGCGCTGTCGGCCTTCGCACACGACCCTGCCGGGCCACCGTTCCCGGGGCTCGTGCTGGGGTACGCGGCGCTCCCGCCGGACCGGCTCCGCGCCGCCGTCGATCGGATCGCGACCGGCTGAACCACCGATGGCCCCTCGCCCCGGAACGGGAGGACTCCCGGGCCGGGCTCCGGACGGCACTGGCGAGGCACTTCACCCGGAAATTGTCGGTGGTCCGGGTCATGATGATGGACGTGTTGCTCACCGACCTCGTCACCGCGTCCGCCGAGCTGACGGCGACCAGGTCCAGGAAGGCGAAGATCGCCGTCCTGGCCTCGCTGCTGCGCGCCTCCGGCGAGGCGGAGCTGCCCGCGGTGATCGCGTACCTCACCGGCCAGACCGCGCAGGACCGGCTCGGCGCGGGCTGGCGCACGCTGGCCGAGCTCGCCACCACGCCCGCGCCGGAAGCGTCGGTCACGGTCGCCGAGGTCGACGCCGCGCTGGGCGAGGTCGCGGCGGCCTCCGGCGCGGGCTCGGTGAAACGCCGGGCCGAGGTCCTGCGGGCGTTGTTCGCCCGGCTGACGAAGGCCGAGCAGGAGTTCCTGTTCCGCCTGGTCACCGGCGAGCTGCGGCAGGGCGCGCTGGAAGGGGTGATGATCGAGGCGATCGCGGCCGCCGCCGAGGTCGGCGTCGAACACGTGCGGCGGGCGTTCATGCTCTCCGGGCGCCTGCCGGTCACCGGGCTGGCGGCGCTGACCGGCGGCGAGGCACGGCTGGCGGAGTTCCGGCTGGCGCTGGGGAGACCGATCCGGCCGATGCTGGCCTCACCGGCCGAGTCGCTGGAGGAGGCCGTCGCCGAACACGCGCACGCGCTCGTCGAGTACAAAATGGACGGTGCGCGCATCCAGGTACACCGGCTCGGCGACGAGGTCCACGTGTACACGAGGACATTGCGGGAGATCACCGGCAGCGTCGCGGAGCTGGTCGAGCTGGTGCGCGGTCTGCCGTGCACTTCGGTGGTCCTCGACGGCGAAACGCTGGCGCTGACCGACGACGGACGGCCGCGGCCGTTCCAGGAGACGATGAGCCGCTTCGGCAGCACGCGGGAGGAGCAGGTGCGGGCGTTGCTGCTGCGCCCGTACTTCTTCGACTGCCTGCATCTCGACGGCGCCGACCTGCTGGACGCCCCGCTGTCCGAACGCAACACGGCGCTGCGGAGGGTCGCCGGCGAACACGTCATTCCCGGCGAGATCGGCCCGCCCGACGCGGCCGCGGTGCTGGAAGCGGCGATGACGGCCGGCCACGAGGGGGTGATGGTGAAGGACCTCGCCTCTCCCTACGCGGCGGGGCGGCGCGGCCGTGCATGGCTCAAGGTCAAACCCGTGCACACCATCGACCTCGTGGTGCTCGCCGCGGAATGGGGGCACGGCAGGCGGACCGGCACGCTGTCGAATCTGCACCTGGGCGCGCGTGACCCGGACGGCGGACCGCCGATCATGGTGGGCAAGACGTTCAAGGGCATGACCGACGAACTGCTGGCGTGGCAGACCGAGCGGTTCCAGGAGATCGAGACCCACCGCGACGACTGGACGGTGTACGTCCGGCCGGAGACCGTGGTCGAGATCGAACTCGACGGCGCGCAGGTGAGCACGCGCTATCCGGGCGGGCTCGCGCTGCGTTTCGCGCGGGTGGTGCGCTACCGGCCGGACAAGGATCCAGGCGAGGCCGACACGATCGACACCGTGCGAGGTCTGTTGCGCGGCGGCCGCGCGGAGGCCGGTGAAATCTCTTAGCGACAAGGCCCGTCCGGGGAAGCGCCACGGCCCTGCTCGCGAAGTCGGGCACTGCTCGTGGCGGCTGTCGCGACCCCGCCACCTTCGTTCCCGCCCTGGTCAAGACGCCGCGCTGGCCGGAAGCGAAGCAGGGGACCTTTGCTACCACCTCTTGGCTGACCAATGATTAGTGCGCTAACGAACGCGAGCAAAGGTCCCTCGCTCCCCCGGCGGCGCGGGGCATCGTTCGGGTGAGGGCAACGGGCCGCGGGGCATACTCCCGGTACGGTTTCGGGAATGCCGGAGTCGAAGATCGCCCGCGGCTGGTTCGCGCTCACCGCGCTCGCCGCGCTGACCGGCCTGGTCACCCAGGTCGTCGCCACCGCGAACGCCGCGGAAGACCGTTTCGCCACCACGGCGGGCCGCGTCGCGAATCTGCTGTGTTTCTTCACCATCGACTCGAACCTGCTGGTCGCCGTCACGACCGCGCTGCTCGCGTTCGGCCTGGCCCGCGCCACCGGCCTGTTCCCGGTGGCGTGGCTGTGCGCGCTCGTCGGCATCACCGTGACCGGCGTCGTGTACCAGGTCGCGCTCGCCGGGCTGTACGACCTGCACGGACTCGCACTGTTCGCCGACACGATGCTCCACAAGGTCTCGCCGATCATGTGCGTGCTCGGCTGGCTGCTCCGCGGCCCGCGCGGCGTGCTGACCTGGCGAGCCGTCTGGTGGTCGTTGGCCTACCCACTCGCCTGGGTGACGGTCACGCTGATCCGCGGCGCGTTCATCGACTACTACCCCTACCCGTTCATCGACGTCACGAAGCTCGGCTACGGCCAGGTCGCCCTGAACTGCGCGATCATCGGCCTGTTCTTCATCGCGCTCGCGATCGGCGCGCGGGGGCTCGACCGGCTTTTCGCACGCCGAGCCACCTCACGAGTCCCCGCGGTCGCCGACTCCGCGCCGTGAACGACGGAACCGGTCACCCACAGGGCGCGGTGTCCTGAAAGCGGTAGGCGCAGACGGGGCTGACGTCGCTGGCGGTGATGTCGTTGACGGTGAGCACGGCCAGCGGCCGTCGGGCCCCGTCCCGCCCGGCACGAAAGTCGATCCGGCCGGTCACGCCCTTGAAGCACGCCGGGCTCTGCGGATCGGCGCAGTCGAGCTCGCGGAGTTCCTGCGCGACCGCCGCCCGATTCGGCTTCAGATCTCCCGCCCCCGGCACCGCACGGCGCTTGTCCAGCACCAGGGCAGCGAGATACAGCCCTGCCGCGTCGTAGGCGAGCCCCGCCCGCTCACCGGTCCACCGCCGGTCGCCACCCTGCGCCGCCAGTTCGGCGCCAAAGGCCTTCCACCCGGCGGCGCGGTCGTCTCTCGGCTGGTAGAGCCCGTGCAGCCCCGCGCAGAAGATGCGCAACGGTCGCTGTCCGTCCGGGTCACCGTCGTCGACGGCGGGGCGTCCCCTGGCAACGCACGAGGTGCCGGCGAGGACGATCCGGTTGGCCAGCGACACATAGCCGAGAGACACACCCGAAAACCGGTCGGACCTGCGGCTCTCCCCCTGCGCGATGACCCTGGTGATCGTGTCGTCACCAACGACGGTCGGCTTGACAGCGGCGGGGCAGGTGTCGAGCACGTGACCGAGGAAGTCGGTGAAACCTGTTTCCCTCCCGGCGTAGAACGCTACTTCGTCCGACCGGCATTCGACCTCGGCCGTCGAGGGCGTGCGCCACGCACGGAGCCGGATCGCGTCGTTCCCGCGCGCGAGCCCGGCGAACTGGTCGTGCAGCGAATGCAGATACCGGTCGGGCTCCTGCGCGAGATCCGGATGGTAGACCGTCACCGATTTGCCGATGGATTTCGCGTACTCGGCAATGAGAAGCGCCTGTGTCCGGTCGCCCGCGACCATCTGGAAATAGAGCGGGGACAGCGGGGGAAGCGTTTCGCTGGTCAGCGTCGTCGTCAGGATCGGGATGCCGTGCGCGCCCAGCACCCCGACCGCGCTCTCGGTCTGCGCCACGCTCCGCCCACCGCCGACCAGGCCCATCACGGTGGGATCCCGCTCGACGAGGGGCGTGATCAGGTCGTCGACCGCACGCCGCGCATGCCGCATCTGGTAACCACCGTTGGCGACGACCACGCGCAGCAAGGGGTTCAGCGAGTCCTCGATCGAGTTGCCCACCACGTTGCTCTGCGACTGGCGGATCAGCAGACCGGTCATCTCCTCGGCCTCGGCGTCGTCGGTGCCCTCCCGGGTGTCGGGGATGGGTCAGCTCGGCGAAGTAGACCAAGGTGATGACAGGTCGGCGCGGATTGGCGCGATGCAGGTTGTCGGCCTCGGCGTTCTGCTCGAACACCGCTTCCTGCGCCTTGCGCAGCTTGACCGTGCTGCCGAAGACATAACCTCCGGCGCTGTAGCCGACGCACTCCTTGGTGTCCCCTTCCCACACCGCCGCTGCCGCCGGGAAACCCGCGACGCCACACGGGTCGGGCACGGAACCGGGGAACGCCACGGGGGCCGCGGCGCCCGCCAGCGCGGCCACCAGCAGCACGGCCATCGTGACGACCACCCCTCTGCGGGCGAACACGGGAACCTTCCTCGGTTCCCAGGTCTCGTTGCGGTCCACCTCGGCAGGCGGGCCGTCCACGGACAGCGCGACGAACCGCGCGGCGGGGTGGAACTGCTGCCGCCGCAACGGCAGTTCGTGGTTCCAGGCCTTCAGCCTGCTCTCGATCTCGGCCAGCGGGCGCGGCGTCAGATCGAGATCGGCCGGGATCTCCTCCGCGGTGGCGACGACCAGCAGGGGGTCGTGTTCACCCGTCTGGTTGCGCACCTCGTTGATCAGGCGGAGCAGTTCCCAGCCACCATTGTGCTCGGAGATCCCTCGCAGTACGACGGTGACATAGGCGGTACGCCGCCATCGGCGCAACCGCCAGCTCCCAGTGCCGTAGAACACGCGAAGATCGCGGAGAAAAGCATGCACCAACAGCAATTTGATCTGTTCGAGGTTCTCGTACTCGCGACGATCCTGCGCCAGCCTCCGGGCGAAACGGAGAAAGCCCGCGGAATGCGTGGGAGCCATGAACCGCTGTTTCATCAGCCATCGCGGTTCGCCGCCCCGGAGCCCACGTAGCCACAGGCATTTCCCGAGCCGGGACAGCAACTGGACCATGGTCCTGGTCAGGGCCTGCGCCTCGTCGGGTACCACCGTCGTCACCGCGGGGCCGACCACCCCTTCGCCGTCGTCCGTCGCGTACCAGGTCAGCAGCTTCGACCGCAGCGGCGCCTGCTGGTCGCGTCCCATCGTCGCGGCCTCGTGCCGGGTCAGCCAGTCCACCAGGCGAAAGGTGTAGAAAGCGATGTCCTTGCCCGCGCCGAAACGATCCGAACTCAACTGCTGGGCCAGCAGGTTGAGCAACGGCATCAGCGGCGGCTTGCCCTGCTCCCGGAAGACGGCGGCTCGATCGGCATCCACCGAGACGGACGGGATCAGCCGCCGGGGCGTCCGGCCCGACGGGGCCGGATCCACCGTGAGCCGCGCGGAGAGCACATCGGTCACCGCACGCGTGTCCTCCGGCTTCCCGATCAGGCACAGCAGCGGCAGCGGACGTTCCCCGCGGAGGTCGTCACGATGTTCCTTCGACCATTTCCATTTCGGCCGTTCCACCAGCCCGCGAACGACCCGTAGAAATTCCTCAAGATCATCCATTTCCAGCTCCCTGGACCAGCGCGCCCGAGCACGCATTCGATTCGGGAGAGCATGCCACCAGCAGGCCGGTCATACGAAGGGAGGTCGGCAACTTCGGCCGTACAGATCATTTTTTGGCACAAACAGAGCAGCCGAGCCACTCACACAGGTGAATAATTGAAAATTCCCCGAAAATCACCCAGGTCACAAAAGGTTCCCGCAGCTTGACGATTCACCCGGAATCGTCAAAACAAGCAGTTCGCCTCAGCCGCGGACCCGGCGGAACGCGTTGAGCGGATCGGCGAGCCCGCCCTGCACCAGTGTCCGCAGCGGGCCACGTCGCCGGTCGACCGGTTTCCCCGCCGCGACGCGGTGCATCTGCTGCGTGTGCCACTGGATCTCGAGCAGGCTGTCCGCGAGCCGGATGCCGGTCTTCGGACACAGCCGCTCCGCCTCGACCTCGTCACCGGCGAGCAGGCGCCCGGGCAGGCCGACGTCGACGGTCATGGGCCTGCCCAGCCCGATGACGTCGAGCGCGCCCGAGCGCAGCGCCTCGGCCATCCCGGCGGCGGTGGCGAACCCACCGGTCACCATCAACGCGACGTCGCTGACCTCGCGCGCCTTCGCCGCGTAGTCCAGGAAGTACGCCTCACGTCGGCGCGTGCTCGCCCGGCCCGCGCCCATCATCGCGGCTTTCTCATAGGTGCCACCGGAAATCTCCAGCAGGTCGAGTCCGGACTCGCCCAGCAGGCGGACCACCTCGAGCGATTCGCCCTCGTCGAACCCGCCCCGCTGGAAGTCGGCGCTGTTGAGCTTGACCGACAGCGGCACGTCGTCGCCGATCTCCGCCCGGACCCGGCGCACGAGTTCCAGCAGGAACCGGCGGCGCCGCGACGCGTCCCCGCCCCACTCGTCGGTCCGCAAATTCGTCAGCGGCGAAAGGAACTGCGAGATCAGGTATCCGTGGGCGCCATGGAGCTGGATTCCGCTGAACCCGGCGTCGACGAATACCCGCGCCGCGAGCGCGAACCGCTCGATGATCGCTTCGATCTCGTCGCCGGTCAGTGCGCGGGGCGCAGCGAAAGCGGTCCGGATACCCCGATCACCGAACGGTACGGCCGAGGGAGCGACCGGTTGCCGGGACAGAAAGCGTGGGCTCTGCCTCCCGGGGTGATTGAGCTGGACCCACAGCTGCGCGTCGGTGCCGTCGACCGACCGCGCCCATCCCCGGAACTCGGCCGGATCGGGCGTCGCGGGCAACGCGACGTTCCGAGGCTCGCCGAGCGCGGTCGGATCGACCATCACGTTGCCGGTGACCAGCACTCCCGCGCCGCCCACCGCCCAGGTCCGGTACAGCTCGGCGAGTTCGGGGGTCGGCCGGTTGCGACGGTCGCCGAGCTGTTCGCTCAGTGCCGACTTTGCGATCCGGTGCGGCAGGACGGCGCCGCAGCGAAGCTTCAGCGGTTCGGACAGGAGTTCTCGGACGGCCGACATCGCACGCTCCCTGACCCGGTTCCTACTACCAGTAAGATACCTTCCAGTAGATACCGCCGGTATGTCAACCTCGGTTAGGGTCGCCCCATGACGGCAACGGTGCGGAACGTGGTGACCTCAGGCGTCTTCGAACTCGACGGCGGCAGCTGGGACGTCGACAACAACGTCTGGCTCGTCGGCGACGACTCCGAGGTGATCGTGATCGACGCGGCCCACGACGCCGGCGCCATCGCGGAGGCCGTCGGCGACCGGAAGGTACTGGCGATCGTCTGCACCCACGCGCACAACGACCACGTCAACGCCGCACCGGAGCTGGCCGAGAAGACGGGCGCGCCGATCCTCCTGCACCCCGACGACCGCGTCGTCTGGGACCTCACCCACCCCGGCCGCGCGCCGGACGGCGACCTCGCCGACGGGCAGACGCTGACCGTCGCGGGCACGGGACTGCGGGTCCTGCACACCCCGGGCCACGCGCCGGGCGCGGTCTGCCTCCACGCCGAAGGCCTCGGCGTCGTCTTCACCGGCGACACCCTGTTCCACGGCGGGCCGGGTGCGACGGGCCGGTCCTACTCGGACTACCCGACGATCGTGCGCTCGATCCGGGACCGGCTGTTCGCCCTGCCGGACGCGACGTCGGTCCGCACCGGTCACGGCGAAAGCACGACGATCGGCGCCGAGAAGGCCGAATCGACAACCTGGCCGAAGCCCTGACCAGCGAAAAGAGAGCAAGGGACCTTTGCTACCGCCGGGCGGGAGCGAGGGACCTTTGCTCTCGCCGCTACGTTCCGTGACGAAGCCGGGGCGCGACCGGTTCCACGCGGACCCGGTCCTTCGCCTCCGCGGCGAGCGACCGCGCCCAGGCCTGTAGCCCCGCGACGTCGATCCCGTGCGGCGGCTCGTGGCGGAACGGCTCGATGTTCACCGCGCCCCGCTCCAGCAGCGCCGCGGCGCCGACGCAGTTGCCGCGCGCGGCGTGGGTCAGGCCGACGGCGAGTTGCGCGAGGCCGCGCCAGAGTTCGCGTGTGGGGTCGTCGGTGGTTTTCCAGGCGTCCTCGAACACCTCGTGCGCGTGGAACGGCTTCCCCTCGTCGAGCAGCCGCTGCGCCTCCGCCACGGTCTCCTCGGGTGTCCTGGCGATCCCCTCCGGCTGGCGTTCGACCCCTTCGGCGCCGTAGGGCAGCGGTCTGCCGAGGCCGTCACGCGGGCGGGCGTTGCGGGCGCGGCCTGCTTCGTCGCGATCCCTCATGCCCCAAGTGTGGCACGCAGGTATCCTGGCGACCCGTGCGCTTTCTCACTGGACACCAGCCCGCTCACGACCTGACCTACGACGACGTGTTCCTGCTGCCGAACCGCTCGGACGTGGAGTCCCGGTTCGACGTCGATCTCTCCACTGTGGACGGCACAGGCGCGACGATCCCGATCGTGGTGGCGAACATGACCGCCGTCGCGGGCCGCCGCATGGCCGAAACCGTCGCCCGTCGCGGCGGGCTCGTCGTGCTGCCGCAGGACGTCGACAGCGCCGCCGTCACCGACATCGTGACCTGGGTGAAGAGCAGGCACCCGGTATGGGACACCCCGCTCGTCCTGACCGGTGGTGACGCGGTCGCGGACGCGCTCAACCTGGTCCACAAACGTGCCCACGGCGCGGTGGTCGTCGTCGACGACGAGGGCCGCCCGGTCGGCATCGTCGACGAAGCGTCTTGCGCGGGTGTCGACCGCTTCGCGCGTCTCGCCGACGTCGCGGAGCCCGCGGCCGTCAGCGTCCCGCTGCACACGCCGCCGCGAGAGGTCTTCGAGCGGCTGCACGACCACGGCGGACGTCTCGCGCTCGGTCTCGACGCCGGCGGCCGGCTCGCCGGGGTACTCACCGAGGTCGGCGCGCTGCGGTCCGAGATCTACACCCCCGCGGTCGACGCCGCGGGCAGCCTGCGCGTCGCCGCGGCGGTCGGCGTCAACGGCGACGTCGCGGCGAAGGCCGAAGCGGTTCTCGCGGCCGGTGTCGACGTACTCGTCGTGGACACGGCGCACGGCCACCAGGAGAAGATGATCGCCGCGCTCAAGGCGGTCCGTTCGGTTTCGCCGCGGGTGCCGGTGGTGGCCGGGAACGTCGTCACCGCCGAGGGCACCCGCGACCTGATCGAAGCGGGCGCGGACGTCGTCAAGGTCGGCGTCGGCCCCGGCGCGATGTGCACGACGCGGATGATGACCGGCGTCGGCCGCCCGCAGTTCTCCGCGGTCGCCGACTGCGCGGCCGCCGCGCGCGAACTGGGCAAGCACGTCTGGGCCGACGGCGGCGTCCGCCACCCGCGTGACGTCGCGCTCGCGCTCGCCGCCGGCGCGTCGATGGCGATGGTCGGCTCGTGGTTCGCCGGTACCTACGAATCCCCCGGCGACCTGCGGTTCGACGAGCAGGGCAAGCCCTACAAGGAGTCGTTCGGCATGGCGTCGAAGCGCGCGGTGGGCGCGCGGACGCGCACCGACAACGTCTTCGACCGGGCCCGCAAGGCGCTGTTCGAGGAGGGCATCTCGTCCTCGCGCATGGCGCTGGACCCGGCCCGCCCCAGCGTCGAGGACCTGCTCGACTCGATCGGCTCCGGTGTCCGGTCCGCGTGCACCTACGCGGGCGCGCGCACGCTCGAGGAGTTCCACGAGCGGGCCCTGCTCGGCGTCCAGTCCGCCGCCGGTTTCGCCGAAGGCCGCCCGCTGCCCTCCGGCTGGTGACGCAGCGGTCCGTGGGGGCCTCCTTGAGGGACCCTGGGTCCCTCAAGGAGGCCCCCACGGACTTCTCGATCAGCCGTGGTCCTCCAGCATCTCCGTGACGAGGGCGGCGATCGGCGAGCGTTCCGAGCGCGTCAGCGTGACGTGCGCGAACAGCGGGTGCCCCTTGAGCTTCTCGATCACCGCCGAGACACCGTCATGCCGCCCGACCCGCAGGTTGTCCCGCTGCGCGACGTCGTGCGTGAGCACCACGCGGGACGCCGTGCCGAGCCGCGACAGCACCGTCAGCAGCACATTGCGTTCGAGGGACTGGGCCTCGTCCACGATGACGAACGCGTCGTGCAGCGACCGGCCGCGGATGTGCGTCAGCGGCAGCACCTCGAGCATGCCGCGGTCGAACACCTCGTCCAGCACGTCCTGGCTGACCAGCGCGCCGAGCGTGTCGAACACCGCCTGCGCCCACGGCTGCATCTTCTCGCTCTCGGAGCCGGGCAGGTAGCCGAGTTCCTGCCCGCCGACGGCGTACACCGGCCGGAAGACCACGACCTTGCGGTGCTGGCGACGCTCCATCACCGCCTCCAGCCCGGCACACAGCGCCAGCGCCGACTTCCCGGTGCCCGCGCGGCCGCCCAGCGACACGATGCCGACGTCGGAGTCCAGCAGCAGGTCCAGCGCGATCCGCTGCTCGGCGGAACGGCCGTGCAGCCCGAACGCCTCACGGTCGCCACGCACCAGCCGGATCCGCTTGTCCGCGGTCACCCGCCCCAGCGCGCTGGAGTTCCCGCCCAGCAGCCGCAGCCCCGTGTGACAGGGCAGCTCACCCACCTCGTCGAGCCCGAACTCCACCGGGTCCGCGGAGTTCCCGCTGAAGAGCGCGTCGATCAGCTCCTGCGGGACGTCCACGTCCGCCATGCCCGTCCAGCCCGAGGGCGTGACCTCCTGGGCGCGGTACTCGTCGGCGTCGAGCCCGACCGCACCCGCCTTGACCCGCAACGGGATGTCCTTGGTCACCAGCGTGACCGACTCCCGCTCGACCGCGAGGTTCAGCGCGCAGGCGAGGATCCGGTGGTCGTTGGAGTCGGTGCGGAAACCGACCGGCAGCACCGTCGGATCCGAGTGGTTCAGCTCCACCTGCAGCGTCCCGCCGTGCTCGCCGATCGGGATCGGCGCGTCGAGCCTGCCGTACTGGCGGCGCAGGTCGTCGAGCCGGCGCAGGGATTCACGAGCGAACCAGCCGAGTTCGGGGTGGTGCCGCTTCGCCTCCAGTTCACTGATGACGACCAGCGGAAGCACGACGGCGTGTTCGGCGAAACGGGTCACCGCCCACGGGTCGGAAAGCAGGACCGACGTGTCGAGCACGAAGGTGGACCGCTGGATTTCGGGCGAGATCGAGTCTTTCTCCGGGCCAGGTTCGGCACCGGTCGAAGAACGGCCAGAGGCCTTGCGGGGCAAACGCTGCGCAGTCACGACGGCATCTCCCTCAGGGCGTGTGCACCCCACGCCCGCACTCGCTGGGCCGGGCACCTCCCTGGCTGAAACCGCTTCCTCCGACGCTGGCAGCGTCAGCGGACACGGCCACGAGGGCCGGGTGCCGGCCCCCTCGTGCATCTCGTGGGCGGCTGTGCCGCCCCCTCGATCACCGCCACGACCAGGGCCTCCCGCGAGGACCCGCACGGTACGCGTGCCCTCACCTCCGGAAGGTACCTACGTCCGGTGGATCGTGCAGGCAGCCACACAGGTGATTCGCCAATTCGTCATCTCACCGTCAGTCGTCCGACATCGACCACCCGTGACGGTCACCCTGAGTGACTACATACTCAAGCAGGTCACCCACGACGGAGTTACGCCAGCGAATTCACTGACCCGATGTGTTTATTCGATCGCCCGATAGCTTTTACCACGAAAGATTTTCAAGCGCATTTTGCGGCCAGGAAAGAAAACCGGACCGAGTGAAACCGCCTGGTCAGGCCTCACACGATAGGCGTATCGAGCAAACGGATTCGCGTATGAGCGGGTAATTTTCCAACCACGGGGACACCCCCTGGAATCCCCAGTACCCCTAATCCCGACAGTTCTATCGAGGAGTAATCAAGTGTTGAAGAAAGCTGGTTTCGTCGCCGCCACCGCCGCCGGTCTCATGATGCTGGGCGGCACCGCGTTCGCCGCCACGGGCGGCGACGAGCCGACCGGCGCCCCGAACCCGACGTTCGGTGACGCGTACACCACCTTCATCCACGGCGGCGGCGCCCTCGGCTACGGTGCGGCCGCGCTGGTGGCGGGTGCCTACACCGGCATCGCCACCACGCCGTCCCTGATCGCGGGCTCGTTCGCGAACCACTGAGCCAGGTGTACGTCGAAGGGCCCCGGAGTTCGCTCCGGGGCCCTTCGACGGGTCAGGCGCCGAACCTGCGGTGCCGCCAGGCGTAGTCGCGCATGGCACGCAGGAAGTCGACCCGGCGGAAGGCGGGCCAGTACGCCTCGGTGAACCAGAACTCCGAGTGCGCCGACTGCCAGAGCAGAAAGCCGGACAGCCGCTGCTCCCCCGAGGTCCGGATGATGAGGTCCGGATCTGGCTGGCCCGAGGTGTACATGTGCTCGGAGATGTGATCGACGTCGAGGATCTTCGCCAGCTCGCGGATCGACGTGCCCTCATCGGCGTGCTGGAGCAGCAGCTTCTTGACCGCGTCGGCGATCTCCTGGCGCCCGCCGTAGCCGACGGCGATGTTGACCTCCATGCCCGGCCGGTTCTCCGTGCGGGCCGCCGCCGCGGTGAGCCGCTCGGCGACGTCGGTGGGCAGCAGGTCGAGCGCGCCCACGATGCGCAGCCGCCACGGCGTGGCCGGCCCGGCCAGCTCGTCGGTGACATCGGTGATGATCTTGAGCAGCGGCGTCAGCTCGTCGGGGTCCCGGTTGAGGTTGTCGGTCGAGAGCAGCCACATCGTGACCACCTCGACTTCGGCCTCCTGACACCAGCTCAGGAAGTCCGCGATCTTCTTCGCGCCCGCGCGATGCCCGTCCGCGACGTCGGTGAAGCCCGCTTCCCTGGCCCAGCGGCGATTGCCGTCGAGCATGATGGCGATGTGGCGCGGATGGCGGCCGGCGGCCTGCTGGATCAGGCGCCGCCCGTACGCGCTGTAAACGATGGTGGACAAGAAGGACCGAAGACTCACGTCAGGGGAGCGTACGCACCCTTCGCGGAACGTGTGACGCGCCACGGGTACTGGCGAAAAACCTACGGTTCCGTAACCTTGACCCGGTGACCCTCGCGACTGAACCCCAGCCGTCCGGCCCGCTGCCCGTGGACACCCGCCCGCGGCTGCGAGGGCATATCCACTTCTGGTCCTTCTTCGGCGCCGTCGCCGCCGCCGCGGCCCTGATCAGCCTGGCCGCGTCCACCGTGTCCGCGGTCGCCGCGCTGGCCACCAGCGTCTACGGACTGACCGTGCTCGGCGTCTTCGGCGTTAGCGCGCTCTACCACCGCCGAGTATGGAGCCCGACCGCGTACAAGTGGATGAAACGGGCGGATCACTCGATGATCTTCCTGTTCATCGCGGGTACCTACACGCCCTTCACCCTGCTCGCGATGTCGAAGCCGACCGGCTACGTCATCCTGGGCATCGTCTGGGGCGGCGCCGTCCTCGGTGTCACGCTGAAGATGCTCTGGCCGACCGCCCCGCGCTGGCTCGGCGTGCCGATCTACATCGCGCTCGGCTGGGTCGCGGTCTTCGTCCTCCCCGAACTCGCCACGCACGCCGGCGTCGCCGCGCTCGTGCTGCTGTGTGTCGGCGGCCTGTTCTACACCCTCGGCGCGGTCTTCTACGCGACGAAGTGGCCGAACCACTGGCCCGAGATCTTCGGCTACCACGAGTACTTCCACGCCTGCACCGTGCTGGCCGCGGTGTCCCACTACATCGCCATCTGGCTCGCGATGTACGCCTAGGTTCAGTTCACCCCCGTAGACCTGGACAGTTCGCGCGCCCAGAAGTGACGAGCTGAAGGCCGAGCAAGCACAGCAACGAAACCGTCTCGTGAATCGCCTGGCTCAGGTGGTCGAGATGATCAGCGGCGCGAGCATGACCTCGACAGAGCAACAGAGACTCCTAGGTCGGGCTAACGCATCTTTGGCGGCCTTACGCACTCCAACCGCAGGACGACGATGGTTGCACCAGCGGAAGTCCGAGAAACCCGCGCCTGGCCAGAAAGAGGCCACGAAATCGCGCAAGAAGAAGCGATCGAGCGTATGGACGGTTTCCGGCGGCCTACCTGGCCTCGGCAAACGCGCCTAACCTCGGCTCGATCCAACACAGAGATCGCTGGACAAGGATGGGCTCGATGCTTGGGGTAAACGCTGCATAGGAACTCGTCGGAGCCCACGCCCCGCGCTTGGTCAGGACAACATCGGCGCGGCCAAGAACTGTTCGGGGACGGCGAAAGCGTCCACAAGAGTTCGGGCGTGGGGGCGCAGGGCGAGGCAGAGAGAGTTGACGGCGGCGGTCAGTGCCTTGGCGCGGGCGGCGGTGAGACGGCCGTGTTCGAGGAACCAGGCGCGATCGGCTTCCAGGGTGGACAGGGCGTAGAGGTCGCAGACGCGCTCAAGCAGCGCACGGGCGTCCGCGTCCGGGCAGCGGGACAGCGCCGAAACGAATGCCTGAAGGACCAGGTGGTCGACGTGGACGCGGCCCGCGCGCAGGACGTGATCCTGCGCGGAGTTGAAGGCATCGAAAGGATCAGAGCCCGCACGACGCAGGCGCTGGGCGACACCGTCCAAGACGTGCTCTTCGCGGTCTTCGAACATGCGGAGCTGCCAGTCGCGGTCGAACAGCACCTCCGCGTCGGCGGATTCGGTGAGGCGTTCGAGGACCTTCCGCGTGACGGACCGTTCCAGTACCGCGTCCACCAGTTGCTCGGCGACGAAGCGGGCCGTGGCGAGCGGGCTCAGGTCGGCGAAGAACTCCTTGTAGCTGGTCAGCAGGCCCTTCGCGACGAGTTGCAGCAACACCGTGTTGTCGCCTTCGAAGGTGGTGAAGACGTCGGTGTCGGCCTTCAACGCGGGCAGCATGTTCTCGGCGAGGTAGCCCGCGCCGCCGCAGGCCTCGCGCGCGGTTTGGATGGTGGACGTCGCGTGCCAGGTGGCGACCGCTTTCAGGCCCGCGGCACGGGATTCGAGCTCGCGTTGTTCCTCGTCGGGAGCGTCGGCGGGGATGTCATGCAGTTTCGAGACCAGTTCTTCCTGTGCGAAGTGCAGCGCGTAGGAGGCCGCCAGTGCGGGCAGGAGTTTCCGTTGGTGGCCGAGGTAGTCCAGGATCGCGACCTCCTCGCCGTCCGGCTTGGCGAACTGGCGCCGCGTGTCGCCGTAGCGCACGGCCAGTGCCAGCGCCCGTTTCGCCGCGTTCCCCGCGCTGCCCGCGACGCTGACCCGGCCACGGATGAGCGTGCCGAGCATGGTGAAGAACCGCCGTCCGTCGCTCTCGATCGGGCTCGAGTACGTCCCGTCCGGGGCGACATCGCCGAAGCGGTTCAGCAAGGCTTCCCTCGGGACGCGGACGTGGTCGAAACGCAACCGTCCATTGTCGACACCGTTCAACCCGGCCTTGACCCCGCAGTCCTCAATGGACACACCGGGAGCCGTCGTGCCGCCGACGCGGATCGGTACCAGGAAGGCATGCACACCACGGGATTCGCCGCCGGTCACCAGCTGTGCGAAGACAACGGCCAGCTCACCGTCACGCGCGGCGTTGCCGATGTACTCCTTCGCCGCATCGGCATCGGGGCTGTGCACGACGAACTCGCCCGTGGCCGCGTCGTAGGTCGCGGTCGTCCGCAGGTGCTGGACGTCGGAGCCGTGCCCGCGCTCCGTCATCGCGAAGCAGCCCAGCAGCTCCAGATCCTTGATCCGCCGCAGGTACCGCTCGTGGTGCCGCGCGGTCCCCAGCAGTTGCACGGCTCCGCCGAACAGGCCCCACTGGACTCCGGCCTTCACCATCAGCGACAGATCCCCGAAGCCGAGCATCTCGAACGACGTCACCGAGCCGCCGACGTCTCCCCCGCCACCGTACGCGGGATCGAATCCCAGGCCGGGCAGGTCGGTGGTGGCGAGTTTCCGGAGCTGGTCCAGCACCTGCGCGCGGTGTGCCTCGACGTCCAAACCCACCGTCTCGCGGAAGGACGCGGCCGCCATCCGCACGCGGACGTCGCGCCGCAGCGCGGCCCATCGGCCATCGAGTACGGCGGTCAGCGCGTCCGGGTCCACCTTGGCGGGTACGGCTGGGACGTCCACGATTCCTCCGGTGCGGCAAGCTGGTTCCCCTTGCTCGCCAGCGTGCCGCACCACCGCGGATCCCGCAGGTCGAAGTCAGGGACACAGGCGACTCGCGCACCCAGACAGTCGACTCGCGTACCTGGACGGACGACTCGCGTACCTGGAGGGTCGGCTCGTGGCCGACCCTCTGGGTACGCGAGGTCGCCGGTCAGTCCAGGTCCGGGCCCTTGGCGCGTAGGTCGTCGACCTTCGTCATGGCTTCGCGCAGGTCGGCCAGCCAGGTGTCGGCGTGTTCGCCGACGAGGCGGACGGCCCACGCCAGCGCCTCGGACCGCGAGCGCGCGACACCGGCGTCGACGAGCGTGTCGAGGACTTGGCGTTCCGGCTGGCGCAGCCGGGTCATCACCGGCGCGGACAACGTCGTGAACAGGACCTTCGTGCCGCCGAGCCGGGCGCCCCAGGCGACCTTGCGCTGGTAGCGGTGTTCGGCCTGCCGCGCGATCTCGATCCGCTCGTCCCGCGTCTCCTCCCGGAACCGGCTGATCCGGCCCTCCTCGGCGGCCGCGCGGGCCGCGTCGTCGGCGTATTCGCCGGTCAGCGGCGGGAGCTCGCCGACCACGACGATCTCCTCCCGGTCCACGGTGACCTCCGGGTCACCCGCGAACCAGCCGTCCGGCAGCCGCCCGCCGAACCACGCGGCCGCGTCGGCCGCCGGGGGCACCTCGGCCTGCTGCCAGCCGCCACGGCCCTTCCAGCCTCGTCCCATCAGTCCCACCACCTCGAAGCACGTGTTCATGCTCGCCTCCAGTGACGATTACATGATTACATCGCTACCGACGATACGCCTGAAAACACCCTTGACCAGGGTGTTCGCTGTCAGCGCACGCTCAGAGCTGCGCGGCCAGTGCTTCGGAGGTGGTCACCGGGCGATCGCAGACATAGCCGCGGCAGACGTAGGCCGCCGCGACACCGTCGACGAGCGGGCGATCGGCGAGGAGTGGAACGCCCGGCGCGTCCGGGGCGCCGCCGAGGACGACGCCGCCGCCGTGGATCGACCGCGCGGCGGCGGTGACGAGTTCCCCCCGCGCCTCGCCCACCACGGCGACCTGCACCGGGCCCGACTCGGCCGCCTCGGCGACGGAAAGCCAGTGCCCGGCGAACCTCGGCACGCGCGCCGCCAGCAGGCCGACGCGGCGCAGCGCCTGCTCGGCGGCCTCGCGGTACCGGGTCGCGGACTCGGCGCCGGTGAGCGCCGACGCCGTCAGCAGCGCGCCCGCGAGCGCCGAGGCGCCGGCGGGGCTGGCGTTGTCACCGGGGTCGGAAGGACGCTGTACCAACGTTTCCGCGTCGTCGGCGGTGTCGTAGTAGGCACCGGGGACGTCCGCCACGGCGAAGTGCGTCAGCGCGAGATCGAGCAGCCGGGTGGCCTCGGTCAGCCAGCGGGGTTCGCCGGTCGCCTGGTGCAGCGCCAGCAAACCGTCCGCGACGCACGCGTAGTCCTCCAGTACGCCCGCCGCCTCGCCGACGACGCCGTCGCGCGAACTCCGGCGCAGCCTGCCCTCGACGATGTGCTTATCCAGCACCAGTTCGGCCGCGCCGCGCGCCAGTTCGATCCATTGTGGACGCTCCAACGCGACACCGGCCTCGGCGAGCGCGGTGATGGCCAGACCGTTCCAGGCGGCGATCACCTTGTCGTCCCGGCCCGGCTGCGGCCGGGCGGCACGCGACTCCAGCAAGGCCAGCCGAACCCGCTCGAAGCGATCCGCGTCGTCCGGGTCACGCGGTAGACGCAGCGTGGAAGCACCTTCCTCGAAGGTGCCCGATTCCGTGACACCGAACAACTCCGCGGCCCACGAACCGTCCTCCTCGCCCAGCACGGCACACAGCTGCGAGGGCGTCCAGACGTAGGTCAGTCCCTCGACGCCCTCGGTGTCCGCGTCGAGCGACGCGGCGAAACCGCGCTGCGGGGTCAGCAGCGAGTCCGCCAGGAACGACGCGGTTCCCTCGGCGACCCGCCACGCCGTCGCGGATGCGGTCCGCCGGGCCAGGTGGGCGTAGAAACGCAACAGCAAGGCGTTGTCGTACAACATCTTCTCGAAGTGCGGCACCACCCACGCGGCGTCGACCGAGTAGCGCGCGAAGCCGCCGGCGAGCTGGTCGTACAGGCCACCGCGTGCCATCGCCTCGGCCGCCGACTCCGCCAGCGACAGCGCGGTGTCCGAACCCGTCCGCTCGTGGTGCCGCAGCAGGAACTCCAGCACCATCGACGGCGGGAACTTCGGCGCCCCACCGAAACCACCGTGCACCGAGTCGGCTTCCTCCGCCAGTTTCCCGACCGCGGCCGCCAGCACCGAGGAGTCCACTTCGGACTCATCGAGCGGACCGCCCCGCTCGGCCAGCGCCCCGACGATCTGCTGTGCCCCGGAACGCAGCTCGTCGGGCCGTTCCTCCCAGGCCTCGGCGACCGCGACCAGGAGCTGGCTGAACGAGGGCATCCCGTGCCGGGGCGAGGGCGGGTAGTAGGTGCCGCAGTGGAACGGTTTCCCTTCCGGGGTCAGGAAACACGTCATCGGCCAGCCGCCCTGTCCGGTCATCGCCTGCGTCGCCGCCATGTACACCGCGTCGATGTCGGGACGCTCTTCGCGGTCGACCTTGATGTTGACGAAGTGCGCGTTCATCAACGTCGCGGTCTTCTCGTCCTCGAAGGATTCGTGCGCCATGACGTGACACCAGTGGCAGGCCGCGTACCCGACCGAGAGCAGGATCGGCACGTTCCGGCGCTTCGCCTCGGCCAGCGCCTCCTCGCCCCATTCCCACCACTCCACCGGGTTTTCGGCGTGCTGGAGCAGGTAGGGACTGGTCGCGGTCGCGAGTCGGTTCGCCATGCCCCCAGAGTCGCACGCCCTCGTTCAGGCCGCGCCACCGGCGAGCTGCCGCGTGGTCACGTTGATCCGGTTCCACGCGTTGATGGCAGCGATCGCGACCACCAGCGCGGCGAGCGACTCCTCGTCGAAGTGGTCGGCGGCGTCGTCCCAGACCTCGTCGGGCACCGGGTCCGGCCGGTCGGCCAGCCGCGTCGCGGCCTCGGTCAGCGCGAGCGCCGCGCGCTCTTCGTCGGTGTAGTAGGGCGCTTCGCGCCACGCGGCGACCGACCAGAGCCGCTCGTCGGTCTCGCCCGCCTTCTTCGCGTCGCGGGCGTGCATGTCGACGCAGAACCCGCAGCCGTTGAGCTGGCTCGCCCGCAGTTTCACCAGTTCCAGCGTGCTCTTCGGCAGCTTCGTGCCGGCGAGGTACATCTCCAGCGCCACCATCGCCTTGTACCCACCGGCGGCCAGCTTCGGCAGGTTCGTCATCCGTGCGCGCATCGTGTGTTCTCCCTGGTCAGAAGGTTTCTTTGACCTCTTCACCCTCTCGCGGGAACGAACCCCGAACAACGCGCGAAACCAGACCGATCGATAACATGAAGGTTATGGAACTGCGGGACATCGAGATCTTCCTGACGCTCGCCGAGGAGCTGCACTTCGGCCGCACCGCCGAGCGCCTGCACGTCTCGCAGGCCCGGGTCAGCCAGAGCATCAAGCAGCTCGAACGCCGCATCGGCGCGCCACTGTTCGCGCGTACGAGCCGCCGGGTCGAGCCGACCCCGATCGGGCGGCGGCTGCGCGAGGATCTGGCGCCCGCCTACCGGGGCATCCACGAGGGCATCGCCCGCGCGGTCGCCGCCGGGCGCGGAGTCGGCGAGGTGCTGCGGCTCGGTTTCGAGGCACCCGGCGTCGCCGATCTCGTCGCCGATCTGCTCGACGCCTTCCGCGATCGGCACCCCGGCTGCGCGGTACAGATCCGCGAAGCCGACTTCGCCGATCCGTTCGGCCTGCTCCGCGCGGGTGAGGTCGACGCGCTGATCACGCTGCTCCCGGTGGACGAGCCGGATCTCGTCACCGGACCGGTGGTGTACACCGAGCCGATGGTGCTGGCCGTCCCGGCGCGGCACCCGTTCGCGCGCCGCGCGCACGTCACCCTCGAAGACCTCGCGCGGGATCGCGTTCTCCGCGCGGCGAACCCGCCCGCGCCGTACTGGGTCGAACCACCCGCCCCGTGGCACACGCCCGGCGGCAGGCCCGTCGAACGCGGCGAGCCGCTGGAGACGTTTCAGGAGCTGCTCGCCACCATCGCGAACGGCGGCGGGATCTGCCCGCTCGCCGCGCACGCGACGACGTACTTCAGCCATCCGCGGATCACGTTCGTCCCGTTCCGCGGCTCCCCCGGCGTCGACTGGGGCGTGCTGTGGCTTCGCGCCGGGGAAACCGCGCGGGTCAAGTCCTTTGTGGACGTCGCGGCGGCTAGCTCCCCCGCGCGACGTGGAGCACCCAGCTGACCTGGCTCAGCGGCACCACGCGGGTGTCGTAGCGCAGTGGCGCCGACCAGTTGTACTCCTCCACCGTCACCTGCTCGCCGTGCACCTCGGCGATGTAGGCGACGTGCCCGGGACCGGCGGCCTGGCCGGCGTCCCACTGCGCGATCGCGCCGGCCTCCGGAATCCGGTCGACGGCGTAGCCGAGCTTGCGCGCGTTGGCCGCCCACTCCGGGGCGTTGCCCCAGTGGCCGGCGATTCCGTTGTGCGACATGGAGTTGTGGAAGTAGCCGGTGAGCTGTTCCATCCGCCAGGCCACGAACGAGGTGTCCTGGCCGGAGTAGAAGGCCCAGCGGTCCACGATGTCGGGCTTGTCCCGATACGGGTAGTCGTCGCCGTGTGGTGGCGCGGCGGCGGCCGCGGGAGCCGCGGTGACGAACAGGAGGGCGAGAGCGGCGCCGAGCACGGTTCTCGTCGATGCCATGTCGGAATTTTCACCTTTCCATCGGGGGCCGGAGCGTCCATGATCTCCACGTGCGGACCGCCGGAACACGGTCGCGCGCGAAGTCCAGCCGATCGGGCGGAATCGGCGGACCGTCGTAACGAGGGGGAACACAGATGGGAAAATGGCGCAGATTCGGACCGGTCGCGCTGGTGGTACTGGGCGTGCTGGTGGCGGGCGGGATCGTCGTCGCCACCACGCGGGCACCGGCGTCCGACACCGGCGAGGCGGGAACCTCGGTGGCTTCACTGTGGAACGACGTCAGCGCCGAGGTCACGGCCGTACGTCCCGGCCCGGCGCCGAACGTCGTGATCGCGCGGGTCATCCTGCCCGCGGGAGACCCGGACTGCGCGCGCTCACCCCACGTCGACCACCTCGACGAAACGAACGACACGGTCAGCGCGTACATCGTGTACGCCATGCGCGCGACGCTGCCCCGCGAAGCCTGCCCGCGCAAGGAACAAGCCGACGTCCCGCTCACCACCCGGTCGCCGATCGGAGACCGCGCGGTCACGCTCAACTACGGCCGGGCCTGGCACCGGAAGGGCGCCGAATACGGCCACTGTGACGACAACCTGGGCTGTGTCCCACCCGCCGACCACTGCGCCGAGGCGTGGATCAACCAGGTCACGTTCAACGCCGACGTCCCGGCCAACCACCTGCACGGCGCCCGCGACGTCCGCGGCTGCGACCAGAACTGGCTGATCCTCGACCTCGACCGGCACGTCGGCGACTGCCCACCGGCCGAGGGCGCGCCCGCGTGCCGGAACACGCACCGCGCCAACCGGGTCTTCTACCGGTGGGCGGGCAACGGCTGGGCGAGCTTCGCGAACGCGAAAGACGGCGGCTGCGCCGAGATCAGGGCGGTGCGACCGGACTTCCCCTCGGCGTTGTGCGAGAAGCTGCCCGCGCCGAAGTAACGATCCCGGCTAGCGGTCGGAGCGGAGCGACGCCGGGTCGAAGGACTCCCAGTACGCGTCCTCGTCGTCATCGTCCACTGTGGACGCCTGCGCCGGGGCCTCCGGCGGCGCCTCGCCGAGCCGCTGCGCGCGCTGCCGCTGGAACTCCTCGACGGTCATGCCCGGATCGTCGTCCTGCGCCCGTGCGGGCGCGGGCATCCCGGACATCTGCTCGATCATGTACGTCATGTCCTCGCCGAGCAGCAGCGCGACCTTGTTGTAGCTGTCCTGGGTGGCCTCGCGCATCGCGGCCTGGGAGACCTCGACGATCAGCGGGCCGAGCCGGTCGTGGCCCCAGTTCACCGCGTCCGGGGCGAGCCACAGCCGATGCAGTTTGCCGCGGGCGTCGACGGTGACCTCGATCGTGCCGTCGACGTCGTGCGCGGTGCCGCGTGCCTGTGCCATCAGCGATTCGACCCGCGCGAGCGCGTCCTGCCGGGCCCTGGCCTGGTCGATCAGCTCTCTGGTGGTCGAGGTGACCGGGACTTGGTCCACCGTGCTCATCTCCCGTAGTACTCGGCGTCGACGTCGTCCTCCGGGATCGGCTCGAAGCCCAGCGACTTCAGGTTCTCGTCGTCCGGGCCGAGGACCGGCGCGAGCTGGTGGTACATCCGGTCACCGGCGCGGCGGGTGGCGCGTTGCGCGAGTTCGAGGATCTGCTCGGCCAGCGCGGCCGAACCGTAGCGCAGCGCCGAGCGGCTCAGCGTGATCCCGGTGAGCAGCCCGCCCGGCGCGACCTCGACCCTGACCCCGCCGTCGCCGGACTCGGCGCGGCCGACGACCGGGCCGCTCCTGGCGAAGCGTTCGTCGGCTTCGCGGGCCGTGCGTTCCACCTGTTCGGCGACCCGCGCGGACGCGAGGTCGATGTCGAATTCCGCCATTCGCCCAGATTAGCCAGTCGGCCGGTAGAAGCCGATGAAGGACTGGCCCGCGTTGGTGGTGCGGATCTTGCTGACCTGTACCGGATCGCCCGCCTCGACCATCTGGCCGTCGCCGATCACCATCGCCACGTGCCCGGACCAGACGACGAGGTCGCCGGGCAGCAGCTGATCCATCGACGGCACCTCGGCGCCGACGGTCTGCTGGGCAGCCGTGCGCGGCAGCGTCAGGCCCGCGTCCTGGTAGGACGTCATGGTCAGCCCGCTGCAGTCGAGCCCCTGGCCGCGCGCGGTGCCACCCCACACGTACGGGACGCCGAGCTGGGACAGCGCCGCCCGGACCGCCTTCGCCGCGGTCTCGTTCGGGGCCTTGACGGTCTTGCCGCCGGGGAGGTTGACGTCGACGCCGGTGCCGGGCTGCGGCGGGATCGCGACCGGCAGGCGCGGCTTGTGCGCACCGCCGCCTCCGCCGCCGCCACCTCCCCCACCGCCGCCGCTGCCGCCCCCGTCGCCGCCACCACCGGAGTAGCCGGAGTTGGAGTTGAACTGGGAGCCGACGTGCGTGCTCGAAGCGCTGCTCGCCGACGTCGACTCACCGCCGCCGAGCTTGGTGCCGATGTCGGTGAGCTGGTTGATCGTCTGCTCGCTGAACGTGGCGGCCTGGCCGGTCAGCTCACCGATCTTCGTCTGGAGCTTGGTCAGGATGTCCCGTGAGGCGGCCGCGCGGCTTTCCGGCGGCTGGATGGTGTTCACCGCCGCGAGGGCCTTCATCGAGGCCGCGATCTCCTTGATGATCTGATCGCGGACCTGGTCGTTCTTGATCTCGCCGAGGTGCAGCGCCTCGCTGGCCTCGGCGACGGCCTTCTCGATCTCCGCGCTCTCGTCGAGCACGGACTGGACCTCTTTCTCCAGGCTCTGCGAGGTCGTGGTCGCGCGGTCGGTGGTGTTGCCCGAGCTGGCGTTGGCGAGGGTGACCCGCTGGTCCCCGGCGTGGTCCTTGGCCTTCGTCATCGACGTCTGGAGCGCGACGTGCCCGTCGCGGGCGCCGGTGATCGCCGCCGGATCGTGCCGCAGCTTCTGCGCGAACTGATTCGTGGTGTGCAGGCCGTGCTGGACGACCTGGTCGACGTGCCCGGTCACGAAAGGTCCTTGCCCAGCCGGCGCATGGTCTGGCCGTGCTCGTCCTCGACCGCGGCGTAGTTCGCCTGCGTCCGTCGCGACGCGTCGCCGACCTGCTGCCAGTTGCCGCCGAGGCCACGCATCCGCTCCTGCAGCGCGCGCATCCGGCCGCTGTAGGCGCCGGAGAACCCGGACTCGCCGCCCATCTCGGAGAAGCCGTGGCCGCCGAGCGTCACGTGCGGGCCGACGTGCTTGTCGGCCGCGCCCTTGACGTCGTCCCCCAGCGGGTCGACCTGGCGCGCGTACCGCTCGTACGCGCCCTCCTCGACGTGGAAACCCTTGTGCGTGCCGTCCACTTCGCCCCTCCCAGGCAACCCTTCGCGTCCAGGGGTGCGACGCGCCCGGCCCCACCCTGGTTCCCCGCCACTGCGGGTCCAGATTAGACCACCGAGGGTGCCCGGGAGGCGAAATGCCGGGATCGGCACCGGGGACCGGTTCGCAGGAGATGGGCGGGAAGTCCCCTTGGCGAAGTTCACCTCGCGGCCACCCGGACGGGGGAGTTCCGTTCGTCATCCCACGATGGGATGACCTGCGCTCAGCCCCGATCGTGAGGAGTCTTGCCGTGCCCGAGAACAGCGGCCTCAACCGCCGCAACGTACTGCTCGGCGGTGCCGGCGCGTTCGCCCTGGCCGCGGGCACCGCCGGGATCGCCCGTGCCACCGAGACCCGGGGCGCGGGCCCCGGCCGCCCGCTCGGCGGGGTGTTCACGCTCGGTGTCGCCTCCGGCGACCCGTATCCGGACAGCGTCGTGCTGTGGACCCGGCTGGCGCCGAACCCGCTGGCCGACGACGGGAAGGGCGGCATGCCGGACCGTCGCGTCCCGGTGCGGTGGCAGCTGGCCACCGACGAGCGGTTCACCCGGATCGTGCGCGGCGGGGAGGCGCTCGCCATCCCCGAGACCGCGCACAGCGTGCACGTCGAGCCATGGGGGCTGCGACCGGACACCGAGTACTTCTACCGCTTCCGCGTGGACGGCCAGGTCTCGCCGACCGGCCGCACCCGGACCGCGCCGCTGCCGGGCTCGCTGAGCCCGTTGACCATGTGCTTCGCCTCGTGCGCGCACTACGGCGAGGGCTACTTCACCGCGTACCGCCGGATGGCCGAGGACCACCCCGGCCTGATCCTGCACCTCGGCGACTACTTCTACGAGCCAGGTGGCCGCGACGACAACGTCCGCCGGGTGATCGGGCCGGAGACGGTGACGCTCGGCGACTACCGGCGGCGGTACGCCCAGTACAAGACCGACCCGGATCTGCAGCTCGCGCACGCCGTCGCGCCCTGGCTGGTGGTGTTCGACGATCACGAGGTCGAGAACAACTGGGCGGGCGACATCCCGCAGGAGCGTTCGAAGACGCCGGGCGCCGCGTTCCTGACGCGCCGCGAAGCCGCGTTCCGGGCGTACTACGAGAACATGCCACTGCGCCGGTCGGCGAAGCCGCGCGGAGCCGAGATGCACCTCTACCGCCGGATCGGCTGGGGCGGGCTGGCGAACTTCCACATGCTCGACACCCGGCAGTACCGCGACGACCAGCTGTTCGGCGACGGCAACAAGCCGGACGCCCCCGAGTTGGCCGATCCGCTGCGCACGATCACCGGCCGGCGGCAGGAGGCCTGGCTGCTCGACGGGCTGCGCCGGTCGCGGGCCCGCTGGGACGTGCTCGGCCAGCAGGTCTGGTTTGCCCGCATGGACCAGGACCCCGGCCCCCGGGTGCTCCTGAACATGGACGGCTGGGACGCCTACCAGGCCGAACAGGCCCGCGTCCGTGACGCGTTCCGCACCACCCGCAACACCGTGGTGCTCACCGGCGACGTGCACTCGCACTGGGCCACCGAGATCAAGGCCGACTTCCACGACCCGAGCTCGCGGTCGGTGGCCACCGAGCTGGTCACCACGTCGGTCACCTCGGGCCGCGACGGCGCGGAGACCACCGAGTTCGGCGACGGGATGCTGACGGCGAACCCGCACGTGAAGTTCTACAGCTTCCGACGCGGCTACGTGCGCACGAAGATCGACGCGCGGCAGGTACGCGCGGACTTCCGCACGCTGCCGTACGTGAGCAAACCGGACGCGCCCGCGACGACCGCGGCGAGCTTCGTGATCGAGGACCGGAACCCGACGTTGCACCGGGCCTGAAAAAACGCGGTCCCGGTGCCGGAGGACGTACCTCCGGCACCGGGACCGCGTGCGTTTCGCGAGACCCGCGCTACCCGGCGAGTGCCTGCTGGAGCCAGCCCGGCTGCTGCCAGTTGACCACCTTGCCGCCGACCACGATGCTCGGCGTCCCGAAGCCCTTCTTGCCGTTCGGGAAGGTCTGCTCCAGGTTCGGGTCCTTCAGCGTCTGCTGGTAGGCGTCGTTGATCGCCTGGTTGTACGTCCCGCCGTTGACCGCCTCGGCGAACTTCGGGTCGGTGATCCCGAGGTCCTGGCCCAGCTTGACCAGCTGCCCCTTGTCGTAACCGCGGCCGCCCTCTTCCGGCTGGTTCTTGAACAGCGCGTCGTGGTAGGCGGTGAACTTGCCCGAGTCGGCCGCGGCGAGCGAGGCGTTCGCCGAGTCGAGCGAGTAGCCCGGCGGGTCCGAGCTCTTGTTGAGCAGCGGCACCATGTGGTAGCGCACCAGCAGCTGGCCGGAGTTGACGGCCTGCTCGATCTGCGGGCCGTAGGCCTTCTGGAACTCGCCGCAGATCGGGCAGAGGAAGTCGGCGTAGACGTCGATCGACTTCTTGGCGTCCGGCTTCCCGGTCAGCACCACGGCGCCGTCACGCTTCTCGACGACACCGGCGACCGGCGGGGTCGCCGGTGCGCTGTTCGTGCCCGTGGTGATCGCCTGGCCCTCGGTCGAGTTCTTCGACGCGTTGATCCAGATCACCCCGCCGATCACGGCGACGGCGACCACGACCACCGCGACGACCGTGACGATGACCCGCTTCCGGTCGGCCGACGCGCCCCGCGCCTGCGAGACCGCGCGCGCGGCCTGCGTCTGCTGGCGACGTTTCCGAGCGGTTCGCTCAGCTCCACCCACTGTTGTTCCTACCTCAATTTCCTTCGGGTACCTCGGAGTAGTCGGGCGCCGGTGCCGCGGAGTTCCCGCGACCGCGGCCGAGCCAGCGATCCACCGAGAACCACGACGACGGCCGGACCAGCAACCAGACGGCGAGCAGCAGGAAACCGGAGTCGCGCAGGATCTCCTGCGGGTACTCGGTCTGCCCCGGCGCCACCTGTCCGCCGCCGCCGAAGCAGCCGCAGTCGATGCTCAGCCCGCGTGCCCACGACTGGGCGATGCCCGCGATGAGCACCAGGAGCAGCAGCAGGGACGCCCCCGCCACCTGCCGCGTCCACAGCCCGGCCAGCAGGAACAGCCCGAGCAGCAGTTCCAGCAGTGGCAGCATCGTGGCGACCGGCCCGACCAGCACGTGCGGCAGCACGTCGTAGGCCTGGACCGCGATGTAGGTCTGGCCGGGTTCGCTGATCTTCAGCGCGCCCGAAATCAGCCATACGGCCGCCAGCCCGAGCCGGGCGAGCACGCCGACGCCGTCGAGCACGGCTTGGGACGGTCGCAACACGCGCCTAGGCTAGCCGCCTGACCTGAGAACAACGTGAGTCCCCAGAGCAGGCGAGGTGGAGCGGACGGATGCGGATACGCGCCTTCCTGAACTTCGCCGCCCTCGCCTTTCTGCTGCTGACCTGCGCGGGTTGTGGTTCCGATCCGGTCGCGCCCGTCGATTCGGTGGTCGCGAAGGCCAGTGCCGGGAATCACCTCACCATCGGGATCCGGTTCGATTCACCCGGCCTTTCGCTGCGCACCATCGACGGACGTTTTCTCGGCTTCGACGTCGACGTCGCCCGGTACGTCGCCGGTGAGCTGGGCGTCGAACCGCAGAACATCACCTGGCACGAAACCACCTCGGCCACCCGGGAGAGTGATCTCGCGAACGGTGTCGTCGATCTCGTCGTGGCGAGCTACTCGATCACCGACAGGCGCAAGCAGCAGGTGGCCTTCGCCGGCCCCTACTTCGTGACCGGGCAGGATCTGCTCGTGCGCCGCACTTCCCCCGACATCACCGGCCCGGAGACCCTCAACGGGCGCAAGCTGTGCTCGGTCACCGGGTCGACCCCGGCCCAGCAGGTCCGCGACCGGTACGCCCAGGCCGTCCAGCTCGTCGAGTACCCGCGTTATCCGGACTGCGTGACGGCGCTGCTCGCCGGGCAGATCGACGCCATCACGACCGACGGGGTGATCCTCGCCGGGTACGTCGCCCAGGATCCCGAACTGCTGCGGATCGTCGGCAAGCCGTTCTCGACCGAGAAATACGGCGTCGGGCTGCGCAAGAACGACACCGAAGGCAAGGCCGCGGTCGGGAAGGCGATCCAGAAGATGATCTCCGGCGGGGAATGGCAGCGCTCGCTGAGCACGAACATCGGGCAGTCCGGCTACCCGATCCCCGCCCCACCGGAGGTCACCGAGCAGTGATCCGCGCCGACCTGCCGGATCTGCCGGTCCGCTCCGTCCTGCCCGCCGTCGCCGAGGCGCTGGCCGCCCACGGCACCGCCGTCCTCGTCGCACCGCCCGGTACCGGGAAGACGACCCTGGTGCCACTCGCGCTGGCCACCGACGCGGGACGGGTCGTCGTCGCCGAACCACGGCGGCTGGCCGCGCGGGCCGCCGCCGCGCGGATGGCCGCGATACTGGGCGAGCCGGTCGGCGAGACCGTCGGGTACGCGGTGCGCGGGGACCGGAAGGTCTCGGCGCGGACGCGGATCGAGGTGGTCACGTCCGGCCTGCTGGTGCGGCGGGTGCAGCACGATCCAGAACTGCCCGGGGTGTCGGTGGTGCTGCTCGACGAGTGTCACGAGCGCCATCTGGACGCGGATCTGCTGCTCGCGCTGCTGCTGGACGTCCGCGCGGGCCTGCGCGAGGACCTGCGGCTGCTCGCGACGTCGGCGACGGTGGCGGCCGGACGGCTCGCGGCGTTGCTCGGGGACGCGCCGGTGCTCACCGCCGAGGCACGGACCTACCCGGTCACCACGTCCTACCATCCGCCGTCGCGGGGCGAGCGCGCCGAGTCGGCGGTGGCCCGGACCGTCCACACCGCACTGTCCGAAGGAGACGGTGACGTGCTGGCGTTCCTGCCCGGCGCCGGGGAGATCGCCCGGACGTCGGCGGCGCTCGGCGGTCTGTCCGGAGTGGACGTGCTGCCGCTGCACGGACGGCTCACGGCGGCCCGCCAGGACGAGGCGCTGCGGCCCCGCGACCGGCGCCGGGTGGTGCTGGCGACCGCGGTCGCCGAGTCGAGCCTGACCGTGCCGGGTGTGCGGGCGGTGGTGGACTCGGGACTGGCGCGGGTGCCGAGGGTGGACCACCGGCGTGGGCTGCCGGGGCTGGCCACGGTCCGGGTCTCCTCGGCGGTCGCCGAGCAGCGGTCCGGGCGTGCCGGGCGGGAGGCACCCGGGCGGGCCTACCGCTGCTGGGCCGAGCACGAGCAGGCCACGCTCCCGGCGTATCCCGAGCCCGAGATCCGCACCGCGGAGCTGGCCCGGTTCGCGCTCGAACTGGCCTGCTGGTCCACTCCGGACGGCAGCGGACTGTCCTGGTGGGACGAACCGGGTGAAGGCGCTTTGGCGGCCGGGCGGGCACTACTGGTCACCCTCGGCGCGACGGCGGCCGACGGCACGGTCACCGCGCGGGGACGCCGGATGGCCGAGCTGGGCCTGCATCCCCGGCTGGCCCGCGCGCTGCTCGACGGCGCCGCCGAGGTCGGGGCGCGGAACGCGGCGGAGGTGGTCGCGCTGCTGGACGCCGGTGGCGCGCGCACCGACGTCGAGGCGGAACTGCGGCGCCTGCGCGAGGGCGGCGACGAGGCCGCCCGCCGGTGGAAGGCCGAGGTGCGGCGGCTTTCCGGACTGGTGCGCGACGACGGCGGGCGCCGTCGGCCCGACCCGGCGCTGGTGGTGGCGCTCGCGCATCCCGAACGGCTGGCGCGGCGGCGTGCCGGATCGGCGCCGGTGTACCTGATGGCGGGCGGGACCGCGGCCGAACTGCCCGGCGGCAGCGGACTCGGCGACGTCGAATGGCTCGCGGTGGCCGAGGCGACCAGGGACCCTGGCCGCGCGCACGGCACCATCCGGCTGGCCGCGGCGGCGGATCTGCCACTGGCCACCCGCGCGGCGCCGAACCTGGTGTCCGAAGTGGACGAAGTGGGCTGGTCCGGCGGCGACGTCGTGGCGCGCCGTGTCCGGCGGCTCGGCGCCATCACGCTCACCGAGCGGCCACTGTCCGAACCGGACCCCGCGGCGGTGCGGGCGGCGCTGCTGGCCGGGTTGCGCGCGGAGGGGCTCGGGCTGCTGCGGTGGACACAGGACGGCACCCGGCTGCGTGCCAGGATGGCGTTCCTGCACCGGGCCCTCGGCGCGCCGTGGCCGGAGGTCGGCGACGAGGCGCTTTTGTCCACTGTGGACTCCTGGCTCGACCTGTCCAGGGCACGGCGCCGGGACGATCTCGCCTCGATCGACGCGGGGGCCGCCCTGCGGGGGCTCCTGCCATGGCCCGAGGCGGCGCGGCTGGACGAGCTGGCGCCGGACCGGCTCGAAGTGCCCTCGGGCTCGCACATCCGCGTCGGCTACGACGGCGAGCAGCCGGTGCTCGCGGTGAAACTGCAGGAAACCTTCGGCTGGACCGAAACCCCGAAGATCGCGGACGGGCGGGTCCCGGTACTGCTGCACCTGCTCTCCCCCGCCGGGCGCCCGGCGGCCGTCACCGCCGACCTGGCTTCGTTCTGGCGCACCGGGTACGCCGCGGTACGCGCGGACCTGCGTGGCCGCTACCCCCGGCACCCGTGGCCGGAGGACCCGGCGACGGCCGCCCCCACGCGGCACACGACGCGGCGCCGCTAGCGCCCCAATGTGGCATTGGGTGCGTTCAACGCACCGAACGCCACATTCGCTGCGTCTGACGCACCGAACGCCACATTGGGGCGCATGACCACCGCGTATCCGAACGTTCAGGAATCCCGGCCCAGTTGGTACTCCGGGGTGACGGGCAGCCGGGCGGTCAGCTCGGGGCGGTCGTGGTCCTCGTGCAGGCCCAGTTCGACGGCCAGGCGGATCTGCTCGCGGTTCTCCCGCACCACGTGCGCGAAGAAGTCGTCGATCCGCGGGTCGACGAGCACCTCGAGCACCACCCGCATCGCGGTGTCCACAATGGACGACACAATCTCGTCATGGAAGGGAAGCCTGGACAGCCGCCCCGCCTGCGGGTCGTTCTTGATCTTCTCGGTGATGATCTCGCGCAGCGACTCGCGGTGATCGCCGAGCGAGCGCGCCAGGTTCCGCGGGTAGTTGCCGGTCTCGACGACCTTGACCACCTCGTCCATCACGGCGAGGGTGACCGGCTTCTTGATCGCCAGCACGATCGGCCGGGACAGCCGCTCGACCAGCCGCTGGGTGAACCGCTCCCCGAACGCGCGGTCGGCGGTGCGGGCGAGGCGGACCAGCACCACCACGATCCGCAGCAGCCGGAACCCGCGCAGCGCCGGATGCGCGATCGGGATCATGCCGAGGATCTCGTACCAGTTGCGCAGCGGGAACCGCTTCTCCCAGCCACTCCCGCGCCAGCGCCAGAGGAATTCCAGCGCGAAGACCCCGCAGACCGACGTGTCCACCACGAAGACCACCCGTGCGGTCTCCTCGGTGTGCGGGAAGAAGGTGACGTAGACCAGCAGGCCGACGGAGAACACCGCCAGTACGAGCATGGCGAGATCGAGCGGCCTCACCCGCCGCCGGGCACCGGTGTCCATGCGCCGATTGTGCCGTCCCCTACGGGTCACCGCCGTCCGCCCCTGCCGAAAGTCGGGGGTGGACGCCGACCGTCGGGCAATGTCCCGGGGTGCCCCGTTCTCGCAGACTTCCCGGGCAGGCAACGAAACCGGGAGGTCTCATGATCACGCTTCGTGGGTTGACGAAGCGCTACGGGGAGAAAACCGTCGTCGACGACCTGACGTTCGCCGTCCCGCCGGGCCGGGTGACCGGCTTCCTCGGGCCGAACGGCGCCGGGAAGTCGACGACGATGCGGATGACGGTCGGGCTCGACGCGCCCCACGCCGGCGAGGTGCTCATCGACGGCAAGCGCTACGCCGAGCTGCGGCATCCGCTGCGCGAGGTCGGCGCGCTGCTGGAGGCGAAGGCGCTGCATCCCGGCCGCAGCGCGGGCAAGCACCTGCTGGCGATGGCGCGCAGCAACGGCATCCCCGCCCGGCGCGTCGAGGAGGCGCTGGCGACCGTCGGGCTGACCGACGTCGCGGGGAAGCGCGCGGGGCAGTTCTCGCTCGGCATGGGCCAGCGGCTCGGGATCGCCGGGGCGCTGCTGGGCGACCCCGGCGTGCTGATGTTCGACGAACCCGTCAACGGTCTCGACCCCGACGGCGTGCGCTGGGTGCGGCAGCTGATGCGCTCGCTCGCCGAGGAGGGCCGGACGGTGTTCGTGTCGAGTCACCTGATGAGTGAGATGCAGCTGACCGCCGACCGGCTCGTGGTGATCGGCAAGGGAAAGCTCCTCGCGGACGCGACGCTCGACGAGTTCATCGCGGCGAATTCGCGGAGCACGGTCGCGGTGCGCGTGCCGGTGCCCGCCGAGCTGCGAAAGCTGGACGAGCGGCTGCGCGACGCCGGAATCACGACCCGGGTGACCGGCGCGGACGAGCTGCTCGCGCACGACGTCGCGGTCGGGACGGTCGGCGATCTCGCACACGAACTGGGTGTCCGGCTGCACGGGCTGGGCGAGCGGACCGCGTCGCTGGAGCAGGCGTACATGGAGCTGACCGCTTCGTCGGTCGAGTACGGGACGGGGGTGGCCGCGTGAACGCGCGACGGCTGATGGTGGTGGTTTCGGTGGTGCTCGCGGGCCTGCTGGGGGTATCCGCGAGCGCGTCCGCTAGTCCGGCGCTGTCCCTGCCCGAGCCCGGCGGGCCGCTCCCGATCGGGCGGCAGGTGGTACATCTCGTAGACACCGGCCGGGCCGACCCGTGGCAGCCCTCGCAACGCCGTGAGCTGATGGTGTCGATGTGGTACCCGGCGGTGCCGGTCGGGAAGCCGTCGACCTGGGTGACGCCCGCCGAGAGCGCCGCGTCGGTCGCCGGGCGGCACCTCGACCTGCCACCGGACACGTTCTCGCGGGTCCGGGTCCACGCACGGGAAAACGCGCCGGTGCTGCCTTCGCCGGGGCGTCCGCTCGTGCTGCTCTCACCGGGCGCGGGCAACAGCCGCTCGACACTGACGTCGCTGGCGGAACGGCTCGCGTCGAAGGGGTACGTCGTCGCGGGTATCGACCACGCCTACGAAAGCTCGGAGGTCGAGTTCCCCGGCGGACGACTGCTGCCGTGTATCCCTTGTGGACAGTCAGGGGACCCGTGGCCGGGCGCGGTCGCCGGCCGGGTGCCGGACGTGTCCTTCGTACTCGACACGCTCCTGCGCGACCGGCGCTGGCCGATCGACCCGGCGAGGATCGGGATGGCGGGGCACTCGGCGGGCGGTTCCGCCACCGCGGCGGCGATGACCTCCGACCGGCGGATCCGCGCCGGCGTGAACATCGACGGCCCGTTGTTCGCACCCGTGTCGATCGACCGGCCGCTCGCGGTGCTGGCGAGCCCGCTGGGCAAGGGCGCCTACGGCGCGAGCTGGACCGAGAACTGGCCGCGGCTGACCGGCTGGAAACAGCGGTTGCTGCTGGAGGACAGCGGCCACTCGACGGGGACGGACGAAGGCATCCTCGTCGACCAGCTCGGCCTGCGCGGCAGCCTGCCGCCGGACCTGCTGCGGAACCAGTACGGCTCGATCGACTCCTCGGTGGGCCTCGACTTCTACCGGGACTACCTGACGAACTTCTTCGACGGCTTCTTGAAGGGGGCACGATGACCAGGGCACAGGTACAAGCCGGTGGTGGTTTTTCCGGCGCGGTGGCCTCGGAATGGACGAAACTCTGGTCGGTGCGGGCGACCTGGTGGTGCCTGTCGAGCGGGGCCGTGCTGCTCCTCGGCTTCTCGGTGATCCTCGGCGTCGTGCAGCGGCTGGCCGCCGACCGGCCACAGGGCGCGCACGAGGTCGCCCTGACCGGCGCGTTCTACCTGGCGCAGTTCGCCGTGGTCGCGCTGGCGACGCTGTCCATCACCGGCGAATACGCGAGCGGCGGCATCCGGTCGACCCTGCAGTGGATCCCGGTGCGCTCGCGCGTGCTGGCGGCGAAGTCCGCGGTGCTGGTGCCGGTCCTGTTCGCCTACGGCGTCGTGCTGGCGCTCGCCTCGATGGCGCTGACGTCGGCGATCAAGGGCTCGCACGGCCTGCCGACCTCGTTCGGCGCGGGCACGACGACCGCGCTCGGCATGGGCGCGTACTTCGCGCTGCTCGGGCTGCTGAGCCTGGGCGTCGGCACCGCGCTGCGGAGCGCGGCGGGCACGCTCGTGACGGTGTTCGTGCTGCTGATGATGCTGCCGCTGCTCGTGGCCGGTTTCGCGGGCCCCGACGTGCCGAACTACTTCCCCGGGATCGCCGGTCTCAACGGGATGCTCGAAACCGGGGCGCGGAACCCGGTGTTCGGCGGGGTCGCGCCGTACGCGTCGTGGGTCGGCACGGTGATCTGCGCGGTCTGGACCGCGGCGTGCCTGCTGATCGGCGCGACGGTGTTCAAACGCCGCGACGCCTGAGCGCCCGCCTCCGGTGGGAGCAAGGGACCTTTACTACCACTCGTTAGCCCCGCTAACCAACGCGAGCAAAGGTCCCTTGCTCCCTTCCCGCAGGTCAGGGGTGGTCCGTGGGGACGTGCTGGTAAGGCCACCTTGAGGGCGTCTGACGCCCTCAAGGTGGCCTTACCAGCACACCCAGCGGCGAGAAGCCTCCAGCGAAAAGCCGTGGCGCAACCAAAAGCGATAGCAAAGGTCCCTTGCTTCGCCGGGGAGGCTCAGGTGTCCAGGGCCAGGGCGGTCACGACCTCCCGGGCGCTGGTGGTCAGTTCCGCCAGGCCGGGGGGCGACACCGAGCCGGTGCCCGCCAGCGCGTCGAAGATGGTGCCTTCGAGCCAGCCGATCAGCAACCGCGTGTGCCGCGCGGGGTCCGGCGAGCCCGCGGCCGCGAGGAACTCGGCGCAGCGCCGCCGGATCCGCAGGCCGCCCTGGTCGTAGACGGCTCGCAACTCCGGGCGCCGGGTGGCCTCCAGCGCGAACTCGTACCGCGCCAGCATCCGGGTCCGCCCCCGCGTGATCGCGCCGTGCGCCGCGCGGGCCAGGTACTCCGCCAGATGACCCGGCGGCGGATCGGCGTCGAGATTGTCGAGTTCGACCATCCGCGCGATCGCGAGCTCCAGCAGCGCCGCCCGCGTACGCGCGTAGTACGACGTCGAGCCGGCGGGCAGGCCCGCGTGGCGGTCCACCGCGCGATGGGTCAGCCCGCGCATGCCCTCGGCCGCGATCACCTCGATCGCGGCGTCGCCGATCGCGCCCACCCGGTCCGGAGTCGTTCCCGCCACAACCGCAGCCTACCGGCCCCTCTACAGGTGTAGAGTTCAGGCTCTACAGACGTAGAGGGAGGCGCCATGGGACACGCGGTCGTGGTGGGCGGCGGCATCGGCGGGTTGAGCGCGGCGGTCGCACTGCACCGGTACGGGTGGCGGGTCACGGTGCTCGAACGCGCGCCGGGGTTCACCGCGATCGGCGCCGGGATCTCCTTGTGGCCCAACGCGGTCCGCGCGCTCGAAACGATCGGCGTCGGTGAACGGCTCGCGCCGCTGCTCTCGGTCCAGCACGGCGGCGGCCTGCGCGACCGCCACGGCCGCCGCCTGACCCGCTGGGACGTCGACGCGCTGACCTCCAGGCAGGGCGGCCCGCTCACCGCCGTGCACCGCGCGGACCTCATCGAAACCCTCCGCGCCGCGCTGCCAGGGGAATGGCTGCGCACCGGCGCCGAGGTGACCGAGGTCCGGCCGGACGGCCGCGTGCGCATCGGTGACGAGGAGTTCCAGGCCGACCTCGTCGTGGCCGCCGACGGCATCCGCAGCCGGATCCGGCAGGCCCTCTGGCCGGATCACCCCGCGCCGGTGTACTGCGGGGGCACCGCCATCCGCGGCATCGCCGAGATGTCCGAGCCCATCGAGCTGAGCACCACCTGGCACCGCGGCGCCGAGGTCGGGGTGATCCCGCTCGTCGACGGCCGCGTCTACTGGTGGGCGGGGTACGTCACCGAGCCCGGGATCCGCCACGCCGACACCAAGACGTATCTGACCGCCCGGTTCGGCGACTGGCACGCCCCGATCCCGGCACTGATCGAGGCGACGCCACCGGAAGCGTTGCTGCACCACGACGTCGACTACCTCGCCACCCCGCTGCCCAGTTACGTCCGCGGCCGGATCGCGATGCTCGGCGACGCCGCGCACGCGATACCGCCGTTCCTCGGGCAGGGCGGATGCCAGGCCATCGAGGACGCCGTCGTGCTGGCCCACTCCGTGTCCACAAAGGACACCATCGACGACGCGCTACGCGAGTACGACGTCCAGCGCAGGGACCGCGGCCGGCGGGTCATGCTGGCGACACTGCGCGCGGGACGAACGGGCATGCTGCTGCGCAATCCCGTCGCCACCACGATCCGCGCCGCGCTGCTCCGCGTGATACCGGCCTCGATCGCGGCCCGCGCCAACGGCGCCATCACCCGGTGGGAGCCTCCCCGTCCACCAGCCCAGCCTCGTACGCGGTGATCGCGGCCTGCACCCGGTTCCGCGCGCCGAGCCGGTTCAGGATCGTGCTGACATGGGCCTTGACCGTGCCCTCCACCACGAACATCTTCGCCGCGATGTCCGCATTGGACAGTCCGGCGGCCAGCAGGGTCAGCACTTCCCGCTCGCGCGGCGTCAGCGCGGCCACCCGCGAACGGGCCGCCGCGCCCCTGGCCAGCTGCCCGCCCGAGAGCCGCGCGATCACCCGCTGCGCCACCTTCGGGGAAAGGAACGCGGCGCCGTCGGCCACCGCGTGGATGCCGGCGAGCAGTTCCCGCGGATCCCCGGACTTCAACAGGAACCCGCTCGCGCCGAGCCCCAGCGCGCGTTCGATGTAGGCGTCCTCGCCGAACGTGGTCAGCATGATCACCCCGGTGTCCGGCAGCACGCGGCGGATCTCCTCGGCCGCGCCGAGCCCGTCGAGCACCGGCATCCGGATGTCGAGCAGCACGACGTCCGGCCGGACCGCCAGCGCCTGGTCGACGGCCTCGCGCCCGGTGCCCGCCTCGGCGACGACCTCGATCGTGTCGTCGGCGGCGAGGATCGCCGCCACCCCGGCACGCATCAGCGCCTCGTCGTCAGCCAGCACCACCCTGATCACGCGGCCCCCTCGTCTCGTCCTCGCTCAGCACGTCCTTCGACACCAGTATGTCGTTCGTGAAACACAGCCGATACGCCTCATAGTTCGCGTTGAGCAAGGTGCGCTCGGTGCCGTAGTAGAGACACTGCGCGTCCGGCGGCGCCACCGGCCAGCCGGTCCTTGGCCGCGCGACCCGTTCCCGCGCCGGGAGCAGCGGGCCGATCTGCGCGCGATGCTGGCCGACCTGGAGCTGCGCGTAGCTCGCCGCGGGCAGCTCCGAGCCGTACCACTGGTAGAGGAACGCCACCCCGGTCACCGCCAGCACGACGGCGAACAGCCCCAGCGGCACGGCGAACGCCTGGATCAGGCTGCGCCGCACGTCCCGGCGGGCCAGCACCAGTTCCCTCGCCGACGTCGACTCCTCGGCCTCGACCGTCTCCCCGCTCGCCGCGGCGGGCGCGGCGTCGTGCGGCACGGTCGCGGCGACCTCGAAACCACCGTCCTTCGGCCCGGCACGCAACGCCCCGCCGACCAGCCGGACCCGCTCCCGCAGGCCGATGAGCCCGCGCCGCCCCGAGGACGCGCCGGGCAGCGGCCCGGCCGGGCGCGCCTGGTTGGTCACCCGCACCTCGGTCGCGTCACCGGTGTGGGAGACCGCCACCGTGACCGCGGCGCCGGGAGCGTGCTTCGCGACGTTGGTAAGCGCTTCCTGCACGACGCGGTACACCGCGAGCCGGACCATCGGCGGCGCGTCCGGCGCACCGTCCACTCGCGACTCGATGAGCATCCCGGACGAACGCGCGCGGTCGATCAGCTCGCCGAGATCGCCCTGCACGGGTTCGACCGGCGCGGCGTCCTCCCGCAGCACGCCGATGATCTCCCGGAGCCGCTCGGTGGCCGTGGCGGCGTTCTGCCGCAACTCCCCCGCGGCCGCGCGCTGCGTCTCGTCGAGCCCACCCGCCACCTCCAGCGCCGCCGCCCGCACGGCCAGCAGGGTCAGCTCGTGCCCGAGCGAATCGTGCATGTCGCTGGCGATCCGGGTGCGCTCCCGCAGCCGGGCCTGATCGGCGATGATCTTCTGACGGCTCTCCATCTCCTCGGCCCGCCGCCAGCCGGTGCGCGCCAGGTCGCCCCGCAGCCGGATGTACCGGCCCAGCAGCCACGGCGTGACCGACGCGAAGACCACCGTACCCACCATGGCGCCCCAGTCGGACAACCCGGAATCGCCGAAGACCAGGCAGAACGGGAGGCCGATCGCCGCGATCACGCCGAAGGCGACCAGCATCGGGCGGCCCTCGGGCATCCGCAGCCCGGCGAGGTAGCTCATGGCGACCATCAGGAAGATCTCCCAGATCGGCACGCGCCCGCCGAAGGAGAACGGGATGACGAACGCCCCGCACATCGCGGTGCCCAGCGACACCACCGGGTACTTCCGGGCGGTGGCCACCGCGACCGTCACCGCGGTGAGCCCGCCCACCAGCTCCCAGACGACCGGATTGCCCGCGCTGTCGACCCGGACGAGCCCCGCGAGCACCAGCCACAGGAGGACGTCCAGGACCACCCGCCACCTGCGCTTGGTTCGCTCCCGCACGATCCCGACGCTACAAGCCCGCCCCCGGGCGCACCATTGGTCGAAAGTAACCGGTCCCGATGCCGACCGATGTGCGTATTCGCGCGTTGACCAGCCGGATGGGGCATGATTACGCACCATGGCCGAGCGCACACTCGCCGATCAGCTCGGCGGTTACCTCCCCGAGGGCATCGAAGCCCTCGACGAGGACGAGAAGCAGGATCTCGCCGACTCGCTGCACGACGCGCGGCGGCGGCAGTCGAAGCATCTCGCCCAGGCGGGCGAGGAAGCGCTGCGCTACGTCCCGGCACTGCTGCGCGGCGCAGTCCGCAAGGCGGTGGGCCTGTGACCGCGGGAAACTTCGCCGCCCGCGCCGAGATCCTCAAGCTCGCGCGCGTGCTCGGCGTCGAACCGGAGAACCTGGACTACCTCGAACGCGTCGACGAGGACGATCTGCGTGCCTTCCGCGAACAGGTCACCGACACCCTGTTCGACGCGAACCTCGTCGTGCTGCAACGCATGGCGCTGGCCAGCAGGCTGCTGCCCGGCGCGGTGCTGGCGAAGATCGCCGAGCGCGTCTTCGGCCCGATGCTGTGCGCGCGGATCGCCGGGCTCGTCGACGTCAACCGCGGCATCGACGTGGCGAAACGGCTCTCGCCGAGGTTCCTCGCCGAGGTCGCCGCGGAACTCGACCCGCGACGGGCGAGCGCGATCATCGCCCGTATCCCGCTGGACACGGTCGTCGAGGTGGCGCGGGAACTGACGCGGCGCGAGGACTGGATCACGCTCGGACGGTTCGTCGGTCACCTGCCGGACGCGACGGTCCAGCGCAGTCTCGAAGTCGTCGGCGACGCGGACCTGCTGCGGATCGCCTTCGTGCTGGACGACAAGAGCCGGATCGACCACGTCGTCGCGCTGCTCCCGGCGGGCAGGCTGACGAAGGTGCTGCGCGCCACCGTGGACGACGAGGACCTGTGGGACCCCGCGCTCGATCTGATCACCCACCTGAACGACGCGCGGCTGGACACCGTGCTCGCCCTCGTCGACGAGCTGCCCGCCGGGCTGCGCGAACGGGTTCAGGCGACGATCAGGTAGACCCCGTAACACACGACCGCCGCGCACACGGCGAAACAGGCGACCGCGCCGGTCAGCGCCGCCGTGCCGCTGCGGCCCGCCTCCCGGGCCGTGACCCGTTCGGCGAGCCCGCGCACGCCGAAGGAGAACAGCGTCGCCAGCACCGCGACCGTGCCCAGCGCGATGGCGAACACGATCCCGAGCGCACCCCAATCGATCTTCACGACGCTCCCCTCACGCCGCGACCGGGTGCGGCTGCTCGTTTTCCGGCTCGTTGATCGTCTTCGCGGTGACCGGGTTGCGCTTGGACGCGAGGTAGATGCCGAGCGCGACGAGGACACCGGCGGTGCCCACGAGGATGGTTCCCCAGCTCCCCCGCATCGACACCTCGGCGGCGATCGCGCCGACGATCGCCGCCGCCGGCAGCGTCAGCGCCCAGGCGATCACCATCTTGCCCGCGACACCCCAGCGGACCTCGGCGAGCTTGCGGCCGATCCCGGACCCGATGACGCCGCCCGAGCACACGTGCGTCGTGGACAGCGCGAACCCGAGGTGCGAGGAGGCGAGGATGACCGCGGCGGCGCTCGTCTCGGCGGCGAACCCTTGCGGCGTCTGGATTTCGGTGAGCTTCTTGCCCATGGTCTGGATGATGCGCCAGCCGCCGAGGTAGGTGCCGAGCGCGATCGCCGCGCCGGCACTCAGGATCACCCACAGCGGCGGCGCCGAACCGGGGGCGAGCGAGCCCGACGCGATCAGCGTCAAGGTGATCACGCCCATCGTCTTCTGCGCGTCGTTCGTGCCGTGCGCCAGCGAAACCAAGGAAGCCGACAGCACCTGGCCGGTCTTGAACGTCCTGCCGACGACGTCCTGCCGCGCCTTCGCGGTGATGCGGTAGACGAGGAACGTGCCCACGATCGCCACGATGCCCGCGACGAGCGGCGACGCGAGCGCCGGGATGAGCACCTTCTCGACGACCTTCGCGAAGTGCACCGCGTCCGCGCCGGAAGCGATCCACGTCGCCCCGATCAGCCCGCCGAACAGCGCGTGCGAGGAACTCGACGGCAGCCCGACCAGCCAGGTCAGCAGATTCCAGACGATCGCGCCGACCAGCCCGGCGAAGATGATCACCGGCGTCACCTTGGCGTCGTCCACGATCCCGCCCGAGATCGTCTTCGCCACTTCGACCGAGAGGAACGCGCCGACCAGGTTCAGCACCGCGGAAATCGCCACCGCGACTCTGGGCCGCAGCGCCCCGGTGGCGATCGACGTCGCCATCGCGTTGGCGGTGTCGTGGAAGCCGTTGGTGAAGTCGAACGCGAGCGCCGCGATGATCACCACGAGCACGATCAGCGAGAAGTCCATGTGTTCCCCCGTCGCGAGACGGACTTCGATCGGTTTTGACGCTACTCACCGATCGGGTCGCGTCCGATCCCGCGCGCGTGTCGGGTTACTGAACTCTGCGTGAACCAGGGCCGGGGAGTCCTTTGTGGACTAGTCCGGCCGGTTGTCGTAGGACGCGCGGGCGGCGTGGACGCGGGACGCGTTGGCCCGGGACCAGTCGGCAATCGCGGTGGTGAGGGCGCCCGCCTCGATACCGAGGGCGGTGAGGCCGTACTCGACGCGCGGCGGGATGGTCGGGTAGACGGTGCGGCTGACCAGCCCGTCGCGTTCGAGATTGCGGAGCGCCTGCGTGAGGGACTTCTGGGTCACGCCCTCGATGCGGCGGCGCAACTCGGTGAAGCGCAGCGGCCGCTCGTGCTGTCGAAGCAGGCCGAGGATGTAGAGCGACCACTTGTTGGCCAGCACGTCCACCACGGTGCGCGACGGGCAGGCCTTCGCGTACACAAATCCAGAGTCGGTATCCATCAGGTACCTATATATCGCGAAGGTGCCTACTTCACAACTGATACCACCCGGGTACATGATCGAGTACAGGACATTCGCGCAGCTCGACGGCGCGACCGAAGGAGAACATCATGATCTTGGTTACCGGCGCGACCGGCACAGTGGGCTCGGAAGCCGTCCGGCTGCTCGCCGCGCAGCACCATCCCACGCGGGCACTGGTCCGTGACCCGTCCCGCGCCACCGGGAACGGCGTGGAAATCGTCACCGGCGACTTCGATCGTCCGGACACCCTGGACGCGGCGATGCGTGACGCCGACACCGTCCTGCTCATCAGCCCGGCCGTGCCCGCTCAGGAGATCGCGGTCATCGACAGCGCCGCCCGCCGGGGAGTGACACACATCGTCAAGATCACCAACAACAAGGCTTCAGCCGACTCCCCGGTCGACCGGCGACGAGACCACGCGCGGGTCGAGGCGCACCTGAAGTCCAGCGGACTCGGGTACACGCTGCTCGCGCCGAACCTCTACCTGCAGAACCTTCTCGCCTTCGCCCCGTCGATCAAACAGACGCGGGGTTTCACCATGTCGGCGGGCGACGGCAAGGCCGGGATGATCGACACCCGCGACGTCGCCGCCGCAGCAGCGGCCATCGCCGTCAAGCCCACGGACCACGCGGGACGCACCTACCTGCTGACCGGCCCCGAGCTGATCACCTACACCGACGTCGCGAAGGAACTAAGCGACGCACTGGGACACGAGGTCGAGTACCGCCGGATTTCTCCTGACGAACATCGGCAAGCCATGATCCGAGCAGGTGTCCCCGAGGCCGTCGCCACCTCGAACGCCCAGGTGTTCGGGCTGATCGCCGAAGGTGATGCGGCGTGGCTGTCCGACGACGTCGCGTCGATCACCGGCGCCCCGCCACGCAGCCTGCGCACCTTCATCGCCGACCACAGCGCCGCCTTCGCCTGAGGCCACTGGAAAACCGCGATTCGTTCAGCTCGCGGCGGGCAGCGGGTCCTGCCCCAGGAAACGTTGCCCGTTCGCCGCGGACTCCCGCACCGCCGCGAAGCCGTGGCGCCGCATCTCCGCCTCGTACTCGCCGATGGCGCCGGGCTTCCCGCTGCTCAGCGCGGCGGCGAGCGCGGCACCGTCCCGCATGGCCATGTTCACCCCGGCGCCGGCGGCCGGGCTCATCGCGTGGATCGCGTCGCCGAGCAGGGTCACCGAGGTGGGCTCCCAGGGATCGATCGGCACGCTGGTCCGGATCGAGATGAGGAACGCCGATTCCGGGATCCAGCTTTCGACCATCCGGATCACCCTCGGATGCCAGCCCTTGATCCGGCCGAGCACCAGTTCCCGCATCGCCTCCCCGGACAACGCCCGGAGTTCGTCGTCGGACTGGGCGAAGGTTTCCTTGCGGGCACCGAACGCGCAGGTCATGTACGGCTCGTGGTCGCGGAGCCGCAGCGAGGGCGCCAGGCGCGCGCAGGCCTCGGCGACCGGCTCGGGATAGTCGACCGGCGCGACGCCGATCATCGACTTGTCCGGCCCGGAGATGAAGCTGAACACCGCGTACATGGCGGGGTCGAACAGTTCCCGGGTCTCGGCGGTGAGCGGGATCTTGCCGTACAGCTGACGCAGACCGGTGTCGACGACCCTCGCGTGCGGCAGATACTGGCGGCGCACCGGCGAATTCACCCCGTCGGCGCCGACGAGCACCGCGCCCCGCGCCTCGGTCCCGTCCGCGAACTGCGCGATCACCGTGGCACCACGCCGTTCGTAGCGGACGAACTCCTTGCCGAAATGGACGTTTTCGAGTCCTTCGAGCAGGATCTGCCGGAGGGTGAACCGGTTGATGTTGAGCTGGACCGACCGGCGCTCCAGCCCGAGATCGGCGACGGGCGTGAGCTGGGTGTCGTAGACCGGGGTGCTGGCCCTCGGGCGGCCGGAGGTGGCGCGGAACAGTTCGTGCAGGTGAGCCGGGAGCACGGCGCGCAGCGCGTCGTCACCACGGGAGTCGATGTGCAGCCGATAGCCCTGACGGCGAAACTCCGGTGAGGGGTCGCTTTCGTAGACAGCGTAAGGAATTCCTGCCTTGCGCAGTCCCTGGGCCAGACAGAGTCCGCCGAGCCCGGCGCCGATCACGAGGACGACGTCTTCGGGCATACTTCCAGCCATGGATGGGTCCCTTCCGTACCAGTGATGGTTCGAGAGGGACGCACTGGGCAGGCCCGCTTCGCTGGGGGCGCTCGGAAATACGCGATCACGCGGTCCGGCCTAACCCATACCGGACAATGGTCTTTCGCGCGTCCTTTCCCTTTCACGCTAGCGCAACCGTCGACTTCCCCGCCAGCGTTTTCCGCGCCACCGCCGCCGCTTCCACTGCCCTGCCACCGGGCGCCCGGGTGGTCCGTGGGGGCCTCCCCGAGGGACCCAGAGTCCCTCGATGCGTCCCCCACGGACCTCCCGACCTGCGGCGGGAGAGCAAGGGACCTTTGCTATCGTCCGTTGGCAAGCTGACGTTTAGCGCACTAACCAACGCGAGCAAAGGTCCCTTGCTCCCGCCGCCCGCGAACGGTGAAGCGCGCGCACGGACGAGCCGCGAACGGAAGATCGCGTGCGGCGGGCACCACCTCGCGTGTGGCTAGCGAAGCCGCTCGCCCCGCCGCCACACCGCCCACGTCAGCGGCACCCCCGGCCGATACGCCAGATGCGTCACCGAAGGCGCGTCGAGCACGTGCACGTCGGCCCGCGCGCCGGGGCGCAGCACACCGACGTCGGTCCGCCGCAACGCGCGCGCTCCCCCGGCGGTCGCCGACCACACCGCCTCCTCGACGCTCATCCGCATCTGCAGCACGGCCGTGGCCACGCAGAACGCGACCGACGTCGTGTACGAGCTGCCCGGGTTGGCGTTGCTGGCCAGCGCGACCGTCGCTCCCGCGTCAAGCAGCCGCCGCGCGGGCGCGAGCGCCTGCCGGGTCGACAGATCGCACGCGGGCAGGAGGGTCGCGACGGTGTCCGAAGCGGCGAGGGCCTCGACGTCGGCGTCACTCAGGTACGTGCAGTGATCGACGCTCGCCGCGCCATGCTCGACCGCGAGCCGGACGCCGGGGCCTTCGCCGAGCTGGTTGCCGTGCACCCGCAGGCCGAGCCCGCGCTCCGCCGACGCCCTCAGCACACGGGCCGACTGGGCCTCGTCGAACGCGCCCGTCTCGCAGAAGACGTCCGCCCAGCGCACGTGCTCGGCCACCGCGGCCAGCATGTCACCGCACACCAGGTCCACATAGGACTCGACCTCGGCGCCGGGCGGGACGAGGTGGGCGCCGAGGAAGGTCACCTCGTCGGCCACCTCGGCGGCGATCCGCGCCGAACGGGCCTCGTCGGCGACGTTCAGCCCGTACCCGGTCTTGGTCTCCAGGCACGTCGTGCCCTGCCGCGCCGCCTCGTCGACGTGCCGCCGCAGGTTCGCCGCCAGCTCGGCGTCCGAAGCCTCGCGCGTGGCGCCGACCGTGGTCGCGATTCCTCCCGCGCTGTACGGCTTTCCGGCCATCCGGGCCTCGAACTCGGCGGTGCGGTCCCCGGCGAAGACGAGGTGCGTGTGACTGTCCACCCAGCCCGGCAGTACCGCCCGGCCCTCGACGTCGACACGCTCGTCGGCGTCCGGTGCGTCCGCCGCGGGGCCTGCCCAGACGACCTCGCCACCGTCGAGCACCAATGCCGCGTCGTGCAGCTTGCCCCGTTCCTCGTCGTTCGTGGTGAGTTCGCCGATGCCGGTGATCAGAACTGCCACAGTGCCTCGATCTCCTTGGCCAGTACGGTTTCCGGACGTTCGATGAGTCGGTGTTCGCCGTCGCGGACGATCTCGCGTCCCGCCACCACGACGTGCCGCACGTCGGCGCCGGACGCCGCGAAGATCGCGCCCGAGGGCTCGATCCCGGCGGTCCGCACCGAGCCGAGGCCGACCGTGACGAGGTCGGCGCCCGCGCCCACCGCCAGCGTGCCCACCTCCGGCCAGCCGACGGCGCCGTGGTCCGTCGCGGCGGCCAGCAGTTCGTCCGCGGCGAAGCGGCCGCGCTCCTCACTCGCCAGACGCTCGTTCAGCTCCAGCGCCCTGGTTTCTTCGAAGGCGTCGACGACGGCGTTGCTGTCACTGCCCACGCACAGCCGCACCCCCGCGTCGAGCAGCGCGCGGGCGGGGCCGATGCCGTCGCCGAGATCGCGCTCGGTGGTCGGGCAGAAGCACGCCCGGCCACGCGCGGCGCCGAGCCGTTCGATGTCATGCTGTGTCAGATGCGTGGCGTGCACCGCGGTCAGCCGCTCGCCGAGCACGCCGTGGTCGTACAGGATCGTCGTCGGCGTACGGCCGTACGCCGACAGGCACTGCTCGTTCTCCGCGCGCTGTTCGGACAGGTGGATGTGCAGCGGGCGCGCCGAGGGCGTCCCGTTGTCCACATCGGACAGCTGGTCGGCCGGGACGGCGCGCACCGAGTGGATGGCGCCACCGACCCGGAACAGCTCGTCCTCGCCCATCCCGGCGACGCGCCGGGCCCAGTTCTCCGCCGAACCGTCGGAAAACCGTTGCTGCACCTCGTCCGGTTCGACGCCGATGCCGCCGGCCAGATAGCAGGTGTCGAGCAGGGTCAACCGGATCCCGGCGTCGGCGGCGGCGCGGCGCAGCGCCTCCCCCATCGCGTTCGGCTCGGCGTAGGGCTTCCCACCCGGCGCGTGGTGCAGATAGTGGAACTCGCCGACGCTGGTGTACCCGGTGAGCACCATCTCCGCGTACACCCCGCGCGCGAGCCGGTAGTAGGCGTCGGGATCGAGGCGGGCCGCCAGCGAGTACATCCGGTCGCGCCAGGTCCAGAACGTGCCGCGCTCGTGGTGGGTCCGCCCGCGCAGCGCCCGGTGGAACGCGTGCGAATGGCCGTTGGCGAAACCGGGCAGGGTGAGCCCGGTCAGCACCGTCCCGGTACGGGGAGAATCCGGGGCCACTTCGGTGATCCGCCCGTCGGCGACCTCGATCCGGACGGCGTCGGCGACGCCGTCCGGGAGCCAGGCCCGCGCACACCAGTAGGTCGTCGTCATGCCGACATCTTCTCCAGGACCTCGGCGAGCGCGCGAGCCCCCTCGTCGACGTCCGCGGACTCGGCGAATTCCTCCGGCGAATGACTGATCCCGGTCGGATTCCGCACGTAGAGCATGCCGGAGGGGACGAATCCGGCGAGGATCGCCGCGTCGTGCCCCGCCCCCGTCGGCAGCTCCGGTGGGCTGCCCAGCCAGGTCCCGAGGTCCCGGCGCAGCGCGTCGTCGAAGACCACATCGTCCGAATAGGACTCCCGGGTGATCTCGACCCGGCAGCCCTCCGCCTCCGCCGCCGCGCGAGCGGCGCCGGTGAGCTCCTCGACCAGGCTGAGCGTCCCGGTGTCGCCGGGGACCCGCGCATCCACCCAGAGGTCCACTGTGGACGCGATCACGTTGGTGCCACCCGGGGTGGGGACCAGCCTGCCGACCGTGGCACGCGCGTCGGCGGCGGTGCTGGCCAGCCGCCGCGCGGCGACGACCGTCTCCGCGGCGGGGATCATCGGGTCCCGCCGGTCGGAGATCAGCGTCGCACCGGCGTGGTTTCCCTGACCGGAGAAGGAAAACCGCCAGCGGCCGTGCGCGATCACCGTACTGCCGACGGCGACCGGGGAGCCGAGGTCGACCAGTCCACGGCCCTGTTCGACGTGCAGTTCCACGAACCGCCCGATCCGGCCCAGCCGCTCGGGATCCGGCCCGATCCGCTCGGGATCCAGCCCGGCCTTCGCGGCCGCCTCGGCGAACGTGATCCCGTCCGGATCCCGCAGCGCGCGGGCCTTTCCGGCGTCGATGGTGCCGGTGAGCAGCCGCGAGCCGAGGCAGGGCACGCCGAACCGGCCGCCCTCCTCCTCCGCGAAGACCACGACCGCGAACGGCTTACCGGGACGAAAACCCTTGCCCTGCAAGAGTTCGACGGCGGCGAGCGCGCTGGCGACACCGAGCGGGCCGTCGAAGGCCCCGCCGCCGGGGACGGAGTCGAGGTGACTCCCGGTGACGACGGCGTCCGGGCCCGGCGCGCCCCACCAGGCCCAGATGTTGCCGTTGAGGTCGGTCTCGACACCGAGCCCGAGACGCTGCGCGCGTTCGACGAACCACGTCCGCAGCTCACGTTCGGGCGCGTCGAAGACATGCCGCGAATACCCGCCGCGGGTGCGGTCGGCCCCGACGCCGGTGAGCTCGCCGAGCAGCCCGCTCGCCGTCATCAGCTCTCCTTCGCGGGAATACGAACGCCCCGCTCGTCCGCGACCTCCGCCGCGCGCTCGTACCCGGCGTCGACGTGCCGGATGACGCCCATGCCCGGGTCGTTGGTGAGCACGCGTTCGAGCTTCTGCGCGGCCAGCAGCGTCCCGTCGGCGACCGTGACCTGCCCGGCGTGGATCGACCGGCCCATGCCGACGCCGCCACCGTGGTGGATCGACACCCAGCTCGCCCCGGACGCGGTGTTGACCAGCGCGTTGAGCAGCGGCCAGTCGGCGATGGCGTCGGAGCCGTCGGCCATGCCCTCGGTCTCGCGGTACGGGGAGGCGACGCTGCCGGAGTCGAGGTGGTCACGCCCGATGACGACCGGCGCCTTGAGCTCGCCGCTGGCGACCATCTCGTTGAACCGCAGGCCGGCCAGGTGCCGCTCGCCGTAGCCGAGCCAGCAGATCCGGGCCGGAAGTCCCTGGAAGGCAACGCGTTCGCCGGCCAGCTTGATCCAGCGCGCGAGGGATTCGTTCTCCGGGAAGAGCTCCAGCATCGCGCGGTCGGTGGCGGCGATGTCCTCCGGGTCGCCCGAGAGCGCGGCCCAGCGGAACGGGCCGTTGCCCTCGCAGAACAGCGGCCGGATGTAGGCGGGGACGAACCCGGGGAAGTCGAAGGCGCGCTCGCAGCCGCCGAGCTTCGCCTCGCCGCGCAGCGAGTTGCCGTAGTCGAACACCTCGGCGCCACGGTCGAGGAAGCCGAGCATCGCGTCGACGTGGTCGGCCATCGACTCGCGCGAGCGGTCGGTGAACTCGTCAGGCTTCTTCGCCGCGTAGTCGTGCCAGTCCTCGACCGGAATTCCCTTGGGCAGATAGGAAAGCGGGTCGTGCGCCGAGGTCTGGTCGGTGACGATGTCGACCTCGACACCACGGCGCAGCAGCTCCGGCAGCACCTCGGCGGCGTTGCCGACAACGCCGACAGACAGCGCGCGCTTCTCCCTCTTGGCCGCGGTGACGCGGGCGATGGCGTCGTCGAGATCGTCGGCGACCTCGTCCAGGTAGCGCGTCTCGACGCGGCGGTGCGCGCGCTGCGGGTCGCATTCGACGACGAGCGCGACGCCGTCGTTCATCGTGACCGCGAGGGGCTGCGCGCCACCCATGCCGCCGAGCCCGGCGGTCACGGTGAGCGTGCCCTTCAGGGTGCCGCCGAACTTCTTCTTCGCGACCGCGGCAAAGGTCTCGTAGGTCCCCTGCAGGATTCCCTGGGTGCCGATGTAGATCCAGGACCCGGCGGTCATCTGGCCGTACATCGTCAGGCCCTGGGCCTCGAGGCGGCGGAACTCGGGCCAGGTCGCCCAGTCGCCGACGAGGTTCGAGTTCGCGATGAGCACCCGCGGCGCCCATTCGTGCGTGCGGAACACACCGACCGGCTTGCCGGACTGGACGAGCAGCGTCTCGTCATTGTCCAAAGTGGTCAGTTCGCGGGTGATGGCGTCGAAGCTCGCCCAGTTGCGGGCCGCCTTGCCGGTGCCGCCGTAGACGACGAGATCCTCGGGGCGCTCGGCGACCTCCGGGTCGAGGTTGTTGTGGAACATGCGCAGCGCGGCTTCGGTCTGCCAGCTCTTGGCGGTGCGGCCGGTGCCACGTGCGGCGCGGATCGTGCGGGACATGCTCAGACCTCCAGCCTGGCCGCGGCGAGCACGGCGCCCGACGCGACGAGTTCTTCGACGGCGGCGATTTCCGGCGCCAGATGACGGTCGGGCCCAGGGCCCTCGACGCGCGTGCGCACCAGGTCCCGGACGCGGCCGGTGACCGGGGACGGCTCCAGCGGCGCGCGCATGTCGAGCGCGCGGGCGGCGGTGAGCAGCTCGATCGCGAGCACGGTGGTGAGCCCGTCGACGGCCTTGCGCAGCTTGCGCGCGGCCGACCAGCCCATGGAGACGTGGTCCTCCTGCATCGCGCTGCTCGGGATCGAGTCGACCGAGGCGGGCACGGCGAGGCGTTTGAGCTCGCTGACCACCGCGGCCTGGGTGTACTGGGCGATCATGTGCCCGGAGTCGACACCGGGATCGTGCGCGAGGAACGGCGGCAGGCCGTGCGAACGGGCCTTGTCGAGCATCCGGTCCGTGCGGCGCTCGGCGATGCTGGCGACGTCCGCGAGCGGGATGGCCAGGAAGTCGAGCACGTAGGCGACGGGCGCGCCGTGGAAGTTGCCGTTGGACTCGACCCGCCCGTCGGCCAGCACGACCGGATTGTCCACAGCGGACCGGAGCTCGCGGTCCGCGACGAGTTCGGCGTGCGCCAGGCTGTCGCGGGCGCCGCCGTGCACCTGGGGCGCGCAGCGCAGCGAGTAGGCGTCCTGGACGCGGTTGCAGTCGGGGCCGCGATGGCTCTCGACGATCTTCGAATCCTGGAGGGCCTTGAACATCCGGGCGGCGCTGGTGGCCTGGCCGGGGTGTGGGCGCAGCGCCTGGAGGTCGGCGGCGAACACGCGATCCGTGCCCAGGAGCGCCTCGACGCTCATGGCGGCGGTGAGGTCCGCGACGTCGAAGAGCCTGCGCAGATCCGCGGCGGCGAGCAGCAGCATGCCGAGCATGCCGTCCGTGCCGTTGGTGAGCGCGAGGCCCTCCTTCTCGGCGAGGACGATCGGCTCGATGTTCGCGCTCTTGAGCGCTTCGGCGGCGGGCTTGGTTTCGCCCTCGTGGCGGACCTCGCCCTCGCCCATCAGCGCGAGCGCGATGGCGGCGAGCGGGGCGAGATCGCCCGAGCAGCCGAGCGAGCCGTACTCGTGCACGATCGGCGTGATACCCGCGTTGAGCATGGCCGCAAGCGTTTGCGCGGTGACCGGGCGGACCCCGGTGTAGCCGCTGGCGAGCGTGCGCAGGCGCAACAGCATCAGCGCGCGGACCACCTCGGTCTCGACAGCGGGGCCCGCGCCGGCGGCGTGAGAGCGGATAAGCGACCGCTGGAGCGCGGTGCGGCTTTCGAGCGGGATGTGCCGGGTGGCGAGCGCGCCGAACCCGGTCGAAACGCCGTACGTCGGCGTCTCGGCGTGGGCGAGGTTCTCGATGTGCTGGCGAGTGGCGGCGAGGTTCTTCTCGGCCGCGTCGCTCAGCGTGACGGGCACGTGCCCGCGGACGATGTCGACGAACTGTCCGGCGGTCAGCGGCTCGACGCCGAGGACGACACGGGCGGGGTCACCGCCCGGGAGCGGCGAGGGTGCGGAGTCGGGCATGGCCTCATTGGACAACGCCGCGACGCCTGGTGGGCCGCCCCGGCGAGTGGTTGTGTCTGACATCCCAGACACCCCCGGCTACGCTCCCCGGAGGAGCAAGGGACCTTTGCTATCGTCCGTTAGTTCCGCTAAACAACGTGAGCAAAGGTCCCTTGCTTCGCCCGACGCGGAGGAGGTGGCCGATGGGCGAAAGCAGCGAGGTCCCGGCGTTGCGGCGCGGACTGGCCGTGCTGCGGCTGCTCGCGGGCCGCGCGGGCCCGGTGACGGCCGTCGCCATCGCCCGCGAACTCGGCCTTCCCCGGTCCACGACCTACCACCTGCTGAACGAGCTCGAAGCCGCCGGGTTCGTCGCGCATCTGCCCAGCGAACGCCGGTACGGGCTCGGGATCGCCGCCTTCGAACTCGGCTCGGCCTATCTGCGGCACGACCCGCTGGAGCGGCTCGCGGGCCCGCTGCTGCGCAAGCTCGTCGACCGGGTCGGGCACACCGCGCATCTGGGCGTCCTGCACGGCAACGAATCGCTGTACCTGATCAAGGAACGCCCGGTCCGTCCGGAAACCCTGGTGACCGACGTCGGCGTGCGGCTGCCCGGGCAGCTCACCGCGTCCGGCCGCGCGATCCTGCGGCATCTGCCCCCGGCACACGTGCGCGCGCTGTTCCCGTCGGCCGCGTCGTTCGTGCTGCGCACCGACCGCGGCCCCCGCACGCTCGCCGACCTGCGCCGGACCCTGACCGAGGAGGAACGGCTCGGGTGGTCGGTCGAGGACGGGCACGTCACCGACGGCTTCGCCTCCGTCGCCTGCCCCGTCTTCGATCACGGCGCGCGGCCGATGGCGGCCATCAGCGTCACCCTGCGCCACCACTGCCCGGACGAACCCGAGGTCTGCGGCCACACCTGGCCGGACCTCGCGGCGGAGGTCGCCGCCACCGCCGCCGAACTCACCACCCGCATCGGCGGCGTCCCAGGATAAGCAAGGGACCTTTGCTACCACTTGCACCGTGACCAGCGGAAACACCCACCGAAGGACCGAATGCGCCCGCCAACCGGCACGAACCATCGGACGCAACCACGGCGGGGGTCCGGGGGCGTGCCCCCGGCCGGGGTGTGGGGGCTGGGCCCCCACAAGCAATCCGACACAAGGAAGGGGGCGAGCGCTCTCAGCGAGCACCCGCCCCCAACTTGTGGAGGTGCCGGGAATTGAACCCGGGTCCTCTAGCGCCTCCTCAGGGCTTCTCCGTGCGCAGTTCACAGTGTCTCTACTTGGCCCCTCCGGTCACGTGAACAAGCCGAAGTGACGGGCCCAGCCACTGTTGGTTTCCCGAACAGGCCCCGTGGCCGGGACTGCCGGTAATCCTCCTAGCTGATGCCGGAAACCGGGGCGGAGGAAAACCCGGTCCGACAGACTACGCGCTCGCTCAGGCGGCGAGGGCGTAGTCGCGCTGGCTATTGGCCTTGGCGCTTATTGGTTTGCGATGACGCTTACGGTGGTCTCTCGCCTGCACCGGCACGCTTCCCCTGACTCGACGTCCAGAGTCGAAACCGTTCACCCCCTTGGTGTGGGACATAACCTGTACAGCATAACGCGTCTGACTAGCGGTTTGTTTCCGGCGGGTGGTGGGGCTGTCCCTACCTGGGAGATACCCGCCCGCACCATGTCGTGACGGCCGCGTTGACGGGATGCTGGGGTTCTCGTCCAGGAGAGGAGTCACCATGGTCACCGCATCGGCTACCCGGGAGGCCGGCCGCCGCGATCCGGCGTTCGGGGGTTCGCTGGCGTTCCTGCTGCTGAGCCTGCCGCTCGGGATCGTCGCGTTCAGCCTGCTGGTGGGGCTGATCCCGGCGGGGATCGGGACCGCAGTGGTGTGGGTGGGGCTGCCGATCCTGGCGTTGGTGGTGTTGTCGGTGCGCGGTGCGGCGCGGATGGAGCGCGCACGGGTGTACGCGCTGCTGGACACCTACATCGACCTGCCGTATCTGCCACTGCCGCCCGGGCGCCAGGTCGAGCGCTGGAAGGCCCGGATCAAGGACCTGTCGACCTGGCGGGACATCGCCTACTTCTTCCTGCTGTTCCCGCTGGGCCTGGTCGAGTTCGTCCTCGTGACGACGTTCTGGGCGACGAGCCTGGGGCTGGTCGGGCTGCCGATCTACTACCGGTTCCTGCCCGATGGCGCCTACTTCTTCCCGTCCTACGATCTGCGGTGGCTCACCGTCGACTCGACGGTGTCCGCGTTGCCGTGGGCGGCGCTGGGGGTTCTGTTCGTGGCGTTGTCGGTGGCGCTGACGAAGGCGCTGGCGGGGCTCCACGCGCGCTTCGCGAAGGCGCTGCTCGGACCGACGGTGGCGCAGCGGCACCGGATGGAGAAGGCGTGGAACGAGGTCGAAGAGATGAACACGGTGACGGGATGACGACCGAGGAACAGTCGGTGGTGGAGGTTCCGCGACCGGGTTCGGTACGCGCGATCCTCTACATGATCGCGAGCTTTCCCCTGCGGTTGCTCCAGTTCGTGCTGGCCGTCGTGGGGTTCGCGGTGGGTGTCAGCACCGTGGTGGTGTGGATCGGCTTCCCGATCCTGCTGGCCACGACGAGCTTCGTCCGGTGGTCTGGGGACGTCGAGCGGCGCTGGGCGCAGAAGATGCTGCGGGTGCCGCTGCCGCCGGTGGAGCGGTTGCCGACCGACGGCCTGTCGTTCGTGCGGCGCTGGCTGACCCGGCTGACCGACGCGACGACCTGGCGTGACCTGGCCTACCTGATGGTGGCGCTCCCGCTGGCGTGCGTGGAGGTCCCGCTCGCGCTGGCCTCGATCGTGCTGCTGCCGATGGCGATCTGGGTCATCCCGTGGATCGGCTGGCTGCACGGTCAGCTGGCGCTTTCGCTGCTCGGGCCGAACCGGACGCAGCGGCTGGAGCAGCGGGCGCAACGCCTTCAGGCATCGCGGGCCCGTGGTGTGGACGCGGCCGAGGCCGAGCGTCGGCGGATCGAGCGCGACCTGCACGACGGGGCACAGCAGCGGCTCGTCGCGGTGGCGATGAGCCTGGGACGGGCCAAGTCGAAGTTCGAAAACGACCCGGCCGCGGTGCGTGAGCTGATCGACGAGGCGCACACGGACGCGAAGCTGGCGGTGTCGGAGCTGCGGGATCTGGCCCGCGGCATCTACCCGGCGGTGCTCGGGGACCGCGGTCTGGACGCGGCGCTGTCCGCGCAGGCGGCGAAGTCGCCGATCCCGGTGGACGTCCAGGTCGACGTCGAACCGCGGCCGCCGGCGGCGGTGGAAACGACCGCGTACTTCATCGTCGGCGAGACGCTGACGAACATCGCCAAGCACTCGGGCGCTTCCGAGGCGGGGGTGAAGGTGTGGCGGTCCGACACGCACGTGATCGTCGAAATCACCGACAACGGCCACGGCGGTGCCGAGATGCGGCCGGGCGGCGGGCTCGCCGGACTGGCCGACCGGGCCGCGACGATCGACGGGGTCATCACCGTGGTGAGCCCGGTGGGCGGCCCGACCGTCATCCGGGCGGACCTGCCGTGTGAGTGGTAGCCGTTTCATGAGTGAATAGCGGAGTTCGCTGTTCACTCATGAATCTGGGGGCCCGATGCGGGTAGTGATCGCCGAGGACGCCGTACTTCTGCGGGCCGGAGTGACCCGCCTCCTCGCCGACGAGGGAATCGAAACGGTCGCCGCGGTCGACAACGGCGACGACCTGCTCGGCGCTGTCACCGAACACCGGCCCAACCTGGCGATCGTGGACGTGCGGATGCCGCCGACGTTCACCGACGAAGGCCTGCGCGCCGCGCTGGCCGCGCGCAAGGCCGTTCCGGGCCTGCCGGTGCTGGTGCTCTCGCAGTATGTGGAGGAAAGCTATGCGGTCGAACTGCTCTCCGGCGGCGCCGGCGGGGTCGGCTACCTGCTGAAGGAGCGTGTCGCGGATGTCGCGGAGTTCCTGGACGCGGTCCGTCGCGTCGCCGGTGGCGGCACCGCGATCGACCCCGACGTCATCGCGCAGCTGATGGCCCGCGGCCGTAAGAACCCGCTCGACGCGCTCACCGCGCGCGAGTCGGAGGTCCTGGGCCTGATGGCGCAGGGCCTCTCGAACACCGCGATCGCGAACTCGCTGGTCGTCTCGCACGGCGCCGTCGAGAAGCACATCGGCAACATCTTCTCGAAACTCGGCCTGGAAGCCAGCGCGGAGGAACACCGCCGGGTCCGCGCGGTCCTCACCTACCTGGGCCGCTGACCGCCGCGCGGCAGTAAAGGTCCCTTGCTCACCCTGGAGAGGAGCGGGGGACCTTTACTACCGCCCGGCGAGAGCAAGGGACCTTTACTATCGTTGCTTAGCCGAAATAACCAGCGTGAGCAAAGGTCCCCCGCTCTCCCCGCCGGTAGGCTGGACCGAGCGGTCACCCGTTCCGACGGCAGAACCCGCCGTTCCACTCACCTACCATGAGCGGGACGTCGCCCCGGCCGAGTGAGGAGTCGCGATGACAGGCCGCCCCACCCAGAGCGTCCGCTTCTTCGGCGGACCGCTGGACGGCCGCGTCCACGAACTCGGCGACGACGAGCTGGTGCCGGGCACCGTCGTCCGGCACATCCACCTTCACGGCGGCCCCAAGATCGAGACGATCTACGAGCTGGGCCTCACCGAGAGCGGCTGGGAGTACCGCGTCGCGGCGGAGTCGCGCTCCGAGCCCGACAGCATCCGCGAGCCCTGAAATCCCGCGATAGTAGAGAAAACCCCACCATCGGCCGGGGAGGAAGCCCTAGCCGAATACGGTGGTCAGCTCCGCTGTTTTCCCAGGTCGCGCCGACCAAGCTTGGTGCATGCACACAAGCCAGCAGGTCACCCCGCGATCCGCGCGCGGGGGCCGCGACATCTTCCTCGACGTGATCCGGGCGGGAGCGATCCTCGCCGTCATCGCCCAGCACTGGATCATGCCGGTGCTGTCCTACTCGAACGGACATCTCGAAACCGGCAACGCACTGGCCACCCCCGGCTGGTGGATCGTCACGTGGATGTCGCAGGTCATGCCGCTGGTCTTCTTCGCGGGCGGCGCCGCGAACCTGATCTCCTTCAGCCGCGCGGATTCCCCGCGCACCTGGCTCGCCGCCCGGCTCCGGCGGCTCATGCTGCCGGTCCTGCCGCTGATCGCGGTGTGGCTGGTGGTGCCCGACCTCCTGCGCGGGCTCGGCGTCCCCGACCAGCCGTTGCAGGTCGCCAGCGCGATCGCCGCCCAGTTGCTGTGGTTCCTCGCGGTCTACGTCCTCATCGTCCTGCTCACCCCGCTCATGGTCGCCGCGCACCGCCGCTGGGGCCTGCGCGTCCCGCTCGTGATGGCCGCCGCCGGCGTACTCGTCGACGTCGCCCGCTTCAACGACCTCGGCATGATCGGCTACGCCAACGCGGTGTTCGTCTGGGTCGCGGTGCACCAGCTCGGCTTCCACTACGTCGACGGCGGCCTCGGCTCCCTCGGCAGGCGCGGCGCGCTGGCGCTGTCCGCGGCCGGGTTCGGCGTCACCGCGCTCATGGTCGCCTTCGGCCCCTACCCGGCCAGCATGATCGGGATGCCGGGCGCACCGGTGTCGAACATGAGCCCGCCCACCGTCCTCCTGGCGTTCCTCGCGGTCGGCCAGATCGGCCTGCTGCTCGCGTTCAGGCCGCAGCTGACCCGCTTCGCCGCGCGTCCCCTGCCGGGCGCCGCCCTGCGCTGGATCGGCCCGCGGTTCATGAGCGTGTACCTGTGGCACATGCCGGCGCTGATCGTCGTCTCCGGCATCACCGTCTACGCCCTCGGCTACTCGACGCCCACGCCCGGTTCGATCGAGTGGGTGGCGATCACCCCGGTGTGGGTCGCGGGCTGCGCCGCCGTGCTCGGCCTCCTGCTGCGCGCGTTCAGCCAGTTCGAGTCGCTGCGCGACCGGACGGTCAGCACCGCCCGCCTTCCCCAGCTGGTGCTGGCCGGTCTGCTCATCTCGGCCGGTCTGCTCGGCCTCGCCGCGCACGGCTTCGCGCCGCTGAGCGACGGGATCGCGCACGGGCCGGTGCCGTGGGTGGCGCTCGCGGCCTGCGGGTTCCTGCTGGCGGGCAAGCGCGTGCCCGTGACGCGGCTGGGCACCCAGTTCCTCGGCAGGGCCACCGTGATCGCCGGGAACACGCAGGAGGCCGCGGTCAAACGCTGAGCAGGCGCGCGGGCGTGTCGTGCAGCACGGCCCGCAGGAACGGCTCACCCAGGCGATCGTCGGCCGCCCAGCCGGCGATCGCCTGCAGCTGTGTGGCGTAGGAGTACGGGATGTTCGGGAAGTCCGTGCCGAGCACGACGCGGTCGGCGAAGGCGGCCAGCCGCGCCGTCCAGTCCGGTGGCAGCGGGGCACCGGGCTCGCTGAACGGGACGCCCACCATCGTCGTGTCCAGGTACACCCGCGGGTACTTCGCCATGAGGTCGAATGCGGCCGCATACTCCGGGAACCCCGCGTGCGCGAGCACCGCGGTCAGCTTCGGATGCCGGGCCAGCACCTCACCGAAGACCCGCAACCCGGTGAAGTCACCCCGCAACGGACCATGTCCACAGTGGACGACCACGGGGACGCCCGCGTCGGCGATCACCCCCCACACCGCGTCGAGCAGTTCGTCACGCGGATCGTAGGCACCGACCTGGACGTGTGCCTTGAAACACCGGGCTCCCGCCCGCAACGCTTCGTCCACTGAGGACTCCGCACCCGGCTCGGGATAGAACGTCGCGGTGGGCACCGCCTCCGGCACCCGCTCGGCGAACTCCAGCGCCCAGGACGTCAGCCACTGCGCCATCCCTGGCTTGTGCGGGTAGACCAGCGGCGCGAACCGGCGGACCCCGAGCCCGCGCAGGGTGCCGATCCGCTCGTCCTCCGTGGTCCGGTAGTGCACCGGCCACGGCATGCCGTAGTGCTGCTCGGCGCGGTCGAAGTAGGCCCAGACCTTGTCCATCACCGGCTTCGGCAGGAAGTGGACGTGCAGGTCGACGAGCCCGTCGAGACCGAGCGACGCCACCCAACCGGCGACGTCGGCGTCGGTCTCCGGGCCCTCGCTCACTCGGTGACCCTGCCCTTGAGCGCGCGGCCCATGGCGCGGCTGATGTCGCGCTGCGCGTCCCGCTTCGCCAGTGACTGCCGCTTGTCGTAGGCCTTCTTACCGCGGGCGAGTGCGATTTCGACCTTGACCTTGCCGTCCTTGAAGTACATCGACAGCGGGACCAGCGACAGACCGCTTTCCTTGGTCTTGCCGATCAGCTTCTCGATCTCACGCCGGTGCAGCAGCAGCTTCCGCGTCCGCCGCGGCATGTGGTTGGTCCACGTGCCCTGCGTGTACTCGGGAATGTGCACGTTACGCAGCCACACCTCGCCGTCGTCGACGGTGGCGAAGGCGTCGGCGAGCGACGCCTTGCCCTCGCGCAGGCTCTTCACCTCGGTGCCCTGGAGCACAAGACCGCATTCGTAGGTGTCCAGGATGGAGTAGTCGTGGCGAGCCTTGCGGTTCGACACGACTACTTTGTGGCCACGTTCCTTGGGCATAAGGCGACTCTACGTGATTTCCCGGGGTCGAGCAGGTGGTTATCGCGCTAGTGACGGACGTACAGCCGCAGCGTGACGTAGCCGGTGATCGCGGAGATGACCACGGACACCGCCAGCAGGATCGGCGCGACCGGGAACAGCACTTCGAGCATCGTGATCTTGGGCAGGACCTCGCCGGTGAAGATCGAATCCAGGAAGGTCGCCTTCACCGCGACCAGGAAGACGACGCCGAGGACCGCACCGACCACGCCGGCGACCACCGCCTCCAACAGGAACGGTAGCTGGGTGTACCAGCGGGTCGCGCCGACGAGCCGCATGATGCCGACCTCGGTGCGCCGGGTGAACGCGGACACCTGGATGGTGTTGGCGATCAGCAGCAACGCGGCGATGGCCATGATCAGCGCGGCGAGGAACGCGAGGTTGCGTGCCCCGTTGAAGGCGTTGAAGACCCGGTCGAGGAACTTCTTCTGGTCGTCGACCTTCCGCACGCCCGGCTGCCCGGTGTACTCCTTGACGATCACTTCGCTGCGGTCCGGGTCCTTCAGCTTCACGTGCAGCGACGCGGGCAGCGACTCGGGGCCGGTCAGCGCCACGAGCTCCGGCTGGCTCTCGAAGATCTTCTTGAAGCGGTCGTAGGCCTGGTCACGGTTCTCGAACACCACGGACTCGACGCCCGCGCTGCCCTGCAGCTTCTGCCGCAGCGACTGGCACAGCCCCTGCGTGCAGGCCTTGTCGTTGGCGCTGATGTCGTCGGTGAGGTAGACCGAAACCTCGACGTCGGCCATGAAGTTGGCCTTCATCTTGTCGAGCGTCCGGACGGCGAGCAGACCACCGCCGAGCATGGCGAGGGAGACGGCGGTGGTGAGGATCATCGCGATGGTCATCGTGACGTTCCGGCGCAGGCCGGTGAGTACCTCGCTGAAGACGAAACTGGCGCGCATCGCAGGTCGATATCCCTTGTGGTTCGGGGGTTGGCGGGGCTGGGCGGGTGCGGGAGGTCAGCGGCCGATGCCGTAGACCCCTCGGGCATCGTCACGGATCACCCTGCCGAGCTGCAGCTCGACGACCCGGCGCCGCATCGAGTCCACGATGGAATGGTCGTGGGTGGCCATGAGCACGGTGGTGCCGGTGCGGTTGATCCGCTCCAGCAGCAGCATGATGTCCTGGCTGGTGTCGGGGTCCAGGTTCCCGGTGGGCTCGTCGGCGAGCAGCACCAGCGGCCGGTTCACGAACGCGCGCGCGATCGCCACGCGCTGCTGCTCACCACCGGAGAGCTCGTTGGGCAGCCGGTCGGCTTTCCCGTCCAGACCGACGAGCTCCAGCACCTCCGGCACGACCTTGCGGATCGTCTGCTTGGGCTTGCCGATGACCTCGAGCGCGAACGCCACGTTCTCCGCGACGGTCTTGTTGGCCAGCAGGCGGAAGTCCTGGAACACACAGCCGATCGTCTGCCGCAGGCGCGGGACCCGGCGGCGAGCCAGCTTCGCGACGTCGAAGTTCGACACCATCACGCGGCCCTTGGAGGGCACCTCCTCGCGCAGCAGGAGCCGGAGGAACGTCGACTTGCCCGAGCCCGAGGGCCCGATCAGGAAGACGAACTCACCCTTGTCGATGTCGACCGACACCCGCTCCAGGGCAGGCCTGGTCGAGGTCTTGTAGACCTTGGAAACCTCTTCGAGCCGGATCACGGTTCGGCATACTACCCATTGGGTTCGTTAAGCCGAGGTTGCCCGTGCCCCAGGGGTGAGCGAGGGAGCTTTACTCACGCCGGGCGATAGCAAAGGTCCCCCGCTCCTCTTCCGGAAGTCCCGGTCAGGCGGCCGTGTTCTGCTGCTTGCGCCAGCGGATGCCCGCCTCGAGGAAGCTGTCGATCTCGCCGTCCAGCACCGCCGACGGGTTTCCGACCTCGAACTCGGTCCGCAGGTCCTTGACCATCTGGTACGGGTGCAGCACGTAGGAACGCATCTGGTTGCCCCAGCTGGAGCCGCCGTCCTTGAGCGCGTTCATCTCGGCGCGCTCCTCTTCCTTCTTGCGCTGCAGCAGCCGCGCCTGGAGCACCTTCATCGCGGCGGCCTTGTTCTGCAGCTGCGACTTCTCGTTCTGGCACGAGACGACGATGCTGGTCGGGATGTGCGTGATCCGGACCGCGGAGTCGGTCGTGTTCACGCTCTGTCCACCAGGCCCTGACGAACGGTAGACGTCGACGCGGATGTCCTTCTCCGGGATATCGACGTGGTCGACCTCTTCGACCTCGGGAAGCACCTCGACGTGCGCGAAGGAGGTCTGACGCCGGCTCTGGTTGTCGAAGGGCGAGATGCGCACCAGACGGTGCGTGCCCTGCTCGACCGACAGCGTGCCGTAGACGTAGGGCGCGCTCACCTTGAACGTCGCCGACTTGATGCCCGCCTCTTCGGCGTAGGAGATGTCGTAGACGTCGGTCGGGTAACCGTGGCGCTCGGCCCAGCGCAGGTACATCCGCAGCAGCATCTCGGCCCAGTCGGCCGCGTCGACGCCACCCGCCTCGGAGCGGATGGTGACGACGGCGTTACGCGCGTCGTATTCGCCGGAGAGCAGGGTGCGGACCTCGAGGGCGTCAACGTCCTTGAGAAGCTCGTCGAGCTCTTCCTGGGCTTCGTTCTGGCTGCCGGGGTCGCCCTCAGCCTCGGCCAGCTCGTAGAGCACACCGAGATCGTCGAGCCGCTGGCGCAGCTCGGAGACGCGCCGCAACTCGGCCTGCCGATGGGACAGCTGGCTGGTGACCTTCTGGGCCGCCTCCGGGTCGTCCCAGAGGTTGGGGCTGGAGGCCTGCTGTTCCAGATCCGCTACCTGAGCACGCAGCGCGTCCAGGTCCATCACCGACTCGATCTGCGTCAGCTTGCCGGTCAGGTCCTTCAGTGCCGCGTCGAACTCATCACTCACGTTTGACAAGGTTACGGCAAAACCCACGACCGGTTGCGAGGAACCGGTCGTGGGCGGGGCGAATCAGGCGGACGGGATGGCGTCGAGCAGCTTCAGCGCGGCCTTGGCCTGCGCCTGCGCGAACTCGGCGACAGCCTTCTCGTAGGGCCCGTCGGCTGCCTTCGTGGCGGCTTTCGCGTCGTCGAGCTGCTGGCCGTAGCTGGCGCGAGCGGTCTCGAGCAGCGAAGCGCGCTGCTTGACGGTCAACGACCCGGCGTGCACGAGCCGCAGGATGAGCGGGCTGCGCAGGTGGTCGGGACCGGCTTCGGAGGCCAGCCAGTTCTTGAAGGCCTTCTTGCCGGCGGCGGTGATGACGTACTGCTGACTGGAACGCGGGCCCTGCTTGCCGAGCCGAACGAGGCCTTCCTTGGACAGCGCCGGGAGCTCGCGGTAGACCTGGCTGCGAGTGACACTGAAGAAGGCGCCGAAGCGCTCACCCGCCCCTGCGACAAGCTGCCCGCCGGTGGCGGGACCGTCGTGGAGCAGACCAAGCAGAGCGGCGGCGGTTGCATTTAATTCGGACACGTCCTCTACGTTCCCACTTCTCGGCCGCTGTGTCCACAGTGGTCAGCGGATCTGTCCATTGTGGCTAGTGAGATCCGCTCGATCGGCCCAATCCAGCCCTAGTCCACAGTGGACCCGGCCACGCTGCGCAACCAACCCCGCCAACCAGCCCAGTCGCCTCGGCCATCCAGCACAGCATTCACGGCGCCGATCGGAAACGTTGCCCTATTTCCGCTTCTGCTTTTCACCGCTGCCGCACAAAGGTGGACCACCGACCGCGTGACGCACCCTCACGCGTATCGCAAGAACTCCGCTGCCGAACCTCAGAAACACCACAAAGACAAGGCCCGGCTTGCGGATTCCGCAAGCCGGGCCTTGTCTTCTGTAGCGGGGACAGGATTTGAACCTGCGACCTCTGGGTTATGAGCCCAGCGAGCTACCGAGCTGCTCCACCCCGCGTCGTTGTAAGTAAAGACTACCGGACGCCCTCAACCCGTTTTCAGGCACCCCTCCAAAGTCGGCCAAACCCCCGCTGGCCAGCGGTAACTCACCCGCTCACCACATGCCCTCCCTCCGATGGCCACACGACCGTCACCCTCCGCAGCCCCCTCCGATTCGCCCGCACCGGCCCCTCCGCGACAGCAAGGGACCTTCACTGCTCCCCCGAGGCATCAAGGGACCTTTGCTCACGCCCAGGGAAGCAAGGGACCTTTGCTACCGCTCCACCCCGAACACAACAACCCCCACCCTCCAAAAACACCACAACACCCGCACCCCGCACCACACAAAGAAAAACGGCACCAAGCCGCCCAGGTTCAAACGGGCACGCACCACACAACGGCACCACCGCGGGGGGGGGGATCCAAGGGGGGCGGAGCCCCCTCTTGGCGGGGGCCCGGGGGTTCGACCCCCGGACAGAAATACGAAAGAGGCCCGGCTTGCGTGTTCCGCAAGCACGGGCCTCCGACCTCTGTAGCGGGGACAGGATTTGAACCTGCGACCTCTGGGTTATGAGCCCAGCGAGCTACCGAGCTGCTCCACCCCGCGTCGTGACACCTACCTTACGCCCTGGTTTCGAGCGGGCGCAAAGCAGGTGTCGTTTAGTAAGCGACGTCACCCTCCCGGTGGAGGCGAGGACGGTGCGCCGCTGCTGGACGGTGGTGCTGCCGGAGGCGCGCCCTTGGCCGACTCGTAGGCCTTGGCGGCGGCCTCGAGCGCGGCCAGCGCGGACCCCTGGTCGGCGAAGTTGCCCGACTGCTGCGCTGCCCTCAGCTTGCCGAGGGCGGCCTGGATGTCGGTGACGGCCTTGTCCATCGCCGGGTTGCTGCCGCCGGTGGAGGGCGGCGGCTGGGTGGGTGTGTTGGGCGGTGGTGTCGGCGTGGTGGTGGGCTGGCCGCCCTGCGGCGGGGCGGTGACCAGTGAGCCGGCGCCGGGGCCGAACACCTGATCCAGTGCCTCGTTGAGGGTGGCCGCGAAGCCGATCTTCGACCCGTAGGAGACGAGGACGCGCGCCATCTGCGGGTAGTTGGCCAGCTGGTTGCGCTGTCTGATGTAGACCGGTTCGACGTAGAGGAACCCGTTGGCGACCGGCAGGGTGATCAGGTTGCCGAAGATGGGTGTCACGTTGGGGTTGTTGAACAGGAATCGGTCCTGTGCGACGCGGGGGTCGCCCTGGAATCTGTTCTGCACCTGGACGGGACCGTCCACCTGACTGGCCCCGCTGGCGCCGGTGGGGAGTTTCAGCACTCTCATCGTGCCGTAGTCGGCCGGGTCTGAGGACACCGAAACCCAGGCCGACAGGTACTGCCGTTGCAGACCGGTGAGCGGACTCGTCAGCTGGAAGGTCGTCTGGCTCTGGCCCGGCGCGTCGGCGAGGACGTAGTAGCCGGGCTGGTTGGCGGCTCCGGACGCGCCAGGCGTCGTGCCGCCTTCCTGGGTCGGATCCTGCGGAACGCTCCAGAACGCCTGCTGGGCGTAGAACTCCTGCGGGCTGCCGACGTGGTACTTGGACAGCAGGTCCCGCTGCACCTTGAAGAGGTCTTCGGGGTACCGGAAGTGCGAACGGAGGTCCGGGGAGATGTCCTTGCTGGGTTTGACCAGGCCCGGGAACACCTTCTCCCACGCCTTCAGCACCGGCTCGTTGTCGTCGAGCGCGTACAGCGTCACCGTGCCGTTGAAAGCGTCCACAGTGGCCTTGACCGAGTTGCGGATGTAGTTGATCGAGCTGTTGGCCTGGCGGGTGGTGCCGTTGAGCGAGTCGTTGGTCGCGGCGCCGAGCTGGACCTGCTGGGCGTACGGGAAGTTGTTGAGCGTGGTGTACCCGTCGATGATCCACTGGATCTTGCCGTTGACGACCGCAGGATACGGGTCGCCGTCGAGGGTGAGCCACGGCGCGACCTTGCTGACGCGCTGCCGCGGGTCGCGGTTGTACATGATCTTGGAGCCGTCGCCGATGGCGTCGGAGAACAGGATGTTCCGTTCGCCGTACTCGGCCGCGAAGGCGAGGCGGTTGAACCAGTTGTCGATCGGCACGCCGCCACTGCCCTTGTACAGGTAGCTGCGGTCGTTGGCGGTGTCGTACTCGCCCGGCGCCTTGCCCGCCGGTCCGCCGACGATCGCGTACGACGGGTCGGAGGTGAGCTCGCCGTAGTAGATGCGGGGCTCGTCCACCCGGATCCCCGGCGAGTTCGGGCCGGTGGAGCCCGCGCCGGTCGGGTTCTGCGTGTCACTGGTGGTGGCGATCGGGTAGCCGCCGTCGGAGTTGGCGTCCTTCACCGCGCGGTCGATCGTGTTGGCGGGCGCGGCGACGAAGCCGTTGCCGTGGGTGTAGACGAGGTGCTTGTTGATCCAGTTGGTCTGGTTGCCGGCGAGGCCCTCGGTCTTGATCTCCTTGGCCGCGACGATGTAGTCCTGGGTGCGGCCACCGATGGTGTACCGGTCGACGTCGAGCTTCGCCGGGAAGCCGTAGAAGTTCTCGCGTCCGACCCGCTGGGTGAACGTGTCGCTCAGGACGTTCGGGTCGAGCACCCGGATGTTGGACATCGTGCCGGTGTCCTGTTTGACCTCGGCGGCGGTGGCCTCGGACTTTCCGTTGTAGTCCTGGTACTGGACCTTGGTCATGCCGAACGCCTGTTTCGTCGCGTCCATGTTGCGCTGGATGGACGTCGCTTCCTTCTCGTTGGCGTTGGGCTTGACCGAGAACTGGTCGAGCACCGCGGGCCAGGCCACTCCGACCAGGATGCTGGACAGGATGAGCAGCACCAGTGCGATCGCGGGCAGCTGGAGATTACGCAGGAACGCCCCGGCGAAGAAGGCGATCGCGCAGATGACCGAGATGCAGAGCAGGATCAGTTTCGCCGGGAGCACCGCGTTGAGGTCGGTGTAGGTGGCACCGGTGAACAGGCCGTTGGACCGGTCGGACAGCAGCAGGTTGTACCGGTCGAAGAAGTACTCGACGGCCTTGAGCAGCACGAAGATGCCGACGGTGATGGCGAGCTGCGCGCGCGTCGGCCCGGCGAGCTGGCCGCCCCGGCCCGCGAGACGGATCCCGCCGAAGACGTAGTGGGCGATGAGCGAACCGAAGAACGAGATGACCACCGTGATGAACAGCCAGCCCAGCAGCCAGTTCACGAACGGGAGGTCGAACGCGTAGAAGCCGACGTCGTTGCCGAACTCGGGATCCTTCTGACCGAACGACGTTCCGTTGACGAACAGCTGCACGACCTGCCAGTCGCTCTGCGCGGACGCGCCGGCGATGATGCCGGTCAGCACCGGGATCCCGATTCCGAACAGCCGGATGCGGGCGACGATCGCGGACCGGTAGCGAGCCAGCGGATCGTCGGTCCCGGACACCGGCACGAAGACGGGACGCGTGCGGTAGGCGATCATCAGGCTCACGGCCAGTATGCCGCCGACGAACAGCCCGACGGCGAAGAACAGCACTATCCTGGTGATCAGCTGGGTGGTGAACACCGAGCGCGCGCCGACCTCGCCGAACCACAACCAGTCGACATAGGTGTCGAGCAGTCTCGCCCCCAGGAGCAGCGCCAGCACGATCACGGCGGCGATGACGAGGAGGATCCTGCTGCGCCGGGACAGCTTCGGCAGGCTCACGGGGGGCCGGGACGCCACGGCATAGCTCCTGTCTTCGTGAACACTTTTCGCAGGGGGCGTGCCCGCCCCCTGATGCTCTAACTCTACGGATGCCGTGCTGAGTTCCCGGGACCCGCCCAAACCGGACGTGGCACGGCGCGGCGGGTGCCCGCCTGGGACGATTGGGCCATGGCACCCAGTGAGCAGCAGCCGACGATCACCGCCATCGCCGGTCTGGCCCGCGAAGTAGAGGAGTTCGTCGCCGCCGGAGGCTGGGACCAGCCGCCGCAACTGTTCGCTCTGGTGCCGACGGGCGCTCTGCTGGACGAACAACCGGAACTGGCCGGGCAGCTGGACCCGGCGAACCCGCTGACCCCCGTCGCGCAGGAGGCCCTGCCCGAGGGCGACCTCGCCGAGGCACTGGGCCGGATCGCGTGGCCGGACGTCGTGACGGGCTGTGCGATCGCCCAGGAGATCATCGTGCTGCCACCGGACGTCGAGGCGGAGTTGCCGGACGTCGCCGAGGGCGACGCCGAACGCCTGCGTCGCGCCGCCGCCGACCACCCGCGCCGCACCGAGGCCAGGCTGGTGGCCGCCGTGCTCCGTGACGGCGAAGCCGCCTGCGTCATGCGGTTGCGGGGAGCGGCCCCCGCCGAGCCCGGTGAATCCGACCTCGCCCCCGAGCCCGAGGACGTCGTTGACGAGATCGTCGAGAGCCCGGACCTCGCGCCGAACCTGATCGAGGCGCTCAAGGCCACCCTGCTGCCCTGACCCGAGAAGAGGAGCGGGGGACCTTTGCTATCGCCCGGCGATAGCAAAGGTCCCCCGCTCCCTCGGGCAGCCGGATCGGACCGGTTCAGCAGGACGTCGTGGGCCTGTTCGCCTTGAGGTTGGCCAGCTGGGCGAGCGCGTCGTCCAGTGTGGACACCTTGATCAGGTTCAGCCCGTCGGGCGCCGCGGTCTTCGCCTCCGCGCAGTTGTGCGCGGGCACCAGGAAGTCGGTCGCGCCCGCCTCGCGCGCGCCGACGACCTTGAACGAGATCCCGCCGATCGGTCCGACCTGGCCGGTCTCGCTGATCTCGCCGGTCCCCGCGATGTGCCGTCCCGCCGCGAGGTCGCCGGGCGTCAACCGGTCGATGATCGCCAGCGTGAACATCAGGCCCGCCGACGGCCCGCCGACGTCCTGCAGCGAGATGTTCACCGAGAACGGCGCGTCCGCGCGGTCGGCGGCGGTGAGGCCGATGAAGCCCTCCTGCCGGTCCGCCCGCTGCGCGAGGGTGATCGGGACGGTCCGCTCCGGCTGGCCGTCGGCTTGGAAGGTGATCGGCACCGACTGGCCGGGTTTGGTCCCGTTCAGCGCGGCCCGTACGTCACCCGCCTCGGCGACCTTCTTCCCGTTGACGTTGATCAGCCGCGCGCCCGGCGAGAGCACGTGGTCGGCCGGGCTTCCGGACACGATCTCCTTCGCGACCACCTTCACCGGGTAGCCGAGATGACGCAGCGCGGCGACCTGCGCGTTGCTCTGGGAGTCCTGGAGCTGCTGGATGTTCTCCTGCTTGACCTGTTCGTTGGTCTCACCCGGCTTGAAGTACTCCTCGCGCGGCGCGAGCGCGTACCGGCCGCTGGCCCACAGGCCCAGCGCGGTGAACAGCGTGATGCCGTCGTTCAGCGACACGGTGGTCATCCGCAGCTCGCCGGTCGTCGGGAACACCTCGTGCCCGTTGACCTGGATGACCGGGTTGTTCGCGGCGTCCCGGCCGAGCGTGTCGTACGTCGGGCCGGGGCTGATCGCCACGAACGGCACCTTGACCACGGACCCGACCACGGCGAACACCAGGAACAACAGACCGCTGACCAGCAGGGTCCAGCCGCGCCGGCTCATCCCGCGGGGACGATCCGCCGACTCGTTCGCCTGGGCAGCGGTGCTCTGCGCGGGAGCGGTCTCCTCGGAGGACTTGGTCACGACCGACAGCGTACGGTGACCGTGTTCGCTTCTCGGTGAAGGCCACGCTCATCGGCCCGGTTGACGGGCTCGGCCCCGCCCGGCACGCGTACGGTGGACCCATGAGCAACCCCCCGTTCGGCTTCGGACCGCCCGATCCCGACAAACGAGGTGAAAACGAGCCGTCGGATCCCGGTGGGGCCGAGGCCTTCAACCAGCTCGGTCAGATGCTCAGCCAGCTGGGCCAGATGCTCAGCCAGGCGGGCAGCTCGGCCGGGCCGGTGAACTACGACCTCGCCAAGCAGATCGCGCTGCAGAATCTCAGCGAGACCGGCGACACCAAGATCGGTTTCGCCTCGTCCGGCGACGCGAACACCGCGGTGCGTGACGCCGCGCATCTCGCGGAACTGTGGCTCGACGCGGCGACCATCCTCCCCGCCGGCGCGACCTCGACGGTCGCCTGGTCCGCCCGCACCTGGGTCGAGAAGACACTGCCCACCTGGCAGCGGCTGTGCGACCCGGTGGCGCGGCAGGTGTCCGGCGCGTGGATGCAGGCGCTGCCCGAGGAGGCGAAACAGGCCGCGGGCCCGCTGCTGTCGATGATGGGACAGATGGGCGGGATGGCCTTCGGCTCCCAGCTCGGCAACGCTCTCGCTCAGCTCGCTTCCGAGGTGCTCACCTCCACCGAGGTCGGGCTCCCGCTCGGCCCCGCGTCGACCTCGGCGCTGCTGCCCGCGAACATCGAGAAGTTCGCCGAGGGCCTCGAGCTGCCGAGCAGCGAGATCCTGGTCTTCCTCGCCGCGCGCGAGGCCGCCCACCAGCGCCTGTTCTCCCACGTCCCGTGGCTGCGCCAGCGGCTGCTCGCGACGGTCGAGGAGTTCGCGCACGGCATCACCGTGGACACCTCCGCCCTCGAGCAGCTCGCCGGCCGGATCGACCCGGCCAACCCGGCGAGCTTCGAAGAGGCCATGTCCTCCGGCCTGCTGGAACCGCAGACCACGCCCGAGCAGAAGTCCGCGCTGAACCGGTTGGAAACCCTGCTCGCGCTCGTCGAAGGCTGGGTGGACGTCGTGGTCGCGGACGCCATCGGCGATCGCCTGCCGGGCGCCGACGCGCTCCGGGAGACGCTCCGGAGGAGGCGTGCCACCGGCGGGCCCGCGGAGCAGACCTTCGCCACGCTGGTCGGGCTCGAGCTCCGGCCCCGGCGGATGCGTGCCGCCTCGGCGCTGTGGAAGCTGGTCGGTGACCAGCACGGCGTCGAGCAGCGGGATCGCCTCTGGTCGCACCCGGACCTCATGCCGACCGCTGCCGACCTCGACGAGCCGCTGGACTTCGCCGAGCGCCTCGGCTCGGGCGACGTCGACCCGATCGCCGAGCTGGAGCGCACGGAGCAGGGCAAGGCCGCACAGGACAAGTCCGAGCAGGACCGCCAGGGCGGCAAGGAGGACACCGGCGACCAGGGCTGATCCGCCCTGGCCACCGCCGTCCTCCGCTGTTCCATCAGTCCTCCGCCGCTATTCCCCATCCGGCGGCGGAGGACAGTCCTTCCAGGAACCCGATCGCGCGTTCCGTCTTCGGGTAGCGCCGTACCAGCGCCCAGAACGCCGCGTCGTGCCCTGGTTCGCGCAGGTGCGCCAGTTCGTGCACGAGGACGTAATCCAGTACCCAGGGCGGCACCCGGCGGAGCCGGTCGCTGACCCGGATCGTGGCGTCGACCGGGGTGCACGACGCCCACCTGGTCCGCATCGGCGGTACCCAGCGCACGCTCGCCGGGACCGCGGTGCCGTCGAGGTACTTGTTGGAGAGCACCTCGCAGCGCGCTAGCAGTACGTCGTCCGACGCCTTCGGCGGCGCCGCGCGACGTGGTTCCGAGCGCAGCAGCTTGCGCTCCATCTCGGTAACCCAGTGTTTTTCCTCCGCCCTGGTCATCCGTGCCGGAATGAGCACGACGAGCGTGTCGTCGTTCCAGTACGCGGTGACCGTGCGGTGCCTGCGCTGGCTGCGCCGCACCTCGATCTTGTGTTCGGGGGTGTCGGCCGGGGTGTTCGTCTTGCCCCGGCTTCTGAGAGACGGAATCCGTGCTTCGACCACTCGACAACGGTAAGGCCAGACACCGACAACTCCGAGAGCCGAAAGGTCACAGCCCCGAGTTGTCCACAACAGCGTCCCCCTGTGGATAACTGGCCTGATTTCGGGCGGTGATCATCCGCTCACCTGCCATGCTTCGCTCATGAGCACTCCGGCCATCACCACCCCGGCGGTCCCGCTGCCCGGGCATCCTGTGCTGCTTTCCGGCCTCGACGTGCTCGAACGCGGGCCCGGCGAGATCCAGATCGGCCTGGACCCCCGGCACGGCGTCGTCATCACCGGCCTGCCCGGCACGCTGGTCGACAGGCTTCGCCGGCTCGACGGAAGACAAACCGCCGACGCGATCCTGCTCGCGGAGAGCGAACATCGCGAGCAGTTGCGCACAGTCCTCACCCAGCTCACCGCGTTGGGCCTGGTCACCGAGGCAGAACCGGCGAGTCACTCACCGCGTCGTGGCGTCGAGACCGGCCTGTGGTCCCTACGCGCCCGGCATCACCAGACGGCGTTGACCGAACGCCGACGCACCAGCGCGATGGCCGTACTCGGCGACGGCAGGCTGGCCGTGGCCGTCGCGGTCCTCCTGGCCAACGCCGGGATCGGGCACCTCGACATCCGGATGTCGGGCACCGTCACCGAGCAGGACCTCGGTTCCGGGTTCACCGAAACCGAGCTCGGCATGCCCCGGCGGTCCGCGCTCGCCGACGTCGTCCGCCGCGCCGATCCGCGCACCCGGACCACTCGTCTCACCTGCAGGCGCGGGCCCGAACTGGTCCTGCTCACCGACGCTGTGGTCCCCGCCCCCGAGGTGGTCGACGAGCTGATGACGGCCGGAACGCCGCATCTGCCGGTCCGCGTCCGGGACGGCACCGGCATCGTCGGCCCGCTGGTCGTCCCAGGCCGGACCAGCTGCCTGCGCTGCGCCGACCTGCACCGAACCGATCTCGAACCATGCTGGCCGCGGATCGCGAGTCAGCTGGCGGGCCGGGACCAGCATCCGGATCTCGGCGCCGTCCAGTGCACCGCCGCGCTGGCGGTGGCACAGGCGATGCGGCTGCTCTCGCCGAGCGAAACCCCTCCCCCGGTGTGGAACGCGACGCTGGAGATCGACGCCTTCGACGGAAAGGTACGACGCCGCACCTGGGTCCCGCATCCCCGTTGTCCGTGCGGCGCCGTGGCGGTACGCCAGCCGGCGTAGTCCGCGGAGACGTCCCGAACCTGCTGTGCCGGCCTGGGCTCCCAAGGCACAATTCGAAGGGTGACCGACTCCCGCGACGTCCCCGCAGACCGTGAAACCGCGATGCCCAGCAAGGGGGTCGCCCGCACCGCCCGGCTCGCCAGCCTGCCGCTGGGGATAGCCGGACGGGCCGTGGGCGGCTGGGGACGGCGGATGGCGGGTCAGAGCGCGGAGCAGGTGAACGCGACACTGTCGGCGAAGGCCGCGGAGCAGCTTTTCGAGGTCCTCGGCTCGCTCAAGGGCGGCGCGATGAAGTTCGGCCAGGCACTGAGCGTGTTCGAGGCCGCGGTCCCCGACGAGATGGCCAAGCCGTATCGCGAGGCACTCACGAAGCTGCAGGCGGCGGCGCCGCCGATGGCGACCCGGCAGACCCACCGGGTGCTCGCCGAGCAGCTCGGCCGCACCTGGACGAGCAGGTTCGCCCGGTTCGACGACGAACCCGCCGCGGCCGCCAGCATCGGCCAGGTGCATCGCGCGACCTGGCACGACGGGCGCGAGGTCGCGGTCAAGGTGCAGTACCCGGGCGCCGACGAAGCGCTGCGCAGCGATCTCCGGCAGCTCCAGCGGTTCAGCAGGCTGTTCCAGGCGTTCGTGCCGGGCACGGAGGTCAAACCCCTGCTCGCCGAGCTCGCCGACCGCATGAACGAAGAGCTCGACTACCAGGCCGAGGCACAGAACCAGCGGATGTTCGCCAAGGCGTTCGCGGGCGATCCCGGGTTCGTGATCCCCCGGGTCGTCGCGAGCGCGCCCAAGGTCGTGATCACCGAGTGGGTCACCGGTACACCGCTCTCGGAGATCATCACGAACGGCGACCGCGAGACCCGCGACCTGGCGGGACGACTGCTGGCCGAGTTCCACTACTCGTCGCCGGAGCGGGTCCGGTTGCTGCATTCGGACCCGCATCCGGGCAACTTCATGCTCACCGGCGACGGCCGGATGTGCGTGATCGACTTCGGGGGCGTCGCCCGGCTGCCGGACGGGATCCCCGCGCATCTCGGCGAGATGACGCGGCTGGCACTCGACGGCGACTCCGACAAGCTCATGCGGCTACTGCGCGAGTCCGGTTTCGTTCGCCCCGGCACCGAACTGGAGGCGGACGAGGTGCTCGCCTACCTCTCCCCGTTCACCGAGCCGCTGGCCGGGCCGACGTTCCACTTCACGCGCCGGTGGATGCAGAAGCAGGCGGGGCGGCTGGGCAACACCCGCGGCAGCGACTTCCGGGTCGGCCGTTCGCTCAATCTGCCGCCCGAGTACCTGATGATCCACCGGGTCACCGCGGGCTCGACCGGAATTCTCTGCCAGCTCGACGCCGAGATCCCGGCCAGGGACATCGTGGAGCGCTGGCAGCCCGGTTTCGCCTCCTGAGTTATCCACAAGGAAAGGGAGAACGGCCGGAAAACTCCGTTCGCGGGGCGGAGTTGTCCACAGCTTCGGGGAAGCGGTTCCACCCGGATGGCCGAGCGGTCATGCTCGGTTCATGACCACTACCCATCGCGCCGATATCCTGGCGCTCAGTGACCATGCTGGCAGCGGAGTCGTCAGCACCAAGCAGTTGCGCAGCGCCGGGGTGTCCGCGCGAAGAACCGCCCGGCTCAGCGGCCCCGGCGGGCCGTGGCGGCGGCTGCATCCCGGGGTGTTCCTGCTGCACAACACCGCGCCGACTCGGCGGCAGATGCTGCACGCCGCGATCGCGCGCTTCGGCGACGACGTCGTCATCACCGGCACCGACGCGCTGCGCGCGCACGGCATCAACTACCGGTTGACGAACGAGATCCAGCTCCTGGTGTCCACGCAGCGCAGGCTCACCGCGCCGGGGATCGTGACCCACCGGACGGCGCGCCTGCCGGATCCGGTGCTCCTGGACGGACTCCCGTTCGCCCCGGCGAGCCGGGCGGCGCTCGACCTCGCCCGGCAGGAACCGGACCCCGGGAAGATGGCGTACCTGCTCACGCTGCCGCTGCACTGGGGCCTGTGCGACAAGGCCGATCTGATGGCCGAGCTGGACGCGGGCAACCAGCGCGGATCGGCCGCCGTCCGCGCGGCGCTGCGCGGGATCAGCGAGCAGGAGGCGTTCGCGCAGGGCTGGGCCGCGATGGTGCTGGACGTGGCACCACTTCCGCCGCCGAGCTGGAACGTCACGGTGTGCGACCTGCGCGGCCGCAGGATCGGCACGGCGGACGCGTGGTGGGACGAGGTCGGGCTGGCCTGGCGGTACCGGGCGGGCACGGCGCAACCTGACGACGGGTTCAGCCACCTGGCCCTGACCGCGACCGGGATCGTCCTGGTGCGCTGCACGCTCCGGCAGTTGCAGGAGCGGTCCCGCGAGGTCGCCGCCGAACTGGTGCGCGGGTTCGCGCAGGCGGCCAGGACTCCACGCCCCAAGGTGCGTACCTTCCGCCGGATCGAGAACGCCGCATGAACGGCGCATGCGAGCGAATCATGGATACCCTGCGCCACAAGGGATTCAACGCTGTCTCGCGGAGCGAGGCGATCGCATGAGCACGCTCACCAGTACTCGTCGGGGAGCTTCCCCTCGATGTCGCGAACGTGCTCGCGGGCGCACCCCGGACAGAGCCACCGCGGTGTGCCCCGGTCCCGGTCGCAAACCCAGGAGAGCGCTTCCGCCGGATCGTCGGCGTCCTGCCGCGTCCGGCCGCATCGATGACACACGACCGGCTCCGCGGTGGTCATCCCCGGCGTCCACAATGGATTGCCTTGGCACCGAGCAGGTACAGATCCTCGCGCGCGCCAAGGTATTCGGGCGAGCCCGGGTCGAGCAGCACACCCAGCACGTCACGATCGTCGTCGGCGAGCCGATCGGCGGCGGACTCGGCGAACCTGTGTACGTGGTGCACGACGAAGTCGCGCAGCAACGCGGGGCCCGGCGCGGGATGCTCCACGAGCACGCCGAACGAGGTGACTTCCGAAAGGTCCGCGCGTCGCAATGCCTCGGACCAGCCGTATGGCATCGAGACCACACCGGGAATGCTCGAACGCATCTCGGCGAACCAGTCGTCGCGGGCGGCCAGCATGCGCCCTTCCAGCCCCGGACGGCCGAGGCCGAGATCCCAGGGCAGGCAGCGCGCGGTCAGTCCGCCTTCGGAGATGGCGAGCCATCCGCCCGGCCGTGCCAGCGTCGCCAGGGTCCGAATGGCGGCCTGCTGGTCGGGGATGTGATGCACCACTCCCGACGCCCACACCAGGTCGGCCGAGGGCAGCAGATCCGGGAGCGCGGAATCGGCGAGATCGCTGAGCACCGCCCGGCAGGTGACGCCTTCGGCGGTGACTGCGCGTTCGGCCTCGGCCAGCAGCTCGGGAGTCAGATCGGCGACGACGAGCGTACCGCCGGAGCGGCGTGCGAGCTCGCGCGCGAAAAGGACGCTCATCCCGCCCGCGCCACAACCGATGTCGACGATCGTCGGGGACTCGGGCAGGGGAGCGACCAGACGGCTCGCCGCGGCCGCCATCGCACCGGCGTCGAGCGCGTCCGCCAACCGCAGCACGGACAGGCGCTCGGCCCAGTCGATGCCGTCGTGCGTGTGTGTGGCCATCACCACATTGAACACCAGATCGGGTGCCCCCGGCCGGAAACGAGCCGGAGGGCCGGCCTTGACGGCCGGCCCTCCGCACACTCAGGTTTCTCGGTATCGCTCCGCACGGCGGTTCGCCCAGCGGGCTACCCGGCTCCACCGGCGAGCGGCACGAACGCTACCTCGTTCCCGCTGCGCACGGACCCCTTCCTCGAGGTCCCGTATTCGTGCTCTGGACAGTTCTTCATACAGCAACATCTCGTTGGTCTCCTTGGTCGTGATGTCTTTCAGCTGGGTGGGCCGACGATCCGCGTCCGCGGTCCGCGCCTCGTAATCCCTGGTAGTGACCGGTGCGATGCTCATGCGGCGGCGCTCCGGGCGGTAGCGGCCGGGCGCGACTGGGCGACGGCGGGCTCGGCAACGGCGTTCTTCCTCGGGCGCCCACGGGGACGCTTGCGGGCGATCACCGCGCCACGCTCGAAGATCTCGCCGCCCCAAACACCCCACGGCTCACGCCGTGCGAGCGCACCCGCGAGGCAGGCCTCGCGAACCGGGCAGGCCGCGCAGAAACTCTTGGCCCGCTCCAGCTCGGCAGGTGACTCCGCGAACCACAGGTCCGCGTCGCCCGACCGGCAGGGCAGGTTGAGCTCGGGCGACGCGATCGCGTCGAGCAGGTCGCTGACGCCCGCCTCGGCGAAGGCGTCAGGCAGGGCACCCTCGGAGGCGAGGGTGAAGGCCGAAGGCATTTCGGTGCTCCTTTGTGTCGTACGGGTTTTCGGATGGGCGATGGGACTGGACAGTGCTGCTCCCTGGGTTGTGCAGCCAAAAAAACACGAAGGCCGCGGATCCGTTTCCGGTTCCGCGGCCTTCGTGAGCCTGTCGTCCTGACCTGGCTGTCAGGAACTTCGCTCCCGTATGGACAACGGAACACGGAACTGCTTGATGGTCGGCAGATCGACGGCAACCTGCGGGTACGCCCCGGCCTTGGCCGTAGCGGTGACGAAGGTGGTGCCGACGGTGGCCCGCAGCCGCTCGATACGGCGCGTGCCACGGATCCCGTGAGCGCTCACGGGCACACCGGTGCCCTGGCGCTGAGCCTGCGCGGCGTTCGCGACGCAAGACAGAAGGGTGCCAGGGTTCGTGAGCTTCATGTTCGAGATCATTTCACCGGCACCTCCTTCTTCTGTCGTACGCGAACCGCTCGGCGGCCGACGTCACATGGATCCCCAGTCGGGCCCTTAACGACCCGGTGTGTGCAGGTTATGGCCCCTGCCCACCTCGGGGCAACTTATTTTCCGGAAAACTCGTCCAAGCTACGAAGATCGCCTCTGAGCAGCGGGTTCGCCGCGTGGATCATGGTCGAGACGCGGTCAAGACCGCATGGTCGACCGGACCACGTCGAGCACCTCCGCGCCGAAGCGTTCGAGCTTCGTCCCGCCGATCCCGGAGATCGCCACCAGCGCGCTGTCGTCGGTCGGGCGCTGCTCGGCGATGGCCATCAGCGTAGCGTCGGTGAACACCACGAAAGCCGGCACCTTGAGTTCCCGCGAGCGTTCCCCGCGCCATGCCTTCAGTTTCTCCAGCAGGTTTTCGTCCACTGTGGACGGGCAGCGGCCGCAGCGGCCGAGCTTGACCTCCATCGTCTCCAGCAGGGGCCCGTCGCACACCCGGCACCGGGTCTTGACGACCACCTGTTTCTGCTGGGAGCGGGCCACCCGCGCGGCGGGGTGCTCCTCCGGAATCAGCCCATAGAGGAATCGGCTGCGCCGCCGGTTGCGCCGGCCACCCGAGTTACGCGCGAGCGCCCAGGACAGCCACAGGTGCTCCCGCGCCCGCGTGACACCGACGTAGAACAGCCGTCGTTCCTCCTCGATCGCGGCGTCGTCGCCGTCGGCGTGGAGGATCGGCATCGTGCCCTCGGCGAGCCCGACCAGGAAGACGGCATCCCACTCGAGGCCCTTGGCCGCGTGCAGCGAGGCGAGGGTGACGCCCTCCACGGTCGGTGGATGCTGCGCGGCGGCGCGCTGGTCCAGTTCGGCGACGAACCTGCGCAGGTCGGCGTCCTCGACCGTCGACGCGAGTTCCTCGGCGAGTTCGACCAGCGCCAGAAGCGCGTCCCACCGTTCCTTCGCCGCGCCGCCCGGGGGCGGCTGCTCGGTCAGGCCCACCCTGGCGAGCACGGAGCGAACCGTCGTGACCAGGTCGACCACGGCGGAGTCGGCCGGGGCGACGCGCAGGGCGGACATCGCCTGCCGCACCTCGGTCCTCGCGAAGAAGCGCTCACCACCGCGGACGAGGTAGGGGATCCCCGCTTCGGTGAGCGCCTGCTCGTACGCCTCCGACTGCGCGTTGACGCGGTAGAGCACCGCGATCTCGCTGGCGGCGACCCCGCCGTCGAGGAGCTCGCGAACGCGCCGCGCGACGGCTTCGGCCTCGGCTGCCTCGTCTTCGAACTCCGCGAACCGGGGCTCGGGACCGGGCGCTCGCTGCCCGATGAGCTTGAGCCGGGACCCCGCGGGGCGGCCCCGTGCGGCACCGATGACCCGGTTGGCCAGCGTCACGACCTGGGGTGTCGAACGGTAGTCGCGTTCGAGCCGGACGACGGTCGCTTCGGGGAAGCGCCGGGTGAACTCGAGCAGGGCGCGCGGCGACGCTCCCCCGAAGGAGTAGATCGTCTGGTTGGCGTCGCCGACGACGGTGAGGTCGTCACGGCCGCCGAGCCACGCGTCGAGCAGGCGCTGCTGCAGTGGCGTCACGTCCTGGTACTCGTCGACGACGAAGCAGCGATAGCGATCGCGGAACTCCTCGGCGACGGCCGGATGCTCCTCCAGGACCGCGGTGGTGTGCAGCAGCAGGTCGTCGAAGTCGAGCACCTGCGCGGAGTTCTTGATCTTCTCGTAGTTGCGGTAGACCTCGGCGATCTGCGTGGACCTGGCCGGGATGTCCCGTTGCGTGCGCGAAACCACGGCCGGGTAGTCGTCCGGGCTGATCAGCGACGCCTTGGCCCACTCGATCTCGCCGGCGAGGTCCCGCAGCACCTCGGTCTCGGTGCCGAGCCCGACGCGGTTCGCGGCCTGGCCGACGTAGCGGAACTTGTTCTCCAGCAGGTCCCACGGCCGGTCGCCGATGACCCGGGGCCAGAAGTAGCGCAGCTGACGGCGCGCGGCCGCGTGGAACGTCAGCGCCTGTGCCGCGTCCACCCCGAGGCCCCGCAGCCGCGACCGCATCTCCCCCGCCGCGCGCGCGGTGAAGGTGACCGCGAGCACCTGCCCCGCCGCGACGTGTCCCGAGCGGATCAGATGCGCGATGCGGTGGGTGATCGTCCGTGTCTTGCCCGTCCCGGCCCCCGCGAGCACGCAGACCGGCCCGCGCGGCGCCGACGCCGCGGCACGCTGTTCCGGATCGAGCCCGTCGAGCAGGCCAGGACGACTCTTCGGGGAGGATGCGCTAGCCACCTCCCGATCCTCGCAGAGGGGGCCGACGGGTCCGTGGCAGGGCACGCGGCCGTATCCTGGTCATATGGCGGGAAAGCTGGACAAGGAAGCGGCGAAGCAGGCCAAGAAGGAGAAGCGCGCGGCGGGCAAGGCCCGGCGGGGGCAGATCTTCGAGGCCTTCAAGATGCAGCGCAAGGAAGACAAGGCGCTCATCCCGTTGATGGTGGGCGCGATCCTGGTCGTCACCGGTGTGGTGTTCGGGATCGGTTTCATCTTCGGCATCCAGTGGGCGCTGCTGCCCTTCGGCATCGTGCTGGGCGTGCTCGCGGCCGTCATCCTCTTCGGGCGACGGGTCCAGCGGACCGTCTACTCGAAGGCGGACGGCCAGCCGGGCGCCGCGGCCTGGGCGCTGGAGAACCTCCGTGGCCGCTGGAAGGTCACCCCCACGGTCGCCGCGACGACGCAGTTGGACGCGGTGCACCGCGTCCTGGGCGGCCCCGGCGTCGTCCTGGTCGCCGAGGGAGCCGCGCACCGGGTCAAGGCCCTGCTCGCCCAGGAGAAGAAGCGCGTCTCCAGGCTCGTCGGCGACACCCCGATCTACAACGTGATCATCGGCCACGAAGAGGGCGAGATCCCGCTGAAGAAGCTTCAGGCATACCTGATGAAGCTTCCCCGCAACCTCAAGCCGGGCCAGGTCGACGCCCTCGAGGCGAAGCTGGCCGCCCTCGGCAACCGCGGCGCCGCCATGCCGAAGGGCCCCATGCCCGCCGGCGCCAAGATGCGCAACGTCCAACGCACCATCCGCCGCCGCTAGCCCGCGAGCAGCGCAAGGGACCTTTGCTGCCGTCGAGCGGCAGCAAAGGTCCCTTGCTCCGTTTTCACGCAAAACTGTCGGTCTGTGGTCGCATCATGGCGGTGTGGGCATGAAAGGCCTCCAGCCGGAGCTGCTGGAAGACCTGTTCCCGGACGGCGTCGCCGCCCGGGCGAAACTCGTCGCCCTCGGCTTGTCCCACTCATCCATCTCGCGCAGATGCCGGGGCAACGGACCGTGGCAACGCCCGATACCCGGTGTGATCGTTTTTACCAACCGGGAGCCGACTGCTCGTCAGTTGTTTCGCGCGGCCCTGACCCACGCCGGACCGGACTCGATGCTCACCGGCGTTCACGCCGCACGGCTCCACGGAGTGCGCAGTCTGCCTGCCGAACCGCGGGTTCACACGCTGATTCCGCACGAGAGCAAAGTCGCGACCTGGGGATTCGCGATCACCGAACGGACGATCCACCTCCCCGCCCCGGTCGATGTCGGCGGGTTACCGGTCGCTCCACTGGCGAGGGCATTGATCGACGCGGCCAGGCGCATGGACAAACTGGCCAGCGTGCGCGCGATGATCGCCGACGCGGTCTACCGCGGGCTTTGTGATCCGCTCGAGCTCCGCAAGGAGCTGACGCAGGCCAGCACCATCGGTTCGGCACTCCCCCGGCTCGTCGTCCAGGAGATCAGCGCTGGTGTCCACGACGCAGCCGAACGATGGCTCCGCGACGTCCTTGAGAAGAGCGGCCTTCCCCAGCCGATTTGGCACGTCGTGCTGGAGGACGAGTCCGGTGGTGTCCTCGGCAACGTCGAAGCGTGGTGGCCGAACGTCGGTCTGGCGGTACAGATCGACATCGACGACCTCAACGCCGACCCCGCGAGTGAACGCAAGGACATCCACCCAGTCACCGATAGGCTCATCCTGGTACGCCTTCGCCCGTCCACGCTGCGCGACCAGCCACTGTCCGCGATCCGGGACCTTCGCGTGGCATACCAGCGCGCGGCACAACGGCCACCGCCACACATTTCCGCCCGCAGCCCCAGTGCGGCCGCCTGACGTCTGCGGTCGGGCACAGCGCGTGAGGGGAAGCAAAGGTCCCTTGCTTCCCCTCACGAGCTCAGCGCATACGGATGACTACGGTTCCGGTCAAGCGATCGAGCCAGCTGCGGCCGTCGGCGTTTCGCACCGCCGCAGGGATGATCACAAAAGTGAGCGCCGTGCGCACGACTGCTCTCCACAGGCCCACCATCGACGCGCCGTCGAGGCGGGCGACACGGATCCCGACTGCGCCCATCCCGGGGGTGAAGCCGAAGAATGCGGCCGAAACGACTGTGATGATCGCCCAGACGACGACCGACCACTGGTTGAACGTCTGCATCATGGCCGGATCCTGCAGGTTCGGCCGGACGAACATAGCCGTGACCAGCGCCGCTAGAACCAGGTCGATGACGAGCCCCAGCAGTCTCGCCCCACCACCGGCCACCGAACCGACCCCGTCTTGGGGCAGGCCGAAAGACTCGCCACGCCAGCGCGGAGCATGTTGGTCCCCCGCCGCGGCACCGTCGCCGGTGCCGGGCAGCCATTCGCCGGTCCATCTCGCCACCCATCCAGGGTATGCCGGTGGCGCAGGTCGCATTCGCCCTGGTCGACTACCCGGTATGCACCGACCCGTTAACACCGGCGAAACATACGGGTGACGGTCGGGCAACACCGCGCTCTTAGCGTGAGCCGAAGAGAGCACTGCCGTACGAGCTCGAACAAGAAGGAGTCACCGAGGGTGCCCACTACTCCAGACGACATCCAGCGCCTCATCGCCGATGAGGGCGTCGAGGTCATCGACGTCCAGTTCTGCGACCTGCCCGGCGTGATGCAGCACTTCACGGTCCCCGCGAAGGCCTTCACCGAAGAGGCCTTCGAAGAGGGTCTCGCGTTCGACGGCTCCTCGGTGCGCGGCTTCCAGTCCATCCACGAGTCCGACATGCTGCTGCTGCCGGACGCGGCGACCGCGCGGATCGACCCGTTCCGCAAGGCCAAGACGCTGGCGCTCAACTTCTTCGTGCACGATCCGTTCACCCGCGAGGCGTACAGCCGTGACCCGCGCAACATCGCGCGCAAGGCCGAGCAGTACATCGCCGAGTACGGCGTCGCCGACAACGTGTACTTCGGCCCCGAAGCCGAGTTCTACATCTTCGACTCGATCCGCTTCGACTCGGCCGAGCACGCCTCCTTCCACGAGATCGACTCGGTCGAGGGCTGGTGGAACACCGGCGCCGACGAGGTGGGTGGCAACCAGGGCTACAAGACGAAGTTCAAGGGCGGCTACTTCCCGGTGCCGCCGGTCGACCACTTCGCCGACCTGCGCGACGACATCGTCCGCAACCTGACGAACATCGGTTTCGAGATCGAGCGCGCGCACCACGAGGTGGGCACCGCCGGCCAGACCGAGATCAACTACAAGTTCAACACGCTGCTGCACGCCGCGGACGACCTGCAGCTGTTCAAGTACATCGTGAAGAACACGGTGTTCGCGGCGGGCAAGACCGCGACGTTCATGCCGAAGCCGCTCGCGGGCGACAACGGCTCGGGCATGCACTGCCACCAGTCGCTGTGGAAGGACGGCCAGCCGCTGTTCCACGACGAGTCGGGCTACGCCGGCCTGTCGGACACCGCGCGCCACTACATCGGCGGCCTGCTCAAGCACGCACCGAGCCTGCTGGCCTTCACGAACCCGACGGTGAACTCCTACCACCGCCTGGTGCCGGGCTTCGAAGCGCCGGTTTCGCTGGTCTACTCGCAGCGCAACCGCTCCGCCTGCGTGCGTATCCCGATCACGGGCAACAACCCGAAGGCGAAGCGCGCCGAGTTCCGCTGCCCGGACTCGTCTGGCAACCCGTACCTCGCGTTCTCGGCGATGATGATGGCTGGCCTCGACGGCATCAAGAACAAGATCGAGCCGCCGGAGCCGATCGACAAGGACCTCTACGAGCTTCCGCCGGAGGAGGCCAAGGACGTCAAGCTCGTTCCGGGAGACCTCGGCACGGTGCTCGACACGCTGGAAGGCGACCACGACTACCTGCTCGAAGGCGGCGTGTTCACCCCCGATGTGATCGAGACCTGGATCTCCTACAAGCGCGAGCAGGAGATCGACCCGCTGCGGCTGCGTCCGCACCCGTACGAGTTCTCGCTGTACTACGACGTGTGATCAAGCGGTAGCACCAACAGCCACGCCGGTGGCGGGGAGCGGTAACGCCCTCGCCACCGGCGTTTTTGTTGCCCAGCAGGCGTTTCAGTCGGCGGTCGACAACACCTTGATATCGACACCGGCACGCTCGAAACGCCCACGCGGATCATCGACGAGCTTGCGGCGCTCAAGATCCATCAGCCCCAGGGTGCAGGTGATCTCGGCGGCCAAGGTCCCATCAAGCTTGACGATGCTCGAGTTCATGTGGAATGTCTTGCCGCTCCCGAACGTGGTATCGCAAGTGACGTCAACCACATCTCCCGCCCGCAGCTCGCGGCGAAAGACGACGTGCGTCTCAAGCATGACCGATGCGAGCTTCTCCTCGTGCAACCCTCCCGAGAGCCCTCCGGCCAGCTCCATCAGCTCCAGCCGGGCCACCTCGGCATATGAGTGGTAGACGGCGTGGTTGAGGTGGCCCAGAGTGTCCAGCTCGTAGTGGCGGACCTTCACCCGGGTCCGGAATGGTTCGCGCTCAGTCACCCGCCCACTGTAAGCGTCGCGTCCCGACCTCGCGCAGAGGAAGCAAGGGACCTTTGCTGCCGCGCGGCGATAGCAAAGGTCCCTTGCTTCCCTCGAAGGTGAGGGTCAGCTTTCGTAGAACAGGCGCTCGACGACGGTGTGGGCGCGGCGGGTGATGCGTCGGTAGGTATCCAGGAACTCGCCGGGGTCGTCATCGGAGGCGTAGCCGAGGACTCTCGCCACGGCGGTCAGGTCGCGTCCGGAGCTGGGGATCTCGTCGACGGCCTTGCCCCGGACCAGCATTCCCGCGTTCCGGACCCGGGTCGCGAGCAGCCACGCCTCGGTCAGGGATTCGACCTCCGCCACGGCGACGAAGCCAGCTGTTTCGAGTGCGGCGAGCGCTTCGAGAGTGGATGTGGTCCGCAAGGCGTCGACCTCGTGCGCGTGCCGAAGCTGGAAGAGCTGCACCGTCCATTCGACATCCGCCAGGCCGCCCCGGCCGAGCTTCGTGTGCCGGGTCGGATCAGCACCCTTCGGCATCCGCTCCGTCTCCACGCGTGCCTTGATCCGCCGGATTTCCCGTACACGAGCGGCATCCAGTCCGCCGTCCGGGTAACGAACGGGGTCGAGCATCGCGACGAAGCGCTCGCCGAGATCGGCGTCCCCCGCGATGAATCGAGCACGCAGCAGGGCCTGTGCCTCCCACACCTCACCCCAGCGCGCGTAGTACGCCCGATAGGACTCCAGCGTCCGCACCAACGGTCCGCTGCGCCCCTCGGGACGCAGGTCGGCGTCCACCACCAATGCCGGATCCAGGCTCGGCGCGCCCAACATCTTCCGTACCGTCTCCGCGACGGACGAGGCGAAACGCACCGCGTCCGCATCGGATACACCTTCGGTCGGTTCGCACACGAACAGGACGTCGGCGTCGGAACCGTAGCCGAGTTCAGCACCCCCGAGACGTCCCATACCGATCACCGCGATCGCGGCGGGCGTGCGGCCGAGCTCGGCCTGCCGTTGGCGGTTCGCCGTCGCCAACGCTCCTTGCAGCACCGCCACCCACACACTGGACAGCGCCTCACACACCCGCTGGACGTCGAGTAGCCCGAGAAGATCGGCACAGGCGACCCGCAGCATCTCGTGACGCCGCAACGACCTCGCTGCCGCCACCGAGGCGTTCAGCCCGGGCTGCCGGCGCACGGCGGCTCGCAACGACGTCGCGACTTCGGCGGGAGTGCGGCCGGTGAGCCGAGCCGGGTCGCCCAACAACTGCAACACCTCAGGCGCCCGCGCGAGCAGGTCCGGCACGAGCCGCGAAGTGCCGAGCAAGAAGGCCAAGCGCTCGACCACTGCGCCCTCGTCCCGCAGGACGCGCAGGTACCAGGGTGTGTCCTCGAGGGCCTCGGACACCTTGCGGTAGGACAGCAGCCCCCGATCGGGGTCGGGCGTGTCCGCCAGCAGGTCGAGCAGCACGGGAAGCAAGGCGTTCTGGATCGCGGCTCGCCGGGAGACACCCGCGGTCAGTGCCTTGATGTGGTGAAGCGCGCCGTCCGGCGCCGCATAGCCGAGCGCGGCCAGACGGCTGGCAGCCTGCTTGGTGGTGAGCCGCAGAGCCTCGGTCGGCACGTTCGCCACCGACTGCAGCAGCGGCCGGTAGAACAGCTTCTCGTGCAGCTTGCGGATGCCCTGGCCATGTCGCCGGAACTCGGCGAGCAGCACCTCACCGGAGCTCTTGCCGCCCGCGGGGCGCACTCCGATCGCACGCGCCAGGATCCGTAGCTCATCAAGATCCGACGCTTCCGGGAACAAATGGGTTCGCCGCAGGCGGCGCAGTTGCAGCCGATGCTCGACGGTCCTCAGGAACTCGTAGGAGGCGCCGAGCTCGGCGGAGTCCTGGCGCCCGACGTAGCCGCCCTCTCCCAACGCGGCCAACGCATCCATAGTGGACGGTGAACGCAGGTCCGGATCGATCCGGCCGTGGACGAGCTGGAGCAGCTGTACCGCGAATTCGACGTCACGCAGGCCGCCGCGACCGAGTTTGAGCTCGCGCTCGGCATGCTCCGACGGGACGTGGCCCTCGACCCTGCGGCGCATCTGCTGCACCTCGGCGACGAAGTTGTCCCGATCGGCGGCCGACCACACGAGGGGTGCGACCATCTCGCTGTACTGCCGTCCCAGCTCGGCGTCGCCCGCGACCGGCCGTGCCTTGAGCAACGCCTGAAACTCCCAGGTCTTGGCCCACTTCTTGTAGTAGCCGGCATGACCGTCGAGTGTCCGGACCAACGCGCCCGACTTGCCTTCGGGCCGCAGCGCCGCATCGACTTCGAAGCAGGCGTTGCCGACGACGCGCATCATCGTGCTGGCCAGGCGGGTGCTGACAGCGAGGTCGGCACCGCCGACGAAGATGACGTCGACGTCACTGACGTAGTTGAGTTCACGGCCGCCGCATTTACCCATCGCGATGACCGCGAGTGTGTCATCCGCTTTCGCACCGACTTCTGCTTCCGCCACCGCCAGACCGACGATCAAAGCGGCTTCGGCCAGCTGCGTCAGCTGGCTCGCGACCTCCACGTAGTGCGGATGTTCCAGGCCCGGCTCGACGAGGTGGCCGAGGTCCGCCGCAGCGATGCCGAGGATCAGTTCGCGATAGGCGAAGCGAAGAACCTGCTCGGCCTCGTTCCCGGTGATCAGGGTGCCGTCGGGACGGCGCAGTTGCTTCATCAGCAACTCGGCGTAGCAGGCCGGGTCGGTGCAGTTCTTGCCGGTGAGTGAGTGCCAGCTCGGCGGGTTGGCGGCGAGGAAGTCGACAAGCGCGCTGGACGTACCGAGCACACCCAGCAGACGGCCCCGGAAGGTCCGGTTTTCGCGGAGTGCTTCGTCAAGCTCCGTCCAACCCGCCCCGTCCGCCTCACGGATCCTGTCGAGACCACGGAGGGCCAGATCCGGATCCGCCGCGCGGGACAATGCGGACAACACGTCGGACGCCGCCGCGCTCGGCCCGGCCGTGTCCCACCAGCCGGCAGCACGAAGCTGCTCCTCGGCCCGGCTGTCGGTGAAGCCGTACCTCGCCGCGGATGCGGTCAGTCGAGCGCGGTCTGCCATCGCGCCCTACCGTAGCCGAGCCGCCGCTCCCGAGCCCTGAGGAGCAAGGGACCTTTGCTATCGCCGGGCGGTAGCAAAGGTCCCTTGCTCCTCAGGCGGCTAGTTGGCGGGGTTCGGCGTCGGGAGCGGAGGGTTCGGGGACGTGGAAGCTGTGAGCGGTGATGGGGCGACGGCGTGACAGCAGGTAGATCCCGAGGCCCACCGCGATACCGACCACGCCGACCACGATGGTGCCCGCGCTGCCGAGCGAGGCGGTTTTGCCCGCGATTGCTCCCACGATCGCAGCGGCGGGCAGCGTGAACAGCCAGGCAATCACCATGCGTCCCGCCATCCGCCAGCGGACCGGTGCCTCGCGGCGTCCGACCCCGGAGCCGATGATGCCGCCGGAGCAGACATGGGTGGTCGAGAGCGGGAAGCCAAGCCGTGAGGAAACCAGGATGACCAGGGCCGAGCTGGTTTGCGCGGCGAATCCCTGGGGGCCCTCGATATCGGTGAGACCTTTGCCGAGGGTGTGCGTGATCCGCCAGCCACCAAGGTAGGTGCCGAGCGCCAGCGCGCAGGCCGCGCTGATGATCACCCATACGGGTGGAGCGGCGCCCGAGGGAAGCAGACCTCCGGAGACCAGGGTCAAGGTGATGACGCCCATCGTCTTCTGTGCGTCGTTGGTCCCGTGTGCCAGCGAGACCAGAGAGGCGGACACGATCTGTCCTATCCGGAATCCCTTGCTCGCCGGACGGCGCCGGACCAGGAACCGGTAAACCAGGTATGTCACGGCCGCCGCCACCAAGCCGGCGATGACGGGGGACGCGGCGGCCGGAAGCAGCACCTTGTCGACGATCTTGCCGAAGTGGACGGAGTCCGAGCCCGCCGACACCCAGGTGGCGCCGATCAGTCCGCCGAAGAGTGCATGCGAGGAACTCGATGGCAGGCCGACGAACCAGGTCAGCAGGTTCCAGACGATGGCGCCGATCAGACCTCCGAACACGATGGCCGGGCCGACCTTGGTGTCATCGACGAGGCCGCTGGAGATCGTCTTCGCGACCTCCACCGAGAGGAAGGCACCGACAAGGTTCAGCACCGCGGAGATGGCGACGGCGACGCGTGGGCGCAGTGCTCCTGTCGCGATGGACGTCGCCATCGAGTTCGCGGTGTCGTGGAAGCCGTTCGTGAAATCGAAAACGAGAGCCGTGACGACTACGACCACGACCAGCAGCGAGGGTTGCACCCCGACCTCCGAACACTGTGGGGATACCTCCCGCAAAGTACCTGACCGGTCGGGTGAACCGTTAACGGCCCGTATGTATTCGAGACCTACGCCGTTAAGCCAGAGGCAAGGTGCGTTGACTGTCCGCAGCAGGCTCGAGTTCGCCCTTGACCAGCTGGACGAACCGGTGCGCGAACGGCCGCCAGGTTTCGGCGATGTCCGCGTGCGATGCGATCAACGCGTCCCGCTCGAACACGCCCGGTCGGGTGAGTTCCGCCATTTCGGGTTCATCCGCAGCCCACAGGGCCACGATGTCCGGAGTGGTCTCGATATGGAACTGGACACCGTAGACACAACGGTTGAATCGGAACGCTTGGTGCGGGTACCGCGGCGCGGAGGCCAGCAGCTCGGCACCTGCGGGGAGCCGGGTGATCACGTCGTTGTGAAACTGCATGACGTCCTGGATCAGAGGCAGCTCGGCGAAGAGCGGATCCGTCCACGCGGCGTCCTTCTTCGTGACCAGGGCGGGCCCGACTTCCGGCCCCTCGGAACCGACCTCGATCGCGCCACCTGTCGCCACAGCGAGCAGCTGGGCGCCCAGGCAGATCCCGAGCGTCGGGAGCCGGGCGGAGGCGGCGCGAGCGAGCAACCGCCGAACATCCACGAGCCACGGATGCGCGGCATCGTCGAGCGCACCCATCTCGCCGCCCAGACAGATAATCCCTCCGTAACCCTCGATGTCGGCCGGCAGGTCCTCGCGGCCGGGGATCCGAACGTCCAACTCAGCGCCCGCCTCCAGGAGCCAGTCCCCGAGCGCTCCCACGGGGTCGAACTCCGACGGCTGGACGATCAGCAAGCGCGGTGAAGTCACCAGTCCAGCCTACGGACGACCCCGAACAGGAGCGAGGGACCTTTGCTATCGCCGGACGGTAGTAAAGGTCCCTCGCTCTCATCGCGGGGACGGCTGGGGTCGGTGCCTGTCCGCAGGCTGTCGTGGGGTTTGGCTGGGCGCGGGGGGGAGGGCTCTCGACCGGGGCAAGATTTCTTCCCACGTGCCGCGGCGGGTGTGTGGAGTTCGCGGCGCAACGGTGGGAGCCTCGGGAGGAACCGCGGAGGCGGCAGTCCGGTACCTGTACGGGCTGCGACGCTCGGTCGGTGCCGACGCGTCGTGTGGTTGGGCAACAGAGAAAGGGCCCTACCCGGGAGAACCAGGGGGTTCTCGACCGGGCAGGGCCCTTTTCCTTCAGGTAATGTTCGGCGGTGTCCTACTCTCCCACAACCCTTCGGTTGCAGTACCATCGGCGCTGTCGGGCTTAGCTTCCGGGTTCGGAATGGGACCGGGCGTTCCCCGCGACGCTATAACCACCGAAACTCTGCG